>NZ_JADOEK010000001.1:0-1039131 GCF_027563165.1 Alteromonas sp. PRIM-21 | reverse complement strand
CATCAACTTCCTTTAACACCCCAATGATCTGAGATTCTGTATAGCGTGATTTTTTCATAGTCGTCTCCTGCGTTAATCATTGCAGAAAACTCCAATTATGTCTGTCTCAGTTTAGGGGAAGTGGACATCATCAACGTATACTAAAACACTAAAAGCGTGCGGAATATTAGAAAGCTTAGCAGTAAGGTTTTTCATAGTTGATTCTGCTAGCGGCACCCCTCCCCCCATAGGATCACATGCGTATTCGTTTAGAAGAAACGGGATATCCTGAGCGTGTTGTTTATTTTTATAATCAGCTTTTACTATCTCTACATTCATAATGGAACATTTTTCCTAGAGAGTTATTTTGAAATATCGTAAGTAGTTATATAAGGCATAATTGCGAAGCTGGTCTGTTTATAAATATTCTAGCGAACGAAACGAGTTTTTTGATTGATGTACTATGTAGCATTCGAAAGCACCGCCATTGCGCAAGAAAAACAGCCTGCAAAAAATAAAAAGTACACCCAGTACCATTCTACTTCTTGTTTCTTCAATTCGTTTTTGTAGTTAGCAAGCATGTTGGTTCTGGAGCCTTTGAACGGTCCAAAATTGTTGATAGCGTATTTTTGTTCATTGGGAAGGAAAACGAAATAATCTTTGTGCTTTGGCAAACACTTTCTAAGCTCGTGTATTTCGATTTCTGCCTTTTCAGCTAGAGTAATTATGCCTATTCCCTGTGGCTGACACTGTTCCATAACTTGTAAAATCTTGTCTAAGTCTTCTGATGTCATTTTAAGTCCGTTTAATTTGAGTTTTGGGTGTAAGTTCTAGAGCTAGAATTAATAAGGTAATTAAGATGCAATTACAACACTTACTAAATATATTTTAAAAAACAGATATATTACTAAAGAAAGTCCCGTTTCTTAGAGGCTTTAGACGTGAATTTAGCTACAAGCATTAGCAACTTTAGGATTCGCTCTTTTTCCAGTCGTCTGTAAGTTTGCCTGCGAAGCCCCAGTCCTCTTCTTCAATTTCCTGAATTACAACGTGCGTATATTCCGGCTTTTTACCTAAAACTCGTTCTAATGAGCCGGTGATATCTTTCACTATTTCAGCCTTCTGCTCGCGACTTGCACCTTTAGTAATCTGTACGTTCACGTAAGGCATAAGGCCCCCAGTTGTTGATTACAGCTATTAAAATGCTTGTACATATCGCTAAGCCTCATTACGCCTTTTGGTTGAAAACAAGCCAAACCAAAATGCCCCTTCTAAAACAAGCCCCAAAATGATGAATAGAAACACACCTGACTGAATACCCATACTGTAAGATGCGATAGCTGCGACTAGAAGAACAAGAGCGATAAGAATTCGATAAACACCATTCATTTAAACTCTCCTTTTAAATGCCTAAAATAAAGATGCCTGTCTTACTTAATTTAGTTTAGTCAACTTTTAAGCTAAAAGCTTTAACCAATTTGTAACATGATGTCTTTAGTGATCAGTCGGTTAGCTTTGCAGTTTAATAGAGAGCAAGTCGGGCACAAAATATATACATCTGTATACAGAGATATCTGACTTATTAAGGTTTAACTTATCGCAATGCATATACTTGATATCTAAGGACAATTGGAGAGATAGCATGCAAGATATATATGACATCCATGCCCAAAAAAAGCGACTAATTTAAGCTTAAACAGCGACTTATTGCACAAAGCTAGAGACTTAAAAGTCAACCTATCTGCGACCTTAGAGCAGGCACTTAAAGACAAGTTGAAAAGTCTTGAAGAAGAAAGGTGGAAAAAAGAAAACAAAGCTGCCATAGCTGCGTACAACGAGTTTGTTGCTGAGAACGGCTGTATAGGCAATGAGTACAGGAATTTCTAGTGGCACAGTTTGAGTCGATTAGGCTTCTTATGTGTCGCGCTGTGACAACCTTTGAATTGCTTTAGGGTCTTCAGATATTTGTCGCTCAATAATGCTTAAGAGATCTTTGTATGAAACGCCCTTATATCCAACCCAAATATTTACGAAAACGAATACAGCGAGCCCAGGAAACATATAAATCAAATACTGCGAAAAACCAAGAGCATGAGAAAACGGTAAAAGAACACTGATTAAAAGCATTGCAAGTGATGATCGCTTCAAAACTACTAGACCTTCCCTAGCAGCTTGATACTTTTTAACATCTGACTGTTCCATAGTGACTAATTCCTAAATGTCTAACGACATATATTGTTTAAAAAGGGGCAAAGCCAAACGAGCCCATGGAGTTTTGTCGCTGGCGATTGTTAGTATTCTTCGTAAAGATGCTTGTCTTAGTTTTATGTCTGCTTTAATGTCGTGATTTGCACTTTTAACGCTTACTTGTGCCACACATTCTTTCTGAGGCCATATCCCAATACTCTTGCACCGATGACATCCCCATCTCGCCCCTTCGCGCATTTATTTGCTCTATTTCTTTAATTGGAAAAGGTTTAAAGGTACTTCCCTCACATTTACCTTGTGTCCCATAGAGTTGAGGCGTGTGGGTTCTGTCATATAGGTATACGTAGTTACCCGGGTCAATCTCTTTGCTTATGGCCAAAGGACGCATCATCGACAACATATTATTTTGAAACTGAGTATCGTGATCTGCATGTTGCACGATAATCCACGCCGCTTGAGAAGCATCTTTACCTACCATCTCTATTGTTGGCCAGCCAAATTTCTCAACTATCTCTTGGAGTCTTTTCGATTGCTCTGCGTTGAGTTCTTCAAAGCTAAATTGTGTTTTACCATGCAATGTATCTTGGTCCAGCTTCATCATTTCAAGTAACTCAGCGCGCAAATCGGAGAACTCTTCGCTGGCACATGAGGGACTACTTACGATTAATAAAAAAACTATACTATAAAAATACTTCATTTGGCTCCTCCGTGAGATTTAAAGTCCTATTTAGGTTATACATTGCGTTTGGTTTAAAGAAATAAAACAGGCACAAAATTTTATACTTTACGACGAAAGATGCCTGTCTTATCTAGTCCAAGTTATTTCATAATGAAGATATATAATGTTCTAACCGGTTGATACCAATTATTTCTTTTAACTCACCAGACGACTCCAAAACAAGCCAGCTGTTTTCAGTTTTTTCAAATTCAACCCCGTCAGAACGTAATAATGCTTCGGCAGTCTCGATTCTTTGTTGAAGCTCGAAAGATGCACTAACCTTACGCTGATACTTTTCATGTTCATTAATTTCTTTTTCTTTGTCTGGAGATATGGCTTCCCAACTTTTACTTCCACAACTCTCGCACTCATAGCCTTCATTGGCGACCCAATCGATTATTTCATCTTTGTACGCGAGCATGGCTGCGCCGCCAGTAATAATTGCTATGCAAATAGCCATAGCGAAGCCTGTTCCGGCAAAAAGAAAGCTAGTCCATGCCCAAAATCCAAATCCAGCTGTTGCACCACCCAGGATTTTCACAAAAAGATCTAAATTGACTTCTTCTGAAAAACCACAGTCACGACACTTTATTCTCATACCGAACCTCCTTGTTTTTAAATATAAGACAATTGACTAATGTAAACTTGCATACGCTATGGTGCATGTCTTGTTTAGTATTATTCATATCACCGCGCTTTTACGGCAAAATAAAGGCGTACTAAGATGCCTGTCTTGTTTAGTAGTGGCGGGAAGCTGGTGCTTCTCTTTCCACTCTGAATACGGCATTTTATATACCACTTCACGTGCGGCTTCGTAGTCGATATCAGCGACCTGCTCGCTTGCAGCCGCAAAAATAAACATGCCTGTCTTGTTAAGTGTGTTGTCTTTGCAATTACCTATTTAAAATAGAGAATAGACTGGCACAAAATGTATGACTTTGCACACAAACATGCCTGTATTGGTTAGTCGACGATTTTGCGTCCTGTTGGTGCACTTGTTAGGTTTACGAAACCAATAAATCACCATAGCCCCATACTGCAGTGCCAAGAATGACGAAGATATGAGAAACAACACTAAGGATTTTTCTTGAACGAGGCGCTTCTGGTTTCTTTGTTAGGTTTGATTGAACTAAACCGTTTACTATTGAATTATCCGAAACTGATGGCATAGTCGCTTTTTTTCTTGCAGTTTGGATGGCTGCATTATAGATATCTTCATAAGAATAAGATGCAAGTCTAAACTCAACTATTGCTGCGACTAGCACAACTATAGCGCCTGAACGTGCAAACCACGTAGTTAAGTTAATAGAGCATAAATCGAAATATATAGATATTGAAATACATAACAGCCCAAAAGCTAGTAACGACCATTCTATTTTATATTTTGATAATTCCACGATACTTGCCTTTAAACCTAGCGCCTTGCCCACAGGCCGATCGTCAGGGAGGTCCAGCCCGAAAGGCGATTGTGCGGCAACTTGTTAAATTTATACTCTAGTTTCACGTGCTTCATGTGCAAGTCCAGATTTCTCTGCCGCATTTTTGAAGACTGAATCTGCCTTAATATAAGCCTCTGATAATTCTACTCCGTTCTCTTTAAGACAAAACAGTAGAACTCCGATTGCTGCACTCCCCATAAAATACAAAAATGACAAAGTATTGTTTCTATGTTTACCAAGTGATTCTTGATCGCTTGGTATGTTTCCTGAACTAAATGTACCAAGATGGAAAAGCGCCCCATAAAGCGTCCCATGCAATGCTTCTGACGCATCACCGTATATCATTAAAACGTGTAATAATAAGTTCCTACCAGCCTTCAGGTCCAAAAAATCTGCTCTTTTTTCTATGTTCAATTTTGTCCATCTTGGGATTTCTCTGCCTTTTTCGCTAGTAAATCTCTCTACGGCATCCCTGTAATCTTTCGGAAGTTCGTATTGTCCACCGGAAAACTCAAGACTTATTTTTTTCTGGCCTCCAATTTCGATTTTTCTAGAAAGACTGCGAGCAACCTTGTTTTTTGTATAAGCAACGAATGATTCGTACTCTTCTTCGGGAGAATAAAGGAGGTAACAGAAATTTATTACTCTCTCTAGTAGCGCTCTTGAAATTATGTAGCACTGATTCACTCGAGAATTTTTTGCTAAAATATCTAGTGATATTGAATCTTCAATTATCGAAGCAAAAATAGGATAGAGCTTGACTGCCCTTTCATTCTGACATTCTCTCACTGTTATTTCATATGAAGTTAGTAGCTGAATATGCTTTTCAAAGCAATCCCTCCATAGAAGCATGCCTTTCTCTGTTTCCATATCTTTATAGTTAGACAATGTACGATTCCCTTAGAATTTAACAGCTTGCTCATCCCCAAACCGCCATGCTAATCCACACAACTTTCGAGAACCCCTCCTTGTACTTGAAACTTCAATACCCCATAACCACCAGAGAAATAGAGAAAAAACAGTAATGTCGTTTTTCGCTCATTTATAGAAAACACCAAACCGACGTTAAGATAAATTTGGTGTATTTCACGCAAGCTAAAAACAAAAAAAGCCAGCATTAGCTGGGTACATAAACATGCCTGTTTTGTTTAGTACTAAAACAGCCAACTGTTTTTTTAGTCCTTCTTGATACGCTTGTTAGATGATTTCTTAGGCGGTCTTCGCAATGAACTCAAGCCAAATAGCTGCCTAAGTTGATTCAAATCATCCGTTGCTTCAATGTGTTCTTCAAAAATCTTAACTATGTCACGTGAACTACTTCCTATTTTTGGGTACTTTGCTATAGATTTTGCAAAGCCAATCCCTGATTTGGCTGCTACTATTTCATCAATAATAGTTTCAACAGGAAGTTTGTACTCATCATTAAGGAAGCGTCCCAAGTCACTGGACTTTACTTGTTCTACTCGCTCTAGATCTCCTAACCTTTTATGTTCCGCTTGTATTATTTCACTAGATTTATCAGGTGAAACAACTTGCATAACCGACTCAAGGTAAGTTTTGAGTGTGGTGTTTATTTCTTTTAACCCATCTACTTGGTGAGATAATTCGTTGAATTTCTTTTGCTCTGACATTCGTTGTAAAAGCTCACGAAAAAGGCCTGCCCACTGCTCTCTAAGCCAACTTTCAATATCAGAAAATTTTTCAAAAGTTTTGGTAGCATTATTCCTAGGTAGAGAAAGTATTTTTTCAATAAACTTAAATATGTTCACGGAGTCAACATGAGCATATGAAATATTTTCATTTTTTTTATTGCGCAAATATGTTTGATACTCAGAATAAACGCTACTTTCAATTAAGATGTAGGTAGGCACGTCACGCTTATTAGCCTCTTCAAATTCCTTTTTTGTAACACTCTCATATCTATCAAAGAACTCTTTGTTTTTTTTTGTGTCACCTTCGCTAGTTTCTGAACCGTATCTTCCACCAACAATTAATACAAATATATCGGTGTTCAATATTTCTTTATAACAGGACTCATCTAGCGCCATATCTGGAGCGTATGCAATATTTCCTTTTTCTGACAATACAGTTTCGTAGCCTAAAGACTCAATAAATATATCCATTGAGGCTCGAACATGTTTTAAGTCATAATATGTTGAACTAATAAAAACCCTAGGATTTGCCAATGTACACTCCTTTGTTGATGATCATCTAACAGCTTACTCACTCCAAACCGTCATGCTAATCCACACAACTTTCGGGAAACTGTCCTTGTATCTACGAATACAATAACCCACAACCAACAGAAAAATAAAGAAAAACCTCAGAGTCGTTTCTAGCTCAGATATTAAAGTTACTAAATCAGCACACAAAAGCTAATATTGCATTCCCCCAACCAAAAAACCAAAAAAGCCAGCATTAGCCGGCTTTCAAAACACAAAAATAAATGTCGTCTTAACTAAAAACTACTTCCCCTGCCTAGCAGCCAATTTCTCTAACTGCTCATCAGTAGCAGGAAGCTGGTGCTTCTCTTTCCACTCTGAGTACGGCATTTTGTATACCACTTCACGTGCGGCTTCGTAGTTGATTTCAGCGCCCTGCTCGCTTGCAGCCGCCGAATACCATTTAGCTAAGCAGTTACGGCAGAAATCCGCCAAAATCATCAGGTCGATGTTCTGAACGTCTTTATTTGCGTCTAAGTGTTCTACTAAGCGGCGGAATACTGCTGCTTCTACTTCAGTTTGCGTTTGCTTATCCATTATCTTATACCTCTAAAAAAGCGCTTTTCGTAATGGTTTGAATGTGTGGGTTAACGAACAAAACCCAACCCGTTATTGCTTTTTAAACCTAAAACGAAAAAAGGGAGCCAAGCTCCCTTTTTACTTAAACATAACAAACTAGGTTTAAACCCTAATTGATATTACTCTGCGTCGTCAGACTTAGGCGCAGGCTTTTCTAGAAGCTCTTTAATGCTTAAACGTACACGGTTCTGGCGGTCGATTTCCATAACCTTAACGTCAACCATTTCACCTTCTTTAAGGTAGTCAGTAACCTTGTTCACACGCTCGTGAGCAATTTGTGAAATGTGAACAAGACCTTCTTTACCTGGAAGTACTTCTACGAACGCACCGAAGTCTACAATACGTGTAATCTTACCGTTGTAAGTCTTACCAACTTCAATTTCAGCGGTTACTTGCTCAATCTTGCCAATAGCGATGTCTGCTTTCGCACGCTCTGTAGCGAAGATTTTGATAGTACCGTCATCTTCAATCTCGATGTTAGTGTCAGACTCTTCAGTAATTTGACGGATCATTGCGCCGCCTTTACCGATAACGTCACGAATCTTGTCTTGGTCAATCTTCATTGTGTAAATGCGTGGAGCAAATTCACTTAGCTCTTCACGGTGACCGCCAATTGCTTCGTCCATTACGTTAAGAATGTGCAAACGTGCTTCTTTTGCTTGTTTAAGCGCAATTTGCATGATTTCTTTAGTAATACCTTCAATCTTAATGTCCATTTGAAGTGCAGTAATACCGTCGGTAGTACCCGCTACTTTAAAGTCCATGTCGCCAAGGTGATCTTCGTCACCAAGGATGTCTGAAAGTACAACAAAGTTGTCGTCACTCTTAACTAGGCCCATTGCGATACCCGCAACAGACGCTTTAATTGGAACACCTGCATCCATAAGCGCTAGTGAAGTACCACATACAGACGCCATCGAAGATGAACCGTTAGATTCTGTGATTTCAGAAACCACACGTACTACGTACGGGAATTCTTCTTCACTTGGCATTACTGCTTGAATACCACGCTTCGCTAGACGACCGTGACCAATTTCACGACGCTTAGGCGAACCAATCATACCGGTTTCACCAACACAGTATGGAGGGAAGTTGTAGTGAAGCATGAAACGGCTGTCGCGCTTACCTTGAAGCTCGTCAATCATCTGTGCGTCACGCTCTGTACCAAGCGTAGCAGCAACAATTGCCTGCGTTTCACCACGAGTAAATAGTGCAGAACCGTGTGTACGAGGAAGAATGCCTGTTGCTACGTCTAGAGCACGAATCATTGCTGGCTCACGACCGTCGATACGTGGCGCGCCAGAAAGGATGCGTGAACGTACTACGTCAGACTCAAGATCGTGAAGAAGGTCTAGTACTTCTTTCTTATCTTGCTCTTCGTCTTCAGCAAGGATAGCTTCTAGTGCTTTGTCTGTTGCTGCAGTTACCGCGTCTTTACGCTCTAACTTGTCAGAAATCTGGTAAGCCGCTGTCATTTCAGCTTCAGCTAGTGCTTTAACTTTATCTTTAAGTGCAGTGTTTTCTGCTTCTGGTGCCCAGTCCCACTTCTCAGTGCCAACTTCAGCAGCAAATTCGTTAACTGCGCTAACCACAGTTTGAAGTTGCTCGTGACCAAACATTACCGCACCTAGCATAGTATCTTCAGAAAGCACGTCAGCTTCTGATTCAACCATAAGTACTGCACCTTCAGTACCCGCAACAACAAGGTCAAGCTGGCTGTCAGCTTGCTCTTCTGCGCGTGTATTTAGAATGTATTCGCCGTTGCTATAACCAACACGAGCCGCACCGATTGGGCCGTTGAAAGGAATACCTGAGATAGCAAGCGCTGCAGAAGTACCAATCATAGAGATGATGTCTGTAGGGATATCTGGGTTAGCAGACATTACAGTAACAACAACTTGTACTTCGTTTTTGAAGCCTTCTGGGAATAATGGGCGAATTGGGCGGTCGATAAGACGCGCAGTCAATGTTTCGCCTTCAGATGGACGACCTTCACGCTTGAAGAAACCACCTGGGATTTTACCCGCAGCGTATGCTTTTTCTTGGTAGTTTACTGTTAGAGGGAAGAAGTCTTGATCTGGCTTGGCTTCTTTTTTACCAACTACTGTTACCAGTACAGACGTGTCGTCCATGCTCGCAAGAACCGCAGCTGTCGCCTGACGAGCAATTACACCCGTCTCTAGAGTTACAGTATGCTGTCCATACTGAAATGATTTAGTAATAGGAGTCACTATTTGTCCTTTAATTTCAATCTTTATTTTATCGCTTTTAAACGCGGCGCATAGTATAGCTTTGAAGTAGCTGTAATGCCATTGCCAAATACAGCCCCGCGTGGAATTTATTTAATGAATTTGCGAAAAATCGTTATCAGCTATAGCACCATGACTATATGAAATATCTGTGAAATTTCAATTATTGACTATATTTTCATCATACTGACACAAAACAGCGTATGCTAGAACAAAAAGCAAACAAGGAAATAACCCGTAGGTAATGCTGTAGACCATATACTGGCAATAAAGATACGGGCGACAAAGATTATTCATAACAAGAACGTCCAATATTAGTGTGCTAAGGAGATAACCATGTTGGTACTTCGACTTAATAAAGCAGGCATGCCACAAGAGTGGATAGATGTTGAACAAGCCGCAAAGCTTTACAGTCAGGACAAGGTGCTATTCGAGCTAGGCAGTGATGCTATAACCCTTAAAGGTGGCTGGAATCACGAAGGGCTGCAGAGCGAACTTACCCTATCAAGTATTATCGCTTGCGACGGCAAGGTAACAGATTTATCTGGCAAAGTTGCCCTTACCAACCGCTACTTGTTTAGACGCGATAGCTATTTGTGCATGTATTGCGGCAATAAGTTTACGCCTAAACAACTTACCCGAGACCACATTATTCCCCGCTCTCGCGGCGGAAAAGATATTTGGACGAATGTAGCCACCGCTTGTCAGCGATGTAATCATGCTAAAGCCGCTAAAACTCCTGAAGAAGCGAATATGCCTTTACTCGCTGTGCCGTTTAGGCCCAACGTTTACGAGCGTTTTTATTTAATGAACAGACGCATACTGGCAGATCAGATGGCATTTTTGGAAGGGCATTTTTCCCATCAGCGGGAATGGACGTGTAACGAATAAATTACAACGGATAAATGCAAGAAAAAGCAGTGAGCGACCAGTAAGTTAAAAAACAGGTCGCCCGTTGATAGAGTTTTACAGCCCAGTGCTAGTTGTTGTTTGCTGTTCTGTTGTAGCCGACGCTTGAAGGTTGGCGTTGTTATTCTCGCTTTGCTGTTGCATTAGCATCGCTTGCTCTTCTTTTTGCGCTCTAAACCATAGGCTTAACCAGTCAGAGCACATTTTGTGTTCTAGCTCATGGGCCTCAATGGTTGGGCAGAATAGACTTACCTTAACTACGACCTTTGCAAGTTCGTTTGTTTTAATCTCAACTTCTGGGTCTATACGAATAAACTCTTGCTCTAAATGACGTTCAATTAAGCCTTTATAGCGCTCTGCAACATCGCGAAAGTATTCACAGTGGGCTTGGGCGCGGGCGTGGAAAGCAGGTAACAAGCTATAGGCATTTACTGTAGGCTCGTTAACAATTTCAAACGAGTGCAAACGGTAGCGGCGCATAAAGTTAAGGTTACGCACGGTTTGGGTAACTAGCTGACTGTTAGGTACGTAAACGTGTTTACCCGTGTAGTTAAAGCTTTCTGGGTCAACTTCTAAAAGCGCAGTTTTTGCCCAGTCCATTTCTACTACTTCACCAATAATATTATTCATTTGGATCCAATCCCCTACCCTGAATGGCCTTGCGCCAAGGTAGTAAATGAAGCCCATAAAGCATTGAATAAATTCTCGGGTGGCTAGCACTATGGCAACCATAAATGCGGCAATGGATATAGCGAGTGTTTGTATTTCAGAGCTCCACACCATCATCAACACAATAATGATAAAAGCGTTACCTAACTGCTCTAAAATATTAATTTGGTTTCTTCTATCTTCCCCGCGCTGAGAACTGATGCGCCTTATCAGCAACAGCACACCTTTTTTAGAGAAGTGCAATACAATTAAAAGTAGTAGTGATGTCAGCAGTTTATACTCATTGGCAAACGCAATAAGCTGATTCCATAACTGCGTGGGGTCTATCACAATCTCCATGTATGCTCCGTCTGTACTGGCGAGGGTAAATCTTTGAATAAAAATAAAAAAGCGCCGACGAATGCCAGCGCTTTTCATTATGAAGCATGTAAACCTGCGGCACAATGCCGACCAGTTGCAACAACTATTTTTTAGTCGCGAATTTGGCCTTCACCGTTCACCAGGTATTTCTCTGAAGTCAACGACTCTAAGCCCATTGGACCGTAAGCATGTAGCTTAGTTGTCGCAATACCAATTTCTGCGCCAAGACCTAGCTGACTGCCGTCAGAGAAGCGTGAAGAGGCATTCACCATTACCACACTTGCATCTACGGCGCGTTGGAAAAGCTTACCTTTCTCGGCATCTTCGGTAACGATGACTTCGGTGTGGTTACTACCGAACTGCGCAATATGATCTACCGCACCTTCGAAGTCATCAACTACGCGAATTGCGATTTCTAAACCAAGGTACTCTTCGCCGTATGCGTCTTCTGCAATTACGTCTGCGCCATCAAAATATTGGCTACCTTTTTCGTTTACGTGAACCGTAACACCTTTTTCTTTAAAGGCATCGGCCACTTTAGGTAGAAAGTCAACCGCAACGGCTTGGTGTACAACCAAACCTTCAAGCGCATTACACACGCCAGTACGTTGAGTTTTACCGTTTAAAAGTATAGCCATGGCTTTATCTAAATCAGCATCTTTATCTACATAGAGGTGGCACACACCTTTAAAGTGCTGGATAACCGGTACCTTTGCGTTATCGGTAACGTAGTTGATAAGGCCTTCACCACCACGTGGAATAATAACGTCAATATAGTCGCGTTGTTCCATCAGCTCTTGCATTAATGCGCGATCTGGGTTTGGTACGACGGTAACTAGCGCTTTAGGCAAGTCATGCTTTTCAAGCACGTCTTGCATAAGTTCAGCAATGGCTAAACTTGTATCAAGGGCTTCTTTACCACCACGTAAAATTACCGCATTGCCCGATTTGAAACACAGCGCGCCCGCGTCGGCAGTAACATTAGGTCGTGCTTCATAAATCATGCACACAACGCCTAGCGGTATACGCATTTTCTTAATTTCAATTCCGTTAGGACGCGTACCAATAACACGCTCTTTGCCTACCGGATCGTCAAGCTCAACGATAACCTCGATGCCTTCGGCCATTGATTCAATGCGCTCATCGTTAAGGATTAAGCGGTCTATCATGGCTGCATCTAGATTATTTTCTTTAGCGCGCGCAACTTCCTTTTCGTTCACTTCAATAATTTTGCTTTTATTTGCGCGAATTGCCGCGGCCATATCAGTTAACACCGCGTTTTTCTGGCTCTCACTAAGAATTGCCAGTGTACGTGCAGCTTTTTTCGCCTGTTGTGCTAACTCTGTAATAATACTCATTCTTTCTCCAGATTTGCTATGTGCTGATCAGAAATAATTGGCCCTGTTTTTTCCTCAAACTCGTGGGCAAATTCATCACTTTCCTGATTCGCAATAAAATTCAATAAACAGCTACTGTAGTTCGACTTGGCTTTCACCAATTTAGTGCCGTCTTCTTTACGTACCAATATGGTATCGCCAACCGAGAACTCACCTTTCACGTCTACAATTTCGCTACTCGTTAGTTGCTCGGCGTCGGTATGTAAAGAGTCGTCGAAGTCTCCTTCTACTATCACCTCACCTTGCGCATTTGACGTATGGCGCATCCAATGCTCATTTTCTTGCATTGGCTTGGCGTGAGGTTTGAAATGCGTGCCTGGGTTTTCACCTGCTAGCAGCATATTAAACGACAGCTCAGTAAAGCCGTTAATAATATATGTATCTATACCATGCGAAACAGCTTTCTCGGCCGCTTCAATTTTTGTGCGCATACCGCCGGTGCCAACACCGCCTTTAACCGCACCACCAGCCATGTCATAAACGCTCTGATCGATGGTATCAACCGATTTAAGCAGTTTTGCGTCGTCATGTTCATGTGGGTTCTTGTCGTACAACCCATCAATATCTGAACAGATGATCAGTGCATCAGCTTCAGCCGCCGACGCCACCATGGCCGATAAATTATCGTTGTCACCAACCTTCAATTTGTCAGTAGTTACAGTATCGTTTTCGTTCACGATAGGTAGAATGTTGTTGTCTAACAAACTGAATATGGTTTCACGAATACTTACGTAACGCTCTCTGTCTCGTAGGTCAGCATGGGTAAGTAGCATCTGGGCAGACGGAAAATCAAACAGTCTATCCCATGTGGCAATCATCTCGGTTTGACCCGCTGCTGCCATAGCTTTCTTTACCGCTATATCTGATTTTTCTTGCTCTGGAAACAGGTGCGCACCCGCCGCGACAGAACCCGAAGACACAAGCACCACTTGTGTACCGTTAGCTCTACAACGTACGATAAATTGCGCGATGCTCAGTAAGTAGTGGCTGCTACAACCTTGCTGGTTGGGCGATATTAGTGCACTACCTACTTTGATGACTACGCGTTTCCAATTAGGATGACTCATAATAAACTTTTTAACCTTAAGATTGTTGACTCGCTAATTCTTCACTGGCTTGCACAAACGTTTCTTGTACGTTCGACGATGGGTTTTCGCTAAGGCGACTTACCATGTATAGCGTTAACGTACTTACCGCAAACCCTGGAATAATTTCATAAATAACGCTGCTTAACGTTTTACCGTCAGCTAAAACAGGCGCATAAATCCAAAACAGTACGGTTACCGCACCACTTATCATGCCCGCCATTGCCGCTTTCGCTGTCAGGTCCTTTTTATACAGACAAAACAGTACTAACGGACCAAATGCGGCGCCAAAACCAGCCCAAGCGTTACTTACTAAAGATAAAATTGTATTCGACGCATCCATGGCTAACAGCAATGCAACTACAGCCACACCTGCTACACCATATCGCCCAATTGTTACCGTTTGCTTTTCACTTAACGATTTTTCTGGCGACTTTTTATTTACCATTACACGGTAAATATCTTCTGTTAACGAACTTGCGCTAACTAATAACTGCGACGAAATTGTACTCATGATGGCCGCTAAAATTGCTGCCATCAAAAATCCACTAATTAACGGATGGAAAAGCAACTGCGAGAAGATAATAAATATAGTCTCTGGGTCGTCGACTGCAAGGCCAAATTGGTTAGCATAAGCAATGCCTACAAAGCCTGTAGCTAATGCACCAATAATTGTCACTGTCATCCAAGATATACCAATATTTCGTGCTGTTCCAATAGCTTTAACAGAGCGAATTGCCATAAATCGCACGATAATGTGCGGCTGACCGAAATAACCTAAGCCCCATCCCAAACTTGAAAGCAAACCGACTATCGTTAGTGTCTCTAACGATTCTGAAAAATTCGGTACAGATTGATAAGCGGCGCTTGTCATTTGCGAAACGCTATCAAACTCGGTAAATGCAACAATTGGAACCAAGACCAAAGCCACAAACATAATGCAACCTTGCACAAAATCTGTAAGGCTAACAGCTAAGAACCCGCCCAACAGGGTGTAAGACACCACAACACCTAGGGTGATGAATAAGCCCAGTTGGTAATCGACCGAGAATGCACTTTCAAACAACTTACCGCCTGCGACTAACCCTGCAGATGTATAAAGTGTGAAGAACAGCACAATGATTACCGCCGAAACGATTCGTAAGCTTGAATTTGGCTTATTGAAACGCTTGGCAAAGAATTCAGGCACAGTAAGTGAGTCGTTCGCCACCTCGGTATATACACGAAGTTTAGGCGCTACTAGTAAATAGTTAGCTAACGCACCTGCAACCAAGCCTATCGCGATGTATACCGCGTCAAAGCCGGTTAAGTACATAGCGCCGGGAAGACCCATTAACATCCAACCTGACATGTCGGATGCACCCGCGGACAGTGCGGTAACTTGAGGGCTTACTTGTCGCCCTCCTAATATATAACCAGAAATATCACTGGTAGATTGTCGGTAAGCAAACAACCCTATCCCCAACATCGCTATAAAATAAACGGCGAGTGATAGGTAACTTTCCATTGGCATAACGTTAGTTATTTCCTCTATTGCTCTTCGAAAACTCGTAAATGATTAACCGTTCTGAACACTTGCTACAACACATGTCGACGCAAATAATTAAATCGAACAATAATCATTAGAGCTCTAACAATATAAGGATTTGACAAAAAATTTCAAGTTTATTTTTTAAACAACTTAGTTTAAACAGCATTGATGTTCAAATTAACACCAACTATGTTTCACAACAATTTAGTCGAAAACAAAGTATATTTAACTCTAATAATCAACACCTTACAAAAAACCAGTCATTCATGGAACAATTTAACTTGGCGTTTAAAGCATAGAAAAAGCACAACTTTACTATCAGCTAAAACATTTTCATTAAAAATGCTTTGTTACGCACACTCAGCTGAAATAACATCCAAAAGAAGCTTTTCTACAGGCAATAATTGGGTTAGTTGCGTACAATCTTCGTTATTTAGTGAACGCACCTTTTCTATAAGCACCTCACACGCTTTTTTATCGTTTTTAACGGCAAATAGCTTCGGATGAATATAATATTTTCGGCATACTGTGGGCGTATTTCCAAGTTCTGCGGCCACAACTTTGCTTAAGGTACTTTCCCATTTTTTGGTTCTAGAATTATTAACTTGGTCGTAGACGTAAGGAAGGTTGGTTAACGCGAACCGACTAGAGGCCCAAGTCCTAAAGTCTTTGCAACTGAACTGCTCGCTTAGTTCTTTGTGAATGAACGCATTTACGTCTTCACTGGTTACATCGTGCCAGTGCTTACTCTTATCCTGATAGCGGAAAAGACAATAACCTTGCTGCTGAGCGCAATCGCAAATCAGCGAGGCAAGTTCAGGATCATTAACCTTCAAGGTTCTTGGTTTACCATGCTTTCCTGTGTAGGCAAGTTCAACGCTATCCTCACACTGTAACTGCACGTGTTTACGCCGCAGGGTCGTTAGCCCGTACGTTTCATTTTCTTTGCTATATTGAGTATTGCCTACCCGCGCGCCTGTGTAATCGAGCAGAAGGCACACCAGCGCACATGCTCGTTCTTGCGTCCACGTTGGTTGCGAAATCAAAGAAAGGCAGTGTTCTCGAAATTCAGAAAGGGCCTTGCCGAAAGCAAGCAGTCGCTCGAACTTTTCGACTTGCTGCTGTTCGTGCCATTTGTCATGGTAAATGTATTGTTTGCGCCCTTTCTCATCGAAGCCAACAGCCTGAACACTTGCCTTACTATCACGACTGATAAAAGTGTTTTGCCAATTTGGTGGAATAACAAGCTTCTTGATACGTTTAATCACACGTTCGCCCGTTACTTTCTTGCCACTGCTATAACGGTAGTAAAACCGTTTACTTCCGCAAGGAATACGCTTTATTGTCAGGTGGCTATCGTCTGTATACACATTGCAATAACCTTTAGTCCTTTTCATTTTTAGTTACTCCTTTCCCCTACTTGCCCCAAACAATAACAACTGAATAGCTGTAAGAGCACGCGTTAAGGGCGGCTTTGCTTCAATACTGACATGCCGTTGCGTTATTTTTGGGGAAAAGGTCAGTTCCCCTCGTACTACAGCGCTTATCTATAAGAAGAATTTACAGCTGAAATAAGGTAATTGATCACTTGCCTTTAAACCTTATTCCGAGTTTATCTATCTACCCAGAGCTTTATCTACCAACAGGGGCTTTTCACCTACGCTGTAACAATTTTTCACATCCCGTGTAAAATAATCGCAGTATCAACTCTTATCTTCACCCTTAAAGCTGATAGAGGCATAGTCATTTTTAATATTTGTCATCGACAGCCCACCCTTTTATTAACTAAACCATATGTAACTAACAGGAAATATCGCTATTTTACAGTCAGTTAGAGCATACCGCCCTAAAATTTGAACTAAAGTATTAGCTCTACTCATACTCCAGCGGAATACAAATTGAATAGTTAGTTATAACTAGAAATTAACTGCAGACATTTGGAAGAGACATCTGCAAACAGTTGCTTGCGAGGTTTATATGAAACCTGTAACCGGCGAGTAACTCTTGAACTAATTAAGTGGATTTAATTAGCGAGTCCAAGAAAAAAGTCGAGGATTTACATATGAGTATTCAAAATTCGAACAAGGTTGATTCAGAAAGCGCTAAAAGTAGCGAGCATGAGAACTTAAGGGCTAATGTCGTCTCTAACGACGAACTACAAGTGGCTGCCGTATTTAGTTCAAAGCAGAAAGTTCGTGAGGTACTAGAGATAGTGCAAAACAAAACATCAGTAGAATCATCACAGATAGAGATTATTGAAGCAGGTGACGCTAAGTTAAGTGAAAAGCTAGAGCGAAACAGCGAATCAATTGGAAAGAGTATGTGGTCTTCACACCTTCTTCTTGGTTCACTAGGGCTTGTAGCCGGCTTAATTGCCGCTTTTCTATTAACTCAATTTGGGCCTGCACTTACGCAGCAAAACCCGTTGTTTACTTATATTGCATTAATAAGCCCTGGCCTCTTCATTGGGCTATTCGTAGCTGGGCTAATCGGTTTGCGTCCGGACAGAAATGAAGTAATACAGACAGTAAGGCATGCAGTTCGCTATGGCAAAGTGGCGTTAGTTATTAATCTTAGAAAGTCTCAATCATCGTCAAAGGTGTCTCAGGTGTTGAAGCAGCACAGCGATAACGTGGTTGAATCTATTCGGTAGTGAAATTAATGACAGGAAAACATGCTAAACGGCAGAATGTGTTAAAGTGTTAAATTGTTAAACTGTTGATTGAGCTTGCTACTTAAAGCTCTTTCTTAAAAGTTATCTCAGGGCAATATACCGAATTTCGCGTATATTGCCCTTTAACGTTTGGTTTGTAGCAATTTGAAAGAAAGACTAGGCACCGATTGTATGGATTTGATATTTTTTGATTTAGATGGGACTTTGTTAAATAAGTCTTCAGAAATTTCTTCTTTCACAAGAGAAACATTGGGCTTACTAAGTGAAAAGGATATTGCCTTTACGGTAGCCACAGGGCGCACCATGCATTCAGCACAGTTCGTACTGCAGGGTCAATCTTTTGTACTACCTCATATCTATAATAATGGCGTAGCCATATGGGACCCAACCGGAAATGCCTTAACCTTGGAAAACTTGCTCGCCCCTAGTGAAGTTAACCTTATTATTGAGCATGCGGTTAAAAACAATATCACGCCTTTTATTAACACGGTTAATATGGATAGCCCTAACCACGAGCACGTGATTTATCATTCAGCGCCAAAGCATCAAGTGGAATTCGATTTAATCGACAAATACTTTTCGCGAACGAAAGCGCGGCTTGCCTCCATCGAGACCTTACCGGCTAATGCTCACATTACCAATATCAGTATGATTGGCGATGCTGCGCTGGTTTATGATATGTACAAGCAACTAAACATGCATGACGAGTTGATTGCCTATTCCGGCCCTGCCATTGAGGGCGATGAATATCGTTGGATGGACGTTCACCATAACCTCGCCAATAAAGGCAGCGCAGTAGAGCTATTACGCGGTCAATTAGATGCGAGCAATGTTATTGTTTTTGGTGATAGTGACAACGACTTGAGCATGTTTAAGCTTGCTGACGAAGCTTATGCGCCATCAAACGCAAAACCTTATATCAAAGATGCCGCCACTTCTGTAATTGGGCATCACGATGAAGATGGAATCGCTCGCTTTTTAAGAGAGCGATTCTCACTTTAGCCATTGTTGGCGCTTAGGCTACAGAATAAGGTGAAAACGTAGCTCACCGCTATGTAGCCAGCCTTTATAAGCGCCCCCCCCAATAAGAGCCCGTTGCTGAATTGTATTGATGGTGGCCCGGATTATGTTCGCTTGTTATATTTTCACTTATCTAAGTACTACCATTCGATAGGCTTTCTGTCTTTTAAGAATTGACCGTGAGGGCCGCCCTCTTCCTGCGTTGCAAGCCAAATTGCGGTATCTGCACCTTCTTCCGGTGTTTTAGGCGCGTCGCTGCCGCCCATTCGGGTATGTACCCAGCCAGGGGTCATGCTGTTTACCGTGACATCAATCTTTTTGCCATCAGCAGCTTTATCGACCTCGGCAGCCATTTTTACGGTAAGGGCATTAATAGCGGCTTTCGTTACTGCGTAGCATAAAGGCCCCTTTAAGCCTTCTGCAAAGCTACCGTAACTGGAACTTACGTTAATAATGCGACCAAACCCTCGTTCAATCATTTGCGGTAAGGTTTGCTGCATAAGCGTTAGTGGCGCGCTCACGTTAACCTGCATAGATTTCGCCAAACTTTCAGAATTCACTTCTTTCCAATCGGTATCGTCTAATATCCCCGCGTTATTTATCAGAATATCGATAGGGCCATACACGGCTTCTGCACGCACAAACGCGTCTACAATGGCTGTTTCATTATCAAGAGGCAGTTCAATAACATGTATATCCCCACCTACTATTTCCTTTTTGGTTTCAAGACCTGACTCTTCATCTCGACATCCCATCAATACTTTGTAACCTTTCGACAGCATTCCCTTCACTATTTCCAGGCCGATACCTCTATTGCCACCAGTTACTAATACGTTTTTCGTCATGCCAATACACTCCTTGCATTTACGCTTGGGCTTGTTTTGCCTCAAAACGATTGGATAAATAAAAACACAGCGGGAAAATTACGCTCCACACCAAAGCGATGAAAATATAAGAGAGCACCATGCTGGCACCTAGCTCTACCGCACCAAACTTAGCGCCTGCGATATAACTGAGAGGCGCAAAGACAGCCCCCGCAATTGCAGCGATAATCATTCGACCATTAAAAGCGGTTAAACTGTGATAGACAGTCCCCGCAAATGCGGCCCATAGAAGGCTAAGCCATATGGGAATTGGCCAAAAGCTCACTAACACTTCTGTCTGATTAAAAATAAATAGACCACTTAACGTCAGTAAGGCGTCAACTAGAGTACCAAGCAGAAAAACGACACTCATAAGCTTTATGTCTTCGATTCGTTTTGGGGAGAATACAATCCAAATCAAAAGTAGCCCTAGTACGGGTAGTACAGCGCTATTTTGAAACAGGATTACTAACCACCATATCGATTGAAACCACGCGAAATTAACAACCTTGAGTACTACCGTTTTATTCATTGTGAACGCTCTTATTTTCTATACAAAAATATACGCTTTCCGCCTTGTGATAGTTCAAATCAAAAATCTCAAAAGTAAACGAAATCAAATAAGTGTAAGTATAAACGCATAAGCTATTTGCTTTTTCCAATTACAAAGGATGTGTTAGTCGTGAAAATGGTGAAGTATTACATACTCGGAGCATTGTTGGCGTTAGTGCTAACGGTAACTGTACCCGTGCTATTGCTTAAAATTGCATTCGGATGGATAGCCTTTTCGCTTATTGCGGTAAGCAGTGCCTATTTGCTTAACTACCCAAGTTTATTTCGTAAACGCGAAGATGGCTCAATCCCCTTCTATATTCGTTGGATCTTTGTTCCATTTCTTTTGGGCTCAGGGCTGTATAACGAATATGCACGCAGAACAGACAAGGTTCCTCCGCTGCAAAAAATCGAACCCCATCTTTTTCTCGCATGCCGCATGTCTAGTCAACACGTAGACCTACTTAACGAAAATAATGTCGATGCCATCCTTGATGTTACAGCAGAATTTGACGGTCTAGATTGGACAGCGTATCAGGAAGATTATAAGTACCTAAACGTTCCTGTCTTAGACCATACAAGCCCCACCGCTGAGCAACTTGTCCTTGCTATCAACTGGCTCAATCAGCTGATATCTGATAACAAAAATGTGGTTGTTCACTGCGCACTTGGCCGAGGCCGTTCGGTGCTAGTAGTGGCGGCTTATCTTCTGGCAAAGAATCCGAGTTTGAGTGTAGATGATGCCTTATGTCAGATTAATCAAATACGCCAAACAGCAAGGCTCAATAAACGCCAATTAGCGTCGTTACAAAAAGTGAGAGATGGCGGGCTCTTATCTTTACGAAAAGAACTAACGTTAATTGTTAATCCAGTAGCAGGTGGCGGTAAATGGAAACAGTATCGAGGCGAAGTACTTTCTAGGCTTAATGAAAAGTTTAAAGTGACGGTAAAAGAAACCACACCGGAAGTAGACGGAAAAGCACTAGCGCAACAGGCCAAAGATGAAAAAGCGGATATTGTCATTGCCTGTGGAGGAGACGGTACATTAACCGAAGTTGCGTCAGCGCTAATTAATACTGACATCACCATGGGCATTATCCCCTTTGGAACGGCCAATGCACTTAGCCAAGTACTGCACGGGTATATCAGTAAAGTTATGCCTATAAGCACTGCCTGCGACATCATTATAAAGGGTGACACGTTAAAGATTGATACCGCAACTTGTAACGATAAAGTCATGTTGTTAGTAGCAGCCGTTGGTTTTGAAGAACAAATGATTTCGGCCGCTGACAGAGAAGAAAAAAACGTGGGAGGTCAGTTCGCCTATTTAAAAGGGCTGTGGAATGCTATTTCTAACAATGAAAATATGACATTTGAAGTAGCAAAAGATGACAAACCCGCAGAGACATTGGAAACGCCAAGCTTTGTGATCGCCAACGCTGCACCTATGACAACAGCATTGGCACAAGGCGCAGAGCAGCCTGATATAACGGACGGAAAGCTAGATCTCACTTGGTTATTGCCGCAGCCAAGCTCTGACAGGCAGTTTGCATCGCTAGCGGAACTCGTTTTAAGCCCAGCCGAATCTAAAAAGCAATCAGACTCCATACGCCATGAACGCGCATCACAAATAACATTGTCATTCGATAAGCCTACTGCCTATGCAGTTGATGGTGAAATCTATGAAGGCGATAAAATTATTATAAAAACCGTCCCTAGAAGCCTCACCGTGCTTGCCAACTTTGAAGATAAGGATTAATTGGTACATGGCTCAGAAAAGTAATTTTGAAGAAATTTTTAGCTTCCTTAATGACAAGTTTTCTAATGAAACAGAGTACCTTCAAGCGGTACACGAAGTACTTGAAGACATTGTTCCTGTTTACAATGCAAATGAACAATACAAAGCATTCGATATAGTCAGGCGCATAACCATGCCAGAGCGAGTTATTTACTTCACAGTCTCTTGGATGAATAGCGAGGGAAACATTGAAGTTAACCAAGGGTGGCGTGTGCAGCACAATTCAGCAATGGGCCCTTATAAAGGCGGGCTACGTTTTCACCCTACCGTTAACTTATCGGTGCTGAAGTTTTTAGCGTTCGAGCAATGTTTCAAGAATGCACTTACCGGCCTTCCAATGGGTGGTGGTAAAGGCGGTTCAGACTTTAACCCTAAAGGTCGTTCAGACCGAGACATCATGTTGTTTTGCCAAGCATTTATGCGTGAACTACAGCGACACATAGGCGCCAATACCGACGTTCCAGCCGGTGATATTAATGTTGGGGCCCGTGAAATAGGTTATCTCTATGGCGAATACCGCAGGTTAAATAATAAGTTTGAAGGTGTATTAACAGGTAAAGGGCTTGAATTTGGCGGCAGTTATGTACGCACAGAAGCGACAGGCTTTGGCTTAATCTACTTTTTAGAAGCCGTCTGCCAGCACCGAGGTTCAAAAATAGAAGGCCAAACTATAGCAGTTTCTGGCGCGGGCAATGTAGCACTTCATGGCGCACTTAAAGCGGTAGAAAAAGGCGGAAAGGTCATTTCCCTTTCTAATAGCCGAGGGCTTTTACATAATGAAGATGGGTTAACTGATACTGCGCTTGAATGGGCAATAGAGAATCACGCTAACCGTAATAATATTCTTGCAGATATGGCTGACGAAAACATGGGTAAGTGGGTACCTGATAAAAAACCTTGGCATTTAAAGTGTGATATTGCCCTGCCCTGTGCAACTCAAAATGAGCTGCTTGAAGATGACGCAAAAGCATTACTGGATAATGGTTGCCAAATGGTTTTAGAAGGAGCGAATATGCCGTGTACGAATGAAGCGCAATCACGCTTTTTAGACGCTAAAATCGTTTATGTTCCAGGTAAAGCATCAAACGCTGGCGGTGTTGCTTTATCTGGCTTAGAAATGAGCCAAAACGCTATGTTCAATCAACGGGATGCTAGTACGTTAGATGACCAACTTTATTCTATTATGGAGAGTATACATCAACGTTGTCTAGATGAAGGAAAGGCTAACGGTGGTGATTCCAAATACGTAAATTACATGAAGGGCGCTAACATTGCAGCGTTCAGGCGACTTGCTGATGCCATGGTTGCACAAGGCGTATAACCTCATCTTCATAATAAAATTGTCGATAAGTTTACGGTAAAGCCGCTGTGAATTTATCGGCAACCTCAGTGTAAATTTTGCTCTCCTCCTTTAACAAAACTGGTCTTCTTTTTATCAGTAAGAGTAATAAAACAAATAAATTCATAAAGTTATATACATAAGATTCTTGGAATAAAAATCGCATTACTAGAAGTGTCATTCACTTTTAAATTTGCAAAAGGAACTTCCCATGAAAATTTTTGAAGCACTTCGTCAAGACCACGAAAAACAACGTTTACTGCTTAAGATCTTAGCTGAGACCAGCGGTAATACTGCGGCACGTCGTGAATACTTTGAAGAGTTAAAAACACAGCTTGAAAGTCATGCTATTGCAGAAGAGCGCCATTTTTACACTCACCTGTTAGAGAAAGATTCGACGGTAGATTTAACGCGTCACGGTATCGCGGAACACCATGAAATTGACGAGCTACTTGAGAAACTTGACGAAACTGACATGAGTTCACCGGCCTGGCTACGTCATTTAAAGAATCTACAGGAAAAAGTAGAGCATCACCTTGCCGATGAAGAGCAGGAGTTTTTCCAAGTTGCTGGCAGTGTTCTAAATGAACGTCAGAAAACTCAGCTAGCCGATGAATATAAAAAAGAAATGAAACAAGAGCTAGATGAAGAAAAACTGACAGCCTAGTTAAAATAGCTGAAGCGCCATTAGGCGCTTCTCTTTTCTTTTAGTGTTGCATGAAAAAAGCCAGCTTAAAACGCTGGCTTTTGTTTGTTTCGTTACTGCTTTACAACACTTATTACATTGTTACTCGCGCAGTATAGCAAGTGACATCACCTACTTTTTGGCAATGATATAAATTGCGTGGATAACACCTGGAAAATAACCAAGGATGGTCAGTAGGATATTAATCCAAAAATGCGCACCCAAGCCAACTTGTAAAAATACGCCTAGTGGTGGAAGTAAAATTGATAAAAGTATACGAATGATGTCCATAATAAATTCCTTGTTTTTGAAGTAATTTCACAACTCAGTAGGCAAAATACTCACACGTAGCGATAAAATTAGGCCTATAGAGCGTTTTTACACGTCTCGATGTTATTTTTTGCATTAACAATGCCAAGTCGCATGAACAATGCCGAGTAACTGGAACGTACATACGTTACCTTGCTGTATATAAATACCGAGCAAACTGCATTGCGTATACTTAAAAAATAAACTTTTCCTTATAAAAAAGCTATTCACCGAAAGGCGTATTTTGAAGCCAATCATCAAGATCTGAACGATTTAGCGGGCGGCTAATGTAATAACCTTGTGCAATATCGCATCCCCACTCCTTCAAAATTTCAAGGGAAGCTAAATCTTCTACACCCTCAGCAACCACTTTCAAATTAAAGACATTCGCCAGACTAAGCACAGTATGAACAATTTGTTGATCGTTCTCATCGCTAGCCAGAGAAAGAATAAAGCTTTTGTCTATTTTAATCGTTTTAACAGGTAAGTTCTTTAAATAGGCCAGTGACGAATAGCCAGTACCAAAATCGTCAATCGCGAAGTGAAAGCCTCTAGCAGTTAATTCGTTAAGGTTTTCAATCGCAAGTGATGCATCAGCAACTAAATCACTTTCGGTTATTTCAAGCTCTAGAGATTCTGGTGATAGCCCCTCTTTCGTAAGCAGAGCCACAAGCTTGCTGAGTAACACTTTGTTTTGAATGTCTTGCGTCGACAGGTTCATGGCAACGGTAAACCGATAACCCTTCGACCTAAAGTAAGATAAGTCGGTAATGGTTTGCTGCATTACCCAGGTTGTTACTTGCTCTATTAACCCTGCTTGCTCGGCAATAGTGATGAATTCATCAGGCGGCACAAAACCAAGCGCGCTATTGTTCCAGCGGATCAACGCCTCCATGCTGCAAACTTTCATCGTTTGCAAATCAACCTTGGGCTGGTAGACCATAGACAGTTCGTTTTGCTGGCTCACAAGCGAGCGCTTCAATTCCGTTGTTATAGCAAGCCTGCGATTATATCTATCTTCTAAATCGGTCCGATACCGCACACACCAGCTATCACTATGAATAGCCTCATCGGTCACTATATTCATCTTTCTAAATAGCTCTTCAGAAGAAGAGGCGTCTTGAGGACACTCGATTACTGCCATAGCAACTTTAACGGGGATGGCAATTAAGTTACTTTCAACCGGCTGTTCTAAAATATGTTTAAGTGTTTCTAGCTGATCGTCGTTTAACGATTCGTGTGATATATACAGTATTTCGCCGCCAGCAAGCCGTGCAGACGTGCCAGGCCAGCGCTGCAAGCGCTCTGCAAGTGCTTTAAGGGTGTTATCACCATTCGAGTAGCCATATAAGTCATTTATGGTTCTAAACCCAATAACGGTAATAGCGACTACCTGAACCGCTCGCCCCTCTTTAAGCTCAGACTCAAAATAGCCTTCAACATAGTTACGATTAAAAAGGCCGGTTAATACATCATGTTCAGCCTGGTAGCGAATGTGCTTTTCACGACTTTTAATACTCTCTTGCATGCTGTCTACGGCAACTGCAAGTTCTGTAATTTCTTTTAGTTTTGACGGTGATTCAAGGGTTGAACCATAACTACCCGATGCTACTTTATTTACGGCTTTAACCAGTTTAGATACAGAGTCGCTCACATTTCTAGCCAGAAACAGGGAAAGTCCGAGCGCTACTAAAATGGCTAGTAGACAGAATGCCAATATGGTTAATTGAATACGCGTAAACGCGTTGAAATAAGACGTTGTATCGACAGCTAATGTAATAGCAACAGGTAAATTTTGCTCAGAGCCTATACTTACCTGCCGCGCCAAGTAAGTTAATTCGTTTTTAAAGGTTACATCCACCCAAGACGGATCTTGTTGTGATGCAATTATTCGTTGTGCTTCATCGTTATCTAATGTTGCCTTAATGATCTCGTTGGAATCTGCCTTAGAAATGATAATTTCGGCATCAACAAGTTGCTTTAGCTGTTCAAGTAAATCATCGTCAAATTCAACACCAATTAACATGTAGTATCTGAGTGTCGGGATCTCTACCCGAATAAGATTCAGCTCAACTAAATTATCGTTTACAACAAAGAAACCGCTATCTCGACCTTTTGCAACAAGCGATAAACTACTCTCTACGTCCTGACCAACCTTGAATAAGTCTGTGTGGGTTGCAACAACCTTGTGATCAAGGCTCACTAACGCAATGATTTTGGTATTAAGGCGGTCTGCATAACTCGTAAATGCAGCTTCAATAGAGGGAATATTCTCGGTTCCAACGGCGCGCCTGAAATCAAAGGAACGCGCCAGGACTTTCGATACACTTTTGATAACGGCTTGCCTGTCGGCGACAACTTTATCGAAAACTTTTTCAGCTAATAAAATATCGTGATCAATATTTTGAACAACAAGTGTGTTTGCAGAGCGCCAAACAGCGCCAATAATCAGAAGTGATGCTATTACAATCCCTATTAATAAGGTTTGGAATAAAGTCTGGCTTAGTGTCTTTTGCACTATAGTGCCCCGTGAAGATTGTTGTAATTTTGAAGCAGTCGAAATAGGTATCGATGTTAAGAATAGCTGAATAACAATAATAGGGACAGGTATAACATCCTGTAAATTTTAGATTTTAACGCTTTGTTACAAATGTCTTGCTCTTAACCGATATTTGCTAAAGCTAGGCTACTAAAGAAAAAAGCGAGGAAAAGCAAAAAGCCAGCTTAGCGCTGGCTTTTATTACTATTTGGTGCGGAAAGCGGGACTTGAACCCGCACGAGCTATGCTCACCACCCCCTCAAGATGGCGTGTCTACCAATTCCACCACTTCCGCGAAACTTTTTTTATGCTTAGTTTGAACCTTCAGAGCCATCAGCTACAGGAGCATCAGTATCATCAGCTACAGGCACATCAGATGCGTCTGCTTCACCAGCTGGCACGTCGCTTTGCGCCGCATCTTCAATAACTGGTACATCTTGGTCAGCCGGAAGCTGCACCGGCTCTTCAACAGCCGCTGGAACTTCTAAGTTGTTCCATTCATCTTCAGCACTTTCGCGGTTGGCGGTCAATGCACCTAAAGTAAGGCTAATGAAGAAAAACAAACCTGCCAATATGCCAGTGGTACGCGTCATAAAGTTGCCCGAACCAGACGAGCCAAATACTGTGTTTGAACCACCTGAGCCAAATGAAGCGCCCATATCTGCGCCTTTACCCTGTTGAATTAAAACAAATCCAATAAGTAAAAGTGCAACAATTAGGTATGCTACTAATAGCACTTCGTAAATCATAAATACCTCGTCAGTTTGCCGCTTGGCAAATTGAAATAAAATCTTCAGCCTTTAAACTGGCCCCGCCAATCAACCCGCCATCTACGTCTTTCTGCGCAAATAAGGTGCTGGCATTATCTGGCTTAACACTTCCGCCGTATAAAATACGTAGGCCTTGCGCCAGTTCTGTGTCTACTTTATCAAAGTAGCCACGAATAAATTCGTGAACGTCTTGTGCTTGTTCTGGACTTGCAGTTTTACCTGTACCTATTGCCCAAATTGGCTCGTAAGCTATAACTGTTTTGCTTAGTTCATCAACAGACATTGCATTAACAAGAGCGTCTAGCTGTTCACCGACAAACGACTCTACGTTGTCAGCCTCTCTCACTTCAAGGGGTTCACCCACACAAATGATAGGAACGATGCCAGATGCGACACACTGCTTAGCTTTTAGCGCTACAAGTTCGCTTGACTCACCCTGGTCTTCGCGTCTTTCAGAGTGCCCAACGATTGCGTATTCACAACCTGCTTCTTTAAGCATTTGGACTGATAACTCACCAGTATGTGCGCCATTTTCTAAATGACTTACGTTTTGAGTACCGATAGCAAATGAACGGGTTTCAAATGCGTGTAAAAGTAGAGAAGGAGCACAAATCACGATTTCCGATTCAGCTTTTACATCAGCAAGTTTCTGATTAAATTCAGCAACTAATGCCAAATTTCCATTCATTTTCCAATTGCCAGCCACGAATGGCTTTCTTACATTTTCACTCACAACGCAGACCTTAGCCCTGTCTTTAAAGCGGGCGTGATATTAACTATTTAATTGAAAAGATACAAGCACAAAAAGCAAAATTTCCTGCTACGCCAACTAATTGGCGAGATTACGAACAGTTTCTGCAATATGCTCAGCCCATTTATGAGATTGTGCATCGTCGTTCGACTCTACCATCACTCGAATTAGTGGTTCAGTACCGCTTTTACGCAATAATACCCTACCCGTCTTACCTAGGGCAGATTCCGCTTCTTTCTTAGCGTTTTGTACATCTTGATGTGAAAGATAATCCACTTCTTGGTTTGCGTAACGCACGTTAACTAATGTTTGCGGGTACATGTCAAAACCGCTCGCTAAGTCGTGTAGATCCATATGAGAACGCAACATTGCAGCAAGCACTTGAAGCCCGGCAACAATACCATCACCCGTAGAACTCATATTTAGATTGAGAACATGGCCCGAATTTTCACCACCAATTGCCCAGCCTTTCTGCTGCAACAATTCCATCACGTATCTGTCGCCTACGTTACTTCTTACAAATGGAACACCCAGCTTCGAAAGCGCGTTTTCAAGACCAAGGTTACTCATCAAAGTGCCCACTACACCGCCCTGCATCTTGCCATTTTTAAGCGCATCACGGGCAATAATGTAAACAATCTGGTCACCGTCTAAAACGTTACCGAGGTGGTCTACCATCATAATGCGATCGCCGTCGCCGTCTAGCGCAAAGCCAAGGTCAGCGCCGGTCTCTTTAACCTTTTCTACAATCGCATTCATTGAAGTTGCGCCAACGCCGTCGTTGATGTTTAGGCCATCAGGCGCTGTTCCTAGTTCAACGACTGTTGCGCCTAGTTCGCGAAGAACGTTTGGCGCTATGTGATATGTAGCGCCATGCGCGCAATCTACCACTATTTTGAGGCCTGTTAACGATAGCTCAGAAGGGAATGTACCCTTACAAAATTCAATGTAGCGGCCTGCTGCGTCATTAATTCGAGTAGCTTTACCTAACTTGTCAGACGCTACGCATGTCATTGGACGCTCTAACATGTCTTCAATAGCTAGCTCAATATCGTCATCTAGCTTAAAGCCTTGAGCAGAGAAGAATTTGATGCCGTTATCGTAAAAAGGGTTATGGGAGGCACTGATTACGATACCCGCTTCAGAACGGAATGTTTTCGTTAGATACGCAATAGCCGGTGTGGGCATAGGTCCTAGCAAGCCGATATTAATGCCTGCAGCCGATAGACCAGCTTCTAGAGAGGACTCTAGCATATAGCCAGATATACGTGTGTCTTTACCGATAAGTACTTTATTTGTGCCGCGGCCAGCTAGAACTTTACCGGCTGCCCATCCTAATTTGGTCACAAACTCTGGGTTGATATTGCTCTCACCCACTTTTCCACGTATACCATCGGTGCCAAAATATTTGCGCTGAGTCATTATTATTCCTTATTTAATCGTATTCAGCATTTTCACGATATTGACAGCGTCCGCTGTTTCTTTAACGTCGTGAACGCGAATAATCTGTGCGCCCATTTGGGCGACAATTGTAGCGAGGCTTACGCTTCCAGCCAAGCGCTCATCTACTTTTCTATTAAGCAAATTGCCTATCATTGATTTTCGTGACATTCCAACTAAGACGGGAAAGCCCAACGACATAATATCAGGCAGATGTTTAACTAGGGTATAGTTATGCTCTAGGGTTTTACCAAATCCGTAGCCTGGGTCGAACAGTATCGACTCTTTCGCAATGCCGGCTTGCTCACACACTTTTGTGCGAGCTATTAAAAACTGACTTACTTCCTTAATTACATCGCTATATTCGGGGTTATTTTGCATAGTTCGCGGTTGCCCCTTCATATGCATTAAGCACACGGGTACATCAGCGGTCGCGGCGGCTTCTAGTGCGCCGGGTTCTTGTAAAGCACGTACATCATTAATTAACCCTGCACCCGCGTTGACTGCTTCACGCATTACTTCTGCTTTACTGGTATCAATAGATATCACAGCATCGCTATTTTTAGCGACTGCCTCAATAACAGGTATTGTGCGGTCTAGTTCTTCTTGCAAAGATACATCAGGGGCACCAGGTCGTGTAGATTCACCACCAATGTCAATGAAGGTTGCGCCATCATCAAGCATGCGATGCGCATGTTCAACTGCTCGCGTCACATTGGCGTGCTTGCCACCGTCAGAGAAAGAGTCAGGGGTTACATTTAATATGCCCATCACATGAGACTGTGATAGATCGACGAAGTGCTTTCCAAACTGCATGAATTACTCGCATTATTGTTCTTTAAAGATGAAGCTATAAAGCAAACTGATTTTAACCCACAGAGATAGCGATAAGCATTAGATTAAAATCAAACTGCTCTAACAAAAAACGCCAGCTGAACTGGCGTTTTTTAATTAGTGTAGCGGCTTAGCTTGGAATATCGCCAGGCTTGCCTACCGACGGTTTATCAACACCATCGTTTTTAATTTCACCTTCGCGAACTGGTGCACCACCGCTTGGCTTATCGCCACCAGACGGCTTGCTGTCATCCCAGTCGGCAGGAGGACGAACGTCAGTGCGGTTCATCAGATCATCGATTTGCTTAGCATCAATGGTTTCGTACTTCATCAGTGCGTCTTTCATTGAGTGTAAGATATCAATGTTGTCTTCAAGGATTTTTTGAGCGCGTTCGTAGTTGCTGTCGATCAATGACTTGATTTCGGCATCAATAGCACGTGCTGTGTCATCAGACATATTCGTTGCCTTAGACATAGACTTACCTAGGAACACTTCACCTTCGTCTTCAGCATAAAGCATTGGACCCATTTTGCTCGACAAGCCCCACTGAGTCACCATCTTACGTGCAATTTCAGTTGCGCGCTCGATGTCGTTGGACGCACCCGTTGTTACTTTGTCATCGCCGTAAATGAGGGCTTCAGCAATACGCCCACCAAACAAGCTAGAAATCATGCTTTCTAAGTGTTGTTTAGAATGACTTACACGGTCTTGCTCAGGCAAGTACATGGTCACACCCAACGCGCGACCGCGTGGAATGATCGATACTTTGTAAACCGGATCGTGCTCTGGCACTAAGCGACCAACAATGGCGTGACCTGCTTCGTGATACGCTGTCATTTCTTTTTCAGGCTCAGACATCACCATAGACTTACGTTCAGAGCCCATCATGATTTTGTCTTTCGCTTTCTCGAACTCTTCCATTGAAACCAAACGTTTGTTACCACGGGCAGCAAACAATGCAGCTTCATTTACTAGGTTCGCCAAATCGGCACCTGAGAAACCTGGTGTACCACGAGCAATAACAGAAGGTTCTACGTTGTCAGCAACAGGTACTTTGCGAATATGAACCTTAAGAATTTGTTCACGACCGCGAATATCAGGCAGACCTACTACAACCTGACGGTCGAAGCGACCAGGGCGAAGTAGCGCAGGGTCAAGAACGTCTGGACGGTTAGTTGCCGCAATAACGATGATACCTTCATGGCCTTCAAAGCCGTCCATTTCAACAAGCATTTGGTTAAGTGTTTGTTCACGCTCGTCGTGACCACCACCTAAACCTGCACCACGTTGACGGCCTACCGCATCAATTTCGTCAATGAAGATAATGCAAGGCGCTGCTTTCTTAGCTTGTTCGAACATATCACGAACACGCGATGCACCAACACCCACGAACATCTCAACGAAATCAGAACCCGAGATAGTAAAGAAAGGTACTTTTGCTTCACCCGCGATAGCTTTCGCAAGCAAAGTTTTACCCGTACCAGGAGGACCTACCATAAGTACGCCCTTCGGAATTTTACCGCCAAGCTTTTGAAACTTAGACGGGTCGCGAAGGAAGTCAACTAACTCAGATACGTCTTCTTTAGCTTCATCACAGCCTGCTACGTCAGCAAATGTCGTCTTGATTTGGTCTTCACCAAGTAAGCGAGCTTTGCTCTTTCCGAAGGACATAGCGCCACGGCCGCCACCACCTTGCATTTGACGCATGAAGAATATCCATACACCGATAAGCAATAACATGGGGAACCATGAAATGAAAATTGACGTTAGAAGAGACTGCTCTTCCGGTGGTTCACCGTAAACTCTTACATCGTTTTTAACTAAGTCAGATACCAACTTGTCATCAAAGTAAGGTACGAATGTTTGGAAAGTTTCGCCTGAACGCTTTGTACCGCGAATTTCGCCACTATTGTTGATGCGAACTTCACGAATATTTCCCTGTTCTGCTTCTCTCAAAAACGTTGTGTAGTCAGTTTGCGAACGAGACGATTCACTCGGTGAAAAGCTCTGAAAAACCGACATTAAAACAACGGCGATGACTAACCATAAGATTAAATTTTTTGCCATATCGCTCAATGCTACTAACCTCTATAAACCCGAATTGCTTGTATATTCAACAAGTTGTTTATTGAATAAACGGCACAACTCGCAACGAAAACCGCTTAACCCAAAGCGTACTACACTTTATACCCACAAGCCACCAAATACACCTCACGAGAACGTGATCTGGACGAGTCAGGCTTACGCGTCTTTATGGTTGTGAAAGATTGTTTAAGCGCGTTCATGAACTCAACAAAACCTTCACCTTGGAACACCTTAATAACAAAAGAACCTCCAGGCTTTAAAACTTGGTGACACATATCTAGCGCTAGTTCGCAAAGGTACATAGAGCGAGATTGGTCAACCGAAGCGTTACCTGCAAGGTTAGGTGCCATATCAGACAACACAATATCTACGGTGTTCCCACCGATTCTGTTCAATAGTGCGTCGAGAACCGCGTCCTCTCTGAAATCACCTTGTAAAAAGTCTACGCCAACTATCGGGTCCATGGGCAAAATATCGCACGCGATAACTTGACCATTGTCGCCAACAAGCTGTGCAGCTAGCTGAGACCAGCCTCCTGGTGCAGCACCAAGGTCTACAAGTGTCATTCCTGGCTTTATAAGCTTATCTTTTTTCTGGATTTCTTCCAGTTTATAAATAGCTCGCGAGCGCCAACCTTCCTTATTTGCTTTTTGCACATAATGGTCGTTGACGTGTTCTTGTAACCAGCGTTTACTGCTGGCGGAGTGTTTCTTTTTTGTCATTCCAGTACAATGTCATTAGGATTGTAGAGAAGATGGCGTTAGAATACGTTATTTCAAGCATAAACTAACAGATTAATTGTAAGAAATATTACTAGATGAAACTTTCAAATAAACAGAAACAATTCCTAAAAGGTCTTGCACACCCGTTAAAACCTGTTGTGCAGCTAGGTGGGAACGGCCTGACAGAAGGTGTCGTTGCAGAAATCGACAACGCACTTAGTCACCATGAATTAATTAAAGTTAAGGTGCCAACTGATGATCGTGAAGAAAAAGCGCTTATCATGGATGCCATTGTACGTGAAACCAACTCAGTTAAGCTTCAGGTAATTGGTCACACGCTAATTATCTACCGTCAAAGCGAAGACTGTAAAATTCAGTTGCCAAAATAGCTGCAAAATAACTGAATAAAAGGTGCCGTTCCCTTTCGGCACCATAGTTTTTCTTCTTACTTCCCGTTAACATCACGTTAATAATAGTGAACAAACAGGGTTTAAGGGAAAACTATGACGCTAAATAATCTTACTGCCGTTGTCACTGGCGGTTGTTCAGGACTTGGTCACGCAACTGCTATCGCGCTTCGCGATGCGGGGGCCAACGTCAGCCTTTTCGACCTAAATGACGAACTTGGCGCGCAACGCGTTGAAGAATTAGGTAACGGCAACACGCTTTTCACCAAAACCGATGTTCGTGATGAGGCTTCTGTTCAAGCGGCTATCGACGCAACCACTAACAGGTTTGGTGCTATTTCACTGGTAGTCAACTGCGCTGGTATCGCGCCCGCAGAACGTTTGCTAGATAAAGAAGGCAACCCTACTCCACTCGGCGATTTTCAGAAAACTATCGATATTAACTTGGTCGGCAGTTTTAACGTATCTCGTTTGGTGGCTGCAACTATGGCCAAACAGTCGCCCATTAACGAAGAAGGTGAACGCGGTCTTATTATCAATACTGCTTCAGTTGCGGGCTACGAAGGTCAAATAGGTCAAACTGCTTATGCTGCGAGTAAAGGCGGCATTATCGGTCTAACTCTACCCATGGCACGCGATTTAGCACCACTAGGCATCCGCGTTAATACGATAGCGCCAGGCGTAATGGGCACGCCAATGCTGCTTGCTATGCCTGAAAAAGTACAAGACGCCCTTTCTGCTAACGTTCAGTTTCCTAAACGCCTTGGGCTACCTGAAGAATTTGCAAAACTGGTTATTCACATGGCAAACAACAGCTATTTAAATGGTGAAACAATCCGCTTAGACGGCGGCCTTCGCATGCCGCCCAAGTAGAAAAAAGTACAAAATCATAAACATCGGTTTTGCAAATAACGAGCACAAAAAACTTTAAAAACGGGAGCATAAGCTCCCTGTTTTGTCAGGATGGCTAAAACAATTGCCCCGTTTTTTAATAGAAGTCGCTAAAAGTAAGTATATAGATAAGTCGTCGGAAGAGAAATTGCATCATCTTCGTTAACACGTAACTCAGGATGTAAAGCGGTAAGTCTTTCATAACTTTCCGGGTAATAAAGCTTTACTAATTTCATTCGGCTCTTATGAAATTTATCAATAGTAGGCTTAAAACGCATTAGCTCGTTAACCGTTTTTTCAATACTCATGAGTGAGTTAGTATTTTTTCTGATGTTGAGTGCAATATGAAGAGGGTCTTGCCCTTCCTTTGAACCACTGAATTGGGCATTGTTTTCAAAGAGGTACGATATTAATTCCACATCGTGCTTTGACGCTGCATAGTAAACTAGACTCTTACCGTAATTGTCAGGTTCGTAAATGGGTACACCCAGGACTGACATATTTTCTATAAAGTCGCTGTTCAAAAGTCCTCTAAAGGTTAATTCTTTATAATCATTTATCCCGCTCCAGAGTGGGCTCTGAACTATTGCGGAATAGCCTGTTTGAAACATCAGCAACTTGTACATCACAAATTCATACTGACTTTTATGCACAGGCTCAGACAATATTAAATCAATGCCTTGTTGCGCTTTCCCTTCTCTAAAATAAGTGTATGAAGAATCTATTCTATCTATCAAAGCTTGATTTACAGGTACACCTTCAGTGGGTGTTCTATATTTACGAAGGTAATAATCAACTAGCACTGGATCTGTACCAGAAAGTTCACCGATGATCGCTTTTTTATCACCATCAAAACGTGAAGCAACCTCGGATACGACATCGTGTATTTCTCGTGGTTGCCAGCGTTTGTTTAGCTCTGTCACGTGCGCGTTACATTCCGTAGTGATACGTTGTAACTCGGTTTGATTTAGACTCCCTTTTACACTTGCCAACTGTTGTTTTTCTAACGTTTCAATGAGGGGATGATTTTCACTTATCCGTATATTTTTTCTTTGGGCTATTGAAGTTAAATCCAAATTATAATCAATGATGAGCGTCTGAATTTCGCTATCGTCAAATCTGTAAAAGTGCCGAGGAAAACTCCCTTCTACCAGTTCATACGTTTGTGACTCGAAACGCGCGGCTGCGTTAAAATCCAATAACTTTAATACAATATTAGCTGCGGATGCCCGGTTATCATCATGAAAGCCGTATGTCAGTGCACTAAGTGCCCACTCCATACTAGAGCCTAAGTATTCGTCTTTCGTGGGTCTAAATCCCCGCTTAAGCATAGCGTCAACAATATTATCGCGATACCCCATAATGGCATAGTCAAGAAGCGAAGTTGTGGCGTAACGATCATAGGAAACTTTGGCAAAAGGATTTTCTAGCGCTTCGAACATCATGAGTATGCTGTCATCTGATGTATTTTTATCGAGAAGAAAATACGCAACATCGTCAACACTCACATCGTTTTCAGCAAGCGTCGTTTGTTTTTCTAATAACGTTAAACGCTCAAAATTTTTAAGCTTTGGATTGGGAACCTTTATCATTACTGATAAGCCCCACTCTTTAGCTAAAGGCTCTGCATCAAAGAATTTGTCGTTCAAATCCTTAGTTTGCAAAGAAGTTGGCGCGTCACTTCTTATGTATTCAATTCGAAAACTCTCAGCAAAATTTGAGTTTGTAAAATGTTCAACAACCAGTGTGACTTCATTAAGAGAATAGATACCCTCTTTGATGTAGCGATCCCAACTGGTATAGCTATTCCGTGCCCAGTTGTAAACACGCTGTTTTTGCTGGTTAAGCATTGTTATACAAGAAGAGTAGTTCTTAGTATCAGCGAGGGGTATTTCTTCGGAATTATTATCTGTTGTCGAGTCAGTAACGTTATATTCTTCGACGGGCGAATACGTTGTTTCGCTTGCATCGGAAGAGTATTGACTTCTCACATAAATAACCCCACAACCAAGTAGCACAACCCCTATGGTAATTAATAGCCTTTTGTCCATTGCTATGTACTCCCTTACTCAAATGAATTTTACCCTTATTCTCATTTACCCCCGTCACTTAACCCTCGGCTTCCCCGAAGACTAGCGAACTACTCTCTCTTAAAGCTATTCGCCATCTCCACCGTTCACAATAAGGGCGATATTGTATAAACGGTTTACCGCATGGTAGTTAATAGAGTTTTTAGGGTAACGCCCTTTACTGCTAATTTTACCCGCTTCTTGTTCCATCAAAATAGTAAGCGCATCGTCTACCGTTTCAACGGTATAAATATGAAACAGCCCTTTTTTCACGGCATCGATAACGGTGGTATCTAATACCAAATTTATCGCATTCGATTTAGGGATAATCACGCCCTGCGTACCGGTTAGGCCGCGGTGCTGACACAAGTCGAAAAAGCCTTCTATCTTTTCGTTCACACCGCCCACCGCTTGCACTTCACCATATTGGTTTATTGAACCTGTAATAGCCAAGGTTTGTAGGCACGGGATTTCAGTAAGAGCAGATATAAGTGCAACCAGTTCTCCAAGGGATGCGCTGTCGCCGTCTATATGGCCGTACGACTGTTCTAATGCGATGTTTGCAGATAACGTTAACGGGAAATGCTGAGCGTACTTATTACCTAAATAGCCGTTAAGTAACATAACCCCTTTAGAGTGTATGGGCTGTCCAAGCTCTACTTCACGCTCGATATCAACTACGCCACTTGCCCCGGCAAACACAGTAGATGTTATGCGTGCAGGCGTACCAAATGCGGTGTCACCAATATCTAATACGGTTAATCCGTTTACTTTTCCTACCGCTTTGCCTTCAGTGGCAATAAGCACGTGCCCTTCTTTAATATCGTTTAAAAGCGTTTGACTAACGCGGCCTGTGCGACGTTTTTTGGCACTTAATGCTGTTTTTAAATGATCGAGCTCTAGCGTGTCGGCATTCGACTTCTTGCAGAAATAGTAGGCTTCATTAACTAGTTCGATAACTTCAGCAAAATGCGCGGAAAGCTTTTCTTTGTGTTCCGCCATTCTAAGCGAATACTCAACCAACCTGCACATGGCATTAGCCGTTATACCTACAAGCCCTAACGTATTAAGATGTGCACGTACTTTGCCCACAAAGTCGAAAAGTGCCTGTCGAGTAACGGGGATTTCTAAATCAAAATCCACTAACACTCTGAATAGCTCGTCAAACTCATCATCATAATCTTGCAGGGTGTAGTACAAATCGCGGGAGCCTAGCAAAACGATTTTCACATTTAAGTCGATAGGCTGAGGGTTTAGTGTGATGTTATTCACCATACCAACGTCTTGCTGCGGTAAATCCATGCGCAAACGCTGGGACTTAATGGCAAGTTTCAGGGTATCCCACACAAATGGCTGTTCTATTAGTTGGTCGACATCCAGTAAAAGGTAGCCGCCATTTGCCCGGTGCAGTGCACCTGACTGTATCATTCTGTAATTGGTAAATACGCTACCATGAATGTTGGTATATTCAATTTTACCGAACAGGTTTTGGTAGGTAGGGTTCGGCTCGTAAATAACAGGTGCCGCATCGTCTAATTTATTTGATACCAATACATTAGGAAGAAACTGCTCTTCTAAAAATACCTTCTTATCGAAATCGTCACTCTTTTCCTCTTTTTGCTCTTCATTATGAATAACTAAGATAGCGTTAACCAAAGCGGTTTTAAGCTGTTTTAGATACTTCATAACCCCAAGCTCAGAGGCGTATTTGTGCTCAAACACTTTGATAAGCGGCTTAATCACATGCTCTGCGGTCTTTTTGTCAAGCTCACGCAGCCTTTCTGAATTTTCGCGCTTCCACGTAGGTAAACTCAACAGACTTTCACTCAGTCTATTTTCTAAATCATCTATGAGCGTGTAAAAGCCTTCTCGCTGCTCGTCTGTAAGCGATGCAAAATCAGTATCTCTTATTGGCTTGCCATTAATGATAGGTGAAAACGTAATTGAGCCACCCTCTTCATAAAGCGCAACGTCATTAGCTTGTGCGTAACGCTCTACAGCATCAATAGCTGCATCGTACTTTTGTTCAAACTCTCGTGAAATTGATGCACGGCGGCGCTGATAACCAGGGTTATCAAATGCAATAGGCAGTGAATCCAAGACATCATCGATAAGTGCAGCCATATCTTTTTGAAACGCCTTACCGCCACCAGGGGGGAATTTTAGCGCTACTGGCTGGCGTTCGTCGTCAAAGTTGTTGATATAACACCAATCGTCGGGTGCACGAAGCTGTGCGACTTGGCGTTCAATGTAGTCTTTTACTAAAGTGAAACGCCCTGTGGCAGGCTCACCCATTACGTAAAGGTTGTAACCTTTGGTGTTAATACCTAACCCAAAAGTGAGCGCTTCCCGTGCACGCTCTTGCCCAATAAAAGTCGCGTTTAGCGCTTCATCGTCTTTTAAGGCACTGTTTACCGCTCGGCGATTTATGGTAGGTGATAGCGCGTCTACATTTAACGCATATATATTAGTGTCTACAGACATGCCTGTTCTATTTTCGTTTCTTTACTTAAGTGAAACCCTAATTAACAGCACTGTCAAACGGTTAACTCTAATAAGGCAGCTTTACGTTGTTAATTGCACAACAAACAACCAGCTCAGTGTCTTAATGGGCACGTTGAGGCATATTGCTCAGGCTTTAACTCCTCTATTCATATTGATACTTCGGGGAGCAAGGTGTAGGTTTTAATGAGCAGTATGCGCAATGACGCAATAAATAGTAAAATTTTAAGCGCCAAGCAGCCAGCATGAATAATAAAAAGCAAGGTTAAAACGATGACAATAACAACGAAAGCAAGCCAAGCCCTGCTCCTTTCAGGTCTACTGAGCCTAACATTCACTTCACCTAGTCACGCTGACGTAAACTATGCAGATAACTCTGGTTTTTCTATTACTAACGAAAGTGAAAGTGCGGCCCCTATCGAAGCCGTGTATTCTCACTTTATTCAAGACGTAGATAAGTGGTGGCCGAAAGATCACACTTGGTGGAAGGGCACGCTAAGTATTGATGAACAAGCCGGCGGTTGTTTTTGCGAAGTTACACAAACAGCAAGTGCGGCACACATGCAAATAAGCTATGTTGAGCCTAATAAAAAGGTAGTGATGACCGGCGGATTAGGGCCTCTTCAAGAAATGGGCGTATCAGGTGCGCTCACTTGGGAATTCAGCACCGTAGAAGAAAACGCCTTATCGAACGATGATATAAAGCGCGAACCTTCACCTAAAACAAAGGTTACCCTTACCTATCACGCCTCTGGCAATATTCACTTCAATGGACAACGAGCATCTAACGAAGACGCTGCCAAATTGGTTAAAGTTGTCGATAAAGTTCAGGCGCAGCAGTTAAATGCATTAACCGCCTTTAGCGATAAACAATTTAACGAAGTTGAAAAAGACAGCGCTAAACGATAATAGAAATGACCAGAAATAGGTCGCTATGTGAATTTTACGCGAGAGTTTAAGCAAATCATCTTCGTTAACGCGCCTAAACAGCTGCATTTATGCTCACTTTTCATGCAAGCAGAAATAAATATTGCCTAGTTCAGTGTTAAGCTATTGAGGCATGGCTTAGCGCTGGGTTATTCTATTGGGCTATATGTATGTAAAGTGGGAAAATCCCACGTGCGGTTAAATGGCAAGAATGCAGGAGAGGTTTTAAATTCTCCTGTAAATCGTTCGCCTTATGCCGCCCCATAAACGTTTCAACTTTTAATGCGGAAGCCTAAGTTTCATGGCCGATAATCAGTACAATCCGAAAGACATTGAACAGCGTGTTCAGCAATACTGGGAAGATAACCAATCTTTTAAAGCAAACGACGATGTAGATAAAGAAAAATTCTACTGCCTGTCGATGTTTCCATATCCTAGTGGCCGACTTCACATGGGTCACGTGCGCAACTACACCATTGGTGACGTAATTAGCCGTTTCCAGCGTATGCAGGGTAAAAATGTATTGCAGCCTATGGGTTGGGATGCTTTCGGTCTACCAGCGGAAAATGCAGCGATTAACAACAATACTGCACCGGCGAAATGGACATACTCCAACATTGATTACATGAAAAATCAGCTTCGCTCGTTGGGTTTTGGTTACGACTGGGACCGCGAAGTAACAACATGTAAATCTGATTACTACCGCTGGGAACAGTGGTTCTTCACACGCCTTTATGAAAAAGGCCTTGTGTACAAGAAAAACTCTACCGTGAACTGGGACCCTGTAGATCAAACTGTTCTGGCTAACGAGCAGGTAATTGACGGTCGCGGATGGCGTTCAGGGGCCCTAGTTGAACAAAAAGAAATTCCACAGTGGTTTATTAAAATTACTGACTACGCTGAAGAGCTTTTACAAGATTTAGAGCAGCTTGAAGAGTGGCCGGATCAAGTACGTGCCATGCAAGCAAACTGGATTGGCCGCTCTGAAGGTGTAGAAATCACGTTTGACCTAGCATCAGCGGTTAATGATATTGCCGATTTAACGGTATACACCACCCGTCCGGATACCTTCTACGGCGTAACTTATGTAGCAGTAGCGGCGCAGCACCCATTAGCTGAGTTTGCAGCGCAGTCTAATCCAGATTTAGCAGCCTTTATCGAAGAGTGTAAGAACACCAAAGTTGCAGAAGCTGAATTAGCGACGATGGAGAAAAAAGGCTTTGCCACTGGCTTTGAAGTTATTCACCCTTTAACTGGTGAAAAGCTTCCAATTTGGGTCGCTAACTTTGTGTTGATGGACTACGGTTCAGGCGCAGTTATGGCTGTACCAGGTCACGACCAGCGCGACTGGGAGTTTGCCACAAAGTACGATTTGCCTATTAAGCAAGTTATTGCGCCAAATGCAGGCGATGAAGATAAATGCGACCTTTCAGCTTCTGCGTTTACAGAAAAAGGTAGCTTAATTAACTCGGAAAAATTTGACGGGCTTGAGTTCGACGCGGCATTTAACGGTATCGCTGATGAGCTTGAAAACAAAGGCTGCGGTAAGCGCAAAGTAAATTACCGTTTACGTGATTGGGGCGTAAGCCGACAGCGCTACTGGGGCGCGCCTATTCCAATGTTAAATTTGGAAAACGGTGAATCGGTTCCGGTTACTGCTGACCAACTACCGGTTGTGCTACCGGAAGAAGTAGAAATGAATGGCGTAACCTCGCCAATAAAAGCTGACCCTGAGTGGGCTAAGACCACATACAATGGTGAAGCTGCGTTACGTGAAACTGACACCTTTGATACCTTTATGGAGTCATCTTGGTATTACGCACGTTACGCTAGTGCTACCAACAATGATGCCATGCTTGACCCTACTTCAGCCAACTACTGGCTACCGGTAGATCAATATATTGGTGGTATCGAGCACGCCATCTTGCACTTGCTTTACTCGCGTTTCTTCCACAAATTGCTACGCGACGAAGGCTTGGTGAACTCTGACGAGCCATTTAAGCGCCTATTGTGCCAAGGCATGGTATTAGCCGACTCTTACTACCGTGAAGACGCCTCTGGTAAGAAAACTTGGTTCTCGCCTACCGAAGTAAGCACAGAGAAAGACGACAAAGGCCGCATTGTTAAAGCGTGGCTGACAGCAGATGGCGAAGAAGTTATTCATGGCGGCATGACCAAAATGTCTAAGTCGAAGAATAACGGTATCGACCCGCAAGAAGTTATCGACTTATACGGTGCCGATACAGTCCGTCTATTTACTATGTTTGCAGCGCCACCAGAGCAGACCCTAGAGTGGGTTGATTCTGGCGTTGAGGGTGCAAACCGTTTCTTACGTCGTATCTGGAAGCTTGTTACCGAGCACGTGGAAAAAGGCACGCCAGAAGCTATTGACGTTAAGTCACTGTCGAAAGACCAACAGGCACTTCGCCGTGAAGTACACAAAACGATTGAGAAAGTGTCTGATGACTTAGGTCGTCGCCAAACCTTCAATACTGCGGTTGCTGCAGTAATGGAGCTACTGAATCACCTTCAAAAAGCACCACAAGAAAACGCTCAGGACATCGCTATTATGCGTGAAGCCTGTGAGTCAGTCTTGTTGCTACTTAACCCTATTACCCCGCACATCGCTCACGAGCTTTGGAAAGTACTAGGTCACAGTGAAGATATCGAATCAACGCCATGGCCACAGGCAGATAAAGCGGCATTGGTTGAAGACGAGAAACTTATTATTGTTCAGGTTAACGGTAAGGTTCGCGCGAAAATGACCATCGCAGCTGATGCAAGCAAAGAGACAATTGAAGCGTCTGCGAAAGAGCAGCCTAACGTTCAGCAATTTATCGAAGGTAAAACCATTCGCAAAGTGATTGTTGTTCCTGGCAAGCTTGTCAACATTGTAGCTAACTAGGTCAGATGGCGATGAAAAAGCACTTACAATTTGTAGTCGCTGTGTTGGCTACCGTTTTGGTTACAGGCTGTGGTTTTCATTTGCGAAGCAGCCCTAGCCTACCTGACGACATTAACACGGTTGCCATTGAAAGTGCTCGAGCACACGCGCCCCTTGCGCGTGCGCTCGATAAACGCCTTAACGTTTATGGTTTATCCAGTGTTAACGTGGATAAAACAACCCGCTCTAATCAACACGTAAACATATACTTGCTACCAGAGAAATTAGAGCGCCAGCTGCTGTCTGTTTATCCGTCGGGACAAGTTGCTGAGTACGAGCTTATTTACGTAGTTCGTTATCGTGTTAAATTTCCCGGTAAAGAAGCGGTGATGGCCCAATTTGAAGTGGTACGTGACTATCAAGACGATCCGGACCAAGTGTTGGCAAAGTCTCGTGAACTTGAACTAATGTTAAGCGAAATGCGCAACGAGGCAGCAGATATTATGATTAGACGCCTTTCTAGTCAGGCAGTTGCTGCGCCTAACGTATCGTCATTATAAATCAAATAGACATCAGAACTTTTCATGCAAATTTATCCAAACCAATTTAGCCAAGATATTTCAAAGGCATTACGTCCATGCTATTTGGTGTTTGGAGACGAGCCACAGCAAAAATTTGATGTTATTGAACAAATTCGCGCCAAAGCGAAGGCTAAAGGTTTTGAAGAACGCACTGTGCTTGTTGCTGAAACAGGCTTCAACTGGAACCAGTTAATAGAAGCTACGCAAAGCATGTCGCTTTTTTCTAGCCAGCAGTTTATTGAATTAGAGCTACCCACAGGAAAGCCTGGCACTGAAGGCAGCAAAATGCTGCAAGAAGTCGCGGCGTCTTTAAACCCCGATATTCTGTTGCTCGTTCACGGCCCTAAAATAGGTAAAGACGTACAGCGTGGCAAATGGTTTAAGGTTCTTGATGAACTGGGCGTATCGGTGCTTTGCTATCCGTTGGAAGGTAAGCAGCTAAACGCGTGGTTGAATCAACAGCTCAACGCCCATAAGCTTTCCGTGACCGCATCAGGCGCCAAAATGATTGCCGATTTTTGTGAAGGCAACATGCTGGCCGCCAAGCAGGAAATTGACAAGCTTGCGCTGCTCTATCCGCAGCAATCTATATCAGATGAGCAAATTGAGCAGGCTATGGTGGACCAATCGCGCTTTAACGTGTTCCAACTGGTTGACGTGATGCTTAGCGGTGACAGCACTCGCTGTATCAAAATGCTCTATCGATTAGAAAGCGAAGGTCTAGAGCCAAACATTATTATCTGGGCGCTTGTGCGTGAATGGGAGCAGCTATGGAAGCTAAAACTAGCTCAGCAAAGCGGAACGCCTATACAGTGGCAAAAGTTTGGTATATGGCGCAATAGGCAAGGTTTTTATCAAAGTGCATTAAATCGTTTGAGCCTTGCACAGCTCGAAGACATACAAAAAGCACTTACGCGAGCTGACCATGCATTTAAACAAAATGTAATCGCCCGGCCCTATGTTGAAATGTGTCACCTTTGCATGATGTTCATGGGCATAGATCTTCGTGAAATCCCGCTGTTACAAGCGTAAAAGCCATATAAAGTATGAACAAGGTATAGACAAGGTTCGGACAAGGTAAACAAACTAGTGAGTCAATCACGCTCTTCTCAATCAAACCAACACGTAAAAGCTATCCTAGGCGGTACTTTTAACCCACCACATAAAGGTCATATTGGTGCTGCATTGAAAGCCGCTGATGAAGTGGGTATTGAGCGCGTTTATCTAATGCCGTGTAAATTAGCCCCCCATAAGTCGGTAGGCGTTTCAGAAACCCACCGGGTAAGAATGATTGAACTTTGTGCTCAAAACAATGACAGACTTATTCCAGAGTTAATTGAACTGACGCTCCCGTCACCCTCTTACACGGTAAAAACACTGCGAGCGTTGAGAGAAAAAAGCAATGATACAATCTGTTTTTTCATTGGCGCAGATTCACTGTATAATCTGGATAAATGGTACGAGTGGGAAGACCTGCTCGATTACTGTCACTTAGTGGTTATGCGCAGAGACGACGAAGAATTTTCGCCTCCCCCTGCGATACAAGCTTGGTTAGATCGTCATGTGACTAACGATAAAAATGTTATTCACACGAAGCCTACAGGCCATGTAGTGTTGACCAACACGCCACTGTATAGTGTTTCATCTACTGAAATTCGTGACGTATTAGCAGATGCTGCCACGTCTGACGAAGCGAATGCGCCAAACGCTTTAAAGGCTACTTCTGCCGAGTCTTGGCTAGAAGAAAGCGTATTAGCCTACATAAACGAACATCAGTTATATAAAAGTTAAGTAAGTGAGGAAAGCTCTTGGAGAGTCAACAGCTCAAACAGTTTGTTAAAGACAAAATTGACGACATGAAAGGCCGTGATGTTATCGAACTAGACGTTCGCGGCAAATCAACAATTACAGATACCATGATCATTTGTTCGGGTAACTCTAAACGCCACGTATCTTCTATTGCTGAAAACGTAATGGTTGAAGCAAAAAATGCCGGTCATGCTCCTGGTAGTGTGGAAGGTAAAGAAACAGGTGAATGGGTTCTTGTTGATTTTGGTGATGTTATCTTGCACGTTATGCAGGACGAAACCCGTGACTTCTATCAGTTAGAAAAACTGTGGGCGCAGTAATTTAGACGCCGGCTAGAAATACATAGCTACACGGTCGATAAAGGCCATACCTCATTAGCGTATGGCCTTTATTGTATAAGAGAAAAACTAATTCCTGCGGTAAGGGTACATTAAGTGCGTATACAAATTGTGGCGGTCGGAACAAAGATGCCAGGCTGGGTTAACACAGGCGTTGAAGAATTTATTCGTCGATTTCCCAACGATATGCCGGTGTCATTCACTGAAATTCCCGCTGGCAAACGGGGTAAGAACGCCGATATAAAGCGCATTTTAGAAAAAGAAGGCGAGCAAATGCTGGCTGCTATTCCTAAGGGAAACCGCATTGTTACCTTAGAAGTAACGGGCAAGCCTTGGGACACCCCTACACTGGCTAAACAACTCAACAATTGGAAAATGGACGGGCGCGATGTAAGCCTTCTTATCGGCGGGCCTGAAGGATTGGCGCCTGAGTGTATCGCGGCGTCGGAACAGAAATGGTCCTTATCAGCCCTTACGCTCCCCCACCCTCTTGTTCGAATTATTCTTACCGAAAGCCTATACCGCGCATGGTCGGTCACGCAAAATCACCCGTACCACCGTGAATAAGAAATCGCTACACTAATGCAAAGGAAGTCAATGCCTCGAAAACGACAAGCAATTCGCGATCATTCAGCTGAAGCGAACTTGTTCGCTCGCCGCGCGACTATCGCTTTTATTATCGTTGTAGCCATGTTGGGCATTGTGCTAAACAACCTCTATTCTTTACAGGTTACCCAATTTGAAGATTACCAAACCCGCTCTAACGGTAATCGAATAAAAGTTTTACCCATAGCACCAAACCGCGGTCTTATTTACGACCGAAATGGTGTACTTTTAGCGGAAAACCGCCCGGTTTTTAGCTTAGAAGTCATTCCCGAACAGGTCGATGATATTGACCAGACCCTTGCTGATCTAACCGAATTAATGGACATCACAAGCGATGAGCTAGAGCGCTTTCAGTCAACGCTTAAAGGTACCCGTCGATTTAAACCCGTAGCCCTTCGCACACAATTAAGCGAAGAGGAAGTCGCGCTTTTTTCTGCCAGCAAACACAAATTTCCGGGCGTACAAATTGAAGCCCGTCTAGCTAGACATTATCCGTACAAAGAAACCCTCACTCACGCCCTCGGTTATGTGGCACGTATTAATAAACGCGACTTACAAAAGCTTGTTGAAGCAGGACAAGAAGATAATTACGCGGCAACTCATGATATTGGGAAATTAGGTATTGAGAAATACCACGAAGAATTACTGCACGGTAAAGTCGGCTATCAGCAGGTTGAAGTAAACAATCAGGGCCGAATCATTCGTGTGCTGAGTGTTGAACCGCCAACGCCGGGCAAAGATATAGTGCTTAACCTAGACCTTGAGCTTCAGTTAGAGGCTCAGCGAATAATAGAAGGTATGCGCGGCGCAGTAGTCGTAACCGATGTTAAAACCGGTGGCGTGCTTGCCCTATATTCTAACCCCAGCTACGACCCGAATTTATTCGTGCACGGTATCAGCAGTAAAAATTATTCTGCGCTGTTGAATTCACCAGACCGGCCACTTATTAACCGTGCTACTCAAGGTCAATACCCTCCTGCTTCAACCATCAAACCTCATTTAGGTTTTGTTGGTCTTGAAGAAGGCGTTATTACAAAAGACTATACGGTTAACGATACAGGTCGCTACAAATTACCTAATGTATCCCATGTTTGGCGTGACTGGCGTCGATGGGGCCATGGTAAAGTAGATGTCTCGAAAGCCATTGAGGTGTCTTGTGACACCTACTACTACGAACTGGCCTACAAGTTAGGTATCGATAAAATTAGTGAGTCTATGTATGAATTCGGCTTCGGAGATTTTACCGGTATCGATCTTTATGAAGAATCAGACGCGAATATGCCAAGCCGAGGCTGGAAGCGCGCACGATTCAATCAACCTTGGTACATTGGCGACACTATACCTGTCGGTATAGGCCAAAGTTACTGGACCACTACCCCTGTGCAATTAAACACATCAGTTAACACGTTAATTAATGCCGGCGAACGCTATATCCCTCAAATTATTCGCGGATATATGAATACAGATAGCTCTGTTGACCTTATCCCACTTAAGTCACTACGACCTATAGAAATTAAAAACCGTGAAAATTTAGACGTGGTATTAAACGCCATGCGCGATGTGGTAAGTGGCGATGAAGGCGGAGCACGCCATGCGTTTGCAGGCACACCATATGATTCAGCGGGTAAAACAGGTACAGCGCAGCTCTTTACGGTTGGCCAAAATGAAGAATACGACGCCAGTAAAATAGACGAGCGCCTTCGCGACAACGCCATGTACGTAGGGTTTGCACCTTTTGATGACCCAGAAATATCGGTAACTGTGGTACTTGAAAACGTAGGTGGTGGTAGTAAGAACGCCGCGCCTGTCGCACGTCAAATCATGGACTTTTACTTTCGAGATCGTGTTTTTGAAACTGCCGACGTTAATACGGCAAGTAGTGAGAATAAATTAGGGGCAAACCAGTGAAGCGAACCACCATAAACCCTAATAAGATAAGCTTTCTTCAGCGAATTCACATCGATGGCTGGCTACTGGTTGGTCTGCTCGTACTAAGTTGTGTTGGACTATTTACGCTCTATTCTGCGTCTGGACAGGATATGGAGCAAATGGAGCGCCAGTTTATTAGGCTGGGATTTAGTTTTATCGTCATGTTCGCTCTCGCCCAAGCCCCTTTAGGCGTGTTTAGGTTTTTCTCAACCTATGCCTATGCTGCTGGCCTATTAATGCTTATAGCCGTATTGCTGTTTGGTGACATGGGTAAAGGCGCACAGCGCTGGCTCGATTTAGGCTTTATTCGTTTTCAGCCCTCTGAATTAATGAAGCTTGCCGTACCTATGATGGTGGCGTGGTATATCAGTAAATTCACCATGCCGCCACGCACCACGCATATCATTGTTGGTTTTGGCTTGGTGGTTGTGCCCACCATCCTAATTGCTAAGCAACCCGATTTAGGCACCTCACTGCTCATTGCAAGTTCGGGCATCTTTGCCATATTCCTGGCAGGAATGAGCTGGCGACTTATTTCTATCGTCGGCGGGCTTATTGGTGCGTTTACGCCTGTCATGTGGTTTTTCTTGATGAAAGACTACCAAAAACAACGAGTTCTCACCTTTTTGAACCCAGAGAGTGACCCTCTCGGTTCTGGCTACCACATTATTCAATCTAAAATTGCCATTGGTTCAGGCGGGGTTGACGGTAAAGGCTGGCTACAGGGTACCCAATCGCAGCTAGAGTTTTTGCCAGAACGCCATACTGACTTTATTTTTTCTGTATTTAGCGAAGAATTTGGTCTCACCGGTGTCATGTGCTTAATGGCAATTTATATTTTTATCATTATGCGCGGACTGATTATCTCAAGTCGCGCACAAGATGCTTATGCGAAACTACTTGGCGGTAGTATCACGCTTACCTTTTTCGTTTATGTATTTGTCAACATGGGCATGGTTTCAGGACTACTCCCTGTGGTAGGCGTCCCCTTACCCTTAGTGAGTTTTGGTGGAACATCTATGGTGACTTTGATGGCAGGTTTTGGCATTCTTATGGCCATTGCCACTCAAAAACGTTTAATGTCTAGATAACTTTTATGTTACAGCGCCTTTTTTCGGTACTTGATTTAGTTAATGTAAGCGCATTTCAAGCAAGCTTACCAAACGCATTTGCGCGTAAACACTTTATGCGTTGCGGCGCGGCTGTATTTACCGCCATCTTGTTAGCAGGGTGTCAAAGCGCGCCTTCTCAGTCTAGCCGATACACTCAACAGCAAGATTCTGCACCAAAACATGTTGCAAAAAAGCCTGAAACATTAGACGCGGTCCCCAAATACGAAGCCTATCGCATGTTCAACAGCAGGCCATATAAAGTATTGGGCAAACACTATACGCCTATGAATAGCGGTAAAGGCTATGAAGAGATAGGCTATGCAAGTTGGTACGGCCAGAAGTTTCATGGTCATTTAACCTCAAATGGTGAAACCTATAACATGTTTGCTATGAGCGCAGCTCATAAAACATTGCCGCTCCCCTCTTACGTACGCGTTACTAACTTGGAAAACAACAAGCAAGCCATAGTTCGCGTTAACGACCGCGGTCCTTTTCATGACAACCGGATTATAGATTTATCTTACGCCGCCGCAGTGAAACTTGGCTATCACAGTAAAGGCACTGCAAAAGTTAAATTGGAAGTTATTCATTTTGACGAACAAAACAATGTCACGGTAGGCAATAACCCAACGGTGACCTACGATGAGTACTTAGGCATAGCGGTAACTCCTCCTGAGATAGCCAGTACGTCGCCTAAGCCCCCTCTTGACCCAGCAAAAGCTGAAAAAACAGCAACTAAACAAAGCAGTAATACCGTTGCCGATGCTGTCTACATACAAGTTGCAGCGCTTTCAAACGCGGAAAAGGCAAAGTCCATTTCCAACGTACTGTCGGCCTTGTATCAAATTCCCGCTCACTTGCCGGTAGCTGATAACATTTATAAACTCCAGCTTGGTCCTATTCACGACGAAGCTGTCGTGGCAGAGGTGCTCGAGCAATTAAAGCAAAACGGTTACCCTAACGCTTACGCAATTACACAAACGCTATAAGCTGTTACTGAGTACTCAATCTCCCAGCTTTTTTTGTACGGGGATATACATACCCATTGAAGGTTGCGCCCCCGCATAAAAATATAAGCTTGTTGTCTTGCCAGCTTATTCCCGCTCATAAAATCAACGACATTGTGGCAGCTTTGTGTCATTCAGCAGGCAATATCACGGTTTCTTCGTCTTATCCCTACTATCCCTTAAACTTTTTTGATAAAACCTAGTCTTATAAGCAGCCTTTCGTTAAGATCTCGTATTGCCCAAAGAAAATATGGGTAAATAGTCAGAGTTCGGTTACGAACTGGATAAAAGCTAAAATTGGGTAGCCATGTTTTAAGGTATTCGCTTCGCGGTTACCGCAATAACAGGGTAAGCTTTAACTCACACGGATAAACGGTCAAAGAAATTAGAACCATGCTCAGAATAATTCAACGCGCTAAACCGTCATTACTTTCATTTGCCTTTTTGGTGATGGGGACATTACTGCACACAGCTAACGCTGCAGTAGTGACACCGCCAGCCCCCACTGTAGCTGCAGAAGGTTTTTTACTTACCGACTATGAAACCGGTAACGTTATTGCGTCAAAAAACGCAGATATGCAGCTTGCACCAGCAAGCTTAACCAAAATAATGACGATTTATGTCATTGGTAAAGAGCTTCAAGCGGGCAACATTAGTCTGGACGATGAAGTCACTATTTCTGAAAATGCATGGGCGAAGAAATTCCCAGATTCATCAAAAATGTTTATCGAAGTAGGAACACAGGTTTCTGTAAGTGATTTGCTTCGCGGTATCGTAGTGCAGTCAGGAAACGATGCCTGTGTTGCAATGGCCGAACACGTAGCGGGCTCTGAGTCTGCGTTTGCTAGCATGATGAATGCTCACTCAGCATCACTTGGTATGACAAGTTCTCACTGGGTAAACGCACACGGCTTGCACGACCCAGACCACTACACTACACCACGTGACATGGCTGTGTTGTCTCGCGCGCTTATTGCTGAGACACCAGAAATGTACAAAATTTACAGCGAAAAAGAGTTTACCTACAACGGTATTAAGCAATACAACCGCAACAGCCTATTATGGGATAAAAGCTTAAACGTTGACGGTATCAAGACTGGCCACACGTCAGACGCGGGTTACAGCCTAATCACTTCAGCGGAACAAGGCGGAATGCGCCTAATCTCAGTGGTTATGGGTACAGACAGCGAACGTGCGCGTAAAGTTGAAAACAAAAAGCTGCTTAAATACGGCTTCCGTTTTTACGAAACACTAACGCCATATGAAGCTGGTCACAGTTTTGTAGCGCACCGTATCTACATGGGTGATAGAGAAACCGTAGACCTTGGAATTAATCAATCTACCCCCATTACTATTCCGCGCGGTCAGGCGGCAAACTTAGAAGCTAACTTTGAGCTTGACGACAAGCTAGAAGCGCCGCTTGCAAAAGGCCAAGTTGTTGGGAAACTTTACCTACAGCTAGATGGTGAAGATGTAGCGAGTTACCCTTTGGTAACACTTCAAGAAGTAAAAGAAGGCAGCTTCTTTAACCGCGCTAAAGACTACATTATGCTTCAGCTAGGTTTTGACGACGAGTAAGTTACCTTACTGAAAACGTTAAAAAGCTAGTTGTGAAGCGGCCAGATTTGTTACAATCTGGCCGTTTTTTTATATGATATTTTAAGTACCAAGGATATCGCATGGATACCCGTTTCGACGAACTACTAGATTTTCCAACAAACCAAACCTTTAAAGTAATGGGCGTTGCCCACGAAGACCTACCAGAACAAGTAGTAGGATGTCTTCAACAGCATGCACCTGGCGACTATTCACCTACAGTGAAACCAAGCAGTAAAGGTACTTACCACTCGGTGTCTGTTAGCGTGCGTGTTACCAGTAAAGAGCATATGGAAACCATTTACACTGAGTTAGCTAAATTAGAGCTTGTTAGGGTTGTACTTTAAGTGAATGAGCAGTCGACATCGGCTACCGTAGATGGCGTTATTGTACGTCAACTAGGTCGTCAGCCTTATGCGCCAATCTTTGAAGCGATGAAACGCTTTACTGATGAGCGCGACCAGAATACAACTGATGAAATATGGCTTGTGGAACACGATGCGGTATTTACTCAAGGGCAAGCGGGTAAAGCTGAGCACATACTGATGCCTGGCGATATACCCGTGGTTCAGGTAGACCGTGGCGGTCAAGTTACCTACCATGGTCCAGGCCAGCAAGTCATTTATTTGATGCTTAACATAAAGCGCCGCAAGCTAGGCGTACGCCATTTAGTCACTGCAATGGAAGAAGCAGTGGTCGGACTACTTGCTAAGTATGACGTTAGGGCTTATCCAAAGCCCGACGCGCCTGGGGTATACGTCGACGAGAAGAAAGTCTGTTCGCTAGGTTTAAGAATACGTAATGGCTGCTCGTTTCACGGTTTGGCTTTAAATGTTAATATGGACCTATCACCGTTTCAGCGTATCAACCCATGTGGTTACGCCGGTATGGAAATGATCGATACCGCGCGCCTTAATGGTCCAACGACACTTGAAACCGCTGGTAAGGAATTAACGCACCTGTTGCTAGAAGCGCTTTCCCTTGCACAGCCAACATATAAAGAAGGTTTTGATGAGTAACGCACGACCTCAAGCGGGGGTAAAACTTCGCGATGATGAAAAAGTAAAACACATACCCGTCACCATTATTCCTACAGAAAAGGAAGAAATGCTGCGCAAGCCTGAGTGGATCAAAATCAAACTTCCTCGCACTACCGAGAAAATTGACCACATCAAGAAAACCCTGCGCAAAAACAATCTTCACTCTGTGTGTGAAGAAGCAAGCTGCCCTAACCTAGCAGAGTGTTTCAATCACGGTACCGCCACCTTCATGATTTTAGGTGATATTTGTACCCGTCGATGCCCTTTCTGCGACGTAGCCCATGGTAAGCCGCTTCCGCCTAGTGCAGAAGAGCCTGAAAAACTCGCCAAGACCATCGCTGAAATGAACCTGCGTTATGTGGTGATCACTTCGGTTGACCGCGATGACCTTCGCGATGGCGGAGCTCAACATTTCGTAGACTGCATTAACGCAATTCGCGAACACAGCCCTTCGACAACCATTGAAGTGTTAGTCCCTGATTTCCGTGGACGTATGGACCGTGCGCTTGAGATTTTCAAAAACGGCGTACCCGACGTATTTAACCACAACCTTGAAACCATTCCGCGCTTATACCGCGAGTGTCGTCCAGGTGCAAACTATCAGTGGTCACTGGACTTACTTAAAAAGTTCAAAGCACAGCACCCTGAAGTTATGACTAAGTCAGGGCTTATGATGGGAATGGGTGAAGAAAACGAAGAGATTCAAGGTGTACTTGATGACTTACGTGCTCACGATGTAGATATGCTTACTTTAGGTCAATACCTTCAGCCAAGCCGTCACCACTACCCGGTTAAACGTTATGTTCACCCGAAAGAGTTCGATGCTCTAGGTGACTATGCTAAAGAGATTGGCTTCACCCATGCAGCATGCGGCCCTATGGTTCGCTCTAGCTACCACGCCGACCAACAGGCAGCGGGCAAGGAAGTGAAATAAAAAATGTGACATAAAGCGGTGGTCTTCACCGCTTTTTTTTGCCCCTATTTCTGGGTGACAAACCCACAGGTATTGTTAGAATGCCCTCAAAATACGCAGTCCCTTTTTTTCAAGGGCTTTGAAGGGTAAGAGCATTTGCATGCGCAAACATATTTATATCGCCTATACGGGCGGAACAATTGGTATGAAGCCATCTAAACAAGGCTACGTTCCAGCCGCCGGCTTCCTGTCAGATACGCTTAAAAATATGCCTGAGTTTCATCGTTCGGAGATGCCCCTTTTTACGCTCCATGAATACGACAATCTCATAGATTCTTCAGATATGGATCCCACGGATTGGCAGCGTATCGCCGATGATATCGCCAATAACTACGACAAGTATGACGGCTTCATTATATTGCATGGCACTGACACAATGGCTTACACCGCCTCAGCGCTAAGCTTTATGTTAGAGGACTTGTCTAAGCCAGTAATAGTGACTGGGTCACAAATCCCTCTAGCTGAGCTTCGTTCTGACGGCCAAGTTAACCTACTCAATGCGTTATTTGTAGCCGCGAACTTTCCTATCGCTGAGGTCGGGCTTTTCTTTAATAACCGACTTTTACGTGGTAACCGAAGCCGTAAAGTGGATGCAGACGGATTTAGCGCATTCGACTCGCCTAACTTCCCTCCTCTATTGGAGGCTGGCATTAATATCCGCCTTAAGGCAGGAGAACTCGCAAAAGCGCCCACAAACAACTTAACCGTATCTAACGTGTCAGCACAGCCTATCGGCATGGTGAGTTTATACCCAGGCATAGCACCAGAGGTAATTAAAAACACCCTGCAGCAGCCTGTAAATGCGCTAATCTTACTTAGCTACGGCGTGGGGAATGCCCCCCAGAACCCTGAGCTTATTGCACAGCTTAAATACGCTAAATCTCGTGAGATACCGGTTTTAAATTGCACCCAATGTATGCGAGGTCGCGTGAATATGGGGGGTTATGCAACAGGACACGGTTTGCAGGAAGTGGGCGTCTTGTCAGGTAGTGATATGACCCCTGAAGCCGCTCTTGCCAAACTGCACTATTTATTAAGTAAAGGGCTTCCTTTTGAAGATGTCTGTAAGTTGCTAACGCAAAATCTGCGTGGCGAATTAAGCGACTAAGCTTACATAAAAGGTTAACGCTGAAGGCACTATTTAAAACGTAGCTTTATTTAAAACGTAGCGATAGTGCCAAGTAAGAAAGATTTCAAAGAATGAAGGTTTAAAAAGTGACAACAAACTATTCAGGTATGCTGAAAAAGATGCGTACCTCTGCTGACGAAAATAACAAGGTTAACTATACACTGCCTATTGGCGATGCATTACTGGATATCAACGAACTTATCGGTAAAGAGGTGTCCGTTACTTTTTCTGGTGAGATTAACTGTGTTCATTGTAATCGTAAAACTAAGAAAAGTTTTAACCAAGGGTATTGCTACCCCTGCCTAATTTCACTTGCTCAATGCGACAGTTGTATTATTAAACCAGAAAAGTGCCACTACCACGAAGGTACGTGTAGAGAACCTCAATGGGGCGAAGAACATTGCTTTAGCGAACACTTTGTTTACTTAGCAAATACAGGTACCGTAAAAGTAGGTATTACCCGTCAAGTCACAGATGGCGTATCTACACGCTGGATGGACCAAGGTGCAACCCAGGCTACTGTTATGTTGCGCGTGCCTGACAGGCTGACAAGTGGCCTAGTTGAAACCTTATGCAAAGACCATATTGCCGACAAAACTAATTGGCGCACTATGCTTAAAGGAAAGCCCGATGAGGTCGACTTAGAGCAGGTTAAATCAGAGCTGATGAGCAAAATTGAAAATGATTTAGAGGCGCTAAAACAAGAGAAAGGGCTTCAAGCCGTTTCAGAAGTGTCTACGCCGATACACGACATTCACTATCCTGTAGAAGAATACCCAGTTAAGATAAAATCTTTAAATCTTGATAAGGACCCGTCGTTTAGCGGCGTGTTACAGGGGGTTAAAGGTCAGTATTGGATGCTAGACGGTGACCGCGTTATCAATATAAGAAAGTTCGCGGGCTACAACGTAGATCTATCGTTTTAGAACGTCTGTCAAATCTGTTGTTAGGTCTGTTGTTGGGGATTAGCAACAACAGACCCGTATTGACAACAGCTCGCTATGGATACCGTTTACTGTAATGCCTTAGCGAGAAAACCAACACTTACTGCCAATATTCAAAGTAGTCATCACTATTTCTTTGCGGCTTAGGTGCGGGTTCAAACGCCGGCGTTCCTAGATATAAGAAACCCACTAGTTCATCTTCTTCGCTTAAACCTAACCCGTTTCTCACTGTTTCACAGTGCGCATAGCCACCAGTACGCCACATTCCATTAAATCCCTGTGCAACTGCAGCCATTTGCATGGCCATAACACCACAGCTTGCAGAAGCAATTTGCTCAACACGGGGCACTTTTTCGTGTTCTTTGTGTTTTGCAATAGCAACAATTATCATAGGCGCGCGCTTCGGGAGTTGCACTGCACGCTCAATTTCCTTTTGCGTCTTTTCATTTTTTATCGCTGACTGCTCATAAAGGGCACCCAGTTTATCTAGGCCCTTACCTGTACATACAATGAAACGCCACGGCGTTAAGCACGCGTGATCTGGCGCTCGAAGGGCTGCCTGCATGATATTTTCCAAGGCATCACCACTTGGCGCAGGTGCTTCCAGCCGAGGCTGAGAACTTCTATTAAGTAATAATGTTAATGCGTCCATTTACGTCCCTACTTTTCACTCATATGGTTGTTGGCTCATATGGTTGTTGGCCCATACGCTAGCGCGTAATTAAAATGGCATGACTGAGTTAAAAACCATACCTGTACTGTATGGTAGATCCTACGGCTGATAAACAAAAAAGACCAGAAAATTCCGGCCCTTTAACGTGAATGTCTTGAGGGTAAATAACCGTAAAACTAATCCATTTTGCGGCTAAACATTTTTCCTAAATAGTAGTCCACACTGAAAAAACGACCGCCACCATAAATGAACAATACTAACAACATAACGAAATAGGTGGCCGCGAACTCGATACCGTTATTGAGTACAACAAAGTTGCCGCTTGAGGTTAGCCAGTCATAGCGACCGTGCTCTTGTAGCAACGACTTAGCGGCCGACAGCTTTTCCGGTGCAGCCATAATGCTCTCGTTCAATAAAATAGTACCATCTGCTAACCAAGACGAAGCGTCCGCTATGGCTAGCCATCCATTTTCCGCATGCACGCTTACCATGGCGACGACCATTGTTATCATAAGAGGTATACTAACCAATCGCGTTAAAGCGCCAAACAACAACAAAATACCACCTACTAGCTCAGCCGCTGTAGCCAGAAATGCCATGACCAGTGGCATAGGTAATCCAAGGCCGTAATCGTCGTTTCCAAACCAATCGACTATACTGTCGAAACTAGATGCTTTGTTCCATCCTGCTTGTATCATCACAGGGGCTAAATATAGGCGCAATAGAAGTAATGGGATACCGTCGGCTAATTGAAGCCGTGTAACAAATTGTTGATAGAGGTGTGTCATTGTTTTACCTATCCGGTGTGCTTAGAAAATAAGAACGGCGCTTTATGCAAAAAATTTCACCTCACAAAAATAAGCCATCTCCCTTCTCTCGAATAATGCGAAAAGGCCAAGAAAAAACAAACTATAAAGCGCGTAATGGCAAGCTTCTCATGCTAATGAGCGAAGAAGATCATGCGCGCATAGCTAAGTTAATTAGTAAATGGCTAGCACAGGATGAAACAAACCCGTGACCTACACTCACCAGCGCTGTTTCTAATCTAAATTTCTTCGTTGCCGGCACACAGACCAAAAGCGCTTACAAAAAATTACAATTAAGTTAGCGATCTTACTCGATTTAGGTAACATAATAGGATGCAGTACATTGGGCTTGATACACCTGTTTCATCTTGCTCTGATTAGTTAATTCAAAAAAGGTAGTGATAAAAATGGCAGCCAAAGGAAATTGGACTAAATCCTTGTTTATTGGCTTGTGGACGGTGCTTAACTTTACCCGCAAACTTTTCTTTAATGTGATATTCATTGTTATTTTTGTTGGGTTGATTGTCGCCATTGCCGGTCAGGGCGATGAGCCGTTATCAGTAAATAAAGATAGCGCGTTGTTTCTTACCTTGAACGGTAAGCTCGTTATTGAAAAGGAAAGTATCGATCCATTTGAACAGTTTTTGCAGGAATCGCTTGGTAGCGAGCCCGAAAACCCGGAAGTACTCGTTCGCGATGTTATGAAGGTTTTAGAGAATGCCAAGAAAGACCGACGCATAAAAGCCCTAGTTCTTGACCTTCATGGGTTAACCGGAGGCGGTTTAGATAAACTGCGCACTGTCGCGAACGCTATCGATGCATTTAAAGAATCAGGAAAACCCGTTTACGCCATTGGCGATTACTTCTCGCAAGACCAATACTACTTGGCAGCCCACGCAGACAACATCTACCTAAACCCAATGGGTGGATTAATGTTTGAAGGTTACGGGCGCTACGGCATGTACTTCAAAGACATGTTGGAAAAGCTGAAAGTAACAACCCATATCTTCCGTGTAGGAACGTATAAATCTGCCGTTGAGCCGATTATGCGAAATGATATGTCTGAGGAAGCTAAAGAAGCTGAAAAGCAATGGTTAGACGGCTATTGGGCACAGTATAAAGCTGACGTTGCAGCCGCTCGCGGTATTGATGAAGCAAATTTCGATGAAACACTTCAAGGCCTATTAGAAAAATTTGAAGCGGCCGGTGGTGACTTCGCCCAGTATGCGCTTGACAACAACTGGGTTGATGCGTTGAAAACTCGCGAGGAAGTAAGGCTAGAATTAACCGAATTAGTGGGCGAAGGTGATAACGAGCAGGGTGTAAACCTCACTACGTTTAAATCCTATCTGAAAGTGGTTAACCCACCTATGCCTGTCATTGAGTCAGACATGGATAAAGTGGCTATCGTCGTTGCTAAAGGCACTATCTTAGATGGTAATCAAAAAGCTGGCACTATAGGCGGAGACAGTACCGCTCGTCTATTGAGAAAAGCGCGCTTAGATGACAATGTTAAAGCGGTTGTCCTTCAAATAGACTCACCCGGTGGCAGTGCGTTTGCCTCTGAAATCATTCGCCAGGAAGTACTACAGCTTCAACAAGCAGGTAAGCCTGTTATTGCGTCTATGAGCACTTACGCAGCATCTGGTGGTTACTGGATAGCGGCAAGCACCGACAAGATTATTGCAAGCCCAAGCACTATTACAGGCTCTATCGGCGTGTTCGGCATGTTCATGACATACGAAAACTCACTGGATTATTTGGGCATTCACAGTGACGGTGTGGGCTCAACAGAACTTGCTGGTTTTTCTACTGTACGCCCTCTTGCACCAGAATTTGGTCAAATTCTTCAGCGTAACGTTGAAAATACATACGGTAACTTCTTATCGCTAGTGTCTAACGCTCGTGGCATGTCGATTGAAGAAGTGGATAGCGTTGCACAAGGTCGCGTATGGATTGGTGAAGATGCAATTGAGCTAGGTCTAGTTGACCAGTTAGGTACACTTGATGACGCTGTCGCTGCCGCCGCAGAGATTGCAGAACTTGAGAACTATGACACCTTCTATGTACAGCGCACATTAACCGCACAGGAAATTTTCTGGAAAGAGTTTTTCGGTCAAGCCATGACGTTCGTAGGAAAGTGGCAGTTTGCTCACGCCGACTCGTCACTCGTTAACGAGTTTAAGCGCGTACTTAAAGAGTTTAGTTTAGTTAATAAGCTGAACGACCCTAAAGGAACCTACGTGCTTTGTTTACCTTGTGATGTCGAGTAGCTAACAATAAATACAGTTAACATTAGATACAGTTAACTATGCAAAGACATAGAGTGAGGCAGGAACATCGCTTCAAATGATTTAAGTAATGAACAGCGTCGCGTAATTACCGACGCTGTTTTTTATTGTTTTGAACAAGCCGAGGGGTACTTCAATCGTGAATTTGAACGCCCTACCATTACGTTTAGACGTTCAGGTAGAAATGCCGGCACGGCATTCTTGCAGCAAAACCGCCTGAACTTTCACCCTATTCTCTTCAAAGAAAATGTCGACGCCTTTATAAATGACGTGATACCCCATGAAGTAAGTCATTTACTGGTATGGACGTTATTTGGAAAGGTTCAACCTCATGGCAGAGAATGGCAATCGATTATGCATAGTGTTTTTAACCGTACACCTGCAGCCACCCATCAATTTGATGTAAAACGGGTGACAAAAACCTTCCAATACGTTTGCGACTGCGACACCTACGCGTTATCTACGCGCAGACACAACAATATTTTGAAAGGCGCACAGTATAAGTGTCGAAAATGTCAGGCATTGCTAAGAGCCGCATAAACAGCTACGAGCCACATAAATAGCTAAGAGCCGCCTAAACGCTTTCCATTTATAGGTAAAAGTTGGCCTAGTAGCTAGACTACTATTAGTGGGCTACGAGAGTTTTGAAACAACAGGTGACTTTTAATTAAACCAGTGTTTGGTAAATGCGTTATCGAGATCGTTAAAAGCCGTTTTGAGTAGCTGAGCCAGCTCCTTATATTTAGGCTTAGATTTAGCATTACTGATATTCACTCCCTGCGTACGCATTTTAGAATGAATTTCCTGATACCAGCTTTTTAGCTGTGGTGGAAGATACTGATCTGAGCGATGTCCTAACCATAGCAAACCCTGCATAGGTAAGCTCAAGAAAAAAGCACCTATCGTAATAGTTTGAGGAAGATAGTCTGTGCCTAAGTTTTGGTATAAAAGTGCACACGACACCATCGCAACCGGCGGCATAGTTTTAATAGCAAACTTGGTGGCTGCTACTACTCTGCATTCTGGGAAAAAAGCATACAGTTCTTTCCTCACAGGCCATGTCTTCATGTACTGCTGACCGTTTTTCAACATTGTCATTACTGATTGAGACATGGTTCACCTCTTCGTTCTCAGATAGGTATAGTTAAATTGTAAACTGCTTTTTATCTATTACAATTTAGTTGCGTAATTTTTACTCGTTTTCTTTTTTACTTTCAATGCAGCGCCTCCTATGAGGAACACGCGACACAAAACATTTTATCAAATAAGATAACGATTTGGGTAATTAAGTTTTGTCGAAGCCGCTGTAAAGCGCTTCTGCGCACCCACTGTGCTCTAGTTACGTTCTAGCTTACTTTTTAGATGCCTTCGGCGCATTAATTCAGCGGTCATGCTTAAAAGGTACTACAAAGTTAAAAGCATCGTAATAATTAAAAGGTATAAATTGAACCTATCTTTAAGTGACATTTTTAGCACTTGAAGGCATCATATAGCGCTTTAGCCTGAACATAGTCTTGTATGGCTTAGTTGTTACTTTTGTTAACACAACTAACTGACGACCTGCAGATAATGCGCTGGCAGATTACTATAATAAAAGTAACTGGGTATTGAGCTTGATTTACGAATTTTCGCCCCTACCTAGCTTTCTAAGAGAATTTTATAAGTAACCCATAACGGGTGAATTATTTGGAGAGGAAAATGGCAGAAAGCAGACACGTCCGTCTACTTATCTTAGGTTCAGGCCCTGCGGGTTATTCTGCGGCGGTTTACGCTGCACGTGCAAACCTTGAACCTGTATTGTTAACTGGTATTCAACAAGGCGGACAGCTTACTACCACCACTGAAGTAGAAAACTGGCCGGGCGATCCAGAAGGACTTACAGGGCCTGATCTCATGGTTCGTATGCAAAAGCATGCAGAAAAGTTTGATACCGAAATTATTTTCGATCATATCAACAAAACTGACTTTTCAAAGCGCCCTTTCACTCTTTATGGTGACAGCGGTACGTATACCTGTGACGCATTAATTATTGCAACAGGTGCCTCTGCTAAATACCTAGGCCTAGAGTCAGAACAAGCCTTTATGGGTAAAGGTGTATCTGCCTGTGCAACCTGTGACGGTTTCTTCTACCGCAACCAAAAAGTAGCGGTTATCGGTGGTGGTAACACGGCTGTTGAAGAAGCACTTTACCTTTCGAACATTGCTTCAGAAGTACACGTTATTCATAGAAGAGACAGCTTTAGAAGCGAAAAAATTCTAGAGAAGCGTCTTCGCGAAAAAGCTGAGAATGGCAACGTGGTCCTTCACCTAAATCGTACCCTTGATGAAGTGCTTGGTGATGAGATGGGCGTAACCAAAGTTCGTATCAAAGATACCAACAGTGAGGCGACAGAAGAGATTGACGTAATGGGTCTTTTCGTGGCTATCGGCCACAAGCCAAACACTGATATCTTCGATGGCCAACTAGAAATGAAAGATGGCTATATCGTAGTGAATAGTGGAACTAACGGAAACGCAACTCAAACTAGCGTTGAAGGTGTATTTGCCGCGGGTGACGTAAGCGACCACATTTATCGTCAAGCTATTACATCAGCCGGAACTGGCTGTATGGCTGCGTTAGACGCAGAAAAGTACCTAGACGGTACCATGCCTGAGCAAGGTTAATACTCTATACCTAAGCCCTACAATTCTGTGGGGCTTTTTTCTGGCTGAATTATGATAGCGTTACACTACATAGAAGAAGGCGCTCCCTTCCCTTCTGTCGATACCGCATTGGAAGACCCCAACGGCCTGTTAGCGTTTGGTGGCGATCTCAGCCCAGCCCGTTTATTTTCAGCTTATTCGCAAGGAATATTCCCTTGGTTTAGCGACGACGAACCTTTGTTGTGGTGGTCACCTGACCCAAGAGCCATTATCGAACTCGACAACTTTGTTGCTTCGAAAAGTCTTAAGAAGCTCGCTCGTAAGAAAAAGTATCAAGTAACCTTAAATCATGCGTTCGACCGTGTGATAGAAGCTTGTTCATCAACACCTCGTAAGAACCCTAATACGGGTGAATTGAACAGCGAAACCTGGATTACCGACGACATGATTGGCGCCTATCGACAGCTTAATGGTTTGGGTTTAGCGCACTCGGTAGAAGTATGGAATGGAGATTCGCTAGTTGGTGGGCTATATGGCGTGGGCATTGGGAAAGTTTATTGCGGCGAGTCTATGTTCCATATTGAAAGCAATACATCTAAGCTTGCCATGTTGGCCCTGGTCGAACATATGAAATCTCAAAATATGGCGTTCATCGATTGCCAGCTTCCCACTGATCACTTGTCATCACTGGGCGCTACCGTGTTGCCTCGCGAAAACTTTATTGAAAAACTGGAAAATAGCAACCACACTTTAACTGAAGACGGTAGGCTGTCTGAAGACTACCTTAATCGTTGGAAGCCAAGAGTGATTACTCCGTGAAGTTTGGTATAACGCAATCATTTTCATGTAGCTATTTGCCTGATGAGCAAGAGCAGTTGTTAGTTTACGCCGAAAATAATGATTTTCAGGCGTGGCGATATTCGCAATTAATACAAGCGGGCTTTCGTAGAAGCGGCGAGCAAATTTATCGCCCCCACTGCCCTGCCTGCCACGCGTGTAAATCTGTGCGAATACCGGTTCACGATTTCGCACCTTCTCGTAGTCAGAAGCGACTACTTAAAAATAATAAAGGGTTTAGTGTAAAACTCGTTGATAAAACCAAATCGACTTACTACCCCCTATATGAGCGCTATATTACAGAGCGCCATGCAGATGGGAGTATGTACCCACCATCTAAAACACAGTTTGATAATTTCGTATTGTGTGAGTGGATGACAACCCATTATTTAGAGGCCTATGATGGCGACAAGCTTATTGCTGTAGCCGTCACTGATATCGTCGATGCCAACGAGCACATGGGGGCGCTTTCTGCGCTTTATACGTTTTTTGACCCCGACTATAGTTCAGCCTCTTTGGGCACCTGGATGATATTGATGCAAATTGAGCAAGCGAAGGATTTAGGCCATCGATATGTCTATCTGGGGTACTACGTAGATGGCTGTAAAAAAATGTCTTACAAACATAAATTTTTGCCATTTGAGCAGTTTAGTGACAATGAATGGCATCTATTTAGCAAAAATAGTAAAATAGACACTTAATTGCTTTACACCGAACCCAAGATTGGGTAAGGTCTGCGCGGCAAAAATTTTGAATTACTGAGGTAACTGCTTTACATGGCAAAAGAAGATTGTATTGAAATGGAAGGTACTGTGTTGGACACACTACCTAACACTATGTTCCGCGTTGAACTAGAAAACGGTCACGTAGTGACTGCACACATCTCTGGTAAAATGCGTAAGAACTATATCCGTATTCTTACTGGCGATAAGGTCACTGTTGAGATGACTCCTTATGATTTGACCAAAGGTCGTATCATTTATCGCGCAAGATAATGAGCCATTTAAGCGGTAACGCATAAAAAAAGCCCGATTAATATCGGGCTTTTTCGTATCTAGTGGTTACAGTGTCAAAAAGAAACTGTAGCGCTAAGTAAACAACGTCAGTTGTATTGCCTAACGCTACGCTAGGTCACTGCTCAGTATTAATGTGATGTTCTAGCTTGGTTCTGCTTCTTCAGACTTAGCATCAACGCCTGAGTATTCGAAGGTAAGCTTGTCTTCAACACAATCTACTTTCACATTTCCGCCTTTAGATAGTTCGCCGAATAACAATTCATTCGCCAGCTCTTTCTTAAGGTCGTCTTTAATAACCCGAGCCATAGGACGTGCGCCCATCGCTTTGTCATAGCCCTTCTCGGCCATGTAAGCCCGTGCAGCACTGGTTACCTCTAGCGACACACCTTTAACGTCAAGCTGTGCCTGAAGCTCGATAATGAATTTATCAACCACTTGTAGAATAATCTCTGGATCAAGGTGATTAAACCAAATAATCCCATCGAGACGGTTTCTAAACTCAGGGGTAAACACCTTGTTTATTTCAGACATGGCATCGTGGCTGTGGTCTTGCTGTTTAAAGCCGATAGACTTACGCACCGTTTCCTGCACACCTGCGTTAGTAGTCATTACCAACACAACATTTCTGAAGTCTACTTTACGGCCGTTGTTATCAGTCAACGTACCGTGATCCATGACTTGAAGAAGGATGTTGTATATATCGCTATGCGCTTTCTCAATCTCATCTAAAAGCACAACTGAGTACGGATTCTTTATTACCGCGTCTGTTAACAAACCACCTTGGTCAAAACCTACGTAGCCTGGAGGAGCACCAATAAGACGACTAACGGCATGGCGTTCCATGTACTCAGACATGTCAAAACGCACTAGCTCTACGCCCATGGTTTTCGCCAATTGTTGTGTTACCTCTGTTTTACCCACCCCGGTAGGGCCAGCAAACAAGAAACTACCAATAGGTTTTGCTTCATTGCCTAAACCTGAGCGCGATAACAAAATAGCGTCATTTAGCGTCTCTATGGCTTTATCCTGACCGAACACAACCATCTTAAGGTTACGACCTAGGTTCTTAAGAACTTCTTTGTCAGAAGCCGATACAGATTTCTCAGGAATACGCGCCATTTTTGCAATAATTTGCTCAATATCGCCTACATTAATTGTCTTCTTGCGTTTTGACGGTGGCAACAGACGCTGGCTCGCGCCGGCTTCGTCCATAACATCAATAGCTTTATCTGGAAGATGACGCTCATTAATGTACTTAGCTGACAGTTCAGCGGCCGCTTGAATCGCCTTTTGTGTAAAGCGCACATTGTGGTGCTCTTCATAGCGACTCTTAAGCCCAAGTAGTATTTTGGTAGTATCGCTCACACTTGGCTCTGTCACATCTACTTTTTGGAAACGACGAGCAAGGGCGCGATCTTTTTCAAAAATACCCTGGTACTCTTGATAAGTAGTCGAACCAATGCAGCGAAGTTCACCGCTAGATAGTTTAGGTTTAAGTAAGTTAGACGCGTCCATTACGCCACCTGAAGCCGCGCCGGCACCAATGATGGTATGTATTTCGTCAATGAACAAAATTGCGTGTTTGTCTTTGCCAAGCTCTTTCAAAATCGCTTTTAAACGTTTTTCAAAGTCACCACGATATTTGGTGCCAGCTAGCAGCCCGCCCAAATCAAGTGAATACACTGTACTTTCTGCGATAACTTCAGGCACGTCTTCGTTTACAATCCTATAAGCTAGGCCTTCCGCAATTGCAGTTTTACCTACACCTGCCTCACCCACAAGCAACGGATTGTTTTTGCGGCGACGACACAGAATTTGAATTGTGCGTTCTACTTCTGAATCGCGGCCGATGAGCGGGTCAATTTTGCCATCTTTAGCGTGACGATTTAAATCAGTAGCATACTTGCTTAATGCAGAACCGCCCTCTTCACCTGATTCACCTTCTTCAGCTGCTTCTGGGTTAACGGGCTCATCGTCGTCCGCCTTACTAACGCCGTGACTAATAAAATTCACAACGTCTAAGCGAGTAACATCAGATTTTTTAAGAATATAAACGGCTTGCGATTCTTGTTCGCTGAAAATAGCAACTAGTACATTGGCGCCGGTTACTTCGTCTTTACCTGACGACTGCACGTGAAATACCGCACGTTGTAGCACACGCTGGAAACCTAGTGTTGGCTGTGTTTCCCGTTCGTTTAACTGGTCATCTAAGATAAGTGGCGTGGTATCTTTAACAAACGATAGGAGTTCGCTTTTAATCGCCTCAATATCGGCACCACAAGCCTTAAGCGCATCGCGAGCAGCTGAGTTATCAAGCAATGCCAACAACAAGTGCTCAACCGTCATAAACTCGTGACGGTGCTCTCTGGCAAATACAAACGCATCGTTTAACGTTTGTTCTAATTCTTTATTTAACATATTGCTCGCCCTCTACAAAAAACCTTATGCTTGCTCCATCGTGCACATCAGCGGATGCTGATGCTTGCGTGCGTACTGATTAACCTGCATCACTTTTGTCTCTGCTATCTCAGCAGTAAAAATGCCACACACGGCTTTTCCTTGATAATGAACGGTCAGCATAAGTTGGTTGGCTTTCTCATCGTCCATATTGAAAAACTTTTTGAGTACCTCAATGACAAAATCCATCGGTGTATAGTCGTCATTGTTCAACAACACTTTATACATGGGAGGCGGCTGCGGCTTTTGTCGCTGCGCGTCTTTTTGTTTTTCCTTTTCGATACTAATAGCGTTGTCTTTACTCATAACTTAATAATAGTGGTATACCGGCACATATGTGTACAAACTTTTGTATAAATTTATTCACATTTGCCCTTGACATAATATGGTTAAAAAATCTACATTTTGTATAGTGGTTTTGAGTATTGCACGTTTGTCACTCTAAAGCAGTCACTTTAAAGTTTCTACAGTCAATACTCTTTCCACCGTGTCTCCGGATCTATAATGGGGGCAGATACTCGTGAGTTCAAGGATTAAGAGGAAGTCGAAGTATGGCGGTTGGCAAAGTTAAATGGTTTAACAACGCAAAGGGTTTTGGATTTATCGTGCCTGAGGATGGTGGTGAAGATATTTTCGCACATTACTCTACGATTCAAATGGAAGGCTATCGTTCGCTAAAAGCAGGTCAGGAAGTAACGTTCGAAGTTCAGCAGGGCCCTAAAGGTCTTCACGCTGAGAACATTGGCTTCAAAGAAGAACCAGAGCGTTAATAAAGAATTTAAAAAGCCTGACCTTTGCGTCGGGCTTTTGATTTTTTCGCTGTAAGTTTTTGCTACGTTAAAGTGATATGGGCGCTATTAGGTGTCAAGTGGTTTGTCGTCTTTAATTTTTCTAATGCAGTATTCTCAGACCTTTTGTTCCTAGAACCTACACCTCTCTTTTCTGTTTTATTATAAATTTTTAAGATTAACGATATGCCTAGAAGTAGTGTGTGCGAGTTAATGCTTAAAAATCGCTAACGTTGTCGTTTTTTGTTTAAGTGCTTTCATGTTTCTTTTTAATCGGCATCTCTTTCTCATTTCGCCGTTCAGCGTCTTTTTAATTTTACTGACTTAGCACTTCCTTATGCTGCTAATTTGGTATTTTCACTCTGCGCTTTGCTATACCGTACTTCTTGTACCCTACTTTTAATATCAGCCTTAACTTGTCAGCAGCATAAAAAAAGCCCCCTTAAATATATAAGCGGGCTTTCTAATGGTATTTAGATAACACTAACAGCTATCTAGGCAAGCTTACGCGGATGCAATAATACAGCCGCGTCTAAACGCTATGGTCAAGAATCTATGCGCCAAGAATCGCTTTTAAAGTCTGGCTAGGAGACATTGTTGCGAAAAGCTTGTCTTCGTCTGGGTAGTAGTAACCGCCAATTTCTTGCGCGCTACCTTGAGTCGCATCAATCTCAGCCAAGATGTCATCAATTTTCGCAGATAACTCTTCATACACTGGCTTAAACTGCGCTGCTAGGTCTGCATCTTCAGTTTGGTTTGCTACTTCTTCAGCCCAGTATAGACCTAGGTAAACATGGCTACCACGGTTATCAAGCTGACCTGCTTTACGAAGTGGCGACTTACCGTTGTTTAGTAGCTTCTCAGTTGCCTTATCTAAGGCAGAAGCAATTACTTTTGCTTTAGTGTTGCTGTGTTTAATCGCAACATCTTCTAGCGATACCGCTAGTGCAAGGAATTCACCTAGTGAGTCCCAACGCAAGTGACCTTCTTCAACAAACTGTTGTACGTGCTTAGGTGCACTACCACCCGCACCAGTCTCATAAAGACCGCCGCCTGCCATCAATGGAACAATAGATAGCATTTTAGCACTTGTACCCAGCTCTAGAATTGGGAATAAGTCAGTTAGGTAGTCACGAAGTACGTTACCTGTTACTGAAATAGTGTCTAAACCGCGAAGCGCACGTTCCATGCTGTAGCGAATAGCGCGTACAGGAGACATAATCTGAATGTCCAAACCGTTTGTATCATGGTCTTGAAGGTACTTTTCAACTTTCTTGATAAGCTGAGCATCGTGAGCACGCTCGTCATCTAGCCAGAATACTGCAGGCATACCCGATTGACGTGAACGAGTCACCGCTAGCTTAACCCAATCTTGAATAGGTGCATCTTTCACCTGACACATACGCCAGATATCGCCTTCTTCAACATCGTGAGAGATAAGAACGTTACCGTCTTGGTCTACGATTGATACCGTACCGTCTGCTTCTAGCTCAAACGTCTTATCGTGTGAACCGTACTCTTCTGCTTTTTGCGCCATTAGACCAACGTTAGGTACCGTACCCATTGTAGTTGGATCGAATGCACCATGTGTCTTACAGAAGTTGATAACTTCTTGGTAAATAGTGGCGTAAGTACTTTCAGGAATAACCGCTTTAGTGTCGTGCGCCTTTCCATCTGGTCCCCACATTTGACCAGAGTTACGGATCATTGCAGGCATAGACGCATCTACAATTACGTCACTTGGTACGTGTAGGTTAGAGATACCTTTGTCAGAGTTAACCATCGCAATTGGCGGACGGTCTGCATAACATGCGTTGATATCTTTTTGAATTTCAGAACGCTGACTTTCAGGTAGGCTCGCAATTTTGTCGTAAACGCTACCAAGACCATTGTTTGGATTAACACCAAGCTCTTCAAACAGGTCGCCCCACTTGTCGAATAAATCTTTGTAGAACACTTTTACACAGTGACCGAACACGATTGGGTGAGACACCTTCATCATGGTCGCTTTTACGTGTAGTGAGAATAGAACGCCAGTGTTCTTCGCATCTTCGATTTGCTCTTCGAAGAACTCGCAAAGCGCCTTTTTGCTCATGAACATGCCGTCGATAACTTCGCCAGCAAGCAAGTCTACGCGAGGCTTAAGTGTTTTCTTGCTACCATCTTTGCCAGTAAATTCAATGCTAACGTGACCGTCTTTTTCTACTGTCACTGATTTCTCACCAGAGTAGAAATCACCGCCGCGCATGTGCGCTACGTGTGAACGAGACGCTTGAGACCACTCACCCATTGAATGCGGGTGCTTGCGCGCATAATTTTTAACAGCAGTAGGCGCACGACGGTCAGAGTTACCTTCACGCAGTACCGGGTTAACCGCACTACCTAATACCTTGCCGTAGCGCTCACGAATCTCTTCTTCTTCAGCATTTTTAGGTGAATCAGGGAACGCTGGTACGTTGAAGCCTTTATCGTTTAATTCTTTGATCGTTGCACGAAGCTGAGGAATTGAGGCACTGATGTTTGGAAGCTTGATGATGTTAGCGTTCGGGTCTTGGGTCATCTCACCCAGTTCAGCTAACGCGTCTGGCACTTTTTGTTCTTCAGAAAGATACTCAGGGAAATTTGCCAATACACGCGCAGCTAATGAAATATCGCTTAGCTCAACGTCGATATCTGCAGCTGCTGCAAACTTCTGGATGATTGGAAGAAGTGAGTAAGTCGCCAGCATTGGCGCTTCATCAGTCTTCGTATAGATGATCTTAGACTTGGTCATTATATACCTCAATTTTTTCGACAGGGTACTGTCGTCTTTAGTCCATTAGGTCGCAACAACCCGTAACATGTTCAATGTTACGCCCACAGTCATTGCGAAACGTATTTGATGTTTTCCACCTTTTGCTTTTATTAAGCATTAGGTCACTTGCTGTTTTCTTCCCTGCATATTATTCAATTCCCTATGTTAGCAATAAGCCCCTCGTTGCCATGCGCTTAACTTAATAGTTACGCAAAGCGGCAAGGTCTAATGTACAAGCAAGCCCGCTTGTCACTGCTAAAACTGTCTAATAATTATGCAGATGCGCTCTCTTATAAAAATGGGAGCGACCATTAGTATAGGGTCGAAAGTTTGAGTTACAAGTCATACCATTGTCTTAGCACATAAGATCACCGAATTTATCGACAAACTACTGTGCAGAAACGTCTATTTGTGCTGAATTTTCTCAAGCGCGTTAATTTGATTTGAAGTAAAATCCCCACCGAAATCTCGACAATCAACAAGCGGAAGTAACATGTCTTCAAACGCCAAAGTGGTGCTGTTTAATAAGCCCTTTCAAGTTCTTTCTCAATTTACCGACGCGGACGGTAGAGAGACGCTAAAAGATTACATTGATATTCCCGATGTTTACGCAGCGGGACGCCTAGACCGAGACTCTGAAGGCCTCTTAGTACTCACTAATGATGGTAAGCTTCAACACAAACTGGCAAACCCCAAGGCCAAGACCAGCAAAACCTATTGGGTACAGGTTGAAGGTGTAATGGACGAAAAATCCATGCAGACGCTACGTGATGGTGTTGAATTAAAAGACGGCATGACCCGCCCAGCTAAAGTAAAAGCAATGAAGGAGCCCGATGTATGGCCAAGAAACCCACCTGTGCGTTTCAGACAATCTATCCCAACTAGCTGGGTGTCAATTACCATCACAGAAGGCAGAAACCGACAAGTAAGACGTATGACAGCGCACGTAGGTTTCCCTACCCTTCGCCTTATAAGATATCGAGTAGGCAGCTGGACCATAGATGGCATAGAGAATGGTAAGTACGTGAGCTTTTGATGATAAAAGCAAATCCGATACTTGAATTCACCTTTGACGACCACACTAATGTGGCACCAAGAGGCTGGAAATATATTAACCGATAGGCATAGCTGTACCTTGTGGTGCTTATTTATGCATAGAAACATTTATGCGTTAAGAACCGAGCATGTCCACGTACATATTTAATTACTTAATCAGATAAGGATTAAATGTGAATTACCGATCGGAATCTGATAAAATCCGCGACCTCGAAAACAGGCCTATTTGTTCTTGGTAACTTACGTTAAAGCTCACATAGCAGCTTGGTGGAATAGCCCACCAAATAAGTAACTGTATTGGCAAATTCATAAGTATGTTAATGCATGACCCCATTAGCAAATAAGGCTTCTTTTTTATTAATCAAATGAGTGTGCAATCTGTAGTGAGTGATATTGAATCTAACGCCAGCAAAAAAGTGATCGTCGGTATGTCCGGCGGTGTCGATTCGTCTGTTTCAGCCTACCTGCTTCAACAGCAGGGATACCAGGTTGAAGGTCTTTTCATGAAAAACTGGGAAGAAGATGATAACGATGAGTACTGCGCCGCTGCGGAAGATTTAAAAGATGCGCAAGCGGTTGCTGACAAGCTAGGCATAGAGCTGCACACCATCAACTTTGCTGCAGAATACTGGGATAACGTATTTGAGTATTTTTTAGAAGAATACAAAGCGGGCCGAACGCCTAATCCAGATATTATGTGCAACAAAGAAATTAAGTTTAAAGCGTTTCTTGAGTTCGCTGCAGAGGACCTTGGTGCAGACTATATAGCCACGGGACACTATGTTCGCCGCCGTGAAGTAGACGGCAAATGGCAGATGTTGCGCGGTCTCGACAACAACAAGGACCAAAGTTACTTCTTGTATACGCTAGGTGAAGAGCACGTTGCTAAAACCCTTTTCCCTGTGGGTGATATTGAAAAACCACTGGTGCGTAAAATTGCTGAAGAGCAAGGGCTGATTACCCACGATAAGAAAGATTCAACAGGGATCTGCTTTATCGGCGAACGCAAGTTTAAAGACTTCCTAGCCCGCTACCTTCCAGCGCAGCCTGGCGTTATCGAAACCGCAGAAGGTGAAGAAATTGGGCAACACGAAGGCTTGATGTATCACACTCTAGGTCAGCGTAAAGGCCTTCACATTGGCGGTTTAGCTAAATACGGTGATGACCCTTGGTATGTAGTAGATAAAGACGTTGCCCGCAATGTACTTATTGTAGGACAAGGTGCCGATCACCCTCGCCTTTATTCAAAAGGCTTGGTTGCCAAGCAGCTACATTGGGTAGACAGAAAAACATTAACTGAGCCTATGCGGGCGGTGGTTAAGACGCGTTATCGTCAGGCGGATATCCCTTGTACTATTACGCCAACTGAAAACGACACTATCGAAGTTGTGTTTGACGAACCACAAAAGGCGGTAACACCGGGCCAGTCGGCGGTATTTTACAGTGAAGAAGTCTGCCTTGGCGGCGGTATTATTGAGAGTTACATTCGCTGATGCTAGATACTGATATAGAGAATAATTTGGCCCTAGCTGGGGTATGTCAGGCTGCTGCGCTAGTGCAGCAGCTAGCCAGACGAGGCGCAGCTGACAACGAAGCCATCGAAGCAAGTTTATCAAGCATACTGGTTACCGACCCTGAAACTCCTCAACAGGTGTTTGGGCAATTGTCTAACTTAAAAACCGGTTACACCACCCTTGCTGCGCAGTTATCTGACAAGCAAGCAACAAAAGACACAGAGCTAACCCGCTATATCGCAAGTATCTTAGGCCTTGAAAGAAAGCTAGCCAGAAAGCCTAAAGCTATGCAGGAGCTCGGCGAACGCATTTCACACGTTCAGCGCCAGCTTGCCCACGTTGACTTTCAAAACCCGCAAATTGTGTCCTCATTAGCAAGTATTTACAGCGATATCATCAGTCCATTAGCTCCGCGTATTCAGGTGGCGGGCAACCCAGATTATTTGAGCCAACCTGCTAATCAGCACAAAGTGCGTGCCCTTTTACTTGCGGGCGTAAGGGCAGCGGTAATGTGGCGTCAGATGGGCGGTAAGCGAAGAAACATATTATTTAAACGCAAACACATTCTTAACAGTGCTGTTAAAGCACTACGATTAATAAACTAGTGAGGAGCTTAAGGTGGAACTGAGTCAGTTAACTGCAATTTCCCCTGTCGATGGTCGATATGCTGGCAAAAGCGTAGAATTACGCAGTATTTTCAGCGAATATGGCTTATTAAAATACCGTGTAGAAGTAGAAGTACGTTGGTTGCAAATGCTGTCTACTAACCCACAAATTGAAGAAGTTCCTGCCTTCTCAGACACGTCAAACGCGCTATTAGATCAAATAGTCGCTGAATTTAGCGTTGAAGATGCGATGCGTATCAAAGAAATTGAGCGCACAACAAATCACGACGTAAAAGCCGTTGAATACTTCCTTAAAGAGAAAGTAGCAGACAACAGTGAGCTTTCTGCGGTCAACGAGTTCATTCACTTTGCGTGTACGTCTGAAGACATTAACAACCTTTCTCACGGCCTAATGCTTCGTGAAGCCCGTGAAACTGTTATTCTTCCTTACTGTGACAAATTAATCGAAGCGCTAGTAGAACTTGCTAAGCGTTATCAGAATGTACCTATGATGGCCCGTACCCACGGTCAGCCAGCCTCTCCTACTACTATGGGTAAAGAGATGGCAAACGTGGCTATTCGCTTGAAGCGTCAGCGCAGTCAAATTGCAGGTGTTGAACTGCTTGGCAAAATCAACGGTGCTGTGGGCAACTACAATGCACACTTGTCTGCCTATAAAGATGTAGACTGGCACGGCGTTTCAGAAAAGTTCGTTACCTCACTTGGACTTACCTGGAACCCGTTCACTACGCAAATCGAACCTCACGATTATATCGCTGAAATGTTCGACGCTGTTGCCCGCTTTAACACCATTCTTATTGATTTCGATCGTGACGTTTGGGGTTACATTGCACTAGGTCACTTTAAGCAAAAAACTGTTGCTGGCGAAATTGGCTCATCCACTATGCCGCATAAAGTTAACCCTATCGATTTTGAAAATTCTGAAGGTAACTTGGGTTTAGCCAATGCTATCTTTGACCACCTTGCTGCCAAATTGCCAATCTCGCGCTGGCAACGCGACCTTACTGATTCAACGGTTCTTCGTAACCTTGGCGTAGGTGTGGGATATGCAGTTATTGCGTATCAAGCTACGTTAAAAGGTATTAGTAAGCTAGAAGTTAACGAGCAGAGCTTGCTTAACGAGCTAGACAATAACTGGGAACTATTAGCAGAGCCAATTCAAACGGTAATGCGTCGTTACGGTATTGAAAAGCCTTATGAGAAACTTAAAGAGTTAACTCGTGGTAAGAAAGTAAATGCTGAAGTTATCGCCGAGTTTATCGATAATTTAGACATGCCAGATGCCGCTAAAGCCGAGCTGAAAGCTTTATCGCCGGCAACTTACATTGGCGACGCAATCAGGCTGGTAGATCAGTTATAAGCCCCTACGCTTTCCACTACACTAAAAACGCGGTCAGAGTACCGCGTTTTTTTATACCTACTTTTTATTTAATCGTTAAACGGATATTAATTGGGAGCATGTAGATGGACTTACGCAATAATGACGATAAAGGCCGTGTCACGCCTAGTGACCAAAGCGGGCCGACTATAAAGCCCCTTCACCCGAATGCGTTAAAAAATGCTAAGCAAGTACAAAACGATGCCAATAAGGGTGTAAGCGTAAAACACGAAGTGCAATGCGCCGTTGTTATTTTCTGTGACCTATCGAATTATCAAGGTTTAGCAAAGCAATACGGCGATACAATGTGTACTGGTATTGTGGAAACGCTGTTTAGCCAGTTTGATAAAACAGCAAATGACCTAGCGCTTGTACCGCTTAAAACCAACGGCGACCAGTATATTGCCGTGGGGTTTTGCAGTGAATCTAGTTTTGCAAAATCTTGCCTCCACGTCGCTTATCAACATGAACCTTTTCGGGTACTTCAAGACGTAGCTCACTGCGCGATGGAGTTTGCCATCAAGGCTCGTGACCTTGTTAGCAGCCACACTTTATTAATGTCTTCGTCTTGTCAGCTACGCTCCGGTATTGCCGCCGGTGCTCTACTGGCAGGTTACTCTTCTCGCGTATCATCAGGCTTTGATATTTGGGGAACAACCGTGAACAAAGCAGCAATGTTAGAGCAAGCTACCGCCCCTAACACTATTGCGATTTGTGAAAAAACTTATCATGCGCTGCACACGGGTAGCGTTAAAAATGACTTACCAATAAGCAAAGATTCAGTTAAACCGTGTGAATCCGATAACTGTGCTTCTATTAGCGGCAACCAAAACTCAATTCGGATTTTAACTAATCAGGTGGGCCAACGAGCACTTTACAACACTCAAATTAAAGTCAAAGCGGCATTACTGAATGCTTACATTTGCTAGATAGTCATAAGGGCAAAAACACAATTTGAGCAACAAGCATTTATCTTTGTTTGATATGCCTTTTTCTTTTTGCACGCTCTGTACACACAGCCTATGTTTATCATCAACACCAACCAATATTCTCGCTAAGCTTTTCAGACAATAAGGTAGCAATCCCCTTTTCAATAATTGATAATGCCGGTTTTACACTATCACCTCGCCTTAGTTCTATTTTTACGCTTTCATCTATGCTTTGCGCTAACTTGTGCTTTATTCATATGTAAACCGCGCTTTGTGTAATTAGTTTCACTAAGCTTCGCGAGGGGACACCACTAATTTTGGCTTACAAAAAAGAGATGCGATGAGCACCAACGACAATACGTACTTTATTGATGCACAAACAGGTACAGGCTTTAATGCCGAAACTTTCTTAAAGCACTACTGGCAACAAAAGCCTGTGGTAATAAAGAATTTTTTTCCAAACTTTGCAGATCCTATAGATGAAAACGACTTGGCAGGGCTCGCACAAGAGTCAGATGTCGACGCTCGAATCATAAGCAATGACCAAGGAAACTGGCACGTTGAACAAGGGCCAATCAGCGACTTTGAAAAGGCATGCAAGGGTAAATGGACACTACTTGTTCAAGGCGTAGATAAGTATGTACCAGACGTTGCGCCAATCCTCGCACCTTTTTCTTTTGTTCCTAACTGGCGACTAGACGACCTGATGGTAAGCTTCGCTACAGATGGAGCTGGCGTTGGGGCTCACATCGACCAATACGATGTTTTCCTTGTACAAGGTAAAGGAAAAAGGCGCTGGCGTGTAGGTAAACCTGCAGACTATAAAGAAGTGTGCCCACACCCGAAACTAAGACAAATTGAAGGCTTTGAGCCTGTCATAGATGTTATTTGTGAACCTGGCGATGTGGTCTATGTGCCGCCGGGTTGGCCTCATGATGGCGCAACAGTTGAAGACAGCCTGACCTACTCAGTGGGCTATCGCGCACCAGACAATCTGCAATTGGCAGAAAGCTTGGCAATGATGCTGGATAAAGGTGCTGGAAATTACCGTTTTACCGATGCTGGCAGAACAATACAATCAAGCAGTGCACTAGTTAACGGCAGCGATGTTGCAGCGCTTAAACAGCAACTGATAGACGCTATTAATAGTGAAGATTTCACGTATTCCCTGCTAGAAGCGATGAGCGAACAAGGGGTTCCGGAATTCCCACTCGAAGATGAAGTCACCTTAGAGCAAATTTCAAATGAATTCGCAGCAGGCATTAGCTTTACTCCTGCGCCGGGTATTCGCGCGTTGATTTGTGATGGCAAACGTGGCTTACCGCGCGCTCTTTATGTAAACGGCAGTCAATTCACTTTTGCGAAAAGTGACCAAGAATGGTTTGAAGTGCTAGCATCGGGTGCCGTTTTGAACGCAACATGCTGCCAAGATGCGCCTTCTTTTACATTTTTAGAAACCTTAACTACACTTATTAATAATGGTTATTGGGAATGGGCCGAGGATTAACAGGAAAAGATGGCGTTTACTATACAAAACGTCGATTGGGAAAAGGATAAACATCGACTTAAAGCACTTAGGGAACATGTATTTGTTTTAGAGTGGCAAGTACCGGAAGCTAGCGAGTTCGACGAACACGATAGCTCGGCGTGCCATGTGCTGATAGTCAACGACCAAAACGAACCCATTGCCACGGGGCGCTTAACGAAAAAAGGTGAACTTGGCCGTATTGCCGTTAAGCGCTGTCACAGAACACTTCCTGTATACCGCGCTTTGTTTGGCGCTTTAATAGCAGCGGCTAAACAAAATAACCTTCCGATAATCAAAGTTATCTGTAATCTGGAAAGCGTGTCATATCACAAATCTATTGGGTTTAAACCGGACGGAAACGTGTTTATGGACGCGGGCGTTCCCAGACAAAGGCTTCAATGTCCGGCCGAGCGATTTCCTCTGCCAGATGTCACCCAACTGCACTAAGACACTTGTTACCTAGCGCGATATAAACTGATAAAAAGCCTTCTTGTTACACCCAAAGATCTGGCGTATTTTGCATCGCAAATAAGCTTTCAGCGCGATTCACTAAAAGCGCTCCAAACGCCTTTTGGCTTTCGTCTGCACCCTTAGCGTTAATCAAATTTTCTGCTTTGAGTTGCCAATGCATAGAAAAATGGCGCAATACTTCTTTCGCGTTTTTCGCATTATCTACTGTTGTGTAATCAGAAGGTAAGTCACCGCTTATTACCCAATAAAGCTTACCGTCCATTGCTTTAATCTTCCACACCGCTAGATACGGCATTAAGTAACGGCTATCTTCAGTGATAACGGTGTCAAACAAGATACCATTTTCTGCTAGAAACTTATTTGCTTTCTGAAACTGCTCTCTTACCCAATTCCCGTGTTCTTCTTCACTGATAGGTTGTCTTTCTTGTTGTTCAGCCATAATTGGTCTCTTCTTATATTTGTTTTTATTGCGCAAAACTTCGTTGCGTGAATTCCCAAGCAATACACGCGTTATAGTTTACGGTTTTACACCGCACTTCTTTCAAAGAACCATATAGGTATAGCGCTAATTACTACTTTGTCTGTGCCTCTTTGTACTGTATTTCTAGCACGCTTTCCAGTGCAATCAGCCCGTTCATCAAGCTTGGGCTTTTAAACGATTATTTATTCATCAATAGTGCGAGGCATACTTTGTGCCTGCACTTTAATAATAGCCCTTTAATATTATCTTCTAATATTCAAACAGGCTTCCTCCTCATATTAGACAGGCACAAACATTTACATATTTGTTATTGGCAAACCGTTAAACATGAGCGAAACTGTAAATACACCAAACTTATAAGACGAGTGCAGGCAAATGCGTATACTAAGACTTACTCTGGGAGCAATTTTATTTGTTGGCGGAATTGTTTTGACACTACTTCCTGGCTCTATCCTTTTTGTCGTAGCAGGTTTAGTACTGTTAAGTTACGACTGGCCAAGAGCACGTGGCTGGCTTAAGTATAGCCAGCGAACAATGACAATGAGCGCACGCAAAATAGACCGCTTTCTTCTTATGCGAAAGCTTCGATAGCGCTTATCGAAGCTTTTACCCTCTTCATATACACCCCTTGCCCAAAACGACACTATATTCCTTTTACTGCATAAAAATTTCTTTCGCGGTTCTTACGTTATTTTATCGCAGACACCTAACATTTAATCTTATGTAAATGCGTAACGATGCAATGCGTGTTAACGTAATTTAAATAAACAATTGCGAAGCCTTTAATAATAAAAGTAGTGGCATTTATCTTTGCATGCTCAGCATCTTAGATAGTTCGTATCATCAGGCAATGTAACCGTATAAGTATGAATTCTGTAGTGTGTTCAAATAACGCAGTACTGCTTGGGTAGTTCATATTTATCGCTTACCTATGGAGACAAGACCATGATCACGTTTACCGTTAATGGTAACAAACACGAATTCTCTGGTGACCCTTCAACACCAGTGTTGTGGTACCTTCGTGACGAATTAAACCTTACAGGACCTAAGTTTGGCTGTGGTATGGCGCAATGTGGCGCGTGTACTGTTCACATTGACGGTATGGCACAACGCTCTTGCGTATTACCTGTTTCAGCCGTTCAAGGCAAAAAAATTACCACCATTGAAGGGCTAAGCGACAATGGCGATCACCCTGTCCAAAAAGCGTGGGTAGAACACAAAGTACCACAATGTGGTTTCTGCCAGTGCGGTCAAATCATGCAAGCTGCCAGTCTGTTATCAACCAACCCAACACCAAGTGACGAAGAGATTGTTCAGAATATGTCGGGCAACATATGTCGTTGCGGCACCTACCCTCGCATTCACAAAGCTATAAAGTCCGCATCGAAATCAATGAGCGGCAATGCGGGTGTTAGCTACTTTGACCCAAGCAAAACGGGAGAAGAAGCATGAGTCAGAATACCTATTTTGATATGAATCGTCGCAGCTTTTTAAAGTCGACCGCTGCAGCAGGTGCATTGGTACTAGGTACCTATTTTATGGGCAGCGCTCCTCGCGCTATGGCTGGCGTTCTGGCTAAACCCGCCGATAATGCAAAGCGAGCAAACTTGTTTATTGCACTTCGTCCAGACGGAATGGTTGAAGTTACCTGCCACCGTAGTGAAATGGGTCAGCAAATTCGTACCGCAATTGCTCAAATTGTGGCAGACGAAATGGAAGCGGCTTGGGATAAGGTTGTTGTTATTCAAGGTAAAGGCGACCCTAAATACGGTGACCAAAACACCGATGGCTCGCGTAGTATCCGCTTCAATATGCAGCGTCTTCGAGAAATGGGCGCCAGCGTACGCTATATGATGCAACATGCTGCAGCCAAGCGTTGGGGTGTTGAGCCTAGTAGCTGTGTTGCCGAGCAACATATGGTAACTCACACTTCGGGTAAGACTCTTGCATATAAAGACTTAATTGATGATGCACTGACTATTACGCCGCCAGAAGCAGATAAGCTTACCCTTAAAGATAGGAAAGAATGGCGTTACATCAATACTGGTATGGCGCACATTGACCTTCAGGATATCGTTACCGGTAAAGCCACTTTTGCCGCCGACGTACGCGAACCCAAAGCACTTGTAGCGATAATCGAACGCCCCCCTGTAGTCGGTGGAAGAGTAAAAAGCTTTAACGCAGATAAGGCGAAAGCGGTAAAAGGTGTGGTTGACGTTATTGAAATACCTGCGCCTAAAGGCGCACCGCAATTTCAACCGAAAGGTGGTCTAGCAATTATTGCGAACAACACATGGGCAGCGTGGCAAGGTCGCAAAGCGCTTGAAGTCACTTGGGATGATGGAGCAAACGGCGACTACAATTCACAGAGCTTTAAAGAACAGTTACTTAACACCGTAAATGCACCGCAAGCCCTTGTTAGAGAAAAAGGTGATGCGGTGAGCGTTTTAGAAAAGGCCAGCGACAAGCTAATTGCCGACTACTACGTGCCGCATTTAGCACAAGCCCCCATGGAGCCCCCATGCGCGACGGCCATGTACCACAAAGATCGCGTTGACGTATGGGCTGCAACACAAAACCCGCAGGCTGATATGGAAACTGTGGGCGCTATGGTTGGTATGGACAAAGAAAAAATTAATGTCCACGTTACCATGCTAGGCGGCGCATTTGGTCGTAAGTCTAAGCCTGATTTTTCTGCTGAGGCAGCATACCTTTCAATGAAGACGGGCAAACCAATTCGCGTTCAGTGGACACGTGAGGACGACATTCAGCACGGTTTCTATCATGCTGTGTCGGCCCAGCATGTCGAAGCGGCTTTAGATGAAAACGGTAAGATTGACGCATATCTTCACAGAACCGCGTTTTCTCCTATTGCTTCAACCTTCCAAGAAGGTGCAAACGCACCGTTTAGCTTTGAGTTAGATTTGGGCTTTACTGACAACCCTATTCTAACGCCAAACATGAAGCTAGAGCGCGGTGAAGCACCGGCAAAAGCACGTATTGGATGGATGCGTTCTGTATCAAATATCTTTCACGCCTTTGCTGTTCAGTCGTTTATCAATGAAGCAGCACACAAGGCAGGTAAAGATGCAAAAGATTACCTATTAGAAGTTATCGGCCCTGATAGAGTTATCGATGTTACCGAACAAAAAGCCGAGTACAACAACTATTGGGGGGATAAATCAGTCTACCCACTGGATACAGGCCGCCTGCGCAATGTTATCGAAAGAGTATCAGATATGGCAGGCTGGGGGCGAGAGATGCCTAAAGGCCGCGGGCTGGGTATTGCTGCGCACCGCAGTTTCTTAACTTATGTAGCTACCGTGGTTGAAGTTGAAGTGTCTGATGCTGGCGATCTCAACGTGATCAAGTCTTGGGTAGCCATTGATGCAGGTACTGTAGTTAACACCGATACGGTTAAGAACCAAACGCAAGGTGGCTCAGTCTACGGTATTACCACCGCGATAAGCGATGGTATTACCTTTGATAAAGGTCGCGTACAACAAAGTAACTTCCACAACTACCGCGTACCGCGTATGAGCGATTCACCGCTAGAAGTAGACGTAGAAGTGATTAAAAGCGATGCGCCACCAGCGGGTGTGGGCGAACCAGCAACGCCGGTATATGCGCCAGCACTGTGTAACGCGATATTTGCTGCGTGCGGTAAACGTATTCGACAGTTGCCTATAGGTGACCAGCTGAAAGCTTAATGCGCTTGGGTGGTTCAATCTAATAAATAAAGGGTAAACACATAGGGTGTTTACCCTTTTTTATACGTTTATATCGAATTTCTGTATGTATCAATAAAAGCGTGAAAAAAGCGATTTATGGGTAAGAGAAGAGGCTGTAAATGTTGTAAATACTAAGACAAAAACTAGCTATCGATATAACAACGCAGGCAATAAAAAGGTGGATAAAGATACCATAACTTGTGTAAGCAAATACCGCGCATATCAGACCAATCGTAAATTCGACTAGCGCTGCTTCACAAAATGTCCTGACATTGCTGATAACAGGCTGCGCAAAAAACTCAAAATGAAAGTGAACCTGTAAACTTTCACAAATCGAAGCCCACTTTCAAATGAAACCAGCAAATGCTCACCTTATTATTATAGGTAATGTTTACTCGTAATTGCGTTCCATCCACATTAGCTGCATTTTAAGTTCGTTAATTTCCTTCTGGGCCTGCGCCAGCTGCTCTACTACAGAGCCTGACTGCATAACATTTTCTTCGGATTGTTTTACTGAAACTGCGCTGTCATTATGTGCCATAAGAGTTCAACCAATTTAATTGTTAATGTAAATCTCAAAGTGTAAGTAACTTTGTAATATTACAATTTTAGTTACACGAAGTCATGTAAACAATGACCAAAAGCGCATACTTTTACGAAATAACCATAGTTTTTTTGAGGAATGTAACGCTGGCATAAATCTTAGTAAAAACGACACAAGGTTTTAAGAATTTCCTTAAACAAAAAAAGAGACCAAAAGGTCTCTTCTTTACTCGTATCCACCTAGGGCTACATTGGCAAGTCACCTTGCAAATGCAGAACACTGCGCCTGCATATTAGCCATGCTTTTCAGCAAGGTATAGCCATGTCTCAACGACAGTATCAGGGTTAAGCGATACCGAATCGATACCCTCTTCGACTAACCAGGCGGCGAAATCTTCGTGATCAGATGGGCCTTGGCCACAAATGCCCACGTATTTACCGCGTTTCTTCGCAGCTTGGATTGCCATTGAGAGCAGTGCTTTCACCGCTTCGTCACGCTCGTCAAACAAGTGTGCAATAAGGCCGCTGTCGCGATCTAGTCCCAGCGTTAGCTGCGTTAAGTCATTAGAGCCGATTGAGAAGCCATCGAAGATATCCAGGAACTTATCAGCCAGCAATGCGTTCGATGGTAGTTCACACATCATGATAACGCGAAGGCCATTTTCGCCTTTCTTAAGGCCCTGCTCTTCAAGAAGTTCGATAACCTGACGGCCTTCTTCTAGCGTGCGAACAAACGGGATCATGATCTCAACGTTGGTCAATCCCATTTTATTTCGAACGCGTTTAATCGCTTCACATTCAAGGGCAAAACAATCGCGGAAGTCTTCAGATATATAGCGGCTCGCACCACGGAAACCTAACATTGGGTTTTCTTCATCTGGCTCGTATTGATAACCACCCACTAGGTTGAAGTATTCGTTCGATTTGAAATCTGACATACGAACGATAGCTTTCTCTGGTGAGAAAGCTGCGCCGATGGTTGAAATACCTTCTACCAATTTCTCGATGTAGTATTCCGTAGGCGATTCGTAGCCTGCGATCATGTCGCTTATTTCTTCTTTCAACTCTTCTGGTTGGCTGTCGAAATTAAGCAACGCTTTAGGATGCACACCAATCATACGGTTAATAATGAACTCAAGGCGAGCAAGACCAACACCTGCGTTTGGCAAGCGAGCAAAGTCGAATGCACGGTCTGGGTTACCCACGTTCATCATGACTTTAAGCGGTAGCTCTGGCATAGCATCAATGCGTGAGGTCACAACGTCGAACTCTAGTTCGTCGCCATAAATGAAGCCGGTGTCACCTTCAGCGCAAGACACAGTAATCTTGTCGCCATTTTTAATACTGTCAGTTGCGTTACCACAACCTACTACCGCTGGAATACCTAACTCACGAGCAATGATTGCCGCGTGACAGGTACGGCCACCACGATTCGTAACAATCGCAGAGGCCTTCTTCATGATAGGCTCCCAGTCAGGGTCTGTCATGTCAGTTACCAGAACATCACCCGCTTGGATTTTGTCCATCTCTTCAATTGAATCAAGTACTTTCGCTACACCAGCACCAATTTTGTGACCAATTGCACGGCCTTCACAAACAATGTTGCTTTGACCTTTTAACTGGAAGCGCTCAATGCTCTGTGAGTCTTCACGGCTGCGTACTGTTTCTGGGCGAGCCTGAACAATGTAAAGTTTGCCGTCTGCGCCATCTTTAGCCCATTCAATGTCCATTGGGCGCTTGTAGTGCTGTTCAATAATTTGTGCCTGCTTAGCAAGCTCCATTACTTCATCGTCGGTTAATGAGAAAGTTTTGCTGTCGGCAGCATCAATATCAACAATAGACACCTGCTTACCGTGAGCTTCATCGTCTGAATACACCATCTTAGTAAGCTTACTGCCTAGATTACGACGAACGATTGCAGGTAAGCCTTTGTCTAGCGTTGGTTTGTGAACATAGAATTCATCAGGGTTAACCGCACCCTGTACCACCATTTCGCCTAAACCGAATGAACTGGTGATAAATACAACGTCTTCAAAACCAGACTCTGTATCGATAGTAAACATAACGCCTGATGAAGCGATATCACTGCGCACCATGCGCTGAATACCTGCAGATAACGCCACCCCTTTATGGTCGTAACCTTGGTGCACGCGATAAGAAATAGCGCGGTCGTTAAACAGTGATGCGAACACGTGCTTAATTGCTACAAGCACGGCTTCATAACCTTTAACGTTTAGGAAAGTCTCTTGTTGCCCTGCGAATGACGCGTCAGGCATATCTTCTGCGGTAGCAGAAGAACGCACTGCAAATGATGCTTCTTCACCTGCATCACCCTGAAGTGTAACAAAGGCAGTTTTGATTTCTTCTTCTAACTTGCCTTGAAATGGCGTGTCGATAATCCACTGACGAATGTTTTTACCTGCTTCGGTAAGTGCATTCACATCGTCTACGTCTAGCGAGTCTAAGACTTCGTGGATACGCGCTTCTAGGCCGCTTTGCTCTAGAAACTCATTAAATGCTTCGGCGGTGGTAGCAAAACCACCCGGCACCTGCACACCGGCGTTCGCCAGGTTTGAGATCATCTCGCCTAATGATGCATTTTTGCCGCCTACGCGACCCACATCATGCATGCCCAGTTCTTGATACCAAAGTACGTATTCTTGCACAGCCCAAGCCTCCAGCTTTTTTATGTGTAGGGTATGAGGTTAATTTCAGGTTTGTGCTTTTTATCACCTGAAACTCATCAAATTGTTGTCGATATGTGGTGAAAACCACTGTTAACGCTGTCCATTACGTTTGACAGCAAACCTTTGAAATTTGTTGTCATTCACAAGAACCGTGTAGCTTTTCGACGAAATCATCTTAGAATGGGGAAATTCAGAAAGTAAACCCTTTATTACTTTTGTAATTAAATTACACCAATGTTAAGGATATGTTGTGCGCACAGCTTTTTATATTTCGGATGGTACAGCCATCACTGCAGAGGTCTTTGGCCACGCCCTGCTTTCTCTGTTTCCCGTTTCTTTCAACCACAACACCATTCCTTTCGTTGAAACTGAGGAACAAGCTCACAAAGTTTTGCAGCAAATTTCTGAAAGTTTTCAAGACACCGGAGAAAGGCCGCTCGTTTTTTATACAATTGTGAATGTAGATATTCGCAAGATAATCTCTAAATCTGTAGGTATTAACTATAATTTTCTGGATCAATTTGTCGCGCCGTTAGAAAAAGTATTGGGTGTTCCTTCAAAACCAGAAAAACATCGTACACATAGTATTCATGAAACTACCTACGACATTAGAATTGAAGCCGTGAACTACGCGTTGGCCAATGATGATGGTTCTAACCTAAAAGACTACGACGAAGCCGATATCATACTTACCGGTGTATCCCGGTCTGGTAAAACCCCCACAAGCCTTTATTTAGCGCTTCAATACGGAATAAAAGCAGCAAACTACCCTTTTACAGAGGAAGACATGGGCGACATGCTAAAGCTCCCTCCTGCTTTGCGTAGATTTAAACATAAGCTTTTTGGGCTAACGATTGCAGCGGATAGACTCCATCAAATACGTTCAGAGCGCCGTGCAAACAGCAAATATGCATCGCTGCCACAATGTCGAATGGAACTGCGTGAAGTAGAAAACTTGTATAGAAAGGAAAAAATCCCGTTTTTAAATAGCACTAAGTACTCGATTGAAGAGATCTCAGCAAAAATATTGGCAGAGACGGGGCTCAAACGTCGTAAATACTAAGCGGGCTTTTAAGTATTCAGTAACTTTGCACGACGCTGCCATATTTACCCGCTGTATTTTATACAACACTTTTTATTTCGCGGTGGTGCCTTTAACTTTGTAAAGCGACAAGGCACCACATTACCTAGATTCTGGTCTAGTTTAGGCTAACTAGGCGAGAGTAGCTCTAGTATTTGCGGTCTTGCTTGCCCTTTTATTATTTACTATTGAAGCGTCACTTCTTGTTGCTTTCTACCCATTCTTCAAGCGCTACACCTGGGTCTTCTTCACCTGCAACAGATGATGCATAAGGGCTCGCAGCTTCTGCATCCTGATGTGAAACGTCTGCTTTACTACTGGATTGTTTTTCTTCATCTGAAGACAGCGTCATCTTTTCCTGTGAACTTTTTTCTTTTGCTTTCATACCTCTAATCAACTCCTCTACATAAGGTAAAAATTCTAGAACGGTAGCAACGGCGATAACTGATAGTAAATACCATGTTGGAAGGGGCTCTTGCTTAAACCGCAGACCAAAATCAGCAGGACTTTCGCCCAGTCCGAATAACGCTATAAAATGAGACCAATGTCTGGCAATTACCAAAATTAATGCGAGCAGCGGTATCATTTCCAAAAAGCTGTGCACATGTTGCTCAATAGGCCCCACTCTTCTTTTAGATACCGCATAGCTAACGTCCCACAGTGCTGTTAATTCATGTAAGAAGAAAAACAGAATACCTGCAGCAATAATTAAACTATTCACTTCAAAGAGGAGAACCATAAAAAGAGGAATTCCTACCTCTAGAAACATCAATAGATGAATTAAGGACTCCTTCGGCCCCGCGGTAGCAGCAATATTACTGCTGCGGTGGCAAAACCAGTCGACTATCCCTGCTGTGAACCACAGCGGTATGATGAAATACATCAATATTAGCTGTGTAACGTCATTCATGACTAAACCTTCTACATTAAGTCTAAGCATTACAGATGTAAGAGCTTGTAAACTCGACATCAGATAACGTTGTAACGTTGAAAACAGAAGATTAGATTAAGAATGATTAACATTTTTTAATGTCTAATAGGTAACAGGTTTTCTTATTGGAAAAGTTGAAGTTATGCAATCGACAGTTCTTAGCGCTTGCTGATAGAAAATAACTATCACGGATAAACAGTTACAATTCATTAATTTATCGATATTGTAAACAAATCAAATGATACAATATAACATTGCACATTATCTTAGGAGAAATAACATGTTCACAGAAGAAATGGTTCATACCGCACTACAAACTTGGTGCGACAATGTAGTAGCGGTAGGTAAAGTGCACGCTGAAGGTGGCGATGTAAAAGCATTCGCTTCACAAGTGCTGTCAGATAACTACGACTACGATAATGGAAAAGTACTCTTTAAACCTACGCTTACTTTTGGCTCTCAAACATTTCGCCCAACAAAAGAAGGCGCTTTATCTTATTTCGTAGGCGGTAATAGCGACTATCCAAACGACAATGGCTTTAAATTAAAGCCATGGGTGAAGGTTTGGTATAGCAAAGAAGACTTTATCTTAAACGGTGAGCTTGCCATTGTTCAGTGTAACGTACACTTTATCGGCGAAGACGACAGCCATATTTTTGTAAACAAGAGCTTTGTTTTCAAACAATGTGAAGACGGAAAAATTCGTATTATCCTTCATCAATCTTCGCTTCCGTATCAGCCTTAAAAGGTAGTTGATACGTTTTAACTAATTAAAAAAGAGTCATGACTTAAAGACAGCCATGACTCTTCATTTTTGGCTATCTATTAATTATCTGTCTTCGACGTGTCTCTGCCTAGTGCTTGTTTAAGCTCAGCTAAATAGTTTTCGAAAGGCTTCCACTGCCCCATCCCTGTTTTGTATATAGGTTGGCGAACCTGTTCAGAGCTTGGCGTCTTTATCACCCGTTTGGTTTGGTGAAATGCTAAGCATGCTTCTTCAAAATCTAACCCACAAAAATCTAGAATGCGTTTAACCTGCCCTTTCAAATCATCCAGAACATCTTCGTGCTGTACAGTAAGAATTTCCCCAGGCAACACACTATGCCAATGATCCATAAGCTGTTCATAAGCATTATAGTAACGGCCAATATCGTCAAGTGAATAGCTAAACTCTTGCCCCTCACCAAATAACTGCTTAAAGCCACTAAAACAGCAGTCCATTGGGTTTCTGCGTGCATCAATTATTTTGGCGTTAGGCAGTATTCTTTTAATTAAGCCTACGTGAATGAAGTTATTGGGCATTTTATCAATGAAAAATGCCGCGCCTTGTCGGTAAGCTTTAGTCTGCTCAATATAACGGGCACCAAGCTTTTCGAGGGTTGCACTATCTAGTTCGCTCACGTTAAACGGATAAGGTGTTTTTTGATGACTTAATGATGAAGCAATACCTAATATATCGTGTAGCTCCATGGTGCCGTCTACCTGCGAATGTGACGCGAGGATTTGTTCTAATAATGTCGAACCAGCGCGAGGCAAGCCCACAATAAAAATAGGATCGGGGGCCTGGCAGCCCTGTTTTGAACTGAAAGAGTCCGCCGTGAAAGCCTGCTGCTGAGCGTCTAAGGCCTTCTCTGTTCTACTAATATCAAATTGAAGCGTACTGTGTTTAAGTTTATTGCCTTGGTCATAGTAGGCAAACGCTTTATCTGCCTGGCCTTTGTCTTCAAACCCTTTACCTAACGCAAAACAGATGTGAATTTTATCGTCTAACTTTATCGAGCTAGCTTCCACTTGCTTGCACATTTGCGACAGCATGTTGTCGCTAAATTTGTAGGTTTTTGTATTCGCTAAACTCCAATAAGCGTCGCCGTAATCATTCGCGTATTCAACCGCTTTTTCATAGGCGTTAACGGCATCCGTAGTATCGCCTTTTGCTTTTAACGCATGCCCCAATGAAACCCACACTTTAGGCCTATCAGCATTTTGTGACAGCACTTCTTTGTATAGGCTTATTGCCTCATCTAACTGACCGACGCCAACAAGTGCATGGGCCAAGCTTGTTTTAATAGCAAAGCTTTCTGGGTTCAGCGCTAATCGCGCCTTCGCTACCTTCACCGCAGCCGGGAACTTTCCTAGTTTAGATAAAACATTTTGATAGGCTAATGCGGCACGCTCATTGTCTGGATAAAGCTCAACGCAGCTTTCTAAAAGAAATTCAGCATCGCTATATACCTTAAGCTGCATACCTATTTCAGCAAGTAACATCATTGCCTCTGGGTGATGCTTATGCTTAGTTAAAAACTGTCGGCATACTTGCTCAGCTGCTGAAAACTGCTTTTCATACATTAAATCGTAAGCACCGAGTACCGGTGCAGGAAGTGACTGCAAATGTTCGATTTGCTGGGTCGCCATTGATACTGCAGGTACGTCGTTATGGCTTTTATAAATGGTAAGGAGCTTTTTCCAACTGCTAATTAGCGCGGGGTTAAAATGCGTAGCTTTAAAAAATGCGTTAGCCGCTGCTTGATGGTTGCCGGTGGCTTCATGGCAATAAGCTAATTCTTGATACCCTCTGCCATAATCTGGCTTAAGGCCAAGTAACGCATCAATATGGTTAAACGCTTCGTTATATTGTTTAGACAGCCTTTGAATAACCGCTGCTAAATAGTGCGTTTCTGCCTTCTGTTGCTCGCTCAACGATGCAGAAAAAAGCATTTGAATGCTTTCCATTGCAATTGAAAATTGCCCACGCTGCAGCGCCTGCTTTACAGCGCGTACTTGTTGTTGAAATTCTTCTGGTGTCATAGCCTACTTTATTATTCTATTTGCGAGATATAGCGCGCTTTTATGAGCCTAATTAATTACATAAATACGAGCGTTTCAAAACAGCTGCTATTTTATTATACGCGTTGGTTACTAAATATAGATACTACCGAAATTTTTAGCTTTAGTAATGAAAACGGCAGACTTATGTCTGCCGTTTGATAACGCTATTGCGTAGTTAACGTTACATTAACCACTGATAACTATTAATAATAGTCGTAAGAGAAGCGTAAGCCGATGGTACGTGGACGGTTTGTCACGACTTTAGGCGTGTACTGTTGCGTGTCGATGTTCAAAATCGCCGACTTGTCGAAAACATTATCGATGAATGCTTCAATTTTCCAGCTCTCGTACGACATACCTACAGACACATTACCTATAACGTAACTTTCCTGAATGTAGCGTCCACCACGAATAACTTCGCCGTCAGCACCTGGATAAGTTGCACCGTTAAATACCTCGCCCTCGTCTTTGATTTTTAGACCAGAGCCCGTGCCGTAGATTAGGCGTGTGGCGTCTTCCATAGCGTAGGCATTCATAACCATGCCAGCAAGACGGTCGCCGGTATAAGTCAGTGATGCGTTCACAAAACCTTCTTTACCACCTTCCAACTCGAAGAAATAGCGCGCGCTAATATTACCCGAGAAGTCAGCTGAGTATGGCAGTTCACTTCCCACACCAGCAGCAATACCTTCAAGCTCAGGGTTAATACTAACAAGCTCAGTATCTAAAACACTAAACGCTGCATTAATCACTAGGTTATCGGTAGCAAGCCATGAGATGTCGGCATCAATACCTTTAACTTCCGCATCACCTACATTGTCGGTAAATACTAGGAAGCTAATATTAGCTGGGTCAAAACGTGACGTTTGTAAATCAGTAATTTCTGAGTAATAACCAGTCGCATTAACACGCAATATACCGTCTAAGAAGTCACCTTTTAGACCAATCTCGTAGTTGTCCAAAGTATCTGTTGTTGAATAAACCGGAACACGAAAGTCAGCAAAGGCGCCTGTATCATTTGCTGCTGCGTCACCACCTAAACGGTTAGTTACCGGTGGGCGGAAACCTTCTGAATAGTTCGCGAATAACAATACGTTTTCGTTTACCTTCCAGTCTAGGCCGAATTTAAAGATAGTGTCATCTACCGTTAATACGCCGTCATCGCCTAATAGGCTGATATCAAGTGAACCGTCTTGAATAGCATCCACAACGCCCTGGCCGTCTAAACCTAAACCATCGTAAACAGCTGGGTCTAATACACCTTGACCGTAGGCTTCTAAACGGCTTGTTACGTCACGAGTTGACGTAGCGCCGCGGTAAATGTCGTCAATTTGATACCAGCGGGCACCAAAAGTAGCGGTTACCGTGTCAGTAATTTCATAACCTAGCTGACCAAACACCGCGATTTGCTCGATTGTATGTGTTACATCGTTTACAAAGCTAATTTCAGGTGAGAAAGGGCCACCGTCACTGTTAATACCGCGATCACCCGCTAAAGCATTCCATGAGCTAGCTAGGTTCTCGAAGATTTCAGGGCTGGCAATTTTAAACTGGCCTATTGAACCCACTTCTTGCTCGTCATAAAACACACCAGCGGTTAGCTGCCATGGTGTGTCCATCGTTGTGCTAAAGCGTAGCTCGTGAGTTAAGCGAGTACTTGTTGTGTCTTCTTTATAGTATTTAGTTGGGTCAAGACAACGTGCATCGTCTGGATTATCTGGCGTTTCATAGTGTGTACACACATAATATGCTGAGAACAAACCACCGTTTGTATAACCCGTGTAGTCAGTTAGCGTGTCTATTTCACGGTCTAGGTAACCACCGGTATAAACCACGTCTAGTTTTTCAAGACGGCCATTTAAGGTCCATGTGGTTAAACCAAACTCATCAGAGTTTTCATCGCTTTGGAAGCGAATCGCTGAACTTTCATCTTCAACCGTTGGATCGTAAGCAAATACACCTTCGGTATCTAGTGTTTGCTCGGTATGCTGAACAACTACATCCCAATTGTCATCAATAATGTATGACAAGCCAAAACGAGCGCCAGAGTAAACCGCATCGTTAAAGTTATCTTCAACGTGTTCACTGTTTCTAGGCGTAACGACAGCTGCTTCACTGCGAGCGAAGCCATTGATTTCGCGACGCGCATCCATGTCAGCAGGGTCAATACCTTTCTTCTGAAGCGCATTGTCAGAAATGCGGTCTATTACGACTGCACTTCCAATGTAGCCACCATTGCTAGGATCGTTTTCAATGTTGTCGATCCAACCGCCTTGGCTATCGTTGTATGCCGCTACGCGCAAGGCTAAATTGTCAGTTGGCGTCACGTTAAAGTAGGCTTCAACTGTGTTGCTCATATCACCGCCTTTGGTGGTAGAGATACTGGTATCAAAGCCTGCAGCAAAACCCGAGTGATCAGGCTTGTTTGTAATTAGTCGAACGGTACCTGCCTGTGAACTTGCACCGAATAGTGTACCTTGCGGCCCAGGAAGTACTTCTACACGCTCTACGTCAGTAGCGAAAATATCCAAGTTTCTTCCTGCCATTGAAACTGGCATTTCATCTAGATAGAAAGCAACAGAAGGCTGAAGCGCCTGAACCGAAGAAAGTGTGATGCTTGATTGCGTGGTAGCGGCACCGCGGATATAAATTTCGTTTTGCCCAGGCCCTGTACCCTGGAAAACTACGTTAGGTAAGAATTCTACGTAGTCTTGAAAGTTATCAATACCAAGGTTCTCTAACGCCTTACCGTCTAAAGCAGAGACGGCGACAGGTACATCTTGGATTGATTCACTTCTTTTGGTGGCGGTAACTTCAATGGTTTCAAGTTTAGCAGGCGCGTCTGATTCTTGCGCAGCCAAAGAGGTAGATGCCAATGCAGCGATGATGGCACAGCTAAGCTGAGTTTTTCGCATTTGTGTGTGTTTCCTTCAGTTGTTTTTTTATTTTTCGAACTGTGTTTACTTTCTACACATATCAAAAAGATCATATATTACAATACAACAACTATAATTAATTACTACACTAACGATTAATATTTAACCAAAACGTAGTAAATAATAGCAGAAAGTTAAATATTTCGACGTTATTTAGAAGGCCCCACGCGAGCGACACTGAGCGAAATTTTAAAATACATATAAATCGAATTATTTCATCTGATATTTATTAAAAGTGCTCCATGCTGTATATTTCGCCGTAATAACCTAAGTTGACATAAAAGGTGAAAGGAAATTACTGCGTGATTGAGAACGAAAAAAAATCTCCACTCAATAAGCCGGTGTTTATAACGTCTTCTGCGTTAATCATCTGCTTACTAATCTTCGCTGCGGGTACGCCCGAACTTGCAGACTCTGTCTTCCAAAAATTGCAAAGTGTAATTGTTTCAAACGGCAGTTGGTTTTACGTTCTAACCGTTACTATCATTGTCCTAGCAGTGGTGTATTTAGGAATGTCTCGCTATGGCGAAATTAAGTTAGGGCCTGACCACGCCACACCAGAGTTTAGTTTCGGTACTTGGCTCAGTATGCTGTTTGCTGCAGGTATGGGCATTGGGTTAATGTTTTTCGGTGTAGCTGAACCATTAATGCACTTTATGTCTCCCCCCACGGCGCAGGCAGAAAGTATAGACGCCGTACGCGAAGCAATGAAAACGACCTTCTTCCATTGGGGTATACACGCGTGGGCTATTTACGCGGTGGTCGCACTCATACTCGGTTATTTTGCCTACCGTCAAAACTTACCCTTAACCCTTCGTTCTGCACTCTACCCACTTATCGGCGACCGTATTTACGGTTGGCCTGGTCACGTGGTAGATATATTTGCAGTAACCTCAACGGTATTCGGCATTTCAACCTCTCTCGGTTTTGGCGCATCGCAAGTTAATGCGGGCTTTAACTACCTGTTCGGTTTGCCCTCTAATACCGGTGTTCAAATTGCTATTATGGCAGGCGTGGTTGGCCTAGCAGTTATTTCGGTAACAACTGGTCTAGACAAAGGTATTCGTCGCCTTTCAGAAACCAACATGGTGCTGGCTATTATTTTGCTGCTAATTGTATTGTCGTTAGGTCCAACGGTATTTTTACTACAGGCCTTTATGCAAAACACTGGCGCATACTTGTCTGACATAGTGCGAAACACTTTTAATCTGTACACCTATGAAAAAACAGACTGGATTGGTGGCTGGACCATCTTCTATTGGGGCTGGTGGTTAGCATGGGCGCCTTTCGTAGGTCTATTTATAGCGCGTATCTCGTTCGGCCGAACTATTCGCGAATTCGTTATGGGCGTTCTACTTATCCCTTCTGCGTTTACGCTATTTTGGATGACCGTATTCGGTAACGGTGCTATCGACCAAGTTTTGGTGCAAGGAAAAGACGTACTGGCACAAATGGTTAACGACGATACCTCCGTTGCGTTGTTTGTATTCTTAGAGCAATTTCCATTTGCTTCAGTTCTTAGTTTTATTGCTGTACTTATGGTAATCATATTCTTTGTAACCTCGTGTGATTCTGGCGCAATGGTCGTTGATATGCTTTGTTCCCACGGTGAAAACGACACGCCGTTGTGGCAACGCGTGTACTGGGCGCTTGGTGTAGGTATTGTAAGTTCAATACTTCTTTATGCTGGCGGGCTAGGTGCACTCCAAACAATGACAATTGCAGCTGCTCTGCCTTTTGCTATCGTGCTGCTTATCGCTATTTCCGGTTTGTTAAAAGCACTGAGGATTGAGTCTTACAAACGAGAAAGTCTGCAGGTAATGGCTGGTACGCCTTTACATAACGATTCAGATAAAAACTGGAAAGACCGATTAGAAAACATCGTGACCTTCCCAGATGAAAATGCTGTTCGCCGATATGTAAATAAAGTGGTTATGCCAGCTTTCACCGAAGTAGGTGAAGAATTTAAGTCTCAGCAGTTTGAGATAAATATCGAAGACACTGAAGAAGCACTTATTCTAACCGTTGATATGGGTAACGACCCCGAATTTATTTATGCGGTATACCTAGTGCCGACAGAACAGCCGGAATTTGGTCCAAGTGACACACCAACACTGGACGAAAACAAAAAGGCAACGTACTATCGCGCCGAGGTTCACCTGAGTGAAGGTGGTCAGAACTATGACATTATGGGTTGGTCGAAAATTTCAGTTATTAATGATGTAATCGATCATTACCATAAGCACCAACATTTTATTCATTTGCTTAAGTAACCACGTGGTTACGCATTTGTTGGAAGTAACATGCGAAAAGAAGAAGAACTATTAGTGGCACTACGGCGCGTTATTCGCGCCGTAGACCTACGCAGCAAGCAGCTAAGTAAACACGTGGGTTTGACAGGCCCACAATTGTTAGTAATGCAAAATATTGAAGAGCGCCCCGGCATTATGGTGCGCGAAATTGCAGAAAATATTAATTTAAGCCCTGCAACTATCACCAATATTTTGGACAGACTAGAGTCTAGAGACTTAGCTACGCGCATAAGAAGTACGCAAGACAAACGAAAAGTGGGTGTGTTCTTAACCGAACGCGGAAAAGAAGCAGTGGTAGACGCCCCGCGTCCGCTTCAAGAGCACTTTGTTGAACGTTTTTCTCAGCTAAAAGAATGGGAGCAAAGCCAAATGGTAGCTACCGTTCAGCGTATTGCTAGCATGATGGACGCTGAAGATATTGATGCCTCACCTTTCTTGGAACTAGGCAGCATTTCAGAAAAAAGCTAATAGCTTCTGTTTTCTCTAAAAAAAATGGCCTTCAATATGAAGGCCATTTTTGTATTTGTTATAAAGGTAAAACGAACTGTACGAAACTAAGACTTCGCTTTCAGCGGGTTTACTTTTCCGCCAGTAATTTTGTCTGCCCTTCCCTCTTCTTTGGCTTTTTCAGCACGACGTTTTCGAATCTCTTTAGGGTCAGCTATCAGCGGGCGATAAATTTCTATCCGATCACCGTCGTTAAGCGTATCTCGCAATTTAACAACACGACTCCAAATACCTACTTTTGTGGCTTTCAAGTCAATTTCGGGAAACTGCTCAAGCACATTTGACGCATTAATCGCCTCCTCTACTGTCGCATTTTCATGAATAGCAACATCAATGATGGTTTGCTTGGTGGGCAATGCGTAGGCAACCTCAATATTGATGAGCTTATTACTCATGCGTACACACTCCGCGCTCTGTCGGTGAAAGCTGAAACCATACTAGTAGCCAAACTGTTAAACACTTTTCCGAATGCCATTTCTGCTAGCTTATTACTGAATTCAAATTCAAGATTAAGCTCTATCTTACACGCTTCATCAGAGAGCGCTGAAAATGTCCAGCCGCCGGTTAACGAACGAAACGGCCCGTCTACTAGCTGCATTTGAATACTTTTACCTGGCTCTAGTACGTTATGTGTTGTAAACCACTGTTTGATACCGGCTTTTGCAACTAGCAAAGATGCTTTCATGCTTTGCGCTGAAGTGTCGAGGATTTTACTATCGGTACAGCCTGGCAAAAACTCAGGGTAGGAAGCTACATCGTTGACTAAGTTAAACATGGCTTCTGCGCTATGAGCTACAAGCGCGCTTCTATGAATACTTGGCATTGATCCCACTACAATTAAAACTCTTGGCGGCATTGTATCACAGAAATTTTGTATCGCTTGTATTCGGTTTTGAACCAAAAGCCCCAATATAAGATAACAATGACAACTAAAGACATTCCTTTGAACAATCAGTATAATAGCCAGCATGAAAAAGAATAAAGCCAACAAAAACACCTCAGGAAATATCGCGCAGAACAAAAAGGCGCGTCATGACTATTTCCTAGAAGACAAGTTCGAAGCCGGGCTTGAGCTTCAAGGGTGGGAAATTAAAAGTATTCGTGCCGGTAAAGTAAACATTACCGACGCGTACATCATTATTCAAAATGCCGAAGCATATTTGGTAGGTTGTAGAATCAGCCCGCTAAATCAGGCATCTACCCACGTAGTTGCTGCGCCTGAACGCGCGCGCAAACTGTTGCTTAAAAAGCGTGAGATAGACCGCTTGATGGGCGCACGTGACCGCCAAGGTTATTCAATCGTGGCAACGTCTATGTATTGGAAAAAGTGTTGGGTGAAACTAGAAATTCACCTAGCGAAAGGTAAGCACGCTCACGACAAGCGCGACACTTTGAAAGATAAAGACTGGCAACTCCAAAAAGAAAGAATGATGAAACACAGCGTTTAACGCTGTGTTTTTATTTGTGACGCTATAAAAGAAGCGTGATTTTGGCTGCGTTTTAATAAAGCAGCCTTTTGAAAGAACCTTATCTAAAGGACATTGGCGTTAGCCCACATCTCGCTTGGTCATCTTCTTTCGATGCAGCATATCAAGAATAAGACTCCAAAGCGGTGACGGGTTTCTTAGCGTGGTTAGATTATTTCCTAACCGCCTAAGCTGTCGTCGCACCATCGCCATATTCGCAAGGCTTGCTAGCGACTTATCTTTCCAACCACAGTGTGGAATAATGCCTGAGTAAGACCATTCTTGCTGCCACTTTTTAGCTAGGTCGGGCGTAATGGCAAGTGCACTGGCTAAGCCTACCATAGCACAACCCTGCTCTATCACTTCTTCTGCCACTTCGGCCCTTTTAATGCCGCCTGTGGTCATAAGTGGAATATCGGTTTTACTCACCAAGGCCTGTGCAAATTCTAGAAAGTATGCCTCTCTGGCAAGGGTGGTATCGTCCCGTGTTTGCCCTTGCATAGCAGGCGCCTCATAACTACCGCCAGACAGTTCAACCACATCTACACCCAAGGCTTCTAAACGGTTTACTACTTCACAAGCATCATCAAAAGAAAATCCGTTCTTTTGAAAATCAGCAGAGTTCAGCTTTACCATAACAATGAAGTTTTTAGCGCAAACCGCTCTAACCTGGCTGACTATATTTATCAATAAACGTGCGCGGTTAATAATAGAACCGCCCCACTCGTCTTGGCGCTGATTAGTAAGCGGAGATAAAAACTGTGTAAGGAGGTAGCCGTGAGCGGCGTGAATCTCAACGCCGTCAAAGCCAGCTTTTTCAGCTTGCTTAGCCGTTTCGACAAAGCGCTTGCATACATCATGGATGTCTTGACAGGTCATCTCTCGGGGCTGGGCAAATAGCTTAGAGTGTTTACCCATATCCAGCGGTACAGCAGAAGGCGCGATAGCTTTGCCCTGCATGGCTTTAAATACTTGGCGACCGGGGTGATTAATTTGCATTATGGCTAATGCGCCATTCGACTTAATGATCTTGGCCCACTTTTGAAACGGCGCAATATCGGTATCTTTTTCTAGTACAACACCACCTGGCCCTGTCATAGCTGCTTTATCAACCATAACGTTGCCCGTAATTACCATGCCTAAATTACCATGGGCCCAGTATCGATAAAGTGAATATAAAGACTCACCGGGAATGTTTCCCATGCTCGACATATTTTCTTCCATTGCGGCTTTAACAAGACGGTTTCGCGCTGTTACGCCACACGGCAGGGTATAAGGAGAATACAATATGGAATCTGAAGACATTTACACTACAAGCCTTTTAATTATGCTGACGTACTTTAATAGTTCTTGCCGCTAAATGCATCCTTACATAGGTACTTATTCCTTAAAAATTTTCTAAAAAATTATTAAACGTATAGCTCTCTTAATTAAAACAGAAAGCTATCTTTAAGCTTTCTTATCTCTATATTAGTGCAGGCCCTTGAAAACTAATGTTGCTAGCCACATATCAAGGTTAAGTCGATAATATACTTGCTGTTATGAAGGTAACTTTGTTTTCTTAGCTCGCATAGTAAGCTTTTGAAAACATAAGCGTTATTTTTGGTTGTTTTATAGCCAAACCCTTAAAATTTAAAGCGTTTTCTAAAAGAAAGCATTTAATGACGTAACATTTGTGCTATTATTGAAAATCACACTCGGGGCTGATTAGGATTCGACAGGATCTAGGAAGCCGGAGGTGCATGCAGAGGAGCGGTTGGCCTCTTAAAAAAGCCGCATTTAAATAGTCGCAAACGACGAAACTTACGCACTAGCCGCTTAATAACCGGTATAGGCCCTTCCACCCTAGTCTCTTCCTGCTAGCGGGGATTCGGAAGGTCATCCAAGTAGGATAGCGAGGGAACCTTGTCTAAGGGTGAACCGCGAAACAGTATTAGGCCAGCTGCAAGGAAATCCTGTTTGTCGGAGTTCCAAGCAGTTAAATAAATGACAAACTAAGCATGTAGTACCAAAGGTAGACATTTTCTGGACGCGGGTTCAAATCCCGCCAGCTCCACCAATTCCAGAAGCGGTCTAGACCAATCTAGACCGCTTCACCCCTTTAAATTCGCCTTCTCTGGCGATACCACTCAAAACCAACCACAGGTCTCTAACGGTCTTAATAGGGCTGTAAAGTGTCGCGAATCTGTACTTGAATGTCGCGAGACTGTCACTTCTCCCGAACAAATCACTTATGGTTTAGGTACGCGGGAATGTCATAAATTTCGTGCTGAATTATTCAGTACAATGCCCTCAATAGCCTATGACGCTGCGCACAAATACGTAAAAATTTCAAAACAAGCAAGTTATGTTAAAGCAAACCTGTTTCTCTCAAACCGTAGCAAAGAGCTTCAAATAGCTGACTTGAATCTTTCAAAAGATATTCGTGAACTCAAGCTTTCTGCCAAGCAGAAAGCCAACCAATGCTTGAGGAATAGCGCTCACCTAACTACTGAACAAGATTTTGACTACTGCTTATACAAATTAGAAAAATACGGTTTCTCTATTCCATGTGATATGACGCATGTGGAAGCCCTCAAACTGTTTAGAACTGAAAAGTTTTGGTTTAACAAATTCAAAACGCTGGCTACGCAAAAAATGGAATCAATCAGACGCCAGCTTGATTTAGTAAATCAGTCGACAAGCGCTTATTGCAGCGACGAAAGACTCAGACAACACCAGTGGGAAAAAAGCGCTAACAGAAGAATACATGCAAAACAAAAGGTTTTGCAGCGCAGATGATGAATATGTCTCCATGCTTGATGTATACAATTCTAACGTATCGAACCCAAAAGTAAGACGCGCTGAATTAATGGTGAGGATCAAAGGCACTGAGGAATACTCACAACTGCAAAAGCATTAGAGTTGGTTTTACACGCTTACTACACCCTCCAAGTATCATTCTCATTATCCGTCAGGTAAAGCCAACCCTAAATACAAAGCATACTCGGTAAAAGACGCTAATGATTACCTTAACGGGCAATGGCAAAAGGCACGCGCTCAGTTTGACAGAGAAAACATCACAGTTTACGGGATACGCGTTGTTGAGCCACACCATGATGAAACACCACATTGGCATTTGATGCTATTTATGCCACCACATCAGTCAGCCAGAGTTACAGAAATACTCCACCAGTATGCTTTAGAGCAAGATACAAATGAACGAGGTGCGACAAAGAATCGTTTTAAGGCTGAGAAAATAACAAGCGATAAAGGCTCTGCACAAGCGTACATCGCTAAATATATTTGTAAAAACATAGATGGTGAATTTCTAGATACTGACACCTACGGAAACGATGCAAAAGTATCAGCAACAAAAATTACTGCATGGGCTTCGCTTTACAATATCAGGCAGTTTCAATTCTTTGGATTACCTTCTGTTTCATTGTGGCGGCAGCTTAGAAAAATAAACCATACCATCGACGATATTGAATTGAACAAGCTAAGACAAGCCTCTGATGCATCTGATTGGCTAGCCTACTTATTGATGATGGGTGGCACTAATATTCGCAAATCTGAACGCCCTTTCGCCAAGGAATATGAAAAGCAGTTAAAAGAACTATATGAGCATATAGAGCCTGAAAGCTTGTCTAAACATGCAGATAACAATGTTCCCAAAACAATCTTGTCTGTTTCCGCTAGATACCCCATCGAAAACAAACAATGGCTGCTTTTGGAATCACCCCTGAACGAGTTGACAGTCCGTCCTTCCCTTGGGAAGGACGGACTGTTGACGAAGTCTCAGGGGGTAGCCGAAGGCAGTTGGGAGGGCCTCCGCCCTGAGGAGAGGGGCCCAAAAGCCGAAGGCGTCTTGGACTTGGACTTGGACTTGTGTAAATAACTGTACTGAAACTAAACCACCATATAAAGAGAATAGAAAATGAAAGACCTGAAACAGCCGGCAGTATAAGAACTGTCGAGTTAAATGATTTTGCTTGCAAGGCTCTTCTAGGCTTAAAAGGCACTAAATTCTTTGATTCTCATAGGGTTTTTGTTGACCCAAGAACAATGAAAGAGTACAAATACGCCGATGGGCTGAGGAAATACATCTGAAAACCTACACTTGATAGATTAAAAATACCGTATAGATACCCCTATCAATGTCGCCACACATATGCATCAATGATGTTATCAGCAGGGAAAAATCCAATGTGGGTTGCTAGGTAGATGGGTCACGCTGACTGGGGGATGATAAGGAAAGTTTATGGTCGTTGGATTCAAGAATAAAAGGAAGTTAAATCCTAAAACAGGGTTAGTTCAAGTTACTTTGGATGCTCCTGAAAATATTTGCTTGTATGACGAATATTTTAACGAAACAGTTTTGTTTTTGGCCAAACTAGACAAAATAGAAAGAGACCCCAGAATCCAGGTCATCTTGGAAATGCGAGATGTAATTTTCATATCTGCTGGCGCAATTACAAAATTATTTAATGCCGTTGCTGAGCGACAACTTCAAGTATCACCTAGTCACGTAGTCGTTAACCTTCCGGTTGATAAAAATATAAGAGAGTTGCTTAGAACAAATGGCTTTATAAAAGCAGTAATGCAAGGTGGTAAAGGAAAATTAGATGCGCTTTGGGAGTCTTCAAATTTTGTATGTGGTAGTCAAAGAGATATAACTAAGTTCTTGCAAAAAATAAGGGCACTAGCGAAAAGAGATACACTGCCCAACCACCTCGGTGTTGCTATTAAAGAATCCCTTATAAATGTGAATCACCATGCTTACGTCGCAAATTCTAAGCCTGAAACGACATGGTGGAGTTACATTTATGTTGGGAGCGAAGGCAATAGGCAATATTTAGCAACCGTCATAGTAGATAACGGTAAAGGTATAGCTAATAGTATCCGCCCACATGTCTATGAACTTACTAAAGTGAAAGATAATCGATGGGTACATGGAGACGGCTACTGTATAAAGACAGCGATGCAGGAATCAGTTACAAGCACACATGAGCCAGGACGAGGGAAAGGTTCGGAAGATATTAAACGCCCAGTATTAGTAAAATCTGTGCTAGGTCAACATCATTTACTGGTGTTAAGCGGCTCAGGTAAATATACTTATGAGATAGATGAGAACGGAGAGGTTCAAGAGCAGTTCGAAGAGCTCGAACACAGATGCACTGGCACGCTTATTGAGTGGTTTCTCTATTTCGAGGAGTAAATATGAGTAAATGTACTTTGAATGTATCTGAGTTTACTAAAGATGCATTTAATCGTTTTATTGAAGATGGGGATGGCAGTGGTGAAGAGTTTAGAATTAAAGTTCTGTCACCAGCTTTAAAGCAAAATGATAGCGTAACAGTTAATCTTGATGGCATTCATGATGAATATGGTTCATCTTTTCTTGTCGAGGCATTCGCCAACTTAATCCGTAAAAGTGGCTTCAGTTACGATGAGCTAAAACAGAAGTTAGAGCTCACGAGTGAGAACGCGCGATGGCAGAGAGAGATTTGGCGATACATAGACGAAGCAAAGAAAGATTCAGAAGGGTCAATATTAAGAAGGTAAGTTAAAACGATGCAGGAAGCGTCTTTATTAAATTATGATATAGCCTTTAAGGTTGTGACTTTTATAATTACGATTTTGACATGGTTTGTTGTTTATAACGGCGCAACTCACTTGGCAACAAGAAATGAATCGAAAGAGCTGTTGGCAGACTTACACAAACTGTTAAAAGACAAACTTGACGACTCTGTTGAACATTGGATTAGGATAATAAAAAGTGATGGCGAAGGGAGAATAGAACGCAGTTTGTTTTTACAGCATTCACTGATTCATATTTCTCATTTAAGACACATTAAAGAGCTCTTTACTGTATATGAATTGAGCCCCATTACTGAAAATGACATAGATGAGCTTAAGCGATTACTTACTGAATCCCCAGACAAAGCAACACGAGCCGACACTATTGCACTTGCAGCCTTCTACAACGATAAAATAGCGCAACTAAGTCGTAAATCCTATACATTGATACGAGATTCCAAAGAAGCGTACAATATGAGATTCAAGCCAAACAACATTTCTATACATTCGCAATTGAAGCGAGGTTTTAGATATGTATTTTGGGTTATTATACTCGCTCTGGTTTTAACTTTATAAGCGTCTATGTCCTTACACAATTAGACTCAAGGCATTGTATTTAAAGAAATAATTAATATTTCAAATCCCGCCAGCTCCACCAACTCTATAAATTAAGACGTCCTATGACGTCTTTTTTTATGCCTACAGCAACTCAAAATCAATAACTTAGCGTATTACAACGTTCAATAGCTTCCTTCAACCTCTTTGATTTTTAAGCTGAATACGCAAAGTTGCCTATCTCTCTTATATACTTATCGTTAGACAATAATACCGAAGGTTTTCAATTGGCCGTGTATAATGAGTGTCGCAGAACAAGGAAGTAATATATGCCAAGAAACAAAACTAATTTTATCGATTTACTTGTTGAATTACCTTGGTGGGTGTCGGTAATATTTTCGGCAGCCACCTATGTAACGTTGGCGCATGGATTACCAAATGTGCAAACCGATAACCCTATGCTTGCCATGGTGTTTAACGCGTTTGCAATCCCCGCCCCGTTCATTGCCACAATAATTTTACTAGTTGCACCGTTTGCGTACTTCCATTCACGCCGCAAAGCTAAACAATTAGATACGCAACGTAGTTTAGATACTATTAGCGATCTGCATTGGCGTAACTTTGAAGAGCTTGTGGCTGAAGCCTATCGTCGCCAAGGATACAGAGTTACGGAGGGAGGTTATGGTGCAGACGGTGGCATTGATTTGGTATTAAAAAAAGGGGATGAGATAATACTTGTTCAATGTAAACAGTGGAAAGCACAAAAAGTTGGTGTGAGTGTGGTACGTGAGATGTTTGGTGTGCTCACTGCAAGCAATGCTAGCCGTGTTTTCATTATCTGTTCTGGTAAATTCACACAACAGGCAATCGACTTCGCGTCAAGCAAGCCTATTTCCCTATTGGGCGCAGATGAGCTTCTTTCCCTCATTCAAAGTGTGCAATCCCAAACTAAGTTAGAAACAGCTAAACCAGTAGTCTGTCCAAGGTGCGGAAGCGCGCTTGTAGAGCGTCAGGCAAAACGCGGGGCTAACGCAGGTAACAGCTTTTTAGGTTGCTCTAGCTTTCCTACATGTCGTTACACCGAATAATGTACCTATACGGGCGAAGTTGTTAGCGGCGAGCTCGATGCACTAAGCAGCATATCGCTGTTCATGCCCCCACCAACCACTAACACTTTCCGATGTTTTACTTGATAAAGTATCTTATTCAAAAGTTACTAAGCTCTAGTCAGCCCTGCGGTTTAGGCTTATCAAACAGATAGCCAACAACAAGGTTGCAATCATACCTGAAGCGCCAGCTACGCCTGATGGTAGAAAGCCATCACGACCAAATATGATTAATATGGCATTGGCAAACATAGCGACCATGCCTACTATAGCGGTAAGACCACCAATCGTTTTACCACCCTTTACTACGAAGAATAGGCCGAAAACGACGGCTGCTAGTCCTAATAGCAATTTAGCAGCGTAGTAAATCATGAAAGACAAAGACACTACGCCGCCAATTAAAGGTTTAGCGCCTTCTACTGCACCAGCAACCTGACCAAAGGTTGAAAATAACGTTAGACCAATGCTTACCTGCACAATATTTAGAACGGCGCTAAAAGTAATAGCCGACCACCCTAGCTGCGCGTTTTTCGCTTTCACCATGGCGGTACTAGCAAAAGCCACTAGCACGGTAAAAATTACGGCTTCAAATCCCCAAGCATACTGCCTCGAAAAACTAATTCCGCTGCTATAAAGCGCAGTGAAAACAGCCTGTGTTATTGCTAATAGAAGTAATAATGATGCAGTCGCTTGGATGGTGCGCTTATGAGTAAATTCCATTATGGCTCTCTTTTTTTAGATATGTAAGTAGCATTTATTGATGTTGCTATAAGACAGATAAAACAAATTAATAATTTCACTAAATTAGGTAAAAATGGCAAATCATCTATAAAGAGGGGAAATTTAAACTACTGGGATAATTTACTACCAATCGGCAAGTATTTTTCGTTCATATCTTCAGCAATTTTCTATTCAAGCACCGCTTTTCCTTTTCGATTGGTCATTCCACTCTCACTTAATAGTAAAACGTATTCCCATCCATTTAGTTATAATATAACATTGCGCACAAATTTCTGTTACAGCACGTTATACAATGCAAACAAATTCAGTAATATGCGCAGATGCGCTTACCGTGCGCGTTGAAAACCGCACGCTTTTAGACAATTTAAACTTCAATGTTGGTAAAGGTGAAGTTTTCGCGCTTTTAGGCGGTAACGGTGCCGGTAAATCAACTACGCTTAAAACCTTTTTAGGTTTGATGAAAGCAAGCAGTGGTAGCGCTACTGTGCTGGGCCACAACGCCACTACTCATCCTAACGATGTTCAAAAGTCTGTTGCTTATTTACCTGAATCTGTAACCCTTTATGGTCACCTTTCTGGTCTGGAAAATATCCGCTACTTTCTTTCAGTAGCTGGTGTAGAAAAATCAGACGAAGACATTTTCGCGGCACTTCGCAAAGTGGCTCTTCAAGAAGATTCATGGAATAAGGCGTTATCAAACTACTCGAAAGGTATGCGTCAGAAAACCGCAATTGCGCTTGCTTTGTTGCGTAATGCCCCAGTGCTGTTTTTAGATGAGCCTACCTCAGGCTTAGACCCTGCCGCTATTGACGAGTTTAATGCGTTGGTTTCTGAACTAGCGGCCAACGGCGCTACCATTTTTATGGTAACCCACGACGTGTATGGTGCTTGCCAAGTCGCTCACCGCATTGTGCTTTTAAGTAACGGTAAGCTAACCGGCTCTTTCGAGCGTGTTGGCGATACGCCTATTGATACTGAAGCGGTACACGCAGCATTTGCAGGGCGCAAAGCATGATATTTAGTGTAGCAAAAACCATTTGTGCAGATCAGTGGCGCTATTGGCTGCGCACGAAAGTCGCCGCTACGGTACTGTTGCTAGGGGCCATACTGACACTGGCTGCCCTAACTGTAAATGCGTTTCACATTGAGGAAGCCGCGCACGCTAGAGACCACCTTCAAACTGAAGCAGAAGAACGCTTTAAAGCGCAGCCTGATAAGCACCCTCACCGAATGGTGCATTACGGTCACTATGTTTTTCGTGCCCCTACTCCATTAAGCGTGATTGAACCTGGAGTCGACACCTACACAGGTAACGCTATTTTTTTAGAAGGGCACCGACAAAATAGCGCCATGTTTGCAGAGCAGCGGCAATCGGCCGGGCTTACGCGTTTTAGTAGCTTAACCCCTAGCTTCCTTGCGTTAGTACTCGCGCCACTGTTTATTATTCTTATCGGTTACGGCAGTGTATCGCGTGAGCGCGAGGCCGGAACACTTACTTTGTTATTGTCGCAAGGTACTACGCGCTGGCAGCTAATGATAGGAAAACTGTTAGCGCTAATTACAGCTAGTGGGTTGCTCTTACTCCCTTTGCTTCTGGCCTGCTTATATGTCGCTTTTTCAACCGAAAGCCCGCTTGTAGTGCTGCTATTTTGCTTAAGTTACGCCGTTTACTTCTTGTTATGGGCTACTGTTGTAACCGCGTGTTCAGCGTTATTTGAAAAAAGTAGCGTTAGTTTCACCGTACTTATTGTTATTTGGATGGCTGCGTGTGTGTTACTTCCTCGCCTAGGGAGCAGCGTCGCAACGAATGCAGCCCCCTCAATGGGCAAGCTTGAAGCGGACTTTAAAGTAGAAGAAAAGCTTAGAAGTTTGGGCGACGGTCACGACGTTGACGACCCTGCATTTAAAAAGCTAAAAGAAGATTTATTAGCAAAATACAATGTGGATTCCGTAGACGACCTTCCTGTTAATTTCCGCGGTGTTGTTGCTCAGTACTCAGAAGGCAGACAGGCAAAAGTGCTTAATGAATTTGCCGAAAACAGAATGGGTGAAGAATTAGAACAAGCCCATATTGCACGTCAATTTGGTTGGCTATCGCCTACCGTTGCCGTTCGCGCAATCTCTACAATATTAGCGGGTACCAGCCTTGAAACCCATCATCGTTTTTTACGGGAAGCAGAAGCTCTTCGCCTCGAATTTGTGCAAGGGCTAAATAAAGTACATGTTGAAAAGCTCGATTACAAACTCGACATGAACCGCAACGCAAGCGAAGAAGCGGCGGATAAAGCTGTTGTGGGTGCAGACAATTGGGCATTGCTTTCGGAGTTTAATTTCAAACCTGAAGCAGCAAACACACGCATTTCAAACGCGCTTATCTATTTTCTACAACTGTTAGTTTGGGTGTGCATTTCCGCCTTGCTTTTAAAAGCGGCTGTTAGGAGGTTAAACCCATGATGCGTTTTGCCGATCTTAAACGTGAAGCTAATTTTGTTTTTGGTCACCGCCAAATAAAACTTACGTTATTAGTTGTATTTCTTCTAAGCGCAGTGTCTTTGTGGTCAGGTCATGCAGAAATGCAAGAACAACAAGCCACTATTGAACGTTTATTAGAAAAAGACCAAGTAGAGCGTGAAGCCGTTATCACTCACCAGTCTAACTTCGGCATGGTGGCTTATTACGCGTTTCACCTGACTTATGCCCCCCCTTCCCCACTGGCTTTTGCTGCCGTAGGCGAAAGAGATGTATTTCCTTGGAAGCACCGTATACGCATGCTTGCATTAGAAGGGCAAATTTATGAAAGCGATACAGATAACCCAGAGCTTGCGTTTTTAGGGCGTTTCGATTTTGCCTTTGTGACCAGCGTATTGCTGCCATTATTTATTATATTGCTACTTTACGATTTAAAAGCAAAAGAACGGGAAGCCCGCCGCTTCGATTTACTCAATGTAACAGCCCGCAATGCCCATGCGATATGGACATCACGAGTATTAGTCACCTTAGTGCCTTTAGCACTTGTGACGCTTACTCCGTTCGTTGTATTTGGGTTAATTAACGGTACATCTTTACTCTCCATATTAACCGTTTGCGCGATAGTAATAGGTAACATTGCGTTATGGAGTGCCATTGTTCTTGTTATTGGCGCAGCAAAACGTTTTGCAAACTTCAGTGCGACTCATCTTGCCTCTATAATGCTAGGCGTTTGGCTTGTTACCACTGTTATTGTGCCGGTGACTGCACACACGGTAATTAATACCGTGGTTGAAACACCTGAAGGCGGCGATATTGTGCTTACCCAACGTGAAGCGGTAAATAGTGCGTGGGATAAGCCTGTTGAAGACACATGGCGTGCATTCATTGCCACTCACCCGCAGTGGGCCGACTACACAGAGTTTGACCCTGAACGAGACAGCTCATTTAATTGGAAATGGTACTACGCATTTCAACAAGTGGGCGACCAAACGGCTAGTGAGCTATCAAAAGGCTACCAGGCAGCCACGCTTCAAAAAGACACCGTTGCAAGCTACATAGCCTTGCTTTCTCCTTCCTTACTTACGCAACGTTTATTATCAAGCGCTGCTGATACTAGTGTAAGCGCGATGGTGGGCTATGAAAATGATGTACGCGCTTTTCATAAGGCGCTACGAAAATTCTATTATTACCACCTTTTCAAAGACCCTGAATTTTCTCAGGAGAGCTTTGAAGCACTACCACAATTTACACCAAACACTAAAGGCTCACACGAGAACCGCACAGGAAAAGAAGAATGAAAACGAGTTGGGTTAAATCATCACTTGCAGCCACTATATCAGCTTTATTAAGCACGTCGGTTTTAGCACAAAGCGATAACAGCCAAAATGAAGCTGATGTTGAAAAAATAACCGTGCACGGTATGCACCGAGCGTATCAAGGGGCTTTTGAATACAAAGAGGTACCTGCAGCTGCTCAAGATATAGACTTAGGCTTACTTAGCGATGCTGGTGCCATTAACTTGAATGACGCACTAGACCTGTCAGCATCTGTAGCACGTCAAAACAACTTTGGCGGTCTTTGGAATAGCTTTGCAATTCGTGGCTTTTCTGGTGACGAAAACTTACCCAGTGGCTTTCTGGTAAACGGCTTTAATGCAGGTCGTGGTTTTGGTGGCCCTCGTGACCTATCTGGTATCGATCATGTTGAAGTATTGAAAGGCCCGAAAGCTGCCCTTTTTGGCCGTGGTGAACCAGGTGGCGCAATTAACCTGGTAACTAAACGTCCTCAGTTTCGTGAAGGTGGTGAAGTTAAAGCCACTTATGGAAGCTGGGAGCAAATGCGTGTTGAAGCTGATGTACAAACCGTTGCAGGCGCGTCTGAGAATGTCGGTGTACGCCTAGTTGGTTTTTATGAAGACGCGGAAAGTTTCCGCGATACAGTAGAAACAGAGCGCTTTGGGTTTTATCCATCGGTAACCTGGGAAGCGTCGGCAGATACTACCGTGACTTACGAACTAGAATACACAGAACAAAAGATTCCTTTTGATCGCGGTGTAGTGGCTATTGACGGCGAATTAGGCCATCAACCCATTGAAACCTTTACTGGCGATCCGAATGGCGACACAATCGATACCCAAGTTGTAGGTCATCAAATTGAAGTTTCTCACAAGCTTGCTGACGACTGGAACTTATTGTTAGGTGCAGGTCTGCGTGATACCACATTTGAAGGCAATGCATTAGAGAACAATTTTGGCGGCCGTCAAACGCTATTTATCGACCCTAATCAAGCATTGTTATCGCGCTTTAAGCGTTATCGTAATTTTGAAACTGATTATCTTGTATTACGAGGCGAAATTGCGGGTGAATTTGAAACAGGCTCACTGACTCATCGCGTTATTATTGGTGCTGACTACGACAAATTTGAAAACGATCAGGTGATTCTGCGCTATCGCCCGCCCTTTTTCTCAGGCGATACCGACATTAACGATTTAGACTTAGATCAGTACCTTGTGGTCGATATATTCAACCCCGATTATTCACCCCTTCCCGATGTTGAGCTTTCTGACAATCTAGATCGCCTAGAAGTACAAAAAGCTTGGGGCGTTTACTTTCAAGACCAAATTAACCTTACCGACAACCTACAAATTCGTTTAGGGGGCCGCTTCGATAAGTTCGAGCAGGAAATTGATAATCGCTTAGCAAGCCCGGTAAGCACTACGTCGCAAGATGATACCCGTTTCTCGCCGCAAGTGGGCGCCGTTTATGTGTTTAACGACAGCACCAGCGTTTATGCCACCTACGGCGAAGGCTTCCGTCAGTTAACGGGTTCTGATTTTGCAGGTAACCCATTCGAGCCGAACGAATCAGAATCTGCTGAAATTGGCCTTAAAACCGATTTAACGTCTATGTTCGATAACGTGCGAGGCGATATCACGCTTTCACTATTTAATATCGAGCAAAGCAATATTCTGGTGTTTGATGACAGTGAAGAAGCATCAGACGGCTTTTTCTTAACTCCAGCAGGCGAAGCGCGAAGCCGCGGTATAGAGCTAGACATAAATGCCGAATTTGAAAATGATATTTCGCTATGGGTGTCTTACACTTTTGTGGATGCAGAAAGTACAAATGATGCGGCAGATGCTAACTTCGTTGCCACAATTGAGTCTGGCGACCCGCTAATTAACGTTCCAAAAAACCAGTTAAGTATTCAACTAAGTAAAGATCTTACTTTAGCTGATATGCCAGTGCGTATTGGTTCTGGGCTATTGTATGTAGACGAACGTTTAGGTCAAACCGCCACAGACTTCTACTTACCAAGCTACACTACAGTACGTGCGTTTGCTGAGATAGAGCCTGTCGAAAATCTATTGGTTAAAGTAGCAGTAGACAACCTATTTGATAGAGAATTTTATACTAACTCTTTCGCAGATGTGTGGGTTGAGCCCGGTGCACCGCAGCGTTTTAGACTAACGGCTGCCTATCGTTTCTAATTGTTAGAAACATAGAATTTATAAGAGAAATTAAAAAGGGGCCGGTATTGAATAGGCCTCTTTTTTATTGCCAATTAAACTGTAATTTTTCTTTATTAATCAAACTACTAAAAATATAAAGAATACTAAAGACTAATAAGTAAGATTCCTCAACTCCCTTATAATAATCTATACTAAAGCAGTCATCTCTTTTTCAGTGGTTTTTTTACATGTTGCTTCGCTATTTAGTTCCTTGCGCTCTTCTCTTTTCCAGCGGTTTCGCTTACTCACAAAGCACGCCCTCAGAATTTGCTGAGATGAGCTTTCAAGATTTACTCAACGTCAATGTCAATGACAATATTGATAGCGTTGAACAAAGAAAGTGGTCGCTATCTTTGCAGTTTAAAGCCGCCGAGTTTGACGGTTACATGATTGATGATAGTGATATCTCACTGGATGAGGTTTTATTCAGCCCGGGGGAAGAAAGCCGAACCGAGGAAAACTTCCCGGTTGTCCCCACCGTTATTAATCAATACGTTAAAGTTGTACAAATAGGCTATCAAGTTAGAAGCGACGTCAAAATTGGTGTTCAGATACCACTTATTCGGCAAGAAACTGATCATATTAGTGTAGTGCCCGGGTATGACGAGTTTTTGATTTCATCTGAAGGTTTAGGTGATGTTGTCGTAACTGGCCATTATGAATTTGCATCAAATGAAAACTACAGCATTTGGTTAAGTGGCGGAATTAGCTTGCCCACAGGGTCGATAGACGAAGAGGGAGACACACCGCGCGCTGCGGGTGACCAACAACTCCCCTATACTATGCAACTCGGCTCTGGCACCTATGATTTCCCTTTCGAAATAGGCTATCAAAATAAGGGGCGTTATCCGTTTTCTATTATGTTTTCAGCAAGAGTTCGCACCGGTGATAACGATAGAAACTATCGTTTAGGCAATAACTATGAACTTAACGGCAAATACAACTTTGTTATCTCGCAAGAAACAACCCTATTTGCGGGGGCAGAATTAAGCTATGCCGATTCAATACACGGACGAGACGAAGAAATAACGGTGGATGGTGATTTTCCCTACCCTGCGGGTATAACTAACCCAGAATTATATGGCGGGAGCAAAGTGAGATTGTTCGGGGGTGTAAATTACTTCGCTACAGATTGGCTGCAACTGCAACTTAGTGGCAGTAAGCCGGTATACCAAAATCTAAATGGCCCTCAACCTAAAGAATTGTGGCGATTAGGCTTTCAATTGTCGACTCTCTTTTAAGTAAACCGTGTGATAAAACTACCGAACGCTTACACCGTCAAGATAGCATGCATAACAGTCGTATATTGCTTACTCTGTTCTCAAGCGTTTGCCGAGCTACCTAAAATCGATAAGCTTAAAGCCGCTTACATGTATAACTTCACCAAGTTTATTACATGGCAGAGCAATGAGTCTGTTCCTATCGTTTTTTGTATACACAAAAATGATGAGCTTTTGTCGTTCTTTGATGCGTTAGTAAAAACCCGGGAAAAAGACAAAATAAGCCTTGTAGTATCAGATAGTAAACATGCAAGCTACTGTCATATGACTTATTTATCGGCAAGTGATGAACTAGCCGACAGCCAATTACGCAACAGTGTTTTGATCACTGAAAACAACGAGATAATAGGCGTTGCGCCCGTTTTCCGTTTTTATACTGAAAACCAAAAACTCAGGTTTGAAATCGACGTAGCACGTGCGGACGAATTAAACGTTAAAATTAGCGCTAAGCTCTTACAAGTGGCGAGGGTTAAGTGATGTTTCGACGCTCCTCGTTCTTTACTAAACAACTGCTAGCCGTCCTAGCCGTTAATTTCTTCTCCTTGTGTTTGGTGGCGGGTCTGCTTTACAACAACTTTGTTGCCGATTACAAAAGTAACTTGGTAGATGTACTAGACAACCAATCTACCCTTCTTGCGTCTGCAGCAAGTACATCAGTTCTATTTAGCGATGTCGAAACCACACAAGAATTGCTTGATGCCGCGTCTAAACTCCCCGCGATAAAGAGTGCAAAAGTGTATGACGACGCATATACGGTCATTGCAAGCTACGCCATGGATGACTTTGAGGAAGATACATCTCCTTCAACAGTTAAAGAAGGCGCAACTTTCGGTAAACGCCTAATCCATTACCTGAAACCTATAGAATTTAACGATGAAGTGATTGGTTATCTCATACTTACTGCAAGCACCACTTCGCTAGAAGAACAACAGCAGCATGCTATGTACGTCGTATTAGGTGTACTCATAGTCAGCATGCTGTTTACTTACCTCTTTCACTGGCGGCTTCAGAGTTTTCTATCAAAACCCATTCAACAGCTTATTTCACTTGTTAAGTTTGTAGGAAGCAAACGTGAGTACTCTAAACGTCTCCCTGACAAAAGAGATGATGAACTCGGTGAACTTTTTGAAGGCGTTAACCACATACTAGCCACAGTAGAAAGTCACCAAGCTCAGCTAAAAGCCCAAAACACAGAGTTAGAGCGAGTAGTTGAACTGCGCACTAGGCAGCTATATCAAAAAGCGAACTACGATGCCCTTACCCAGCTTCCAAACAGACATTTGTTTGTAGAAAAGTTAGATGAAGCCGTAAACAAAGCTAATGCCCAAAACTCTGCCCTTTCTATTTTATTTCTCGACCTAGACAGGTTTAAACTGATTAACGACACGCTAGGCCATGATATTGGCGATGAAGTCCTAATTATTGTGGCCAAAAAACTAGCAGCAATAGTTACCGAAGAAGATTGCGTTTGTCGCTGGGGTGGTGATGAATTTGTAATCATGCTAGAGGGTGTTGCCGAACATGATGAGCTTGTTGCTTTATCTTCTGAAATTATCGAAAGCCTTAGCCAGCCAATGGCAATAGGTAGCAACCAGCTTCACATTTCAACCAGTATTGGCATTGCACTCCATCAAAGAAATCTAGAAACGGGAATAGAAATATTAAAGCACGCTGATACAAGCATGTATCACGCTAAAGAAAAAGGCCCTGGGCACTTTAGCTTTTTTAATATTGAAATGCTTGAAGAGTCTTTGGTACGTCTATCTCTAGAAAGTAGAATTCGACAAGCTATTAAACTAGAAGGTGCTTTCTCACTAGTGTATCAGCCTCAGATCAGTATACGCAGCGATAAAATTATCGGTCTAGAGTCGCTGATACGCTGGAATGATGAAGGAACTGATATCGCGCCGTCACAGTTTATTCCAGTTGCTGAGGAAGCAGGTTTAATTAACCCTCTTACTACCTGGGTACTTGAAAATGTATGCCAGCAAATTCGAAAGTGGCTAGATGAAGGGCTAAATTTAGTGCCGGTGGCAGTCAATTTGCCTGCAAGCTTTTTGATACAACTAGACTGTGCAGAACAAATCGAAGAAGTATTAAGTAAGTATCAGGTCCCACCACATTTACTGGAAGTTGAGTTAACCGAAAACACCTTTATTAGCTCTACAGATTTTGCATTAACTTCTCTTAAAAAACTGAAAAAAATTGGTCTCAACATTTCCATCGATGACTTTGGCACTGGCTACTCTTGCCTTAGCTACATAGGCACACTTCCTATCAACAAGCTTAAAATTGATGGCAGTTTCGTTTCTCAATTAGGGCAATCAAGTTCTAACGACGGTATTGTTAACACCATTATAATGCTTGCGAAGAGTTTAGAGTTGACCACTTTGGGCGAGTGCGTAGAAACTAAAGAGCAGCAGCAGGCCCTTGCTGAAATGGGCTGTGATTCTATCCAAGGATATTTGCACCATAAACCGCTTAAAAGCAGTGAGGTAGCGCCCTTGATGTCTCGGCATTGAGATAGTGAATCGAGACCAAGCCGCTATCAGCCTGTTAAGAGCACGGCCATTCATTTTCATTAAGTAAGCCTTTTTCTATAAGCTTGTGTCGACGTTCCTCAATGGCCAATTTCAATTCATCTCTAACTAATCTTACTGCTGGGGTGATCAGATGTCGGCTGGGTAACATTATCCACATTTCAGTTAATGGTACCTGAAACTGATGTAACACCCGCTTTAATTTACCGCTCAATAACTCTTCAGCCACGTCAATGGCTGACTTCTTGGCAATACCCATACCGTCAATGCACCATCGTCTAACAATGTCTCCGTCATTAACGGCGCGATTGCTGCGCACTTTTACCTTAATTTTTTCGTTCTCTTTCACCAATTCCCATGTGTTATGAGTTTGATCGTAAAGTTTATAAAGTAAGGCATTGTGCTGAATCAGGTCGTTTGTTGTTAGTGGTTCACCGTACTTTTCAATGTATGCGGGGGATGCACAGATAACATGTGGAATATTGCACACTCTAAAACCATACATTTGTGACTCTTTTACTGCTTCTTTAGTCATTGCACGAAGAGCAACATCAACACCGTCGCGATAAAAGTCCACTCGGCTATCGCTTACATGTAGTCGCAACGAGAGTTCGGGGTTTTTACCTTGTACTTTATTAAGCAGTTCGCGCATTAGATTCCGTCCCATCTCCGATGACATCGCCATGCGAAGCTCACCATTAACACTTTGCCTTTCCTCCGTAATGAGAGATAAACCTTGCTGGAGTGTATTTAGCGCCTGTTGAGCCATAGGTAAGTATTGTTCCCCTTCATGGGACAGCCTAATTTTGCGTGTACTTCTCACAAAAAGCGCTACGCCAAGCTGCTCTTCTAAACGTTTAATGGCCATGCTTGCAGCGGATGAACTGATATCAAGCTTCTTAGCCGCTGCCGTTATCGAATTGACTTCAGCGACTTTCACAAACACAGAAAGGTCTTCGGTTTTCATTTTTCCCTCACAGGTTTAGTCCACATACGCCCTTTAAAACATATAAAGAAAAGGCAAATGGATCACTTCCATTATCCACGTTTTCGGGAAAGTTCTTATCGATTTTGGTCGTTTATTATCCGTTAACCAACGAATAAACTGTCATTCATTCGTTAATGACATTAGTAGCAAGGATACACAGGAGCTTTATATGAAACATATCGCGTGGCGAAAACTAACCATGGCGTCGCTAGTTGTAGGCGCTTGTGCTGCTTTTTTACCCAGCGCCTATGCTGAAACAAAGGTAGTAAGTGCAGAAGATGTTAAATGGGGTTACTTAAATCCTGCACGCGGTGACAAAAGCCCAGGCGCAGCCGACCTATGGGGTGATAGAACAAAAGACACAGCCACAGGTATGCTAGTTCGTTTTAATAAGGGCTTTGAATCGCCACCCCACATCCACAACATTACCTATCGCGGTATTGTTATTGAAGGTGAAATGCACAATGACGACCCAAGTGCCGCTAAAATGTGGATGCCAACGGGTTCGTTTTGGACTCAGCCTGCCGGTGAAGATCACACTACAGCAGCAAACGACAAAACCAACCTGATTTACCTAGAAATTGACGAGGGTCCGTATTTAGTTAAACCGTCAAAAGAACATTTCGATAATGGAGAACGCCCCGTTAATTTGCACATCCATAACATGGTATGGCTGCAAAAGAGTGACTTAGTCAACATTGCGGCTGACGGCGTATCCGCCACTTATCTATGGGGCGATACCAATAGTGTTTACGGTACTTTAGTTAAACTGCCAAGCGGCTTTGAAGGTTCAATAACATCTAACGGTGATGAATTTAAGGCCGTAGTGATAAAGGGCAGCCTAAACTATAAGCAAGATAGCAACGCTGAAGCACTAGCACTTGATGCGGGAAGCTATATTGAATCATCCACACCAGCAACACACAAAGTCCGCAACGTAAGTGATGCTGACGCTATCGTTTATGTTAGAAGCTCATCTAAGTATCAAGTAAAGAACTGAAGTACACTGCGATAATTAGGAGGGCTGCACTTAATGTGCAGCACCACCACACTATTGCGATACTGATAATTTCAAAACGCGTTAACGCTAAACACAAAGATGCAGTGAGTAGCAACCAGCCTATTAACTTGGTAAAGGGTGGCGAGGGTAATAGACGTAACACCTTCGTTAATACCCTACTATTACCTGCCTGCTTCGCGTGTTTGTTCATTGCTAACATTAAGCATAAGAAGCCTAACAGTTGTAGTATAAAAACTAGTGTTATCATTCCTGCTCCTTTTTCACACAAGTGCTAGCTTTTGTACCTTTTGAGGCTATATCCGCATTGGTAATACGTAAACCTATTTTCTTTGCAGCCCAATACAAAATGGTACCTGAAACGAAAAAAGCAGGAATGAAGCTTAAATAGACGCTATCTAAATATTCGATACTGTTTGCTATTCGGTCTCTAAATAACACGAGTTCTATAGTAACGGTGAAAAAACATAGCCCACTTGCTAGCGCGAACTGCTCTTTCCAAGCAACAGCAGCTTTTGCACGCCAAAATGCGTGAACAGCACTTAATGCCCACACAGTAAAAAATGTGTTTACTTCTAATTGGGCGCGGCCTGCAACATCGTGCCCTATCAACTTGTTAGCAATAAAAAACGAAACGCTGGCCAATATTAAGCCAGCAACAGCGGCTACATTACCTTTTTCCACAAGCGCTAAAGTGAACGGGTTTTGCTTAGCGCTTTTTTTCCGCTGAGTGACCCAAATGATATTGCCAGTGGCAATAAGCGCGCAGCCTAAAATACCTAACCCAAATAGCAACCATCGCATGCCAATAGGGGCAAAGTTTGCCTGATGGAGTCCGTATAGAATACGTCGTATTTGAGCTGGAACCGTTTCGTCATCGTAACCTTTAAGTTGTTTACCTGTATAGGTTTCAAAAACTAAACGGTCTGCACGGTTTGATACTGTTGTGGCCTTGCTACGCTCTACAACCATTCGGCTATTTTTATACCCTACGCCTTCAACGGTAATTCTTGCTATTGGGTTGGGCTCGCGCCACTGATTAGCAATTTTTTCTTGTATATGCGCATAGTTCGGCACAGGGACTGGCATGGAGGGCGGCACGTTTAACAAGTGATCGCTACCAATAACTTTTTCACCTAGCTGCAGGCTCGGCAGTGAAGGAATAATCTGGCGATTTACGCCTCGTTCTCCCCGTTCGAAATTAGCGTTAGCGGTATAGGGCAAATACATAATCGCGTAAATGAAAATACCGCTTAGGCAGATCATAATACAAAATGGAATAGTGAGAATACCGGCTAAGGCATGAAAGTCGGTGGTCCACTTTTTTAGCTTTTGCGGGCGAAGCGTGAAGAAGTCTTTAAAAAATCTGCGGTGTGTATAAATACCGGTAAAAATAGCAAGCAACATTGCCATTGCAGCAATGCCGGCAATGTACCGCCCGCCAAAGCCTCGAAGTTGCAACGTGTAGTGAAAATTTCTAAAAAACAAGCCGCCTTTTGTGTCTGTTTCATTTTCTCTTGCAGCGAGTTGATTGTTGAAGGTCACGGTTTGTCTTTGCTTACCCTCACGCCATTGCACACTCCAAAGTGCAGAACGCTCTGAAGGCAAGGCTATCCGCCACTGCTCAGCTTCACCTGCATGTTCATTTAAATAAGTAAAAGAGTGGGCGAGCATCGATTGCTGACTTTGAGAAATGCTTCCTCGTTCAGGCATCAGATAGCGCGTTATTTCCGGTGTAAAATAGCTTAACGTGCCAGTGAAAAATATGGCGAAAAGCAACCAGCCGAGTATCACACCTAAATAGGTGTGCAACCAAATCATACTCTTTCTGAATGTAGCTTTCATAATGGTGTGCTTAAAGGTGAAACTAACGGAAGCGCCACGGCGAGTATGCTAATAAAAGCAATTAAAAACGCGCACCACTTCTTCGTATGCTTGATAGCAAAGCTTGCGATAAATACAGCAAAAAATACGAAGTAGCTTGCCATACTGCCACTTAGTATTGCCACTCCCTCTTGCTGCTTAAACATGTGGAAAAATATATAAGCGAAGTAAAAGCTTATTAGCGCAGAAACGGCATAGCCGCCCAGAATGGCGGCTATGCTACGCAGCGCAACGTCTACGTTGTTATTCAATGTGCTTACTCTTTTTTAGAAGCGATAGGCAACTGAAAGTTTCGCATTACGCTCTTCGCCTGGTAAACCACCTAGGTACATAGCACTGCTGTAGTAGTCTTTGTTGTCCAAGTTACGTAGGTTTAGCTGTACGTCCCAGTCGTCCGATACATAGCTAACTGCCGCATCCCATACTGTGTATGAGTCTACGAATGCGTAGTCTACGCCAAATGCCGATGCTGAGATGGTACGCTCGTCTTCATAGGTTACACCAACGCTGAACTTAACCGGCGCAGGTAGCGCTTCAAAGCTATGGCTATAGGTTAGCCAAGTACTTGCGAACTTTTCAGCAATTCCCTTCGTCTGTTCTTCATCAGTGCTCGATGCATATGCGCCAGGTTCAGTACGCGGCTCTTGATAAGTACCGTTTGCATTAAGCGACCACTGCTCATTAATATCGAAGTTAATATCTACTTCAACACCCGTAGTGCGGTCTTGCTCGTCGTAATAGAACTCTGGTACATCAATGTTGTAAGACGGATCTTCAATATTATCTTCATACAGTGGGTTGGTGTACTGAAGGTTTGTACGCGCCGTATCAAACACTACCACCGAGCCAATGACCTGTTCATTTAGCGCAGTAAAACGTACGCCTAAATCCCACGATTCTGATTCAGAGTCAGGTCGGTTGTTTTCTTCTGATAGAGAACCTAGTGTGCTGTACGCAGTGCGACCTTTTGAGTGGTTAATGAAAGTACTTAGGCTGTCGCTATACATGTAGGTTAAGCCTAAGTTGTAGGTGAAACCATCATCATTTGCATCGTACTCTGGGTTACCATCGCTAAATTGGTTCTGATAGGTTTGCTTTACGCCACCGTATGCACCACCAATACGTGCAGTAAAGTTATCATTTAGATACAGAACTTCTTGGAAGCTAACGCCCCAGCTAGATACCTCTTTGTCGTACTTGCTACGAAGCGCTGGGTTATAGTCTTCAAACGTGCCGGTGGGCCAATTTGGGTTACGAATATCTAAGATGTAAGGCACAGCATCGCTTCGTGTGTCGTCTGCATCCCAAATAGACCATTGCGTGTATTCTATGTCCATATTTTCATAGTTAGCACTAAATAGGTGCTCACCACGAATATCGCCTAGCGACCAAGTATTTGTGAGGTCGATAAAGTATTGCCACACACTTTCTTGTGCTTCAACTTTACGGTATTCCTGTCGACGTGCTGCATATGGGTACAATACATCGTTAATAACAAGCGGCGCTCGCGGCTCTAGGTTAGTCGTTCCGTTTCTGTCCACGTAAACATAGTTAAACGCGCTGGTTTGACGAATATACTCTGTTTCGTAGGTACGGTATTGTAGTTGCTGAGTTAAAGACCAATCGTCGTTAATGGCTAAGTCTTGACGAAGCTTCACGCGGAACTCTTCACCTTCATTCGGGCGAGAAATTGGTGATATGAGGCTAGTATCACCCAAGTCAAAAGGCTGAACCCCATCAGTAGAAACTAGCGAAGCAGCTAATTCGTCGCGCTGAGCGTCGGTAAGCTGTAAACCACCTGATTCTGCAGTATCGTTAACCAAGTCAGCGCCAGTCAAACTACCTGCGTCAGTATCGAACATGGTTAGGTCGATAAGTCGAACGGGATGACCTACCGAATCAATTTGTACAGCATCGTCAATATAAGCAGCAGACAATAGGAACTGGTTATCACTTGATGCAACATATTTAAGTGATGTGTAAAGCTCGCTTCGCTCATCGCTAAGTCCACGATAACCGTCAGACTGCTCGCGGTTTGCTACTACGCGATAAGCAAGGTCCTTGTTAATCGCGCCTGTTGCGTCAGCCATTATTGAATAGCTATCCCAACTGCCTACTGAGGCTTTAACTTCATAGGCTTCTTGAAACTGCGGCTTCTTCTCAATAAGGTTGATAATACCACCCGCTTCGCCCATGCCGTATAGACCAGTTGCAGGGCCTTTGAGCACTTCAATACTTTCAATATTAGTCATTGAACGTGTTGGGTTATAACTGTTGCCCAAATCTGCACCAGCATAAATACCGTCAAAGGTGTAGTTAACACCAAGGCCGCGAATCGCTAAATTATCACCTACACCGTAATTGTTTCCATCTTGGCTTAGACCACTGATGTTGCGAATACTCTCTTGCAGCGTATCTACACCCTGCTCTCTTAACAAAGTACCGTCAACAACCACGATAGCCGCTGGCGTTTCCATTAGGCTCATATTTGATTTAGTGGCCGTACCCGACTCCAGAATAAGTCGATTGTGGCGACCGTAAACGGTAATGACGTCTAAGTTTTCTTCCGCACTTTGTACTTGAGAATCTACAGGTGTCTCAGCATCGTTGTCTTGCGCCAGTACCGACGTGGCAGTAACTGTAGACGTTACAGATAAAAGAGAGAGAAGAATTGCATTAGCAACTTTACTTTTTTTGTGTGAAGTGTGGTTCATTTTTCGCCTAAATCTAAATGATAATAGTTATCGCTTTTGATAAGGCGGCGAATGTTAGGATGAGCGCTCAGTTAAATCAATATAAAAATAGCCATTAGTTCAATTTTTCTTAAAAAATACTTAAATTCTGCACTTTTTTACGTTTTATACACAATTGCTTTTTAATAATTAAACAAAATTGATTTAAGTTGAGCGGCCTTTTGCACTGCAGCTGGAGGGCGTTATAGCTAAGCGCTTTTGATTTATTTTGCGAGGATAATCAGGGATTACTAAGATTTAATAGGTAGGTGCCCTAACACCGCCGAGCACGCCAGACCAATCGCTAATGTTATCGCCACGCTAGTAAAGGTGCCGAGCAATACATACTCGGTAAGTTTTCTATCCTGGTGCTTAGTTAAATCACCGAAACGGAAAATAGATTTAGCTGCAATAAGAAACCCTATAGCGGAAAACTGATTTAACAATACAAAGGTTAACATGAGTACACGCTCTAAGTAGCCAATACGCTGCCCTGCCAGTGACAAGGTTTGTTGTGCTTCAGTGGTTATCGTAGGCGGATCATTAGGATGGGCTGATGGGGGTTTGTTAGTTAAAACTTCACTGCTCCAAGGGGACAGCAGTTGCTTTATAACAATTGAGCTGGGCTTAAGCACGGCTAAATAGGCAAGAAGCACCGCTAAATGTTGTGCACCTAGTAGCTTTAGTAACGCTAGTGCACTGTGCCATTGGTTTGTGGCATATAAAAACACGCCCAAGATCACAGCCACGTGTGCAAGCTGATCGATGACAAACGCGGTAGTATTTTGGGAGCAATAAGACTTAATCACGTCAATTTTAAAATGAGAAACCGCTATTATAAGCGTTGCGATGCCTATTGTAGCCATGCTGTCGTTGCCGGATAAAAGCACTAATGCGATAAAGGCAAGTGCACCATGTAGTAGTGCATGTAAATACAAAGGTAACGCTAGCGCGTGTCGCTCGTTTCTTTGCTTTACCCAAGAATAGGGTTGAAAATAAAAGTCGGCAAGCAAGTGTGCAAGTAGTAACCCCACCAATAGTTCAGGCTGTGCAAAGTCAGGAACGGCGTTAACGATAGCGCCTTTTGATGTTTCAGCTATCATTTAACGCTCCAGTTATGGCGTGCTTCATATAATCAAGGTATTCAGCAACAAGCTTGTAATTACTCGCGTTAAGAATTCGACTCACATTGCTTCTATTTTTATTAAGTAATGCCGCTATATTCTCATGACTTTTGTCCGAGGCTTCAAGGTAGGTCAGTAAGCTTTCTGATTGGGTTTGTGTTAAGCCGCTTGCATGAGTATCCGCAAAGCGTGTAAGTAACTGAGTTTTGTTTTCTAGCTCGGTATTGCTGCTGGAAAAAGCAAGGTAATTGGGTTTAATCGAATCAAGCCCGCGCCCTGATAAAACAAAGGCTTCCCCCGTGCCTGTTTTCACTTCTTTAGGACGAAAATGTGCTTCACCCACTGCTACGCTTATTCTTACATCAACGCTTGGCATGCGTGCTTTTAGCGCTAAACGTAAACCTAATGCAATGTGCATACTGTACTGGGGTTGGTTCACCGCCAGCTGAAATGCGTCGCCGCGATAAATGTCAAAATGGCCGTCATACTGCTTAGCGTAACTCGATAAGTGCTGATTTAGCGCAGTGAGGATATCTCTGAAGTCTTCGTCAGTATAAGACTGAGAGTCTGTGATATCGCCGGTCAGCACGCCAGCATAGCTCTTCAGTTTACTATTTATTGCGTTGTTTTTGTTCGTGTTCATTTTGCGCCGCCGTGATCTTTTTTCATTACAAGAAACGCTTTAACTTGTTATCACTATGACACGCCTATCCACCAAATTCAAAAACAATCACACTTTAAAATGTGATTAAAAATAATCACAAACAAAGATGTGACTAATATCTGCAACTATTGAGTAAGAAGATAAGCTTGCTGGAAAGCTAAACTATGGATGCGAGTGCTTCACAATTAAATTAATGCCTCGGGTACGATTAAAACGTTGCGCAATTCCTACCTGAGTTTTTGGCGCGATAAAGCGCAGAATCTACGTCTTCGATAAATGAGGTAGCATTATAGTGTTCTTTTTCTACACTATTGTGTTTTGTTGATTGACGACTATTAAAACAAGCCATACCAATACTGACCGTAAGGATGTCTTTAATGTTTGATTTTTCATGAGCTATCGACAGCTGTGATACATTGCGTAGAATTCTAGCGGCGATACACTCTAAGGCATCACTATCGGTGTTTGGCAGGATAATAGCGAACTCTTCCCCACCGTATCTTGCTACTAAGTCGTCGTTACCCAAACAACTATTAGAAAGCGTTTCAGCCACTCTCTTAAGTACGTTGTCGCCAGCTACGTGCCCGTAGTAGTCGTTATATTGTTTAAAATAATCCACATCAATTAACAATAAACTAATGGGAATATCATTCTGTTTAGAACGTTCCATATCGGATTTTATCGTTGCATCAAATAAGCGCCTATTCGCAAGCCCCGTAAGTCCGTCGATATTAGCTAAGCGCTCTAACTGCTTATTCGCATCAAGCAGCTCTATCTGCATTTTTTGTAACGCTTTTCGGTTATGCAAGTTTTGAAGCGTATTGCCAAGCATTTCACCTATACGACGTAAATATTCAATATCGAACGCTTTCCATGAGTAAGGCGCGCCAATGATATCGCACCCGATAAAGCCATACATTGTGCCGTCGACCATAATGCGCACACAAAGAAGCGAGAAAATTCGTTGCTCTTCAAAACTCGTCTTTTCCAAAGACGCTGATTCTGGGAGCGCTGAAACGTCATCGACCTTAAACAGCCCGTTAGTGATATGGCTCATAAAAAAAGGCATGGTATCAATTGGAATGTTTTGTAGCTTATTTATGTAGGGAATAACTCCCGCAGCCACCCATTCATGGGTATTTGACATCAATACGCCGTCATCGTTAAATTCAAATAAGTAACACCTATCTACATCGCAAAACGCACCAAATGCGGCTAGCGCCTGATCAATAATACTATCTAGCTCATTAACGTTGGCATTGATCAATTTTGAAGAGAAGTTAGTAAGCAGCTGGTTGAACGTAATGTGCTGATTAATTTTAGATTCTTTTTGGCTAAGGTCTAACAGCCCTGTAATATCAGTTTTTATATAAAGAACAATCCAATCATCGGTAGTGGTAGTGACAACATTTCCATCAACGAAACAATTCATGGTTCTAGAACTTGTTTGAAGTCGAAAGTAACCGTTGACCTCCAAGCCAGATTCGATAAGAGAGAAAGGGTCATCTCCTACTGCTATTTCTTCTTTCGAACTCTGGTCAAAGAACGTAAATAAACTCCTTTCTGATGTTTCTAAGTCAATTATTCCAAAACATTTTTCGAAATATTCACTCGCATAAATATCTGGGCTACCAGCACATTTAAACAATATGCTGGATGGCATTTGGCGAAAAATGGATATAACTTCTTTTTTATTCAACGTTTTTCTCGGTAGGGTGCTCTCTTTAAAAGTAGCAGTACTTCAACAACAGTAAAGCTATGGAGCACCTATTAAGGTCAAATTTCTTTCAATTTGATTATTAAACTTATTTAAGAATTATCCGTACCAACTGACGAGTGCTACCCAACAGGATCTAACGTTAATTATGAGCGACTCTATCGTAGAACTTTTAGATGAAATGTATGATGAGGAAAGCGAAAAGACGTCACTAGGTGAAATTGTCGATCGCTTTGAAGACCGAGGATTTGGTCCGCTTCTCTTAGTACCCGCTCTTATTGCTCTACTTCCTACCGGAGCGATACCAGGCGTACCTACCTTATGTGGCTTGACGTTGTTTTTTATTTGTATTCAGGCGGCTTTAGGTAAGAAAAGCCCTTGGCTACCAAAGGCACTTAAACGAAAAGAAGTGAGTTCAAATAAACTAGAAAGCGCCATAGACACAGCTAAGCCCTACGCTAAAAAGTTCGAAAAGCTACTTAAACCCCGTCTCACATTTTTATCAGATACGCCGGTAAAGAACATTATCGCTGGATATTGTGCGCTTGCGGCACTTTGCATGATTCCGTTAGAAGCACTTCCTTTTGCCGTAGCTCTTCCTGCTTTCGCTCTTTGTATTACAGCTTTAGGTATGACTAACCGCGATGGTGTGTTTTTGTCTATTGGCATTTTAATGCAGCTAGGTACTGGGTATTTGGTGATGAAAGCGCTTGGCGTAATTTAATTCGCCCTAACTGTTTTTTGCTATCCTTTGCTCGCTTTTCCAGCTTTTCTCAAAAGCTAACGCTAAACACAAATACTGTCGTTTAAGGAACGAAAGCCGTACTCCTTACACACTTTTTTTACTGCCATTCTTTTTTTTAGTTTGATATTTACGTACTATTCTTCGTTTAAAAGCCTGTACTTTGGTACAGGTATTTTGTGACAAGTCATTACCTACGAAGAAATAGGCTATAAAACTATATGAAGAGAATGTTAGCAGTATCTCTTGCGTTATTTTCGTTTGCTACTTTTGCTGAAAACTGTGTATTTAGCTGCCCTATTGGCTTAGGCGGGCAAACTATCACTCGCTCTATTTACACCTTAAACAACAATCCGCAGACCAAATTTGCCAATTGGGTGGCGTATCACGTAACGCCCGACACCATCGACGGCCCTTCGCGAAGCAGAAACTGGAAGGCAGATCCCGAACTTCAAGATGAAAGCACGCTTGAGCCTAACGATTATAAAGGAGCGTGGCGAGAGATAGGTACAGATAGAGGGCATCAGGTTCCCCTTGCCTCTTTTAGCAACTCACCAGACTGGCGGGAACTCAACTATCTTTCGAACATTACACCCCAAGACTCTGATTTAAACCAAGGGCCATGGGTTAAATTAGAGAATGCTGTACGTAGTCTAGTGAGAACTGGGCAAGATGTGTATGTGGTTTCAGGCCCACTTTACGAAACATTTTTCGCAGCCTTACCCGGTGCCGATGAGCTGCATAGTATCCCTAGCGGTTACTTTAAAGTGGTCGTAAGTGAAGTTAACGGTTTAATTGAAGCGTCCGCGTTTATCATGCAGCAAAACGCCTCTCGTCGTGATGATTACTGCGCAACACAAGTTACCATTGATGAAGTAGAAGCAAGAACCGGGTTAGATATTATGCCAGTTTTACCCGATGAAAGTGAGCAAACCATTGAAGGCAAACTTGGCAGGCTAGCGATGCGACTTGGCTGTGGCTAAGCTCTATGTATAGCTGACAGAACGCGTTATTTTGACACGCTAATAAGCAGCCTTTTCCTTTGCTAACTAGTTGCTTTTAAAAGGCTGCAATAGCAAGGCGCGAATTGAAGCGTTCTCTTTTATCGCAGGTACATCCTGTTGGCCTATGGAAAGTGTTTCATCGCTTTGCTTCGCTCTAGGGGTAAAGCTTTTAAAAAGCCTGTCCCACCAAGATACGCTGAAACCATAGTTAGAATTTGATTCTGTTTTAGCTTGGCTATGGTGTATACGGTGCAAGCGTTGGGTAATAAGCACCCATCCAATTCTGTCATCCCACCTTTGCGGTATTCGAATGTTTGCGTGGTTGAACAGCGCAAACCCGTTAAGTGCCACTTCAAAAATAACAATAGCAATGGCTGGTATGCCTAGTATCGCTACTGCCAAAGCTTTAACGCCTAGACTAATAGCAATTTCAACGGGGTGAAACCTAAGCCCTGTAGTGGTATCGACATGGCTGTCGGCGTGATGCATTTTGTGGAAACGCCATAAAAAAGGCACCGTGTGAAACAATCGATGCTGCCAGTAAATAAGCATATCCAGCAGCAGTACGCTTACTACCACTATACCGACAAATAGAGCGTTGCCGTATTGAGCATTATTCATTTGAGCAGTGGACTGCAAAGTGCCGTCTGTTTTAGCTGTTACCAGGTTAAACAGCCCAACGCCCTCTTGCTGAGCCCATATCGATACGCCAACTAATGTTGCTGGAAGTAAAACTCTAGATACTAGTGCCCCTAACACCACCATGGAAAGGTTACCTACCCAGCGTGTTTTTCTATTTAGCACGGCATTACGCGCTGGAAACAAGGCTTCCAGTAACGCCATAAAGGCAAAGATACCAAGAAATACACTTAGGCGAATAATAGACGCATTATCCACTACAGTTCTCTTTTCGATTCAATTTCATGTTTACTTCTTAACGACTAATTACGCTTTGTGCATAGAAAAGGCGCAGTTTAGACGCCTTCCACTTTTCAGTTGTAACGCCCTAAATCTCATCATTTGTCGAACATTGTCTTTGTTCTAGTTCTACTTTATTTAAGGTGCTGAACCCACCCGCAATTCGAGTGACAACCGTTACCGCGCAAGCAGCAGCAAAAATATAAGCAAGTACCGCGAAATGCTGGGGCCAAATGCAAAAACCAAGGAACACGATGATTGTTTCTGTTCCTTCTGTTAACCCCTGCATGTAATAAAAGCTCTTATTAGCGAACTGTGGCCTGTCGATATGAAATTTTTCAGCTGCAATGGCAAATGCCAAAAAGCTACTGCCCGTACCGATAAACGTGGCAAGTAGCACCATTGCGGGTATGCCCCAGTTATTAGGGTCAGCAATACCAAATGCTAACGGAATAGATGCATAAAACAAAAAGTCTAGGCATATATCAAGAAACCCACCTGCACTGCTGCTACTTTGTTGATAGCGCGCTAACTCACCGTCAATACCGTCAAGTACTCTGTTAAGTATAATGCAGCTAAGTGCCATTCCCCACCAGTTAAGAATAATAAAGGGGACGGCAAGAATACCTAAAACAAAGCCTGCCACGGTAACTTGATTCGGAGCGATGCCTCTTGCATTCAGTGCTGTGATCAAAGGCTTTAATAGCGGTTTAATAAAAGGGGTGATTTTCGCGTCTAGCATGATGATAACTCTATTATTTGACCGCCGGCAGCCAGGGCGTCCTCTTTATCGTGTGTTACAAGTACTGCGGGAATATTTCGCGCTTTAAGCTGCTTAAAAGTCCAGCTTCGAATTTGCTCACGAAGGGCGAAATCTAGCTTACTAAATGGCTCGTCTAACAATACGACGTCAGGTTGCGAAGCTAGTGTTCTTAGTAGAGAAACACGGGATTGCTGCCCGCCTGATAATGAAGTGACTGCGCGCTCCCCTGTGCCTGCCAAGTCGACAGCGCTAAGCATTTCTTCGATAGCCTCCATTTTAGCCTTTCGATTTGCGTGACTGTCTTTAGGCATGGCAAAGGCAATATTTTCCGCAACCGTCATGTGCTCAAACAACAAGGCGTCTTGAAACATAATGCCTACTTTACGTAAATGAGCCGCCTTATCGTTTACTACAACGCCGTTAATTTTGATGATACCGCTAAAACTAAACGGCCCATGAAGTTGGCCGGTAATTGCCTGCAGCAAAGTAGACTTTCCAGCCCCACTTGGCCCCATTACCGTTAAAATCTCTCCGTCTTTCACACATACATTCACTTTGAATAGTGTGTTTTGTGCATGAGAAACCACTAGGTTTTCTAAACTAAGCGCCATGTAATACTGCTCTACTCTTTTTCTCTGATGTACGTAACTTGTTGCTTGGTTTTACTAACGCGGCAGGTAAATACCACGCCATCATAAAGCCAACTAAAGGCATAATCGCTTGGATAATAACGAATACCGCCGTTAAGCGCGTACTGCTTCCCGACACTGAAGCCACGGCTTCTGTAGTGATAGTGGCAATAGTGCCCCCCGAGGCCAATAACGTTGGTAAGTATTGGCTGAAGCTAATAGCGAGCCCCAGCGCCCACGCCACCATAATGGCTGAAAACAAAGATGGTAATTTAATATGGTAGAACACTTGCCAAGGCGTTTTGCCTAGGCTTTGTGCAACCATTGCGTATCGTATATCGAATTTGCGATAGGCTACCGCCATAGACAAAAACACGTAGGGCACGACATAAACCATATGGGCGATGTAGGTATGAAACCAAACAGCGTCTTGCAGCAAGAGCTGCTGGAACCAAACCAGTCCATATAAAAAAGCCACACCAGGGACCAATAGCGGCAAAAATAACGAGATAGAAAACGCCCTGTTAGCATTTATACCTGCAGGTTTGAGCAGCTCACTTTCAAGTGTAAATAGTACTAACCCCAATGCTGAGGTGCTTACCAATATGCCCAGTAATAAACTGTTAGAAAGTGGCGTTGCAAGCGTTTCAAGTGCTGTTCGCCAATGCAATAGTGTGGCACCTTCTGGCAATAAATCAGGGTAGTACCACTGCTTAGCGATTGAGTACACAAGTACCGAATAAACCACCGCGCCAATCAAAGCAATGTATAGCGCTACAGTACTATAAGCGGCGCCTTGCACAAGGCGATCAAAAAAGCGCCGGTTCCCTTTGGCAAGCCTTTTTCTTCCCACATATTTCACTATACGTTCAACACCTAACAACAGAAGTAAAGCCAAACCACTAACGGCAACCTGAAGCACGGCTGCACTGCTTGCCAAAAGGCGCATAGATAAATCGATATGATTAAACCAATGCATAATGGCTACGGCTAAAGTGCTGGGGTTATTCCCTCCTAATATAAGCGGAATTTCCACGTTAGAGGTGGCAAAGACCAAGACTGCTAATATAGGTAATCTGATTTGTGTGAAGACAGTGGGCATTACAAGCTTAAAAAAGGTTGCCACGGGGGAATAGCCAAGCGCCGTGCCCACTTTGATATAGCCAGAAAGTTTACTTTTCACTAATGGCTGCGACATCACGCTTAACGCCATTAAAAGAATGAACGGCAGTTCTTTTAAACTTAATGCCAGTAGTACACTTAGCCCATACGGATCGTAAGGGAAAAAAGCGTCGCTACTACCAGGAATAACCGTATTTGTTCCTAGCGCGGTTATTCGAGCAAATATGCCTGACGGGCTGAATACAAATAGCAAAGCAATGGCTGCAGCGGCGTGAGGAAAAACAAGAAACGGGCTTAATAAACCTTGAATTTTGTTAAGCCAATTCGATTGATAAAACGAAGCTAATAATAAAAACGCACCGGCCATCGCCAGTAATGTAGACCCCACCCCAGTAAAAAGTGAAAGCCACACCATTTGCCAAATATCATCAAGACTAAAAAGCGTTTTAAAAACGTCTAGTGAAAAGCTGTTTGCGCCTATGGCAGGAAAATAGCCTAACGCCGGAAACGCTACGCCAACCAACCCAGCCAAAACAGGGATGCACAGTAAAAGTAATAAGCACCAGCGTGCAACTTGCGTAAATTGAGCGAACATCAATAGCGCGCTCCATAGCGTTCGTACCATGCCTCTCGCAGCGCATCGGTCCAGCTTGAATGAGGCTCGGCCAGCAGTATAGTAGCTTGCGATTTATCTAACGCTGATGGGTGAGTGTTACTTTCAACAAACAGTGCTTGATCTGGCGCTGAAAGGCTTTCAATATCAAGCACCGTGTCGTCGCCCCACACTTCTACCTTCTGTTTTTTAGCTTGTGCCTGTGGAGAGAGCAGGAAGTTGACCACCGTTTTGGCCGCCGCTTTGTTTTTTGAGTTATAAGTAAGGCCCACAAAATGGACATTCGCCAGGCTGCCGTCTTGCATAACATAGGTACGAACATCGTCAGGTAAATCGAAACGAGTTACCGCCGAAGGAATTTCTGAAGCGGTAAAAGAGAAGGCCATTGAAAGCTCACCTGTACCCACCAAACGTTGTAATTGGGAGGCTTGACGTAACAAGTGCTTACCCTGTTGCCACATAGTAGGATGCAGCGCATCAAGATACGTCCACAAACTAGGTAAAACCGCATTGAGCGATTTATCATTCGATGGCTGATAAAAAAGGCTTAACTTATCTTTATTAAGTGCAAGCGCTGCATACTTAATAAAACTAATACCTAAATAATCGCTCGGTACTGGATAGGTAAACCTACCTGGGGATTTCTGGCTAAATCGTAGAAGCTCTTCAATGGTTTTCGGCGCCATAAGCCCTAGCGTATTTAAGTGTAAGCTACGATAGTAAAAAACCATAGAGGCTTTGCCCCAAGGCGCCTCCATTCCTAAAGTAGGCTCACCAAAATCTGTTGTTACAGCGGGGTTTTGATCAGGGTTAGTTAGGCTAAAGTTGTCAAGTTCTCCTACCCACGAAGTACTTAGCAGGTCGTGCTTTTTCATCGCAGCGAAGTTTTCGCCATTTATCCATATAAGGTCAACACTCCCGTTTTTGTGATTTCCCGCCGCCTTTTCAGCAAGCACGCGAGAAACCGCATCACTAGTGTCGGCCAGCTTCACATGTTGAAGTTCTATGTTAAAGCGAGTTTTAACTTGCTCGGCTACCCACTGAAGGTAGCCATTGACCTGGGCGCTACCACCCCAGGCATGAAATCGAACAAGAGGCGTTTTTTCGTTGGCTGCTTCATCGTTGGTTTGGCCCACCGCGGGCTGGCCTACAACAAATACCGAAAAAATGACCATGCAGGTAAAAAAGAGTACCTGCATGGGAGTAAACAAGGGTCTATTTGTACTTAACTGTCCCGCAGCTTGCCACTCTGAATTCATTTGGGAAGCATTTAAGGTACTGCCGTTAGCGTTAATGTTAGCGCTACTGTGCCGCATTAAGCGCCCAGTCATAGTTTAGATATTCGATATCCGCAGTGTCATTTTTTAACGCAGAAACTTGCGTTTCAGTTAATTGCATTGCGTCTTTATACAGCAAAATAAACTCATTAAGCGTCGACGTATCGCGCCACTCGCCATTTTTACCTTCAAAATCCTCACTGTACCAATCAAATATTTTTGATAGATAGAGTGTGTTATCGCTCATATTGTTGCGAGAGGTGTCAGCCAAAAACCGCTTAGTTTGTGCCTCTAACTGCGAATCTAGTTTGTCTGCTGTGTATGCTTCTTCACGAAGCGCTGGGCAACCTACGCTGGCACAATTCACCGCAAAATGAATGCGAGGCTCGTTATAGGTTTTTGTGGTTTGGTTTGTACCGCGGATAAGTTCGTGTTCAATTTCATCTAAAGTGCGAGTTTCACCAAGCAGCGGGGCTATCTCTTTTTTCCAAGGCGAAGAAAAGAAAGTTCCTAAATCTCGGATAGAGTCAATAGCTGGGTACTCAGTTAAAATAAGCTCAATGGTATAGGCGTTGTAAGCATTAATAAGAAAAGCGAGCTGTTTATCTTTACCCCATGAGTCGAATCTGCTTTGCTCAACCTTAGATAAGCGCGCTAAATACTCGTTAAGTGTATTCCGCTCTTTTTTAAAGCCGTCGTAATTTACCTGTGTACTTACGCCGTTAGAAATTGGCGTGACGTACTTACCTAACAAATTATCAAACGTGCTATGTAGGCCCTCTTCAGCATTAGCATAGAAACTTGCGCTTGCAGCAAACAGCGCTAGGCTGCCTGCTGCAATACCACGTGCTACTGCACTATTACGTGATAAACGGGCGATTTTACATATAAAAGTAGTTAGCGTAGTTTTCACCTCTATCACCCTCTGCGCCATGTGTGAAATTTCTCAACGTAGCTTAAAAGTTTTTCAGGAGCATTAGCGCGCTTCCAGTTCCCCGCTGCGTATTTCGCACCTTCTGCCCACGTAGGGTAAGCGTGGATAGTGCCAAGAATTTTGTTAAGACCTAAGTCGTGTTTCATGGCAATAACGAATTCAGACAGCAAATCACCAGCGTGCTCAGAGACAATGGTTACACCCAATATTTTGTCTTTACCCGGCGGCGTAAGCACCTTAATGAAACCTTTACGCGCACTCTCGGCCACCGCACGATCGAGTTCGGCAAATTCGTAGCGCGTTACTTCCACATCAATATCTTGTTCTGCAGCATCTCGCTCACTAAGACCTACCCTCGCCACTTCAGGGTCGATAAAGGTTGTCCAAGGAATAACGCGATAATCCACTTTAAACTTTTTAAATGTGCCGAAAAGTGCGTTAACCGCCGCATACCATGCCTGATGCGAGGCTACGTGGGTAAACTGATAAGGGCCTACCACATCACCTGCTGCAAAGATGTTTGGCATAAGGGTTTGCAAGTATTCATCGGTTTCTATGGTTCTATCGAACTGGATTCCCAAATCTTCAAGACCAAAACCATTAAGGCGCGCTTTTCGACCAACAGCCACAATCACTTCGTCATAGGCGATAGTAGACTCAACACCTTCTTTAGCAACCACTAATACTTTTTCACCGTCTTTCGTCTCAAAGCGTAGTGCGTCATGAGATGTCAAAACATTCACTCCGCTTTCACGAAGTACAGATTCAGAATATTCAGCTACGTCAGCATCTTCCTTACCCATTAAACGTGGCGCACGTTCAACTTGTGTAACCTCACTGCCGAGACGAGAAAATGCCTGCGCCAGTTCACAGCCAATAGGCCCACCACCCAACACAATTAAACGCTTTGGCGATTCTTCAAGGTCTGCAAATTTAGACCATAAGGTGTCAGAAGTGACATAACCGCTTTGTTCAATACCAGGCAGGTCAGGAACAAAAGGCGCTGCCCCCGTGGCTACAACAATGTTCTTTGTTGTTAGCGTTTGGGTACCGCCATCATTCTTTTTAATCTCTACTGTCCAGGGGTCAATGATCTTTGCATAGCCTTTCACTACATCCACCCCTAAACTGGTGTAACGCTCTACACTGTCGTTGGGCGCGATAGCCGCAATAACTTCATGCACGCGGGCCATCACTTTTTTAAACGACATCGCTGGTGTTACCGGCTCTAAACCATAGTTATCGGCTTGGCGCATTTGGTTAGCTACTTTCGCCGTTTTTATAATGGCTTTACTGGGCACGCAGCCATAATTAAGGCAGTCGCCCCCCATTTCTCCTGCTTCTACCAGCGTTACTTTTGCTTTCACCGCTGCAGCAATATAGCTGGTAACCAACCCACCTGCACCGGCGCCGATCACCACTAGATTACGGTCAAATTTCTTTGGTTTGTTGTAGCCTTTGTATACGCGACGGCGATTCACTATTGCCACAATGCCTTTAGCTATCCATGGAAATATACCTAGCAGAACAAATGAAAAGATAAGTCCAGGCGATACGATGCCTGACAGGCTGTCAATTTGCGCCAGTTGCGTACCTGCGTTTACATAAACAGCGGTGCCAGCAAGCATGCCTATTTGGCTTACCCAGTAAAATGTCCAGGTTTTAAGTGACGTCAGCCCCATTAACAGGTTGATTAAAAAGAACGGAAATACCGGTACTAAACGCAGTGTAAACAAGTAAAACGCGCCTTGTTTTTCTACGCCCTCATCTATCTTTTTAAGCTTTTCTTTGAACTTGTTGCGTACGGTATCTCGTAGAATGAAGCGCGCGACTAAAAAAGCTAACGTAGCGCCTACACTTGACGCGAAAGACACAATAACTAAGCCCTGCGCCAGCCCAAACAGTGCACCTGCAGCAAGGGTCAAAATTGCCGCACCAGGTAGCGACAGTGCAGTAACCGCCACATAAATAGCAAAGAACACCCCAATGCTTAATACAGGGTTTTCTTCTATTTGCGCTTGAAACGTATCAAGTGAGTCCTTCATCCCCTGAAGGGTTAGATAGCTATTCAAATCAAAATAGAAAAAGCTAAATATAGCGGCGGCAATAACCCCCAAAAGCGCTATTTTCTTAAACATAAAAATCCTTAGCGCTTAAAACGCGTATTGCATGGTAACTTGAGCGTGACGAGGCACGTTTGGCATAACCAGAGTCGCGCCAAAATATCCGCCTTCAAAAAGCGGCTGCCAATTTTCTTCATCAGTAACGTTAATAACATCTAAGCGTAAACGAAGATCATCGCTAACTTGGTAATCAGCATTTAAGTCTATAGTGTACTGGTCGCGAATATGCACGGTCTGTAAAAAGTCTAACGGGAAAGACTTGGTGTATAGAGCACTCGCACCAAGTTGAACATCTTCAGTTACCTGCCAGCCAGCATTAATGGATGCTATTTGTGGAGGAATACCTTGCACTCGGCTGTTCGATGCAGGGAACGCGGCAAACGACGGCGATCCCACACCCGTGCCCTCAATAATATCTGGACGACTGTTATCAAACGCGTCTATCACCTGAGCCGTGCCTTGAAACGCTGCAGAGTCATCGAAGCGAGCGTCTAAATAACTGTAGGCAGCATTGACCCATACATCGTCGCCTTGATAAAACATTTGCAACTCAAACCCTTTGGTTTTTACGCCGCTGTTGCTGCCATCGCGATTGCGTAAGCTACGGGTTTGCTCAAACACTGCAGCTTCAGCATACCATTTGCTGGTTGGCGCGTATTTTACCCCTGCTTCATACAGAGTATTTTCGGTAGCAAAATTAAGCGGGTTAATTTCATTATTACCGCCCAATACTGTGCCACCCGCCATACTGTTTGATGTAGCATCGTTTTCGGAAAACGCAGCATATAAGTTGATGTCACCGGTGAGTTTGTAAACCGCGCTTAACTGATAACTAGTTAACGTATCGCTATAGGTATCAGACGCGGCCGTTACTCCCTCAGGCGCTAGAGGGTCACGGGCTTCAACATCGTAATAATCTATTCTAACGCCGGCAATGGTTGAAAACGTGTCTGTCCATGTAGAGCGTTGTTGGAGCGCCAACCCAGTTTGCCACGACGTGGAATCAGTGGTGTCTGACAGGTTGAAGTCGCCGCTTCCATCGCCGTCCAAATCATACTGAGCTCCCGGAGATACAAATACACCCGGACGTAACTCGACTAAACGCGCTTTTTGCGCGTCGGTAAGAGGGATCACGCGGTTAGAGATAGGCCCGGTTAAATCAATCGGATTGTCGGCCTCAGTTGTAAACTGGCTATAGCCCAGCACATCGTTATAGCGAAGCGCCAAACCTACGGTAGTAAGTTGGTTATCGTTCCACTGGTAATCTAGCTCGGTGCGATTTTCGAAGGTGTCAGCGCCGTCAATAATTTCGACAAAGCTATTTTGGGCTATCTCTTCGCGCTCTAAATACTGGTAATAGGTGATATTGCGAAGTGCCACGTTATCAGCCATTTTGTATTCTACACTGCTGCGAATAACTGTGGTTTCAGCACCATTGATGTCGTCAGGGTTAGTAAATACGCGATTGCGGGGAATAACCACTTCACCGGTAGGTGAAATAATGGCTCCAGCGCCCGGAACTGAACTGCCATTGGGCTGAGTACCTTGCCCAGTAATATAAATACCATTGTCGATAAGGTCTTGCGTAGGACGGTTTATACCTGCGTTGTCAGGATAGTCTGTGTTGTAATACTCAGCGCTAATATCCCAAGTGAGTGCGTCGCTCGGTGTATAGCGATATGCAACAAATAGATTTGTACTATCGCGCTCAGCAAAGTCATAGAAGCTGCCGTGATCTAGATACTCAGCACTGAAGCGAATGCCGCTTTTACCTTCTTCTATTGCTGTGCCGTAATCTACTTGGGCTGAATACTGATCCCAACGCCCGGCTCGAAGGGTAACTTTACCCTTGCTTTCTGTGGTAGGCGCGACCTTGGTTTGAAGGTTAACAAAGCCCCCATTACGCTGCGTACTACCAAACAGTACGGGAGAAGGCCCTTTCACAACGTCAATTTGTTCAACGCTATTAAAAGACAATGGTAACCCAAAACCATTATTACCAGCCTGACGACGCACGCCGTCTTGAAAAAGTTCGCCTAACTGACCGCGAATACTTGGCAAGCTGGGTGTACCGAAGCCGCTTGAAGCGTAGGCATTAGGGGCTGCCTTTACGATATCGTGTAAATCATTAATGTTAAGCGCTTCTATCGCTTCTGCCGACAATGACGTTACTGCACGAGGGGTTTCTGCTGCACTTAATCCGCTACCAAATAACCCTTTTAGCGTATTGTCGCCTGGGTTTAGCGTGTTTAAGCTCTGTTGACTGCCTGTTACTTCTACTACTTCAATATCTGATGCTTGCTGGGCAGCTAACGACTGACTGATGGCAAGCGCGAGTGTGCTAACGGCTAGGCCGATTATTCTTTTCATTAACGATTCCGTATTTTTATTTATTATTCGACTAGACCGATACGTGTCACAAAAAATTTCAGTACATTTAATTTTCGAAAAAATATTAAAAAACACAAAATTAAATGAAATTTTTATTTTGAACGATCGTTCTAGTATGCTTGCACTATTATACTTTTGGAGCATGTATGCAAAACAACACAGATATTCAAAAGCGACTTGAGTGGTCGTTACTTTCTCTTCGCGTAACTATTTTTATCGTTATGTTCGTTTGGACCCTAGATAAGTTTGTCAACCCTGCCCACGGCATGGCGATTTTCGAAAAATTTTACGGCATAGGCGGCGTACCTGAAATGGCCGTGTACATTATGGGTGCATTGCAGCTTGCATTGGTGCTAGCATTTTTAGCGGGCCTTGCAAAAAAATACACTTACGGCCTTATTTTTATTCTTCACGGCGGCTCTACCCTTTCGTCTTTCCCGCAATATCTAGACGCCTTTAATCACCTGCTGTTTTTTGCCGCATGGCCTATGTGGGGTGCGTGCTTCGCACTTTTCTTATTGCGCGACGCCGACACCAAATTTGCGTTAGGCAAGTAGTCAACATTTGTTGGGGCGACTGCACTAGATAGTGATAGCAGTTGCCCTTGCTACGGCTCACCTCATGGCGCTAATACTGGGCTTTTTAACCTTTGGCAGCATCATACAGTTGCTGCCATTCGCCCTCTTGTACCGGCATTATTGATAACCTTCCGCCTTTTTTAACTAAAGGTAGTTCAGTAATACCTTCCATACCTTTAATGACAGAAAGTGGAAGTACGCTGGAAAACTTCTCGACAAACTTTACATCTACGCGATACCAACGCGGGTTTTCTTGGCTAGATTTAGGATCGTAGTATTTTGACTCAGGGTTAAACTGTGTAGTGTCTGGATAACCTTCTTTCACCACTTCTGCAACGCCTGCAATACCGACTAGTTTGCAGCTGGAGTGGTAAATAAAAACCTTGTCGCCTAGCTTGACACCGTCCCGTAAAAAGTTGCGGGCTTGGTAATTTCTGACGCCATCCCAAGGCTCGGTTTGGTCAGGACGGTTTGCCAAGTCATCGATAGAAAATGCATCAGGTTCTGTTTTAAATAGCCAATACGCCATGTTCTTATTCATTCTCTTAATGTTTGCACACCTACCAAAGCGTATGTAAATAAACATACGCTGTACGTGCGCTATTATCTTTTTAACTAACACCAGTATACAAAGCGCTTTTATTTAATGACAGTGCTATACCTAAGCTTGGCTAAGACTGCTATAATTACGCACTTAATCTGAGCTTATCCCTATTTTGAGTTCAGCAATTCCCTGATTTTTCTAGATGTGATTACTATGCAAGCCACCATTAAGGCCGACCGCGGTCTGTTTTCTTACCCTAAATATTGGCCACACTGCCTGGGTACTGCGCCTTTTCTTCCTATGTCAAAAGAGGAAATGGATGCCCTTGGCTGGGACAGCTGTGACGTTATTTTGGTAACCGGCGATGCGTATGTCGATCACCCTAGTTTCGGTATGGCAGTTATTGGTCGTGTTCTGGAAGCCCATGGCTTTCGCGTTGGCATTATTTCTCAGCCAGATTGGAAGAGTAAAGACGACTTTATGAAGTTGGGTAAGCCCAACCTGTATTTTGGCGTAACAGCCGGAAACATGGACTCCATGATCAACCGCTATACGTCTGACAAAAAGCTTCGTCACGACGATGCCTATACGCCAGGCAATGTAGGCGGTAAGCGTCCTGACCGTGCCGTAACCGTATATGCACAGCGCTGCCGCGAAGCCTTTAAAGGTGTACCTGTGATTGCGGGCGGCATTGAAGCCAGCTTGCGTCGTATTGCGCACTACGATTACTGGAGCGAAAAAGTGCGCCGCTCTGTACTGTTCGACTCTAAAGCCGACATGCTGTTTTTTGGTAACGCCGAGCGCCCCCTTGTTGAAGTAACCCACCGCTTAGCGGCAGGTGAAGATATTGCTGATTTACGCGACATTCGAGGCACTGCAATCATCGTTAAAGAAGCCTTGCCCGAATGGCAAGGCGTCGACTCTACTTCTCTAGACAGACCAGGCAAGATAGACGCCATTCCAAGCCCCTATCAGATGGAGCCGGAGTGCGATTCACAAGATAAAGACACGAAAAGCAGTGAAGCACCAGAGGCTGCGCCTATCGTGATTCAGCCTGCGCAAAAAGAGAAAGAAAAGCGTAAGCCTTGGGAGAAGGTGTACGTTAAGCTGCCAGCGTACGAAACAGTAAAAGACAACAAGGTATTATACGCGCATACATCGCGTATTTTGCACCAAGAGACCAATCCAGGTTGCGCCCGTGCACTTATGCAGCGTCACGGCGACAGACACATTTGGATTAACCCACCCGCCATGCCGCTTGAAACTGAAGAGATGGACGCGGTATTTGATCTTCCATATCAGCGTGTGCCTCACCCTGTGTATGGCGATGCTAAAATCCCTGCGTACGATATGATCCGCTTTAGCATTAACATTATGCGCGGATGCTATGGCGGCTGTACCTTCTGTTCTATTACCGAACACGAAGGGCGTATCATTCAAAGCCGCTCTGAAGATTCGATTATTCGTGAAATTGAACAAATACGCGATACGGTACCTGGCTTTACTGGCGTAATTTCAGACTTAGGCGGTCCGACGGCGAACATGTATCGCCTTCGTTGCAAGAGCCCGAAGGCAGAAGCGACTTGTCGTCGCCCTTCTTGCGTGTACCCAAGCATATGTGCACATATGGATACCGACCATAAGCCAACCATCGACTTATACCGCCGCGCTCGCGAATTGCCTGGAATTAAAAAGATTTTGATTGCTTCAGGCGTGCGTTATGACTTAGCGGTAGAAGATCCAGAGTACGTAAAAGAGCTAGCCCTTCACCACGTAGGCGGCTATTTGAAGATTGCACCAGAACACACGGAAGACGGCCCGCTTTCAAAAATGATGAAACCGGGTATGGGCAGCTATTACCGCTTTAAAGAACTGTTTGATAAATACTCACAGGAAGCGGGTAAAAAGCAGTACCTTATTCCTTACTTTATCGCATCGCACCCGGGTACCACCGACGAAGACATGTTAAGCCTTGCGATTTGGCTGAAAGAAAATAAGTTTAAGCTCGATCAGGTACAAAACTTTTATCCGTCGCCAATGGCAACGGCTACAACCATGTACCACACCGAAGTGAATTCCCTTCGTAAAGTAACCAAAGACAGTGAAGAAGTACCGTCAGCGAAAGGTGAAATTCACCGTAGACTACATAAGGCTATGTTGCGTTATCACGACCCGAAAAACTTTGCGCAAATTCGAGAAGCACTTAAACGTATGGGGCGCGAAGACTTAATTGGCCGTGGTCCTCAGCACCTTGTGCCGCCCGAAACCGCTGACGAAAAACGTCAGAAAGCACAAAAAGGCCGTCGCGGTGAACGTGCGCTTACTAAGCATACTGGGCTTCCACCCACGTTTCAGGGTAAAAACGGGAAAGGCAAAAGCCGAGACGGTAGCGCTGTAAATAAAAGCCGTCGTAATACAAACGGCAATAAGCAAGGTAGCGGTAATAGGCAAGATCAAGCCAACGGAAATACCGCCAATCGAAATTCCGGAAAAGCTTCTAAGGCGAATAATGGCGGCGGAAACAATCGTGGCCGCTCTCAAAAACAGCCAAGCATGCAGAAACGTTAAGATAACAAACGCTAAAAATAAAAAGCCCGATGCTTTTCAACATCGGGCTTTTTTTGTGTCTTTTAGCAATAGCACTGCGGTATTTCAGCTAGCTATTTATGGATCCAACCTATATGTATCCAGCCTTTATGTACCCAAGCTATACGCTTACATTCAGTCGTGATTTGGGTAGCACTTAACATTTTCAAGTTTAGCAAGCTCACCCGTTTGATCATTTCGCAGCAAGCAGTGCTTGCCATTACTTAGTAACGTAAAGCTGTACACAGGGTTGTTGTGCCTTCCTTCAACGGGTAAACCTCTGCTATCTATCTTCGCTTTTCGTTCAATTGTAATGTTTGAAGTTTTGCTAAACACATTATCAGCAACAGTGATGGGTATACCGCCAAACCAGTTGCTGATGATATTTTCAATAGTTTGCTTTTGGCTTGCACTCGTGCTGTTAGTGATTGCTTTATGCAACTCAGTCTCCTTGGTTGCAGCACAACCGATTGCCGATGATAGCGCTATAGCAAGGGCAGCAGCTGGCAGCCCGGTGCTTTTAGCTTTGTCTCTACCGAATAGAACCATCATTCTTGTTCCTTGATAACGGGCTGGTTAATCTTGTTATGTAAAATAAAGTTTTCTCTGCGCGTTTCGGGTGTGTCGATAGGAATAAGCTTTTCACCTACTAGCGCGCTTTGATTACTGCGCAGTGCATTTACATCAGCCATGCCATTGCCTGATACCACTTCAGGGCATGCGCCCGTAGCTGCAAATTCTAGTGCTGCAGACAACATACCTTCATTCGGGTCGCCTAAACTAGCAGTAAAATCATCTTCAACTTCACATCCTGGCAGTTCAAAATCAAAGCTCGGGGTATTGGTTGGCATAAAGCCATCGGCATAATCACCAAAGCCTTTATTATTCACCCCTTGGAACTGAATAGTGAAGTAAGTTTCACCACAGTTGTCTGTTGGATAGAAACCATAAGGTTTACCGCACGTTGTAGAGCCAATTTGTACCACCTCTACATCTATGCCGCGAAGCGCGTTCATTACCGCTTCACTCGCTGAACAGGTTGCATCTGTTGAAATTACGTAAACACGAGTCAGCGAAAGGCTCGGCAGTAAAGTATCGGTAAGCAGTCCGGCGTTGTAATCGATAACATTACTGTAAAAAGGCGTAGGACGAATGGTCTCACCAGTAATCGGGTTAGTCGTTGGGTTCTTGTCGTTAAATCTTAAGGTTTCAAACGTGGCATTGTTCGTTTGATTTGGGCCCGCTACCATATAAGAAAGCTGTGAAGCTAACGCCAGACGCCCTCCACCGTTGTAACGTAAATCCATAACTAATTCGGTTACATTCTGTTCAACAAATGTATCGAACGCGTCTATCAGCCCTTCTTGCGCAGTAACAATGAAGGTATTAAATTGGAAGTAACCTGTTTTACCGTTTTCGGTATCGAACACCTTAACGTTTTGCACCGGCGTTACGCTCACATCAGCAGAAGTTATATCTACAGACATAGTCGTACCGTCAATCAGCTCAAACTCAAAGCTCGTAGTAGTTCCCGCTTCATCAGGAAACAATCCATCGTTTAGAGCGTTTACACCTTGCTGAGTATTATCATTAACGAAATCAACGCCGTTAATACTCACGACCTTAGCGCCTCGCGGCACATTCGCTGCAGCAGCAGGTGAACCAGGCTCTGTGAACCGCACCGTTAGCTCCCTTGGTACCGTGTTTGAGCCCGATTCCCAATCAAAACCAAATCCTGACTCTATGCCAGATTGAGATAGTTCATTATATTCAGCAGTGTCTTGTGAGAAATGAAAATTGTCTTTTGGCGTGCCACTTGGCGTTAATTCATTGGTTTTTAACTGCTCAAAGTATGCCAATACTGAAAAGTTTTCTGGGTCGTTATCGTCTACTTCGTCGTACCATAAATAGGTGTCATTGGTCCAAGAGCGCAGCCAGAGCTTTTCATCCATTGCGGTGCCTTGGGTATCTGGATAAGCACTTCCTGTAAAAGGGTCGATACCAGTTCTTGGCGTTTCACATTTGGCGATAAATTCAGATTGTGGCTCATAGACACCGGCTTCCCACTCAGGTTCAGAGGTAACGGGAGTCGTTGGTGTAGTAGGTGTTGTTGCTACTGGCGTGTTACTGGATGAACCGCCACCTCCCCCACATCCTGTGAGAAGTGAAATCGTGACTGCAAGTGCAACTGAAGTATACGTATACGCTTTCATGATTAACTATATATCCTTTATTTATGAGTGCCGAAACTGAATCTTCACCGGCCTTAACGCGCTCGATAAAATTATAACGCCTTACGTTAGCATAATTTATAGTGGTATAGGTTTGTAAGAATAACTAGGTAACAAAAGTTTAAACATTGATTAAATGTAACTAAATCTTATTTATTTGTACGTTCTAGTCGTATTATCAGCACTTTATTTCGCCACTAGTTATTGCACTATTTATTATCACTGTGAGCATCACCCCCAATATCAGCCACGTCCGTTAACGAGCGCGTTTTATTATGGGGAAGCACACCCACGGCAGGCGCTATCAGGCTACTAATAAACAAACCATACTCTGTTTCTATAGCGCCAGTTACAAAAGGGTAAGCGCCGTTTGGGTCTTGAAGAGATTTAAGTACCTTCCCACTGTCGCTAATTTTTAGAAGGTGCCCATACGCTTTACCTTGTGGTCTCAGAAACTGTGGTAAACGTTGAATTATTTTACGAACAAAGGGGTTGTCTGATAGCCCGTCTACTGGCGCTGAACGGGGTGAAGCAAGACCTAGATAGTACCCGCCACCGGCAGCCTGACTGATGTTGTCAGGAAAACCGGGTAAGTTATCTATCACCACTTCCACGCTTCCCTGTTGTGGACCATTTAACCAGTAGCGTAAAACCCGGTATTTTCCTGTCTCGTTAAACAACACAGAGTCTTGGTCATGACTCATTGTTACGCCATTTGCGAAAACTAAACCGTCTATCAATACTTTGCTCGAAGCAGTGAATGGATCGTATTCTATTAGTCTGCCATTTCCTTTGTGCTCTAGAATTTCTAGCAGGCTTGCCGAAAGCGTTCCGCCGTGGTCTTTTGCGGCAAACTTGGTGGTCGCGTCGGTAAAATAAACCTTTCCATTTTTAGCTATATCAACATCATCAGCGTATACCACGGGGGTATTCTCTACCTGATTGACCAGCGTTTTTAGTTCGCCTTTTGCGTTTGCAATGAGTAACCCTCGATGGGCATCAGCGATTAGTAGGTTTCCTTTGTTATCGTATTCAAGACCAAGTGGGCGGCCATTGGTATTTATCCATGATGTAAATGACGTTTGCCCTTGCTTCATCAACAATACCGCGCCAGAGTGCGTCGCGGTGGCAATGGTTCCCGCTTTGTTTATCGCAAAATCCTCCGGCCCCTCTTCTCCTTCTATGTCAATGTACGAAAGCTCTGCCAGCCGCGAATTTTCTGTGAACGCTTTTGTAAAGCCAGCGTTTTTAGGTGCTTGCCAACTGACTGGATCGATAGGTACCGGCCATAACAGTAAATAGGCAAGAGCTAAAATAAGAGAACCCCATAGCATTTTCATTCACTCACTCCTTTTATACTTTTACCTACCTTAGCAAGCGCAGTTGACCTACTCTGCTTTCATTTTTAAATAGAACACTATTCACCAAAGCTTTAAGCGTTTCAGAAAGCTAAGCTAGATTCGCGTATTAGTACGCGCATTACAAATACGTAAGGCGACATCCATGTAAGCATTTCGCGCGTTTTTTAGTAAAACGCTGTTGGAGTACGTCATGCCATTTTACGCAAAGCTGCTGGGAGCTAAATATACTAAGCAGGTAGATAAGGAACTACGTGCAAGTCATGCTGGCGAAACAGGTGCCGTCTGGATATACCGAGGGGCCATGGTTGCTGAATTTATCTCTAGCCTATTTCGCATTAGCAAAAGCAAAGACGGCACAGAACGCTTTATAAGAGAGCACCTTGAAACGGAGCGTGCGCACCTTGCTATTTTTGAAAGTGAAATGCCGCTGTTTAGGGGTAGCTTCATACTGCCACTATGGATAGCCGCGGGCTTTATAACCGGCTTCTTACCGCGCCTTTTTGGTCAGAACTGGTTTTTCTATACCATTTATTGCGTAGAGGAATTTGTTGATTTGCATTATGACGAGCAGTGTAAAAACATGTCGGCATTATCTGTCCCGCCATCAAACGTGATAGAAAGGTTTAAACACTGTCAGGAAGAAGAGCAGCACCATAGAGACGAAGCGTTAGCAATGATGACACAGCAACCATCTTTACCAATGAGGTTGTGGGGGCGCGCAGTAGAAAAAGGCTCTGCGTTTGCAGTTGCTGTCGCCAAATTAATTTAGGTTGATACTTGATGCTCGGGGAATGACCTGAGAAAACAGCAAAAGCAGCTTTGCGAATAAAAATAGGAAAGAACGCTACAACATGGGAAAGAAAAGCAGGTTAAAACCATCAAAGCTATGTGACAATTGCGGTGTCGAAGCTGACACGCAATTTCGTGTTCGCCAAAGTGAGACAGACGAATGGCGCATAGTGTGCAAGGCTTGCCAACAGCTCGCGAAAACAAAGGGTGGCTACATGTACGGCGGGACGTGGAAAAGAAAAAAGCGTAACTAGGGTGAATACATCAAGGGGCGAGTTAGCTGACTTTCGCCCCTTAATAATTATTTTAAGGTTTATGCGTTAACACTCGTTCCTTGAGCTTCTTCATTTGTGTTGTCTTTATTTCTGTCGCCTCGATTTACTTCGCTAATGCCAGCGCCGACATTATAGCCGCGAACGTTTTCCGCACGTTTAAATGTCACAGTAGCGCGGTATAAGCTCCAGATCACGTACACAGCCATTGGAATATTTAGCTGAAGTGATGCAATAGAAAGCGCAGCGCCTTGATGTACGGCAGCATAAGAGGCTAAAAGTACAAGCACACTTAACCCAGATATCATCAACCACACTGGCTTTGTCAGTGACTTAACTGCCACGGTCACAGCCGTATTGAATAACATTAGGCACCAAAATACGGCGATAAGAGAACCGGCAAAAAACATATCAACGGCTGCGGTTAAGGCCAGAGCACTAACACTGCCCCAGACTACAGCGTACCAAAGCCTGCTCGCTAAAGGTGGGTGGGCTTTTTTAGACAGCCAAATTTCCATACCAGAAACACAAAGCATGGTTAGCATAATGCCTAACACTAAATAGAACCACTTACTGGTTAAGCCAGCAAAATCACCAAAATGCAGTCTATACATGGCCCATACAAGCTGCTTGCCCCATTCTCCATCTTCGTAGCCAGCATCACCGATATAGTTTCCGGCAGTATCGAAACGATAGCCTTCAGCGTAAATCATGCGGTTTGGCGCTTTGGCATAAATTTCAATAAATTGCTCTGGCTCACCGACTTCATGTACGGTTAAGAATATCGGCGACTTTTCAGGCGCAAGCGTTTCCATTTGCGCGAAGGCTTTTCCAATAGCGGGTTTACCTTCTTGGGGTGTTAATACGGGGTCCGGTGTGAATATTTGATCAACAACTGCATCCCTGTCGCCGTCATAGTTGAGTGAAGCAACGACCACTAAAATAATGCCCGCCATGCCGAAATAGGCACCCGTAATCCCTATAATTAAATGAAACGGCGCAGCCCACAGGCCAAAGCGGTTGTGCAAGTCTATCTGGGCCTGCTGACCATTACCGCCTCTTCTCAGTTTGAATGCATCTTTCCCAATTCGTTTGTGGGCAATAATCCCTGTAATAACTAAGGTACAAATAATGGCGCCTAGGGCACTGACTAAAATCATTCCCCAGCTATGCGGCAGGTTTAAATATAAATGCAGGTCCACTAGCATTTGCGTAAAAGACACGCTTTCTTCTTCCAGCAGGTTACCTTCGCTATCAGCAAAATACGCTACATGGTCGTTTTCAACCACCAATCGTGGAATATCGGATGTAGGAAATACAACAAAGAGGTGGTGAGACTCTTCGGTATGTTCGGCTAGGAAGCTATCCATCGCCTTTTCAATCGCCTGTGGAGAAACATTTTCCATCTCTTCAATATGAGGCTGTTCCCATCTTTCAAATTCTAGGTGGAATACGGCAATCGTACCTGAAAGGCATACTAAAAAAAGCAGTACACTCAAAAACACACCAACCCAAGTATGTGCATTTAATGCATTTTGTTTTGTAACTTTATCCATTGATTTTCACCTACATGGGTAAGAAGATAAGTATTGGTACACAAGCCGCTGACAATGCTGCGTAAGCACCAATGACTTTAAATTTGTGAGAGGTGGCAAGATAGTGATAAACGAAAAGCCCCCACAAAACTGGCAGTAGAACTGTACCCGTAGCTAACTGGCCTGCGATGGAAAACGGAAGCAGCGCGCATACGCCTAGCGTTATTAGAACGCTAACGACCAAGAAAACAACCAGTACCACGAAATAGTTTGCAACATTTGCCAATACTGTACCTCGTGCGAAGTCAAAGCTTCTCGGCTGAGGTACGTTTTTGGGCTGAGGCAAAAACGTTTGATTTAATGCGATGAATGGCCATACAAGAATGGCAGGAATACACAACGCATATAACACGCCAAACTCCCAACCCTGTGCCATAGACCAACATACCGCTGAAACCAGCCATACAACTAAGCCTAAATAAAGATAAGTTGAGGCTTGCGCACGCCAACTTTTATAAACAACCCCTAAGGCCGCGAGTGTTAAGCCACCTGCTGCAACTGTAAGCATGATCATTCCTTAAAACGAATAGGTAAGCGACGCGTTCACTGTTCTACGTACACCTGGGAAACAATCCCCTCTGAACAAACACGACGTTAGGTATTTCTTGTCCGTAACGTTTCTAACATTCAGCTGCAAATTCACGTTACTCGATAGCTCGTACGCCACCATTAAATCGCCCAATGTATAGCTAGGTGTTTCATAACGAATTGCGCCATTTTCAGAGACCGATTCGCCGACATAGCGAACACCTGCGCCTATGGTTAGCGCTTCAAACTCAAGGGGAGAGTAATTAACCCAAAGTGACGCATTGCTGTCTGGCTGTGCTGATAACGAGAAACCGTTAGGGTCTTCTGCATCCATAACAGACGCAGCGAATTGCGCGGTTACTTCGCCAAAGTCTAAACGCCCTTCTAGCTCTACACCTTCGATGGACGTAACGCCCTGCTGCTGCGCGGCTTCATCTGGTAAACCATTTGGATTAGGAAGGTTAGACACTTCAATATCGTAATACGCCAGCGTTATAAAACCCGGAATAGCAGATAATTCATACTTAATACCGGCCTCGTATTGTCGACCTTCTTCAGGCTTAAGCTGATTGTTGTCGTTATCCAGTCCCACCACAGTTTCGAACGACTCAGCATAGCTAAGGTAGGGAGAGATGCCGTTATCGAAGCGGTATAACACGCCAGCCGAGTAAGAGGTTTGCGTATCATCTTGTTCTGTCACGCCAGTATCATTGTCAACGCGGTCGTGACGTAGCCCCAACGTCATCCGCCAGTTTTTGTAGGTAATCTGGTCTGACAAATACAGCCCTGTATCTGTAACAGTTTGTTCCGGCGCATCGTTGTAAATTGAATCAAAAACCGCTTGCTCTGGCGCACCTGTATACACAGGGTTGGCTAAATCTAGAATGTATCTAAAGTCACCTTGTAATACCCCTCCACCAGCGTAATAAGCTGAGTTAGCGTCTGTTTTAACATTTTGGTATTGCACACCCGCTAACAATTCGTGCTCAAAAGAACCTGTTGCAAAGCGCTTGTTTACTCGAATATCAAAAGCGTGTTGATTAAACGTGTTGTCCGCCTGATAAAAAGTTCTTGGAACAAAGGTATCAGTAGGCGCAACAGGCGCTCCTACAAAGGCGTTTAGGTAGCGAGTACCACCGGTAAAAGTAGGCCACGCCTGGTGATAGTCTGCCTCGCCATCTCGCCATAAGGCGGTAAATGAAAGTGATGTGGTATCGTCAATTAAATGCTCGCCAAGTAAGGTAACCTGATTTGACTTAGTATCGAATTTATTAAACCCTGGCTCGCCTGCGTAAACGTCTTGATCTGGCAGATAGGTACCATCTGCCAAAGGTAATAGTGTGCCTTCAACAGGAATAAACTGTGCCGCCGTATCGCTATCGGTATCCTGAAATAAGCCAATTAAGGTGAGCGTTGTATCATCTGACGGCATAAAAGAAAGTGAAGGCATAAGCACTTGCGTGTCATCACTGACATAATCAACCTGAGAGTCGGCATTTCTATAAATACCGACAAAGCGCCCTACCCACTTATCATCCTCAGATAGGCTACCATTTACATCTAAGCCAATTTGCGCCCGGTCGAAACTTCCGTAAGACAATACAACTTCACTTCCCTTACCTAACGTGGGTGTCTTTGACACATAGTTCATGATGCCGCCCGGTGAGCCTTGTCCGTAAAGCACAGAAGCTGGCCCTTTAAGTAGTTCAACCTGTTCCATTGTGTAAATTTCAGCGCGCGTTGAATTGTAGCTGCCGAACAACTCTTGAATAGAGTCGCGATAGCGAGGAATACTTAACCCTCTAGAAGATATTGAATCAACCCGGGTGGCGTATCCGTAAGATTCACCGGTAACACCCGCCATATAAGTTGCTGATTGGGATAGATTTAAAACGCCTTTTTGCTTTAAGTCTAATGCCGTTTCAATGGAAATTGTACGGGCGAGTTCAACGATGGGCGTATTAGACTTAGTCGCACCAAAGGGGGAGCGCGTGCCAAGTACCTCTATCTTTTCAACCGCAATTTGCTCTGTCGTTGATGCCTCCTTGCCACTTTCCTGCAAAGCCTGAACAGCGTTAATGTCACCTTCTTGGGCATTGGCATAAGACACCAATACAGCTGTTACCACTAAACTAAGTAATTTTTTGTTCATGTCGAGTGCTGTCTTCTAATTATTTTGTTATGTCTCGCCCGCTCACCAATCTGAAAATAACGAGTGCTGAGTGGCTAAATTGTACTTTGGTATAATTTAACAAAATATTATACAAATGATAACCATTTTTATTACCAATATTGAGTACAAATGGTCAAAAATGAAAATCGCAAAACACCCTTCGATATAAGGTAAAGTTGGCGCACACAAAAAAGCCGAACTAACTGAGTTAGTTCGGCTTTTTCACATATTTGAGTTAAGCGCTAGATACTAAACGTATTAAGCAGCTTCGCTCTCGTCTTCAGTTTCAACCACTTCATGGCTAAGCAGGTATTCAAAGGCGGCTAGTGACGCTTTAGCCCCCTCACCCATCGAAATAACGATTTGCTTATAAGGCACAGTTGTTACGTCACCCGCAGCAAAAATACCAGGCTCAGAAGTATGACATTTAGTATCAACAATGATTTCACCATACTGCGTCATCTCTACCGTGTCCTTCATAAACTGGCTGTTCGGTACAAGGCCAATTTGAACAAATACACCGGCAAGTTCGCGAGTGTGAACTTCATTAGTTGAACGGTCTTGGTATTCAATCGCGTTCACTTTGCCATTCTCGGCGGTGATTTGGCGTGTAGCCGCATTTTTAATAATGGTAATGTTGTCGCGCTTTTCAGCTTGGTCGATAAGTACCTGGTCCGCTTTAAGTTCCGGCATAAATTCAAATACCGTTACTGATTTTACGATACCTGCCAAATCTAGTGCCGCTTCAATACCAGAGTTACCACCACCAATAACTGCAACATCTTTACCTTTAAAGAAAGGACCATCACAGTGCGGGCAATATGCTACGCCGTTACCTACGTTCTCTTTTTCACCAGGGACACCAAGTTCTCTCCAACGTGCGCCAGTTGCGACAATAACCGTACGGGTGCGAATTTGCTCGCCTGAAGAAAGCGTAATAGTTTTAATATTACCTTTTTCAATGCTATCGACGCGTACGTGCTCTTTAAGCGTAATGTCGTAATCGCGAACGTGCTCCATTAGGTTGCCTACAAGTTCAGGCCCTGTTGTTTTAGGTACAGAAATCAAGTTTTCAATACCCATAGTGTCTTTAACCTGACCGCCGAAGGTTTCAGCAACAATGGCTACTTTAAGGCCTTTACGAGCACTGTAAATTGCTGACGCAACACCTGCAGGGCCGCCGCCAATAACAGTAACGTCTTGAAGCGGTAATGCGTCGCCTTTATTTGCCTCTTTAAGGCTAGGGTCGCGCTCGATAAGTTTATTGATAAGTACTGAACCATCAACTTTACCGTTCGCGAATAGCTCGCCATTAAGGTAAACGCTAGGTACACCTTGAATGTCGCGCTCTTGAATTAGATTTTGATACAGCCCACCGTCGATCATCTCGGTCTTAATGTTAGGGTTAATCAAAGCGAATTGATTAAGTGCCTGTACGACCTCTGGGCAGTTGTGACAGCTTAAGCTAATAAATACTTCAAAGTTAAGCGGTTCTTTAACAGCTTTAACCAATGTTTGAACACTATCATCTAGCTTAAGTTCAGTGCCTGCTGCGTGCAGCATAGCAAGTACAAGCGAGTTAAACTCATGACCACCCGGAATACCTGAGAAACGAATTCCAGTATCTTCACCGTCAGCCTCTAATAAGAAGCTGATAGCGCTGCGTAGTTCACCATTAGTTTCGCGCTCTTCTACGTTTAGTTTTTCGCTTACTGAAGCAATGTCGGACAGAAACTTCACAAGCTCTTCGCGCTTGCTATGTTCACCGGTCTGTACGACAAAGGTTACGTTTTTTTGCATTGACTCAGCATATGATTTCAATGCTTGTAAAATTTCTTTAGTTAACACGGTTATTCTGCCTTATTTTCGACACGCCGATCCCCGCCAACCTTTTGTGAAGGCTAACAACATAAGCGGAAATAGGAAATTAACATCAGGGAGTGGAGGCCCACTCCCTACAAACTATCTGCCTAACACTTCTACTAACAGTTTATCCTGCTGTGCTAGACACTAAGCGTGAATGCTTAGATTTTGCCAACTAGGTCTAGAGAAGGAGCAAGTGTTTCTTCACCTTCTTTCCATTTCGCTGGGCAAACTTCACCTGGGTTATTTGCTACGTATTGAGCAGCTTTAACTTTACGTACTAGGTCGTCTGCGTCACGACCGATACCTTCAGAAGTGATTTCCATTGCTTGGATGATACCTTCTGGGTCAACAACAAATGTTGCACGGTCAGCAAGACCCATAGTTTCGCGCATACAATCGAAGTTACGCGTGATTTCGCCAGTAGGGTCGCCGATCATTGCAAACTTGATCTTGTTGATCGTGTCTGAAGAATCGTGCCATGCTTTGTGAGTGAAGTGTGTGTCAGTAGATACTGAGAATACTTCTACACCACGAGACTGAAGTTCTTCGTACTTATCAGCGATGTCGCCAAGCTCAGTTGGGCAAACAAATGTGAAGTCAGCTGGGTAAAATACGAAAACTGCCCATTTACCTTTGATGTCTTCGCTGCTTACGTCTACGAATTCGCCGTCTTTAAATGCAGTCGCTTTAAAAGGTTTGATAGCAGTATTAATCAATGCCATGTTTAATTCTCCATTTGGTTTAAATTTTCCGAATGCTTAATGCATACGGATACAAACTTTACGTTTATTTTGTCGACATGGTTTTGCAGTTTTGTGAAGATATTCACTTGTTGCGAAATCCATGTCTCTTGAAACTGGTGATAAGAATAGCGCGCATCACTTAAAAAAACTAATTGGTAAATATGAATCGCTTAATCAGGTTATTGAATTGAACGATGAAAATAGAATCAATTCGCCAATCGGCACGCGACACATTCCTGTTTATAACCTTAATACAAGCAGCGTGAGGAACATATGACAAATACCCGAATTCACCTTATTTCAGACGAAATTGAGCGTATTGATAATCACAAACCATCGCGAAGCTTGGCAAAACATATAAAAATGGCTACCAGCCCGTTTGTATTTTATCGAGGCAGCGCTCAGTTATTCTACGCAGATATCAAAGCGGGTCTGATTAATTTCCCCAAAGAGTGTGATTCTATACCACTTACCAGCGTAATGGGCGACTGCCACACTTCCAATTTTGGTTTTCTTACAGAAGAAGGTTCTCACGGAGATACAGTAATCTTTTCTCCCAATGATTTTGATGATGCGTGCGTGGGCAAAGCACACTGGGACATACTTCGCTACCTCACCTCATTGCGTCTTGCTCAACTGCACTGTAGCGGTATAGTGGAAGGTAGATATTCAGGGGAAGGCATAGATACCACTAAATCCGTAGTCACTCATCAGCAAGTTATAAGCGCGCAACACGCTTTTATTAAGCACTATGTGGAAACCTGCGACCGTGTAGTAAACAATGCTAAAGTGCTGAACGAGGCAATAGACTATTGTCCTAATGCTGTGCCAAGTAAGCTAACAAAGCTTTATAAAAAGGCAAAAGCCCGTAGTGCGGGCGGCGAGGATTTTACAATTAAAAGTGCGCTTGCTAAAGCGGTGAGTTTTAATGGCACGAGGCTGGGCTTTAAACCCAACAGTGAAAAATTCGAAACCCTAAGCGAAGGTGAATATAAAACATTACACGAAGCGTTTGCTCCTTACATGGACGATTCTATCGTTGATATTGTTAAACGCCTGAACGCAGGAACCGGCTCTGTGAATATGGCGCGCTATTACTTTTTAGTCGGGCCGTCTAAACCACACAATGAAAAGAGTTTTGCGCATTGCCATATTGTAGAAGTAAAACAACAGCGTGTTGCTGCACCTCTTCATTACTTCCCTACCGTTAACCCTGTCAACCGTCTGAACGCTGCCCACCTTACCGCACGTTGCCAACGACGAATGCAAAGAAAGCCTGACCTTGTTCTTGATGAGGTAAAATTCAAAGACGCTCATTACCTAATTCGCTCAAGACATCACGCTAAAGTGGGTGTAGACCCTCAAGATATTGCAATGGGCAATAAGGCCCTTAACGGGGGCTTTGAATATTTTGCACAATTATGCGGTTATAGCTTGGCACTGGCTCATTGTCGTGGAGATAGAAGAAGCACGCGGTTTGCCCAATCAGCCTCAAATGCCTTTTCTCAATCAAGAGATTTGCTTGTGAAAATAGCAAATCTTTATGCAGATCAAGTCGTTGATGATCACGCTTTATTTTCTCGACATCTCGAATCAAACTAAAACAATGCTTGCTGTAACAAAAAAGTAATATGCGCCTATAAATTGGCTATAGCATTATTTAATGGTTAGGTAAGGCTACAAAAGCGATTTAACAGTATAAGTAAGTTTACTTATACTTCCTATGCTGTTGTTTTATTTAAGCTATTTTAAAAACAGCTTGAATAAGATTAAGTTATTTCTATTAATCATAAACTTCCCTACGGTAGAACAAGCAATACGAAAATTGCTCGTCACAGGGTGCTCTGCTCAAGCAGACTTTACAACAAAAATACTAGTACCTGTGATTTAAAAAATAATGAAACTACAAAGGGAAAATGACGTGAGAACATCATTAACTTTACTATCTGCAGGAATAATCTCTGCACTTTCTTCTACCGCTATTCAAGCCAACGATTTAGTTATAAGTGGTGTTATCGACGGGCCATTAAGTGGCGGTGTTCCAAAAGCTGTAGAACTCTTCGTTGTTAACGATATTGCAGACTTATCTACCTATGGTATTGGTGCAGCGAACAACGGTGGTGGAACAGATGGAGAGGAATTCACCTTCCCAGCTGGCACGTCTGCAAGCGCTGGCACTTATATCTACGTAGCATCAGAAATTGATGGATTCACCGCGTTTTTCGGTTCTGCACCAGACTACGATACATCTGAGTTAGGAATTAATGGTGACGATGCTATTGAGCTTTTCAAAGATGGTAGCGTTATCGATACGTTTGGTGATATTAACACCGATGGCAGCGGCACCGCATGGGAATACTTAGATGGTTGGGCATACCGTTCGTCTGGTCAATCGGCTAACGGCGGCAGTTTTGAAGCATCTAACTGGACTTACAGTGGTGTTGACGCGCTTGACGGTTCAACCACAAACACAGATGCGGCGACTCCCTTCCCTGCCGGTACATTTACCACCGAAGGTGGCGGTAACGACGTTGTTGACGTACCGGAAGAGCCTGCTGTTGAGCTCGGTATTTGTGGCGCAGACGCAACACTTATCAGTGCTATTCAAGGAAGCGAAAGCAGCTCTGCTGAAGTAGGCAACAGCGTTATTATCGAAGCTATAGTTACTGGCACCCGTGCTGACGGCTTCTTTGTACAGGAAGAGGCATCTGATTACGACGCTGACGATGCAACCTCTGAAGGTTTGTTCGTAGACGGCACTGTAGATGTTGCCACCGGTAATATCGTTCGTCTTTATGGGGAAGTAGAAGAAAACTACGGCATGACGACCCTTGCCATGGATAGCGATGTTGGTGCACTTGATTGCGGCACCGCAGATGCTGTGGCGGCGGTAGAGATCGCTATGCCGTACGAACTTGACCTTGAATCGGTTGAAGGTATGGTTGTTAGCGTGACTGACGCGACAGTAACAAGCACAAACAACCTTTGGCGCTTCGGCGAAATCGTTGTTAGTGACTCGATTAAACGCCAACCAAGCGATGTGGCAGCGCCTTTGTCAGATGCTTACGCAGCCGCTGTTGAAGCGAGCGAGACAAGCCTGCTTACTATTGAAGATAACAGCAGTTCTCAGTACCCAGATGCATTGAGCTTCTTCCCTACTTTCAGCTACGCTAATGCTATTCGCATTGGTGATTCGGTTTCTGCTGCAGGTCCACTTAACTACAGCTTTGGTACGTACAGAATCAACCCTAGCGACATTATTGAAGTCACTTCAACCCGTGAAGCAAACCCTGTTGTTACAGAAGGTAACTTATCAATTGCTACTTTCAACGTGCTAAATTACTTCAACGGTGAGGTGGACGCTAACGGCGATGTAACCTTCGATTATGATGAAAATCGCGGTGCGGACGATGCTGTGGCATTTGAACTACAGCAAGGTCGTATTGTAGAAGCCATTGTTAACCTAAACGCTGACGTTGTTGGGTTAATGGAAATCGAAAATGACGGTTTCGGTGAAGACAGCGCGATACAGGCTCTAGTTGATGCTATTAACGCAGAACTAGGTGAAACTGAGCAATATTCATTTGTTGCTACAAGCGATAGTAGCGAAATTGGCACAGATGCTATCACTGTAGGCCTTTTATACAAGGCTTCTGTAGTAACGCCAGAGGGCGACGCTATTATCGTTGATATGCCAGTACAACAAATTGACGAAGATAGTCTTGCACAAATGCGCCCTAGCCTTCTTCAATCTTTTGTACACACTGAAAGTGGTAAGTCGTTCCTAGTTTCAGTGAACCACTTTAAGTCTAAGGGTTCGCAATGCGCTGAAGACATTGCCGAAGCGCCATCTGAAATTACTACAATTCAGGGTAGCTGTAACGCGTTTCGCGTATCGGCAGCCGTTACATTAGGTAATGCTTTGAGCGATGAAAATCTGCCAGAGCGTAAGATAATCTTAGGCGACTTGAACGCGTACAGTGCTGAAGATCCTGTGGCTGTACTTACCGACTATACTCCTGAAGCTCGCGGTTACACTATTACCACTGCAGTAAATACAGGTATGGACGACGGTGCATCTGTTGAAGTTGAATCTAGCTTCGGCTATCACAATTTAGCTGAAGAGTTCGATGCAGAAGGCTTCTCATATTGGTTCTACGGTACCGAACAAGTAGGTAGTTTAGACCACGTCTTAGCAAGTGAAGCCATGCTTGAAGACGCTATTGATGGTGCACACTGGAATATCAACTCAGTTGAAGCCTACCAGCTACAGTACGACCAAGCGCTTCGTTATTATGCTGATGAAGACGGCTACGCGTTCACTGATGTGGGTCCATTCAGAAGTTCAGACCATGACCCGTTTGTTGCAACTTTCGATCTGCAAGCGGATGTAGTTGACGATGAAGAAGGCGATGACGACAGCTCAGGCGGCTCAATGGGAGGAATTCTTGCTCTGTTAGCCGCAGCAATTGGCTTTCGCCGTCGTGCTACTGTTGCTAAAAAATAACAGAAGAAAGGATTAAATCCTTCTTAAATTAAAAAAGCTGCCTTGAAATTCAAGGCAGCTTTTTTTAGGTTTTCATTTTGCCGTTGTGTGTACATGATTAGCGGCGTTTAAACTTTTATCTAGCCCTTTATAGTAGCTTCGCAAGCTTTAAAAAGGACAACATTCCAAATTACGCTTTAGCGACAACCACGCCGACTAAATCGGCCGCATTGGTATCATCCACTTCAATGCCAATTCGCGCGATATACTGATCCCTTTTTTCCGCTTGGGTCGCCGATAACTCTTCAGAACAAAGCAATTTGGCAGCACGCTGGGCCGAATGCATTTGTTCTTCACTTAGTCCACTATCTAGATGCATTTGAGTAATGACTTTAAGCAAGCTTAACGCGATCTGTTTGTCTTTAGGCGACAAGGTCAAGGCCTGTCTTAGATTGTTATAAGCGGGAATAAGGCGATTTTCTTTGTAATTTACAGCCGCCATCTGCTTAAGCTCTTTAGTAGTAAACTGAATTTCCGTACGCTCAATAGACTCTTGATTTAAATACTCATTAACCACTTGTGAGGTAAAAGTATCACCTTCTATCTGCTTTCTCAGTTTATCTAAAATGCTGACACAGTGTTCACGCATGCCTAACTCATGGAAGGCTTTCATCTTATCTAAACTATCTTCCATTGACAGTCCATCGGTAGACGCTGAGCGATCCTTCATTAACTTTTCAGCCTCACGTTTCTCGTCTCTCAGACATAGTACTCGGGACTTGACCACATCCATTTGCTCAGCAAGCTGATTCTGCATGCCTTTCTGCTGCCTAAGCTCTTCAAGCTCACTTTCGGCGCGTTTAAGGTACTTGTCACCTTCAGCATTTCCCAAGCTTGTAGCTAAATCAATAGTAGAGCGAATAACATTAAGCGTAAGTTGAGGGGAGTCATGAATAGAATTTTTAGCGAACTTTGCCATATTCTGCACGGCAGAAAGCTGGCCAGCTTTATCATGATTGAGTCTGGCTAGGTCCCACAAGCGCTTGTTTCGCTCGATATTACGGGGCGCAAGCCGGCTTGCCTCTTTCATTTGCTCGTAAGCAATATCAAACTGCTCTTTTTCGATGAAGTACTGTGCGAGCAAATCGAAGGTTAAAAAACGAGTATCGGGCCGCTGGAGTAGATCATCAACCAGTAACTGTGCTTCTTCTAGTTCATCTTGCCGCAATAACGAACGCGTGAGACCAATATGAACCCAGGCATGGTCCATACTCTGTAGTAGCGTTCTAAAGTAATCCTCTGCCGTTTCATAGTCCCGTAACTGCAATAAACAGTCACCAATAAGGCGTTTTATTCTGGTGTGATACTCTGAAAGCGAGGGATCTTTGAGTTGTCGCTCAGCATAATACATCGCCGTTGAATAGTCGCCAGCATGCATGCAATGCAGCATTTTATGCAGTTTCAAGCGAACTTGTATTAGGTATTCTAAGCGCGCTTCAATCTTATTGCGCTGTAATGGTTTAACCCAGAAATCATCCGGCTGCAGTTCTACAATACAGTTAACAAGTTCAGGTGATGTTTCGGCACTAAGGAAAATGACCGTTGTGGTATCGTTAATGTGGTTGAGGTGCTTAAGTTCTTCAAAAAGATGAAAGCCATCTTTATCGTGACTTACGTTAAACGCTAGTAATACAAAGTCATACTGCCTTGCCTCACATAATCTCTTGGCATGGAACGCGTTGAATGCACTACTAACGTTTTTGATCCCTATTTCGTGTAATGCTGAAGCAACAACATCGTGAACTAGCCCCTGGTTATCGATAACCAGCACATGCAGCTCTTCTCTTGGGGTGGGGGCAGGTATTTTTTCCAGCATTAGCCAATCACTTCTTACATCTTTTCCCTAAGCAACACAATGGCGTCAGGACGACCTATTGTGGACAACACTATGCTATCGTTGTGAAGTAACCATCAAATACAAAGCCTGTTTGCTTACCACTAACTTCACGGACTACTCGAATTTCAAGTAGGGTTTTATCACAACAGATATATAGCAAATTCATATTATACATAAGTATGAGTTTTTGGATACTAGCGCGGAGGGTCGATACTGTCATTAACAGTACCGTTTACCCTAAACCATCCTGCAACAGAATGGCGCGTTCTTACCGCTGGCAAAACTTCGTGGGGAAAAGCTTCGCTAAGAAATACTACAAATGTTCCTTTTGCCGGTAAGACTTTTGTTCCTATTTGATCATTTTCATCAAAATACAGCACTAATTCTCCGCCGTCAGTCTCTTTCCAGTTATCGTTGAGATAGGCAACAAGCGATAGTACCCTGTTGCCCTGACCTTTAAACGCATCTACATGGCGCTTGTAAAATTTACCTGGTTCATAGCAAGCAAAATGACTTTCAAAAGAAAAGAGCCCCATAAAAAGCGAACGGTTTATATACTGCTGCATGGCTTCACACCAAGACAACCACAGGGCGCCTTCCTCAGAGGAGCCGGTAATCCAGCAAATCTCGTCCCCTCTCACTTTTTCAGCTTTCTGATAATTCTCTGCGCGTCCAATACCCGCTTTTTTATATTCAGCTTCGGAGATTGAACGCTGACAGGTTAACAGTGCTTGTATAATGAAATCGGGTAAACCATTCTCCTGAATAGAAAAGCCTGAAGTGACTAAGTCATCTACGATTTTTTCAAATATGGCTTCATCGAAAACATGTAGAGGCTGATACGACGCAAGTTGTTCTCTATTCATCTAAGTCTTTTTACCTGTAGGCAGTTAACTAATTGTGTAGTTATTAGAAAGTTGTGGACGTAAAAAAAAGTAGCGAACTTATACGCGGCGTTGAGCGTTGTGGCAATTGCATGACCACACATTTTTCGCGCTATTTTTTTATCGATAAAAGAAAAATTATTTATCGTTTTGACGGCTAAAGAATTCGCACGTTTCTTGCTAGTTTCTTGCGAGCTATTCTTTAATTAGTCTTTAATCAGTGCGTGAGCAAGCTTAGCTAGACAGAAACTAAAACAATCACTAAAGAGAAATTTTAACAAATAAGATTAATTAGTAAGCCAAGGTATGTATTTTAATGGTGTTGCTTGAAACCAAGCCCCTTTTTACTTGTTAGCTTCGTCTTTACGGTAAGAACACGAGGACTAGATGCAACAGTTGAAAAAACCATTACAAGGCGTTTAAGTAGAAATATACACGCTGTACGTATCAGAAGTATTTATCAGAATTTTTAGTAAAAAGAGTACCCCATGAGTCAAGACCAAACACAAATAGAAGAAACGGAACACCATCTAGACTTAAGAAACTTAAGACTGGACGACTATAACGATGTAAAAGGGTTGATGGACAAGGTATACGCAAACGTTGGCGGCGCGTGGCCCTACTCTAATTATAAAGCGCAAGTCACCACGTTTCCTGAAGGACAAATATGTATTGAAGATAAAGGCAAAGTGGTTGCCTTCGCCATTTCTGTCATTGTTGATTACGACCAGTTTGGCGATAAGCATAGTTACGATGAAATAACCGGCGATGCCTATCTTACGACTCACGATCCAAATGGTGATGTGCTTTACGGCGTAGAAGTTATTGTTTGCCCAGAATACCGTGGTCTTCGTTTAGGTAGACGGTTATACGAAGCGCGAAAAGAGTTGTGCAGAAACTTAAATTTAAAATCAATTATGGCTGGGGGTCGCATACCCAATTATAGAAACTATGCGAATGAATTGTCGCCTTATGAGTACATCGAGCAAGTAAAGCTTAAGGATATTTACGACCCGATTTTAACGTTTCAACTATCTAACGGCTTTGAAGTAAAGCAAGTAATGACCGCATACCTCCCGGAAGATGAAGCATCAAAGGGTTATGCCACATTACTTCAATGGCATAACATTTACTACGAGCCGGGCACGCCTTCGTTAATCGCCGGCAGAAAATCGAGTGCGCGCATAGGATGCATCCAGTGGCAAATGCGCTATTTCAACAATGTAGAAGAGCTTCTTCAGCAGGTTGAATACTTCGTCGACGCACTTTCTGACTATTCGTGCGATGTGGCCTTATTCCCTGAGTTTTTCAATGCGCCGCTTATGGGCCTTAGCCCATCGGATTCATCAATTGACGCTATTTGGCATTTAGCTACTTATACCGATGAAATTTTAACTGCCGTATCTCATCTCGCTGTTTCGTACAATATTACGATTATCGCGGGTTCAATGCCTGTCGTAGAAGAGGAACAGCTGTATAACGTAAGCTACATATGCAAGCGAGACGGAACGATTGAAAGCCAATACAAACTTCATCCAACACCTCACGAGAAAGAGGACTGGATTATGAAGGGCGGAAATAGCCTTAAGACTTTTGATACCGATTTCGGGAAAATCGGCGTGCTAATTTGTTACGACGTGGAATTTCCAGAACTGGCGCGCATTCTTTCCGACCAAGAGATGCAGATTTTATTTGTGCCGTTTTGGACAGACACGAAAAATGGTTATTTACGCGTTCGTCGCTGTGCACAAGCAAGGGCTATCGAAAATGAATGTTATGTAGCTATTGCTGGTAGCGTAGGCAACCTGCCTAAGGTTGATAACGTGGATATTCAGTATGGTCAAACCGCGGTGTTTTCACCCAGTGATTTCGCGTTTCCTCACGATGCTATTGTGTCTGAAACGACACCAAATACAGAGATGACGCTTATCGTTGATTTAGACCTCGACAAACTCACTAAGCTGCAAAATGAGGGCTCGGTGCGAAATTACCTGGACCGACGCCGCGACCTTTATCGCGTCGAATGGATTGGCGATAAAAACTAATCAGGTTTATGCCATTGAAAAATGCTGGGGTTAGACAAATTCCAGCTTCTTTGGCTTATGGAAAGTTAGCATTCTACATAAGCCATAGAATTTCCTTTGATTTAGCGATAACATGAAACTGCGCGCAAAGAATAATGGGCTCTCTTTAAGATAAAACGTTTTGACGTAATGAAGAGAGCGCTACATAAAGAGATTATTAATTTACTATGGCAAATAATTCGAAAAACGATGAGTTTCCAACCATTAGATTGGATGAAGAAGACCGTCGAGATTATCAGACAAAGAGGCAAGCGGCCCCAACAAAGGCGACCACGCCCTCACCTTCCCCTTCAGCCAACCGCCAGCCTTCAAATAGTGGTAGCGGTAACGGAGTCTGGGTTGTTTTAGTTGCCTTGATCGCCTTAGCGGCTTGTGGTGGTTGTTACTACTTGTACACTATGCTTGAGCAACAAAAGGCTGTGGCTGAGCAAGCTGAAAAGCGCATTATGCAGCTAGAAAGCAAGCTTTCTGCGACAGGCGAGGAAATTGGTGAATCTACGGTTGCTTTACAAGTCAAAGTTACTGAGTTGTCTAATAAAACCAATGAACTTTGGGAGCAAATGGACAAACTTTGGGCTTCGGCATGGCGTCGTAATCAAAAAGAAATCGCTGACCTTGGTGATCGCGTTGGCAATGTTCAAACTGCATTGAATAAAAATGTCAGCGCCGTTTCTGACGATGTAAAAAGCCAAGCTGCAGCAATTGGCTCTGTTAAAAATCAATTGGCATCACTAGCCGATGAACTACTTGCTGTGAACGTTCAACTAGAACAAGCCACAAGCGATAAACAAAGTGCCCAGCAACGTGTGCGTAATCTTACCGATAAACTATCAGTATTGGAGCAGCGCAACACAACGTTATCTGGACGCATTACCAGTTTAGAAAACGAGATCCGCGACATCGCCACAAAAGTAGTATCAAGTGGCAGTGCGAGTGGTGGTGCGGGTTCACCTCCCTCACCTGCTGGCAGTTAAATTACCTACCACCAGCTGGCTTGTTGTTTTCAAAACGAACAGCAATGTATGGCTACTCCAGATAAATACAGAAAAAAGAAAGGGGTTAATCGCCCCTTTCTTTTTTGTCGTGATACCATTACCGCCTTCGACGAAATAAGATAGGACATACTGCGCAATGAGTGACCAAGCGCCTAAACGTTTAAATAAATATATTAGTGACACAGGCCTATGTTCACGCCGAGAAGCGGATAAACTCATTGAGCAAAAGCGCGTTACGGTAAATAACAAACCACCAGAGCTTGGTACTAAAATTGGTGTCGGCGATATTGTTAAAGTTGATGGCAAGGTGGTAGGTGCGGTAGCGAAGGACAAATCAGATAGGGTCTATATTGTATACAACAAACCTATAGGCATAACCTGTACTACCGAGCGCCATGTTAAAGGCAATATTATTGACGCTATCGGTCATAAGGCACGTATATTTCCCGTAGGTAGGCTTGATAAGCCTTCTGAAGGGCTCATCATACTCACCAGCGATGGTGATATCGTAAATAAAATATTGCGCGCTGAAAATGCGCACGACAAAGAGTATGAAGTAACGGTTAACCAGCCTATCAGTGAACGGTTTGTGAAGCGTATGGCGCGCGGCGTGCCCATCTTAGGTACAGTGACAAAGCCATGTGTTGTTAAACCGACCGGCAAAAACAAGTTTACTATTATTCTTACCCAGGGGCTTAATCGCCAAATACGCAGAATGTGCGAATTCTTAGGCTATGAGGTGACTAAACTTAAACGCACACGCATTATGCATTTAGAACTCGGGTCACTAAAACCAGGTCAATGGCGAAACTTAACAGCTCAAGAATTAAAGACGATGCAAAACGCCGTTCGTTCATCAACCAAGACAGCAGAGAAAGTAGAGTTGCGTAAATAGGTGGAACTACTACATTTAATAGTAGTATCTAATTTAGCTTTATTACGCCTTGAAACACGGACATTATCATTTTTTTTCAGTAGCAGATTTTTCTCCTAATACTGAAATTCTAGCTACCTACGATGTATTTTTCGTACTGGTTTCCGTTCTTATTGCCATATCAGCATCACTAATTTCTTTCGTGCTTGCCGCTAAGATGGCGCAAACGGAGATGCAAAACGAGCGGACTTATTGGTCGCTGGCATCTGCATGCTTTTTGGGCTTTGGAATTTGGTCCATGCACTTTGTTGGCATGCTTGCTTATCAACTTCCGCTTGTGGTCTCTTACGACCCTTTTATTACTCTGCTATCCGTATTCCCTGCGATCCTCGCAAGCATTGTTGTTATGGGCAAGTTGCCTTACAAGGAAAACGCGCTATGGCTTCGCAGTATTTATATGGGGGTCGGCATAGGCAGTATGCACTACATCGGCATGATGGCGATGCAGATGGACGCCGCAATGGCTTACGATGGCTGGTATTTCTCCCTTTCGATTGTAGTTGCTGTGGGATTGGCCGGCATCGCATTAAAAACCCATGAATATGTGACTACAGCGCAGCTTCGCATTACAAAGCAAATAGTACCAGCAATCATCATGGGGTCCGCTATTTCCGGCATGCACTATACCGGAATGCTGTCTATGCACGTCTACGCCCTTCCAGAGACTAAAATACTGCAAGAGCCTGAAACCAAGAACCTAGTTTATCTAGTCATGCTAATGGTCATGCTATTTGCATTTGCTATCTTGGTATTTATTGAACTTCGCACACGAACTTTATTACTTGAGCGATACAACGCCGTATTAAACACCGTACAAGATGGCGTTATCACCTTTGATAATTCGGGCTTGGTCGAGTTTGCAAATCCTGTGGCGTTAAACATGTTCGGCTTGAGTGACTTTACCCTTACCACGCAGTCGGTGCATATAAGAGAACTTATTAGTCCTTCTAAACATACCACTGAATCACTAATTGTTAGTTTAAAGAAAGGGGCAAATAACAGCGTTGCGCATAGCGCCCCATTTACGTTGGACGGCATAAGAAAAAATGGCAAAGTGTTTCCTCTTTCTCTGAAAGTTAAACAATTGCCGGGAAACCATGTCGCTTATATGTGTACGATTAAAGACCTATCGGATGTAAAAAACCAAGAAGTCTTTGCGCAAACCGTGTTTGACGCCCTGCCCAATATGTTGCTAGTAAAAAACGCTAAGACGCTTTCTATTACGCATGTTAACGATGCGGGAAGTGAGCTATTGGGTATTGATAAAGCATCGTTAATTGGGCTGTCTGATTTTGATATATTTGAAGAAAAAGAAGCTAAGGCGTTTGTTAGTGATGATAAGCAATTACTGTTAAGTTCCAAGAAGCAAAACGCGCATGAATACAGACTCAATATTGGCGGCAAAGTGCGCTACCTGCACACAAAAAAAATAGTCATAGGTGATAGTTACGGTGACGCACAGTTTATTTTATCACTTTCTGAAGATGTAACTAAATGGCGTGAAACCCAGTACGAACTTAAGACGCTGAATCGCAGAATGTCTATGGCTGCGGACGCTGCTCGTATTGGAGTATGGGAATGGGACATCCGAGCTAACCTTCTTATTTGGGACGAGTGGATGCACAAAATTTACAATATATCCCAAAATCGTTTTAGTGGCCTTTTTAGTGATTGGGAAAACACCGTCCATACTAGTGATATCGATGGCGTAAAGAAAAAAATTGAGAAGGCGGTATTAGAAAAATCCTCTTTTGAAGCAACGTATAGAATTAAAGCCTTAAATGAGCAGTATCGTCACGTCAAAGCATACGGCCGCGTTGAAGGTAGTAAGATGTTCGGTATTAACGTTGATATTACTGAGCAAATAGAAGCCGAGCAAAAAATTAAAAAGCTTGCTAATAGCGACACCTTAACGGGGCTTGCCAATAGATTGGCGCTATCTACTTATATGCGCAATGAACTCCCCAGGCTAGAAAGGAACGCAAAATCTTGTACCCTATTTTATCTCGATCTAAACCGTTTCAAACCAATCAACGATGAATATGGTCATGCTCTTGGTGATGAGGTACTTGTAGAGCTTGCACAAAGACTAAAAGCTTTATGCCGCTCATACGACATTGCTGCGCGTGTCGGTGGTGATGAGTTTATTGTCGTCGTCACTGAACTTAGTAAAGAATACGACATACAGCGGATAACGATGCGGCTATTTAAGACACTGACTCAGCCTATCACTACCACTCAAGGGACATTCAACATAGGGGTAAGTATTGGGCATGCAAGTTATCCATCAGAGGCAAAGACGTTAGAAGAACTTATTCATATTGCCGATGAAAGGATGTATGAAGATAAGAAGCAACATTCAAAGGAAAGTTGAAATTGCAGACTAGCCTAGTTCGAAGGAGAGTATCTCTTAAGTAAAAAACGGATGAAAAAAAAGCGCCCAATGGGCGCTTTTCTTGAAACCTAGTCTTATCGACGTAGACCTAGACGCTTGATTAGGTCAAGGTAACGCTCAGCGTTCTTGCCTTTAAGGTAGTCTAGAAGCTTACGACGTTGGCTAACCATGCGTAGAAGACCACGACGAGAGTGGTGATCTTTCTTATGATCAGCAAAGTGACCTTGAAGCTTGTTGATGTTGTGAGTAAGCAAAGCTACTTGAACTTCTGGTGAACCAGTGTCGCCTTCTTTTACGCCGTACTCAGCAATGATTTTCGCGGTTTCTGCTTTAGTTAGTGACATATCATTCTCCTAAAATTTATGCTTCGCCGATCACTAATTCAGCAAAGCGGAATGAGCGCAGTATTATAATGACGTTTACACACTTAGCAAGCCATAAACCATCTTTATTTACAGGCGCTACGTCTATGGATAAACAACCCGGCGCTTAGGGTTAACAAATACTTCTTGTTTAGGTATGCCTTGGTCTTTTGGGTCAAGCACCCCTTCCCCAACGCCAAGGAAAATACCATTAGTATCAACGCCGTGGTAGACCCGATAGGATGTCCCTTCACAAAGTGCTTCACTGCACATGCCTTTAACCGATTGGCCATTGTCAAAACGATTCCTTTCGGCGTCGTTAATTGTCACAAACGGTAGACGACTTACAGCTGTATCCATAGGAATAAGCAAGTCATCAAGGGCTTTGAAGTCACCGTCTTCTAGCGACTCCTGAATTTCAATTAACTTATCCAGCGACACCATTTTATCGGTAGGATAGTCAGCAACTTCGGTGCGATGTAAGCGGGTCACATAAGCACCACACCCTAGGTTCTGACCTAAGTCATCCACAATAGAGCGAATATAAGTACCTTTACTGCACTTGATGCGCATATCAACATAAGGCAGTTCTATTCGCAGTACGTCCAGTTCATACACTTCAATATCACGTGGTTCACGCTCAATCTCTATGCCTTGACGGGCATAGTGATATAGTGGCTTACCTTGATGTTTAAGCGCAGAGAACATAGACGGAATTTGTTTACTTTTACCTAAAAAAGCTAAACACGCTTTACGTACTTGCTCTTCAGTGACTTCAACGGGCTTCTCTTCTACCACTTCACCGTCAGCGTCAGACGTGGTTGTGCGCACGCCAAGTTGTGCCGTAACCTCGTAGGTCTTTTCCGCATCCAAAAGAAACTGTGAGAACTTGGTAGCTTCACCTAAACACAGCGGCAGCATACCGCTAGCTAGCGGGTCAAGCGCGCCGGTGTGGCCCGCTTTGGCCGCCTTATACAGCCAGCGTACTTTCTGTAATAGTTGGTTTGATGAGCCACCCAGTGGTTTATCAAGCAACACTATGCCGTTAATGTCACGGCCCTTACGACGTCTTGCCATTTACTCCTGCTCTTGTGAATCGTCTTCATCGCGCTTCGACTCATCTTTAGCGATGGTCTGAGACACAAGATTAGAAATGCGCATGCCTTCAACAATCGATTTGTCTTCAAAGAAGTGAAGATCAGGTACTGAACGCATGCGAATACGTTTGGCAAGAATACTGCGAATAAACTTTTTGTATTCAGCTAGCTGCTTAATTTGGGCTTTGCCTTCTTCTTCAGTGCTGTTGTAAATAGTCACAAAGATTTTCGCGTGAGCTAGGTCGCGCGATACATCTACATCAGAAACCGTAATTAAAGGCATATCGCCTACACGGTGTTTGTATTCGTTTTGCAGAATGCTCGCTACTTCTTTATGAACTTGCTGAGCGACTCTGTCGGTACGTGAAAATTCACGAGCCATTGTACTCTCCTTTCCTTATTTAACGTAGGGCATGCTTGAGTCTGTTTACTTTATACAGACAAAAACGGGAGCACTCGGCCCCCGTTTTTCACATGCCGAATTAACTAAGGCAATTAAATTTCGCGTTTAACCTCAACGATTTCGAAGACCTCAATTTGGTCGCCTACTTTCACATCGTTATAGTTCTTAACGCCGATACCACATTCCATACCGTTACGTACTTCTTGTACGTCGTCTTTAAAGCGACGTAGTGATTCTAATTCGCCTTCGTAAATTACTACGTTGTCGCGAAGTACACGGATTGGGTTGCTACGCTTAACATTACCTTCTGTAACCATACAGCCTGCAATTGCGCCCAATTTCGGTGACTTGAATACGTCACGTACTTCGGCAAGACCAATGATTTCCTGCTTGAACTCTGGTGCAAGCATACCGCTCATTGCCGATTTAACTTCGTCAATTAGGTGATAGATAACGCTGTAGTAACGTAGGTCAATTTCTTCAGCTTCTAGTACGCGACGTGCTGTTGCATCGGCACGAACGTTAAAGCCAAGTACGATAGCGCCTGATGCAGCCGCAAGGGTCGCGTCAGTTTCGGTGATTCCACCTACACCACTACCTACAATATTAACTTTAACTTCAGAAGTAGAAAGCTTAACCAGTGACTCAGAAATCGCTTCTACAGAGCCCTGTACGTCAGCTTTAAGTACGATGTTAAGTTCGCTAACGTCACCTGATTCCATGTTCGCAAACATGTTTTCAAGTTTCGCTTTTTGCTGACGAGCAAGCTTAAGTTCGCGTTTCTTCTGATGGCGCTTCGCTGCTACTTCACGAGCTTTACGTTCGTCTTTAACAACCGCGGCATCTTCACCAGCTACTGGAACACCTGAAAGACCAAGTACTTCTACCGGCGTTGAAGGTCCTGCAACCTTAATCTCTTTGCCGTTTTCGTCGCGCATTGCACGAACACGGCCGTACTCTTCACCACAAAGTAGAATGTCACCAGCAAGTAGTTGACCTTCCTGAACGAGTACTGACGCTACCGGACCACGACCTTTATCAAGACGAGATTCGATAACAATACCGCGACCAGAGCCTTCAGCTACTGCTTTAAGGTCAAGTAGTTCTGCCTGAAGAACGATAGCATCAAGAAGTTCATCGACGCCCATACCCGTTTTCGCAGAAACGTTACAGAACTGGTGCTCACCGCCCCACTCTTCTGAGATAACTTCTAGTTGAGATAGCTCAGTTTTAACGCGGTCTGGATCAGCTGTTTCTTTATCCATTTTGTTCACTGCAACGATAAGAGGTACACCCGCAGCACGGGCGTGCTGTACAGCTTCTTTCGTTTGCGGCATTACGCCGTCATCTGCAGCAACAACAAGAATAACGATATCCGTCGCCGTAGCACCACGAGCACGCATTGCAGTAAACGCTGCGTGTCCAGGGGTATCTAGGAAGGTGATTTCACCGTTATCTGTTTGTACTTTGTAAGCACCGATATGCTGGGTAATACCACCCGCTTCACCGTCTGCTACTTTCGCACGGCGAATGTAGTCAAGCAGTGATGTTTTACCGTGGTCAACGTGACCCATGATGGTAACAACAGGAGCACGTGTCGATTTCTCGCCTTCTGTGCCGTCTGCTAGCAACTCATCTTCAAGCGCATTGTCATTTACAAGCTCGTACTTATGACCCATCTCTTCGATAACTAGTACCGCAGTGTCTTGGTCTAGTACTTGGTTGATGGTAGCCATCTCGCCCATCTTCATCATCGTTTTGATAACTTCGTTAGACTTAATAGCAAGTTTACTTGCCAGCTCACCAACCGTGATAGTTGCACCAAGCTTAACAACGCGCTCTACTGGCGCTGCTGGCTTGTTAAAGCCTTGCTTAAGATGCTCACCAGCGTTTTTCTTAGACTTGCGACGACGACGTGAAGAACGCTCAACTTGCATGTCTTCTTCATCTTCTGCTTCTTGAGCGTAGCGGTTAGAGTGCAAGTGAACTTCTTCAGCTTCTGCTTTCTTACGACGCTCTTCTTCTTCTTTCCAGCGACGCTCGTTTTCTTCAGCAAGTTTACGCGCTTCGTCAGCCGCCTTCTTCGCGTCTTCTTCAAGTTTCTTCTGCGCTTCTTCTTCCTGTGCTTTACGAAGACGTTCTTCTTCCTGACGCGCTGCTTCTGCTTCCGCTTTTTCAGCTTCAGTTAGTTCAGGCTCGTCTGCTTTACGGGCTTCAGCTTCTTTCTTAGCTTGTTCCGCACGACGTGCACGCTCTTCATCAGCAGCTTTCTTAGCTTCTTCTGCTTTACGCGCTTTTTCTTCAGCGGCTTTCTTCGCTTCAGCAGCTGCTTTCTCTTCTGCTTCGCGCTTCAAACGTGCCTCTTCTTCAAGGCGCTTCGCTTCTTCTTCCGCTTGACGCTGCTGTTCTTCAACGTCGCTGCGCTTAACGTATGTGCGCTTCTTGCGTACTTCCACTTTCACTTCTTTAGACTTACCAACACTTAATGTGCTAGTTGTCTTACGCTTAAGTGTCATGCGCGTTGGTTCAGCTGCGCTACCGTGTTGCTTACTTAAATGATCCAATAGTTTCTGTTTCTCGTCTTCGTTTACCTGATCGCCGGCACTCTTAGAGATACCCGCGTCTTTAAACTGGCCAACCAATCGGTCAACGGTCGTACCAATGTCGCTGGCGAGCTTTTCAATAGATACATCTGCCATTACGTAATTTTCCCCCTGTTGACCTTACTCTTCTTCACTGAACCATACGATATTACGAGCCGCCATGATTAACTCACCGGCTTTCTCTTCGTCTAGTTCATCGATATCACTGATATCATCGGTACCTTGTTCTGCTAATTCTTCTAGGTCAGTAACACCGCGGCTGGCCAACACATAAGCCACGTGTTTACTCATACCTTCAAGATTTAATAAGGCTTCTGTAGGCTCTGCACCTTCAAGCGATTCTTCATTCGCTAGTGCACGCGTGGTTAAGAAAGCACGCGCTCTGTTGCGCAGCTCTTCAACCATTTCTTCATCTAACCCTTCAACTGCTAGAAGCTCGCTTGCTGGCACGTATGCCACTTCTTCTAGTGTTGTAAAGCCTTCATCTACCAAGACAGACGCAAACTCTTCGTCAATGTCCAAACCAGCAGTAAATAGATCAAGTACCTTCGCGTTTTCTTCTTCGTGCTTCTTGTTGAGATCTTCAACCGTCATCACGTTAAGTTCCCAGCCTGTAAGCTGGCTAGCTAGGCGAACGTTTTGGCCACTACGGCCAATTGCCTGAGCTAAGTTGTCCGCTTCAACCGCAACGTCCATGCTGTTGCTGTCTTCGTCAACAACAATTGACGCAACTTCAGCGGGAGCCATTGCATTGATAACGAATTGCGCTGGGTTCTCGTCCCAAAGCACGATATCAACACGTTCACCGCCAAGCTCGCCCGATACGGCTTGTACGCGTGAACCACGCATACCCACACACGCACCTACTGGGTCTAAGCGCTTGTCGTTAGTTTTAACGGCAATTTTTGCACGTGAACCTGGATCGCGAGCCGCAGATTTGATTTCTAGCGTCTCTTCTGCAATTTCAGGCACTTCCAAGCGGAATAATTCAACTAGCATGTCTGGGTGAGTACGGCTAATAAATAGCTGTGCACCGCGTGCTTCCGGACGGATAACGTAAAGAAGACCACGTACACGGTCACCTGGACGGAAAGTTTCACGAGGAAGCATATCATCGCGGTAGATAACGCCTTCTGCGTTATTACCCAAATCAATAATGATATTGTCGCGGTTTACTTTCTTAACCGTACCCGTAACCAGTTCACCCACTTTGTCTTCGTACTCAGCAATCATTTGCTGACGCTCAGCTTCGCGCACTTTTTGTACGATGACTTGCTTAGCGGTTTGCGTAGTTATGCGGTCGAATTTAATAGATTCAATCTGTTCTTCCACATAATCGCCAAGTTGTATCTCTGGCTCGTCGATTTGCGCCGCAGAAAACGTAATTTCAGCAAATGGATTCTCTTGCTCTTGATCATCTGGGATAACCAACCAGCGACGGAATGTATCAAAGTCACCAGACGTTCTGTCGATACTTACACGAACTTCGATTTCGCCTTCGTTTTTCTTTTTGGTTGCACTAGCGATTGCATACTCTAGCGCTTCAAAAATCTTCTCTCTAGGCACTTGTTTTTCATTTGAAACGGCTTCCGCCACTAACAAAATTTCTTTATTCATTTTCGCCTCTCTTATGCTTTCGTCGATGAAAGCAGAGCTGTTCCGTTAATCGAACGTGGGAACAACGTTACCTTTTTCGATATTCGCCACAGCTAACTGGAACTGCTGGCCATCCACTTCAATACTTACAATGCCGTTTTCACACGTAAGTACTTTGCCTTTAAAATTACGTCGGTCGTCCATTGGCATAGACAATCGAACTTGAACCACTTCACCTACAGCCTCGATATAATGCTTTTCTTTGAAAAGCGGTCGGTCCATACCTGGTGATGACACTTCAAGGTTATATTCAGTGCTAATTGGATCTTCAACGTCCAAAATTGCGCTAACCTGATGACTTACATCTGCACAATCATCTACGGTAATACCGTTCTCATGATCAATAAAAACGCGAAGAATTGAATGCTTCCCCGCTCGTACAAACTCGATACCAACCAGTTCAAAGCCCAGTGCTTCTACACCTGGCTCTAGCATTTCGGTTAGTTTCTCTTCAAGTTTTGCCAATGCAAACCTCCAAAAACGAAAAAAGGGCCTAAAGCCCACCTGTCATCACCCGGCTCAGCGAGGCTGACTCCAGGTTTTAATACAACAAAAAGCCCCGGACTAGCGGGGCTTTTATTAAAATTCTGAACCCATACCTGCCAATGTAGGCAGTTGCAAACTTATGGGTAAAACCACCGATAGGTGATAGCTTGCTAATGATAAGTGCGTTACTTTCCTTTAATGAGGGAGCCCGCTCTCATCACTTAATGCGCACATTATACGTATAGGCGGCGCATTAAGCAACAGCGAAAAGACTTAGCGGTTAGTCCTCATCTTTAAACTTGGCTTTTATGTCGAGTATTTTAGGCATAATTTCTATCATCAATTCGACCAGTTTTGGCTCGAAATGCTTTCCCTTCTGGCTTTCCATAAATTCGACAGTTTTTTCGATACTCCATGCGTCTTTATAAGGCCGTTTACTGGTAAGTGCATCAAACACATCAGCAATAGCACAAATGCGTCCCTCAATAGGAATATCCTCTCCGGCAAGTCCGTTAGGATAACCCGTTCCATCCCATTTCTCATGGTGGGTCAATGAAACTGACTTTGCCACTTTGAGCAGTAAAGAATCCCCGCAATCACCGATGATCTCAGCGCCAATTTCAGGATGGTGCTTCATAGTGGCAAATTCTTCATCGGTAAGCTTACCAGGCTTAAGCATGATGCTATCAGCAATACCAATTTTACCAATGTCGTGCATAGGTGCGGCATGTAGCAAGGTTTCTGCTTGTTTTTCTGTCATGCCATAAGCTAACGCCAACTCTTTAGCGTAATGACTCATGCGCATAACATGCATGCCTGTTTCATTATCCTTGTACTCTGCTGCTCTTCCTAACCGTTGAACGACCTGTAATCGGCTATCTAAAAGCTCATCAGCCTGTACTAAACTCAAATGGGTTTTCACCCGTGCTTTCACGATTGCCGGTGATATGGGTTTAGTAATGTAATCCACGGCACCAGCTTCGAAGCCCTCAGTTTCTTCATGCTCATCGTTTAACGCCGTAACAAAGATAACGGGGATATGCTTGGTACTCGACTGCTGCTTAAGTTGACGACAGACTTCAAACCCCGTAAGCCCAGGCATCATGACATCGAGTAATATTAAACTTGGCTGTCTAGCCTCAGTAAGCTTTAACGCTTCTTCACCGTTTCTTGCAAAAACAAGCTGGTAGTCCGATGCTAAAAGTTGCTTCAAAACCCGTAAATTTACAGGCTCATCATCAACAACTAATAAAGTAGGTTTTTCAATTTCAATCTCTAACATGCCGTGTCTCTGGGCTACTTTAACTCTTGTATTAATGAAGAAATGTGCTCGAGCGCCAATTCAAACTCAAAGTCATCTATATCTAAGAGAATTTGACCGATTTTCTCACTATGATTGGAGCACCCTATTTCTTTTAAAAATGACAGTTCCTCTTCATCCACCATATTTTGCTCTACACTATTGAGCATAGCTTTCAGGTGACTGAGGAGCAAAGCATTGTCTATACTTTCATTGATTGCATTTTCTGCATATAAGGGCGATTCACTTAGCATCAATTCTATCTTCTCTAAAGCGTCGCGGAGCTGATTGACTTGTTCAATATCAATGATTGATTTCAGCGCCTGTGCCTCTATCTCTCTAGTGATACGGAAGAAGGTAGTTAAACATAGGTTACCCGACGTTCCTTTTAAGCCATGAGAAAGCGATGCTACCGCTTTATAGTCTTCTCTGATAGCTGCGTTCATCAACTCATCGACCTTTTCTCTACTTGTTGAAGTGAATTTGTCCACTTCTTGCAATACCGTCTCAACACTTCCCCATAGACCAACCGCTTTCTTCAAATCTAACGTAACTTTATCGGCTTTAAACGCTGATCCAGCGTCATTCTCTATAGGCGTGTCTGCGGTAGCAAAAGTATCGAGTTTGAGTACACGCGCCACTTCTTCCATAAGTAAGCCGAAGTCCACCGGCTTGTTAGCGAACCCTTCCATGCCGGCTTGCTGCGCCGCATGCTTGTCCTGCACTAACACACTCGCAGTTAGCGCAACGATAGGTGTTGGGGGTAGCTGGTGTTCTCTCTCAAACTTACGCCGTTGCTTCGCCGCCTCTAAACCGTCTAGCTTTGGCATTTGCAAGTCCATTAAAACGACATCAAATGAAGCCGACTCCATTTTTTCTAACGCTTGCACACCATCAGTAGCAGTATCTACCTGATGCCCTGCTCGAGTAAGGAGCAATGACAAAAGCTCTACATTTTGTTGTACATCATCAACCACTAATACGTTTAATGTTGAATGAATTTGGGTTGACGACGACTCTAAAGTATCAGGGGTGTGATCACCCACTTCAACCGCTTCTAGCGGCAACCTAAAGGTAAAGGTGCTTCCTTTGTCTTTTTCACTGGTAACACAGATGTTACCGCCCATAAGTTCAACAAGCTGTTTAGAAATAGTGGTTCCCAGACCAGTACCGCCATATTTTCTACTCATTGACGCGTCCGCTTGCGAGAACGGGTCGAAAACACGCTCCACTTGTTCTTGCGTCATACCAATGCCGGTATCTGACACGCTAAAATAGACAAACTTATCGTCACCTCTGACGTTAATCGACACCTCACCTTCATGAGTGAATTTAACGGCATTGCCGATAAGGTTATTGAGCACTTGCCGCATGCGCTCTGGCACACCTCTGTAACCAGTGGCCACCGAAGAATCCACATTTAGGACTAACCCAACCTTTTTACGCTTCGCTTCTAACCAAAATGTAGAAACAACCAAATCTAATTCTTCTCGAATAAGAAAGTCGCGGTAATCTAAGTCAAGTTTCCCCTTATCTAACTTTGCACTATCCAGTATGTCGTTAAGAAGATGGAGCAGTGAACGGGCAGAACGGTTTATCGTAGTGAGATGGATTTTCTGCTCTTCACGCAATGACTCCCCTAACATCAAGTCGCTAAAACCAATGATCGCGTTCATAGGTGTACGAATTTCGTGACTCATATTGGCAAGAAATGCAGTACGTGCTGCAGCTGCTTGTTCAGCTTTGTCTTTCGCAGCTTTTAACTCATCCTCCATAACCCGCCTTTGGGTTATGTCTGATATAAAACCATCGACATATAGAATATTGCCATCGTTGTCTTTTACATGAGTGCCATGCTCTGTTACCCACTTCACTTCACCTGATTTAGCTATAATGCGATATTCATAAGAGAAAGCTTCTTGTTCAGTATTAGCATTAGAAAGCCGCTCAATATCGTCTGGATGGTAAAGGTCCGTAAACGAACGTTTTGGATCGGGTAATACGAAATCGCTGGGTGAATAACCAGTAATGTCAAACACAGCGTCACTTACAAAAACCATAGGCCAGCCCGGCATATTTAAACACCGATAGGCCATACCCGGGATATTCGAAATTAAACTTCTAAACTTAGCCTCACTTTCACGCAACGCATCTTCAATTTCTTTGCGTTTTCTAAGGTCGGAAGCAAAGGAAACAAAAACTGGCTTACCGTCTATTTTTGTATAGCCTACGCCCAAGCGCACTGGTATTCGCTCACCACCTTTTCTGAGAACTTCTACTTCTCTCCCGGTACCAATTATTTGTTCAGTTGGTACAACGCGCTGGCTAAAAAAGTCGTCGCCATACAAATATCTTCTTTCATGGGGGATAATTTCAGCAGCGTGCATACCCACTATTTCTTGCTGCGTGTAGCCATAAATCTGCTCTACAGCGGGGTTAGCGGTTTTGATGATGCCCTTATCATCCACGGTGAGAATAGCGTCGACAGCAGTATCAGTAATCGCGCTTTGAATTCGTTCACTTTCTATTGCGCGCAACATCACATCGCGGTATTTAAATAAAAGGCTAATTCCCAACACCATGGTAATCAGCACTAGTGTTACGATAGCAATAGAAATAGCTAGATAGACGGCGATATTTGACGACTGGCCGGACGTTTCCAGACCCGGTGGTAAAACAAATCTTGCCGCAGCCATGCCAGTATAGTGCATACCCGCAATGGCCAGCCCCATAACAATACTCGCAAGTAATGCATGCTTGCCCAGCATGTTTCTGCTTTTAGTCGCGGCAGTAATACCAAACTTTATCCATAGCGATAGCATTGCCAAACAAACAGCAACTACGATAGAAAGAGCGAATACACTAAGGTCATAGCGAAGAAGCGGCGCCATCTCCATTGCGGCCATTCCACTATAGTGCATGGTGCCTATCCCAGCTCCCATCAACACGCCACCTAAGACTACCTCGGTAACGCTAATACGGGTTTTAATCAAAAGGTTCAGAGCTACCCAAGCAGCAGCCACACCAGGAATAGCAGAAAGTGCAGTTATCAAGGGGTCGTAATTGACAGGTAAACACAAATCAAAGGCGGTCATGCCTAGAAAATGCATTGACCAAATACCGCCCCCTAGCGCTATGCTACCTGTAATTAATAAAGTATTTCGTCTTAATTTGTCTTGAGTAACAGCTGCTTGCCCTGCAACGTTAAACGCCATAAATGAAGCGAAAACAGCGACTAATAAAGACAGAGCAACAAGGGGAAAATGATAAGCGCCTTCAATTAATGTGGCGTGTCCTTCGTACGTGAAAAAGCGAGCAATCATGGCGCGGCCAAACTACCTGTAAGTTTAATTATTCAATGGTGGCATGACTTTAACTTAGCACACTAGACTGGGCCGTGCGGCAATTATTTCTTAAAAACGACCTTAATGTCCGCTAGTTAAATCGAGAAAATATTTACGGATTGCACAACCAGAAAAGAAAAAACCCAGCAAAAGCTGGGTTCTTAAAGTGGTTGCGGGAGCAGGATTTGAACCTACGACCTTCGGGTTATGAGCCCGACGAGCTACCAGACTGCTCCATCCCGCGACTGTACGGTAGATATTGCTTACGCAATATTATTTAGTTCTGATTTTACAAATTTGGTTGCGGGAGCAGGATTTGAACCTACGACCTTCGGGTTATGAGCCCGACGAGCTACCAGACTGCTCCATCCCGCGACTGTACGGTAAAGCCTGCATTTGCAGTGCTTTGAAATTCTGGTTATTTTCTGTGGTTGCGGGAGCAGGATTTGAACCTACGACCTTCGGGTTATGAGCCCGACGAGCTACCAGACTGCTCCATCCCGCGCCAGAAAATTAACGTTGTAACCGCTGCGTTTCATGCCTCGCTTCAACGTGGGGCGTATTATACATAGAGACTTATTCAACACAAGAGCCAAGCCGAGAAATATTTCATTTTTCTGACTGTTAGCGGTTTAATTAACCAACATGTGCAAAGTTAATACAAATCGCCGCCGAAACAAGCCCATTTTAACCAGCTGACTACCCTAACTATCTAAATTTTTCCATTTTTTCTGCAAGTGAAAAATCGAGTTCCGTCAGTCCATCAGCATCATGAGTAGTCAATGTCACTTCCACTTTGTTATATACGTTGAACCATTCGGGGTGATGTTTTAGTTTTTCCGCCCAAATCGCGATTTGCGACATCCACCCAAATGCACGGATAAAACTCTTAAACTTGAACGTCTTTTTAATAGTATCTCCACTTTGTTCCCAAGGTGTGTCATCTGATACCAGTTCGTTCAACGCATCTAACTTAGCAGTGATTTCTTTCTCTGACAGCTTAGTCGCCATTCTTATCTCCTTCGCTTCACGTTGTTCATAGGTAACCCTATGCCGTAGGTACGTCGTAATGTAATCAATCGGTTTATAAATGGAAAATATCGTAGACGAAAAAGGGAGGGCGTAGTGGAGACTATGGTTTACAAAAAAAACCTGCCTTTAACTATTAACAATAGAGGCAGGTTTTCACTGTGTTATTTTATTAATTAGAACTCAATTGCTAAGCGAGCATAAAATTGGCGCCCTCTTGGATCATGAACCTTAGAGTCAAAACCGCTGTTGGTAAATAATTGAGGCGGCTCTTCATCGAACAAGTTAATGGCACCTAAAGTTAATACATAGCTTTGCTCGGTATCGTACAACCCGCCCAAATCAATATTGTATTGGGCATCAACCGTTAGGTGGCTATCAACTTCATAAAAGCCATTTGTGCAACCACCTACGTTAGCTGTCCCGTCTGCACAGTTTTGATCGTCATCATAAGACGAAATATAACGTAGAAAGATATTGGCAGCATGAATATCGCTCTGCCATGCTAAACCTAAGTTAGCACGCAACTCAGGTGAAGACACACCTATGTTATTGAAATTACGACGTCCAGCGCCATCAATGTTACCAGCCTGAGGGTCCATCAAATCGTATTTAGTAATGTAAGTTGCATTTAACGTTGGCGTAAAATTACCAAAATCCGTTTCAATTTTATAACTGGTAACGAAATCGAGACCTGACGTTTCTAGCGAACTTGCATTAACGTAGGTGTTATTTACTTGAAGTACAGGCCCTGTTAGCGGGTCACCCGCGCGAATTACTCGCTCTGTATTGGTCGGATCTTCATTTAGCACGGCTTGCGCATTTTCTTGAATGATCAGGTCTTCAAACTCAAAGTTCCAATAATCAACCTCAACAGAAAAGTCTCTGAAAGGCTCATAAGAGAAACCAATATTGTAAGCTGTCGACTCTTCTGGTTTTAAGTCTTCATTACCTGATGTTCTAACTGCCACGAAAGCAGTTGCACCTTGAACGGGGTCGATAAGCTGTTGCAACGACGTAGCGCCCCCCTGCGCTAGGAATACCGTTGGCGCTCTAAACGACGTGGATATTGAACCGCGTAATGAAAACTCATCAGTAGCGCGCCATGATATAGCCAGTTTAGGGTCAACTGTGCTGCCAATAGAGCCGCCGTAATCTTCATAGCGCAATGCTAATTGCACATCTAATTCATCATTAATAGGCAACGCAAGTTCACCAAAGGCTGCCCAAACGTCTTGACTACCGTCAATATCGGGGTTGCCGATTACAAAGGTAAAGCTGTCTTGATTAGCTAAGTCATCGTAGTCTTGGCTAAGCTGATTTTCACGGTATTGAACGCCTAGGGCTAATGCTGCAAAGCCACCGCCCATTTCAAACACATCAAACGAGGTAAACGCTTCGAAAACTTCAAGATCTGCTTTCGAATCAATAACCTCTGTACCGGTAAATGAACTCACTACATAATCAGAATTCGGAGCACTCGTATATGAGCTCGCAAACGGATTGAAGAATTCACAGTCACCCACGCCCGGCGAGCCAGCAATTGGGTCACAATTTGAGCCACCTAGCCCGTATAGTGCAAGTTGGAACTCAGTATTGAGCACATCGGGTACTCTGAATACAAAATCGTTCACTGCACGGGTGTAGCTGACTTCCCAGAAACCAGTATCTGTTACGCCCTGCAAGCTAGTACTAAAGCGCAAGGTATCCGATTCAGTATTGGCTGGATCACCAGGAAAACCATTACCTTCAGCACGCCCAAAAAACGCCACTGGCTGACCAAATGGGTTTTGCGGGTGATAGTCTGGAACGATAGGTGACGTTAATATAGGGAAGCTCGGTGCCCCACCCCGTTCAGCACGGTTTCGAGCGGTACTGAATTCAGCTGTCCACGTAATGTCATTATCAAATTCATAGTCGGCGCGAACGTAGGCGTTAGTTCTGCTTTCATCAGCTACATAAGAATAAAACTTACCAAAGTCAAAACCACAAAAACCAACCTCTAACCCTGGGATGGTGCCGCTAGGCGCAAGCAGGTTTGGTGCGCCGCCAAATTCTTCACATCCATAAGGGTCAATAATAGGTAGAGGGCCTGCACCAGGAATATTTAAAAAGAAAGAGCCAGGATTACCCAATGCACTCGTGTCATCTTGTGGTCGGCTCAAGCGTCGGTCGCTTAAAAACAGTGGGGAACGATTTGTGTAACTAATTGCCGCTAATACGCTCCCGTTATCGCCTGTTGCACCCCACAAACCTTGCAGAATATATTCTTTGTTGTCGCCGTGTGCACCGTCTTGATAGTCAGCAGTAACCATGGCACCGTCATAGTTACGTTTAGTAATAAAGTTAACCACACCTGCAACGGCATCTGAACCATACAAAGCAGATGCGCCATCTTTAACTACTTCCATTCTGTCAATGGCAATCATAGGAACAAGTGAGCTTGTGTCTACAAAGTTGAGCCCTTCGTTTGTCGGCTGAGCGGTAACAACTTGGCGCTTGTTATTAAGCAGTACCAAAGTAGATGCTACACCTAAACCGCGAAGGTTGATGTTAGAGGTGCCTGCGGTGGCATTTTGGGTGAAAGCGTCTGGGTTGTTTTCTGCACCAGTATTGATGGTCAACGTCTGAGTGATATCGGCGATATTTTTGGCACCAATGGCGTCTATTGCCACACTGTCAACAACAGCGAGCGGTGATGGAGATTCAAAGTTTTCGCTTCTTCGAACAAAGCTTCCGGTAACAAGGATTAGTTCTACGTCTTTCTTAGCTTCTTGCTCGGATTCAACGTCAGATTCTTGGGCTGATGCGATATAAGGAGAGCAAAATAACGCAGTGCCGACCATTGCGGCTACTGCTGTCTTACGCGTTTTAAATTTCATAGTGTGATTCCAAATCTGGGCTTATCACTACCGGCACTACTACCCACACATTCCGCTAGCAACAGGCTGTTCGATTTCGTGTTTGTTATTGTTAGAGGCCTACAGAATGTTGACCTACATCACTGATACTATGCCCGAATTCCAGCTATGTAAATTTATTGTGAATAATATGTTTACATTAATTTTACACATGGTCAGACCAGGTATACTTAAGACTAACAAGCAAAAAACACGTAACAGTGGGGATGAAAATATAGTGAGAAGAACTTGCTCTAACTGCGTAATTTATTCACTACGGGGTTTTAAAGGGAAAATCAGACAATTCATTAAATAACTTAAAATCAGATACTTACCAAAGTTCTGAAAGCGGAACAATTTTTGAACCTTGTTGTGGCATCAATCAAAAAAGGTAATGGAGTCTATGGAGTTCCCCAAGATAGATGAAGTATACAAGCTTCTAAGTGAAAAGCTTGAAGGCTGGATGGAAGGTGCAATCACCTTACTACCCAACATTGTCGTTGCATTTGTCATTGCGATTGTTTTTGGTCTTATCGCCAAAATGGTAGGAAATGTTGCAGGCAAGTTGATGCGACGGACCTTTGAGTCTCGTCAGATAGCCGGTCTTCTTACGTCTATTATTAAGGCCCTAGTTCTTGTCGCCGGTATATTTATCGCCCTAGATTTTGTCGGCCTAAAAGGCACGGTAACTTCTCTTCTTGCTGGTGCGGGTATCGTTGGCCTAGCCATTGGTTTTGCGTTTCAAGATATGACGGAAAACTTCATTGCCGGTGTAGCAATGGGCATCAGAAAGCCTTTCGATATTGGTGATGTGATTGAAGCTGAAGGGGTCTTTGGAAACGTCAAAGAAATAAACCTACGCAATACGCTTGTTGAAACCTTTTATGGCCAACTTGAAGTTATCCCAAATAAGATCCTATTTCGCAATATCTTGACCAACTACTCCTATCTAGGCTACCGGAGGATAGAGGTTCCGGTTGGCATTTCATACGCTGACGATATTGAAAAAGCCGCGCAAGTTATCACCGATGCGATGAACGATAAAGACTATGTAATTAAAAAGGACGAGACCGCCGTTTATGCAGAATCGTTTGGCGACTCGAGTATCAACTTACTACTGTGGTTTTGGATCCGCTATCCCGGAGAACCTGGGTTCATGGTTGTACGCCATGACGCCATTAATACAGTCAAAACCGTGCTCGAAGACAACGATATTCTAATCCCGTTCCCTATCAGAACATTAGATTTTAATGCGAAAGGTGGTGATAAGCTCAACGCTATGCTCAAGCAGCGCGATGAGAGAAGTTCATCTGATAATAATTCATCGTCACAAACAAACGGTGACGAAAAAGCGGCTGATAACTCAAGTCAAGCCGATGATGAGTAAAACCTAAGGAGAAACAAAATGGAAATGTTAAATTCAACAACACGTAAACATACGTTTTTAGCGCTTATTCTTGCAGCGAGTATCGGAAGCTTGGGCGGTTGCGCGACCATCGAAGGCGCTGGTGAAGATATTCAAAGTGCAGGCGAAGCTGTTGAAGAAGGTGCACAAGAAGCGTCAAATTAAGTCGATTGTTGTGTTAATTGATAAGGTCAGATAAGGGGTTGCCTTTTCTGACCTTTTTTCCATCTGACCTTTTCTCGTAATAAACAAACGTTGTTTTGTTAACTGAACGCCGTATACTAGCGCAGACTGTGTAAAATCAAGCGTATGTAAACCTGCGCCATAGTTCAGTTACTATTGTGGTTTCATGACCGCCAACATTAAAAAGCTTCCTACTAGCGCTGGGTTCCCGCTCGACTTCAAAATGCAGCTAGCCTCTACCTTAAAAAGCTTACCTTGAGGCTTATCGTTTACATCAACTAGTTTAAATTGGTATTTTAACGCGTCATTGCATTTGACTGGTTCAAGGAATCGAAGTTTATCTATGCCATAGTTTATCATTGAGGCAATGTTGTCGCTTGGAGCAAGTACCTCACCAAAAGCTTTGGGCATAAGACTGGCACTTAGAAAACCGTGTGCAATGGTTGTTTTAAATGGACTCTCTTTTTCGCAGCGGGCCGTGTCTAGATGAATCCACTGATGATCGCCAGTGGCATCAGCAAATTGATTAATCATGTCTTGAGTTACAGTTAAAAAATCAGCTTGTTCAAGCACATCCCCAACCGATAAATCTAAAAGCGTCTTCATATCTAAGTCCAATCTCCATTTATTAACGACGAAACTACTATTATTCAGTTGAATGTTTCAATTAACTTTTAATAATAGGTATTTATAAATATTCTTGTTACACTAACGTAAATTATTCGTAGATGCTATGTAGCAACAGTCTCTATAGTTGCTCGTTTTTCGCTGTGAAAACAACAGTGGTTCTTCATTTTTTGGCTTTTTTATTAGGGTAGTCGCCCGTAAAGGACTAGTTATGAATCTCAATAGAATTGATTTAAACCTGTTTGCCGTATTCGACGCTATTTATACGGCTGGTAGTTTAACCAAGGCAGCTGATGTCTTGTGTATCACCCAACCAGCGGTTAGTAACTCGTTAGCCAGATTAAGAGAAATGTTGAACGACCCACTTTTCGTGCGCACAGGTCACAGTATGACCCCTACACCCGTAGCACAGAACATTATTGTGCCAGCCCGGCAGGCGCTTGCATTGTTACGCAAGAGCGTCCAGGAAAGCCACACGTTTGACCCACTCACTGCCGAGAAGTCTTTTAACTTTGCCAGTCGAGATTTGTTAGAGGCCAGTATCATGCCTCGCCTAGTGTCTCGTTTACAGAATTTAGCGCCTAATATCGCCCTAACGAATTATGAGATTCCTCGAAGCCAAGTAGTTTCAGCTATGGCGGCAGGTACGCTAGATTTCTTCGCCGATGCATCTACGTTTACTGATCCACATCTGTGTAAAGAGAAAATAGCGCAAGACCGATTTGTGGTACTCGCTCGCAAAAACCACCCTGCTCTTAAAAACGGTTTGGATTTAGATACATTTTTGCGTTTGGGGCATATTAACGTATCTCAGCGCAAATCTGGTGCGGGTCCTATTGATGTTGCTCTCGACAAGATGGGCAAACGAAGAAAAGAGGTTATGCGTGGGCAGCACTTCTTGACCGTGCCTAGTACTATCGTAAAAACTGATTTAATCGCCTGTTTACCGTTTCATTTGGCGAAGCACTATGATTTAGCTATTTACGAACTTCCTTTTGACCTGCCACCGGTAGAATACTACTTGTATTGGCACGTCAGTGCAGACCACGACTATGCACATATGTGGATGCGTGAGCAAATTATGGAAGTGGCAAGTAACTTCAAGCCTCATTGATGCTAAACTCTTTTGATACGCAAAAAACGCCCTGCAGCCTGAAGTGTCCGCGGGGCGTTTTGATGTTAGATTAATTCGTTTACCACTTCTATTGGGTGTCGTGGCTTACTTCCTTCAAAGCGCGCTACTTGGCTGCGGCAGGAAAATCCAGTCACAAGCACTTCATTAAGTGTTTCCTTTTGCGCGCAAGCGAAAACAGGAGCCCAACTCAGCGTATAAAGTGCTTTAGAGCTTTCTAAATGTGATGCTTCATGACCATAGGTTCCTGCCATACCGCAGCAGCCAACAGGCTTGTGAGTAAGGTTCACATTTAAATGCTGAAATATGCGTTGCCAACGCGCTGTGGTATCCGGCATGGCGGTTTTCTCGCTGCAGTGAGCAAGCAGAGAGAAATTCTTATCACACCCGTTACTACCGTTAATATCTGCGTTTAAACTTTTTGGCAACGCATCTATCAACCATTCATCAATGGTATGAACGAAAAACTTTCCGCGCTTATCTTTTAAGAATTTTTGGTACTCGTCGCGATAGCACAACACTAACGATGCGTCGGCTCCAACCATAGTAATACCTAACTCATGTATTTTATTTAGCTGCTTTGCCGTACCTAATGCTTGTTTTTCAAACTTGTCTAGAAAGCCTTTTACATGGGCGGGCTTACCATTTGGAGTAAAGGGCACAAGTAATGGCTTAAGGCCCATTTTACTAATAACCTTTATTAGACTTTCTACACTTTTAGCGTCATAAAAACTGGTAAAAGGGTCTTGTACCACAGCAACGTATTTTTCCCGCTCACTGTTATCAAGCCGTTCTAGTTGTTCGATATCCCCTGTATCTACAATCGATTTTACTCTGTCAACGAGCGTTGGGTAGGACAACAGCGGTGTATCTACATACTCCACTTTCTTCTTTAAAAACCATGTTACCCATTTGTGTTGAAGTAACCTGTTGTAAAGACTAGGTACTTTAGCACTTAAGGGCGCAAGCGTTTCTACATTTGCCACCAGTAAATCCTTTAGCGGGCGCATATAACGCTGGTAGTAAATAGATAAAAAGATGGATTTGAAGTGAGGAACATCAATATTTACAGGGCACTGGTGAGTGCAGGACTTACACGATAAACAGCCGTCCATCACGGCTTTAACTTCATGAGAAAAATCAGCGTCCCTAGTCAATACCGTGTTCTTTAAACGAGAGAAAACGTTACTTTTAAACTGCTTGTAGGATAATCCACCACCATTCTTTTCGTCTATTTGTCCACTTAACGATAGCAGTCGCGCCCACTCCCTTAACATACTCGCCCTGCCCTTTGGCGTGTGACGTCGGTCTGACGTTACTTTACTTGAAGGGCACATGGGGGACGCTGGTTCGTAGTTAAAGCAAAGACCATTTCCATTGCATTCGAAAGCTGGCGCAAGGTCGCGTTTAACCGTTACAGGAATAATCCGCTCGATACTCGCCCTTTTGACCGCTTTAACTGAAACTAACTTATCGTTACTGCCCAACGGCGTACAAATTTTTCCAGGGTTCATTTGGTTATAAGGGTCGAACGCCGCTTTTATTTTGCGCATTTCATTAAACAGCGTTTCACCGAAAAACTCGGGACCATACTCGCTACGAAAGCCTTTGCCGTGCTCCCCCCACATAAGCCCGCCATATTTAGATACGAGCTTTACCACCTTATCTGAAAGATTATGCATAAGCGTCTCTTGCTCGGGGTCGGCTAAATCAAGGGCAGGCCTTACATGAAGAACGCCAGCATCAACGTGTCCAAACATGCCATAGTTAAGGTTGTGACTGTCGAGCAACGCGCGAAACTCAGCAATAAAATCAGCTAAATGCTCGGGGGGCACAGCGGTATCTTCAGCAAAAGCGATAGGTTTCTGTTCACCTTTAACCTTACCTAATAAACCCACTGCCTTTTTGCGCATTGCGTAAATACGTTGAATATCAGCCTTGTCATAAGTAATTCTGTAGCCTGAAATATTCCCTTCACCTTGTTTTATCGCATCTTCAATAGCGGCTTCAAGGCAATCAATGTGGCCCTTCATTTCCTCTATCGAGCTGGCGTTAAATTCCACTAGATTTAGACCCAGTAGCGCTTCGTCGGGAACGTCGGTGATCAAGTGTTGTATGTCGTGCCAAACTATGTCCGTTTTGGCAAAGTTAAGTACTGTGCTATCAATCGTTTCCACACTCGTCGCATTCGCCTCAACCAATTGCGGAGCATGCCTCAGCGCGGCATCGAATGAGCGGTAGGAAATATTTATCAGTGCCTTAACCGGCGCTATCTTATCTAGTGTTAATACCGCTTCAGTGACAAACGCCAAAGACCCTTCAGCACCTGTTATCAACCTTCCTATATCGATGTGGTGACCATCGTATACGTGCGCTAAGTCATACCCTGTTAAAAAGCGATTTAGTTTTGGAAAAGTACGCTCCACCTCGTCCTTATAATTTACGCAGGTATCTATAGCTTGTTTGTAGATAGCACCTTCCGCAGTATTTTCATTGGCTTTTCGCTTTGCCATTTCTGTGGATATTTTAGTTGTTTCAATGACCTCACCGTTAACTAGCACTGCTTTAAGTGCAATAACGTGGTCGCTTGTCTTACCGTAAACAAGCGACCCCTGCCCTGATGCATCAGTACTTATCATTCCGCCTAATGTGGCTCGGTTGCTAGTAGAAAGGTCTGGTGAAAAAAATAGGCCATGGGGGCGTAAAACATCGTTAAGGGAGTCCTTAACTATCCCTGTTTGTACTCTCACCCAGCCTTCTTCCACATTTAGCTCAATCACTTTATTTAGATAGCGACGAATATCTACCACAATACCATCGGTGAGGCTTTGTCCGTTGGTACCTGTGCCTCCGCCCCTAGGAGCAAACGACACGTCAGGGTACTTAGCCGCTAATTGCCCGATAAGCTGACAGTCTTCGTTACTTCTAGGGTAAATTACGGCTTGGGGCAGCTTATAATAAACGGAATTGTCAGTGGCTTGCGCTACGCGGGCACTATAGCTAGTTTCAATATCACCGGTAAACTCACTCGCTCTTAGGTTTTCAATGAATGCGCGGTACTGAATAGCTAAATTTGAATCAGATTTTAGGGCGGGGAGAGTCACTACCTTAATTTCCTTGTTAAAACGGGTAAATCAATGACGAAACAACATGTCAAACTGGCCATGCACGGCCTACAATTGTTATAATATAATATATCCAATTTGTATTATAGGGCTATGCCTATTGGTGTGATAGCCTATAGCGCTATATTTCAATAACGTATCGTATAGTAAGAGCAACCATAAATATGATTAAAGCAGTACCTACCAACATCATCACGGGCTTTCTAGGTGTGGGAAAAACATCCGCTCTACTACACTTGTTAAAGCAAAAACCTTCAAACGAGCGTTGGGCCATTCTAATTAACGAGTTTGGCGAGATAGGTATTGATGGTGCGCTTGTGCAAGGTATGCAAACTGGAAAGCCTACTTCCATCTCAGAAAATGCGCAGAAAGTATTTATTAAAGAGGTGCCCGGCGGCTGTATGTGCTGCGCTGCAGGCTTACCTATGCAAATAGCATTAAATCAATTGCTCGCCCAGTCTAAACCCGACCGTTTACTGATTGAACCTACTGGATTAGGACACCCTGTAGAAGTTATGCAAACCTTAAGCGCTGAACACTATCAAGACGTGCTGGATATTCAACGTACTATCACGTTAGTTGATGCAAGAAAGCTAACCGACCATCGCTATACCACGCATGCCACGTTTAATCAGCAAATTGATATTGCCGATGTCATTGTAGGAAATAAATGCGATTTGTACGGGCAAAATGAAGAAGAAAACTTAACGCACTATGCGGTTAATAGAGGCAAGCAGAACATACCTATCGTACTTTGCGAACATGGAGAAATACCTTTTACTGTATTACAGGGAAAATCGGATGCGCTTGTAGAAATGAATGCACATGCCCACCATCACCACAATAGCGAGCCTTCACCTTCAATTAACGAACGACCTTTTCCAGATTCAGGCTTTTTAAAAATCGAAAATGAAGGGGAAGGTTTTAAAGCTGTGGGATGGCGCTACTCCCCCTCCATAGAATTCGATAGAGATGCGCTATTAGCCTGGATAAATAAGCTAGAAGTAGAACGCTTAAAAGCGGTAATGATCACAAGCACAGGCATATTTAGCTATAACCTTGCAGACGGCGACTTAGTTGAAAGTGAGCTAAGTGAATGTGCTGAAAGTAAAATTGAAATTATTGCTGCTAACGTTAATACCGACTGGGATGATGAATTAGCCGCCTGTGTACAAGCCGGCTAATCATCCGCTCAACAGACGTGGCTTAAGGCCTTGTATATTTTACCTCTCCGTTTACCAGCGTATAGTATGTTTCGCCATACAAGGTTTCGTTGATAAAGGGCGAGTTTTGTGACTTTGAAGCAAAAAATGAAGGCGTTACTGTAAACGGCGTATTTAAATCAAATAGCGCTAAGTCTGCATCTGCGCCTTCTTCAATTCGTCCGCATTTAATATTAAATATCGCTCCAGCTTGCTTACTCATAAGATCAACAGCAGTATTTAAATTAAGCTTTCCTGTTTTGACAAAATGCGTGTAGATAAGCGCAAATGCGGTCTCTAGCCCTATAATACCAAAGGGCGCTTTCTCAATAGGCAAAGCTTTTTCATGCGGCGCGTGAGGAGCGTGGTCAGTTGCAATAGCATCTATTACCCCTTCTGATAACGCTTCTCGACACGCAAGCATATCGCGTTTAGAACGAAGAGGCGGGTTCATTTTCCAATTCGCGTCAAGCGTACCATCAGCCTTAACGGGTATATCTTCATCGCAAAGCAATAAGTGATGGGGTGAAACCTCTACAGTTACATTAGCCCCTTGTGCTTTTGCCTGTCTAATAGCCTCTATTGAGTCAGCGGTAGAAACGTGTAAAACGTGATAATGCCCACCTGTTTCTAGACTGTATTCACATCCCCGCTTCACATGTACCGACTCTGAGGATGCCTTAATTCCCTTTACATTATGTATTCTAGATACGTCTCCTTCGTGGATAGCGCCGCCGTTTGATAAGCTTTCATCTTCGCTATGATCGAGTACAGGCATCCCAAGCGCTTTGGCGTTGATAAGTGCCTGCTTAAACAAGCTATTATTTTGAACGCCTTTACCATCGTCAGTAATGGCAACGGCGCCAGCAGCCTGTAAAGTTTCAAAATCTGTTATCTCTTTCCCTTCTAACCCCTTTGAGAGCGCCCCTGTGGGATAAACTTTACACAGCCCCGTCGTGCTGGCTTTTTCGACCATAAAGGCTACTGTATCTACATTATCAGCGGTGGGCGTTGTATTTGGCATCGATACTACCGAAGTAAAGCCGCCTTTTACTGCTGCGCGGCTTCCGGAGGCAATATCTTCTTTGTACTCCATGCCTGGCTCTCTAAAGTGTACTTGGGGGTCAAGCAAACCTGGGGAGAGGAATAAACCCGTTGCATCTATTACTTTTTCAGAATTTTTTTCGGTAGAAGTTCCTTGTGGCGCGGGTAATGGACATTCTGAAATCTGAACAATTTTGCCCTTTTCGATAGCGAGTGAAATAGTGATAAGGTCGTGGCCATTTCGCCCCAACAGATGGGGTGTGGTTGAAGCATTATTGATTATGATCTTCATAAGTCCCTTCGTATAAAACAATTAAAATTGGGGATTATTGGCAACGTGCGCAAATACACGCGACTTCTAGGTGAGGCGTTATAATCTCGCATTGCAACGCTTGCGCTTGCTGGACAAGATGTTCATAAACAACAGGGTCTACAATAGACTCTTCAACTGCGCCACAGCGAACGCAAATTAAAAACTGCGAATACCCGTGGTGTTCACAGCATTTAGCACGAGCACATCCTATATACTTATTGTTGAGATTAAGTTTGTGAACTAAGTTTGCCTCTGACAGGAATTCAAGCGCTCGGTAAATAGTCATTGGTTTGATATTTTCGTCATGCCGCTTTGCATACAAATCTTTTATTTCATAGGCCGACAGTGGAGACGACGCTTCAATTAATATATTAAGTACCTGCTTGCGCTTCTGTGTTAAGCGCAGTCCGTCTCCCTCACATTTATCCTGAGCTATAGCAAGCAAGTTTTGAAATCGTTGATCCATTCTATCCTCAATCTAATAGCGACGAACGTTATTCCCTGTTTACACTTTATTAAATGCAAATAACCAAAAGCGACATGTTACAGTATAACATAACAAATACACTATAAAACGAGTCTCATGAAACTTATCCGTCTTTTGGTTAACGACTACCTGAGGTTTTTTGTGTTAGCAATTAAAGCTCGCCTAGGGTTATCAAATAAAGCTTTCGCCCCCTTTTGATATAAAGATATATACCAAAGTATTAGCTAATGTATTTTTCTTAATTCATCTTTATCGTTTAATCATCTCAACGAAAACAACTATTAAATTTACTTGAGGAATTAGCCATGTTGAAAATAGTTAAAGCTTCTCTTGTTATCGCTGGTACTTTCTGCGTGTCATCAGTAGCACACGCTGACGTTAGCGAAGCATTAGCAAATATATGCACCATTGTGCAGGCGGACGATAAAGGCGAATTAAGAAAGAAGATGCGCGCCGTTCAGTCTGACTATCGAATGAAACTAAAAGACTACTATTCGGGTGTTAGCTGCAGTGGTAATAGCCTGATCCGTACTGCGATGCTTAATAATGCTGTGGAAGCCGGAGAGTTGTTGGTTAAAAAGATGCCGAAAAGCGACTTAAAAGCCCCCGAAGCAGACGGCAAAACCTTACAAGCTTGGGTTGCGGAGAACGGCTTGCAAGACAGCCCAATCGCAGCGGTGCTTCAAGAGCGACTGTAAGACAATTTCACGCCATGTGAACCAGTTCAACATGGTTGCAGAGAAATCTGCACTTTAAGAAGCGACCTCCGGGTCGCTTTTTTCTTTTTAACATTAAAAAAAAAGGAGAGTTAATATTTACTCTCCTTTTGTTTATTTACGAGTAACTTATACCTAACTGGCCTTAGCCACCGCTAGCTTTTCTTCAGAAATTGCTTCGCTTATCGAAAGTACAGGTTCATTTCGATAAATTCGCTCAAGGAATGCCTTATAAACATCAGCAAATTTTTCTTGCTGAGCAAGCTCACCAAACACTTCTTCTAACTTCAAGAAGTTTAAGCTGTCCGTTTCGTTTTGCTGAGCAGCTTGATGAAGTGTATCAGACAATACATCGTTGATTTCTAGCGGCTTTCCGTCTTGAGACGCGTGTTTATCAGAATAATACGACCAACACGCAACGACGAAGGCACTAATACTTACATCGCGACCAGCTACTAAGTTGTCGCGTACCGTAGGCAACAAGAATACTGGCAGTTTGGCTGAACTTTCTAAGCAAATACGTGCCAAGGTATCCTTGATAAACGGATTTGAAAAGCGAGAGATTAACGTGTCGCGATAATCAAATACATCAATGCCTTCAACCTGGTCTAGGGTTGGCATCACTTCTTTTTCCATAAAGATAGACAATAGCTGCTTTAACTGCGCAGCTTCTACACTCTCATGGATAGTATCAAGACCGGCAACTGAACCCACTAGTCCTAGTACTGAATGCCCGGCGTTTAGCATGCGTAGCTTCAACTTTTCATAAGGGGCTACATCGCTAACAAACTGTGCGCCCACTTCGTCAAACTGTGGCTTAGTGTTGCAAAAATCATCTTCAATAACCCACTGATCGAAAGGCTCACATACTACCGGCCAGCTATCTTCAATACCCTGCGCTTTTAAAGAAACAATATCTTCGTTTGTCGTAGCAGGCGTAATTCTGTCTACCATAGAGTTAGGGAAGCTAACATTCTCGTTAACCCATTGGGCTAACGCTTGGTCGAATAGTTCGATGTAAGCTAGCAACATCTTTTTCAGCACATGACCGTTGTGCTGAATGTTGTCGCACGACATAACAGTAAATGGCTTAACATTGTTTTCTTTACGCTTTTTAATAGCAGCAACCAAATAACCAAACACTAGTTTTGGATTTTTGGGGTTTTCAATGTCATGAATAACGTCTGGGTTAGTGGTAATAAACTCCCCTGTAGACGCATCAAAGTTATAACCACCTTCTGTGATAGTTAAAGAAACAATGCGCACTTCAGGCTCAGACATTTTATCAATAACAGCTTGAGGGTTATCCGTTGCCATCATAAACCCTGTCATTGCACCTATAACTGACGCAACGCGTGAGCCGTCATTATGTTTTTCAACTAAGGTGTACAGGTTATCTTGCTCATCGAACACTTTTTTCATTGCGCGGTCGTTCTCGCGAAGACCCACGCCACAAATGCCCCAAGACAAATCGCCGGTTTTTGCCATCAGCCTGTCTACGTACATAGCTTCATGTGCACGATGAAAGCCGCCTACCCCAATGTGAACGATACCTGTTTGAACATTCTCCACATCGTAGGCTGGGCGCTGAATACCTGCCGGCAACGACGGTAAATTAGCTTTGTTTAATAAAATAGACGTTTGAGATTGCATAAAAACCTTATTAGCTTTGAAGCGCTTTTTGGCGACGCATCGCCCAATACGCAGTAACGAAATAGATAACGGTGCACGCGAACCCAATATTAAAAAATAGATCGCGGTTCGATTCGTACACGGCAAGCGTGTCACTAAGAGAAAAAGTTTTAATTGCTAGCGCGATGGACACAAGTAGGCTAGCTACAGAAGTAAGGCGCAATAGCTTGGTTACAGCGCTGATATCTTCAACGTGGTCGTTTTCTAACGCGGCTTCTTGCTGTTGATGCGCTTCAACGCGTGCATCGAAAGCCTCTACCTGCGCTTCCTGCTCTGGGTATGACTGTTTTGCGCCGTACTTGGCTGCAAGCGCAGTATATACCGCAATAGTAAAGAACCAGGTTGGTATAAACAGGTAATAGAATGAAATTACATTTAAAGCATTTAAACCAAAGCCGAACACAAGACCTAAGCCCCAGCTTGCTACAGCTGGCGTGCTATGAGTAAGACTTTGATAATGTGCCCAGTAGCGTGTATACCCAATTCGAGGGAAAATCATATGCTCAGCGAATACTATTGCACCCACTGGAACAACAAGTAGCCCAGCATAAGTTAGCAGCGGTAGTAACTTGGTAAATACAAATGGGAAGCAAGCAATGGCCACCGTAATCATACCAACAACGGCAGTGGTTTTGGTACGTGACTTATCTTTGAAGATGGCTTGTGCAGCAAGCCCGGCACGATAAAGGTTAGCATTTGCGGTAGTCCAACCTGCAACGATAACAATAACAAGACCTGATAGACCTAGCGCGTGGAAAGCAACATCGCCTGGGTCGAGTTCAACAATAGATTTTTGAACGATAACCGCGGTTCCAGCGCCCATGATACCCGCTGAAATCCATGCGATATAATGACCAAACAACATACCTGCTGATGTGCAAAGGCCGTAGCGCTTACGCTTTGCAAATCGAAGTAGCGCCATATCAATAAGACCAAAATGCGTAATGGTATTCGCTGCCCAAGAGAAGCCAATAACTTCTAATAAACCAATCCCTGGTTCACCGCTTTGTGTTAACCCCGTCCATACCGACGTGCTGCCGATGTGCATAAAGTCGTTCCACGATGTTAGAAACGTTTGCCCTATTACAGATTCTGCTAGTGCAGGCATAAGAATAAGTGGACCACAGATGAACATAGTGAACAGCCAAGGTGCACAAATGCGGGAGAAGTCAGATACGGCGTTAAACCCGTACATGGCAACAAACACAACGATAACCCCTACTGCTAGCACTACAGCAACAAAGGCTAAGTTAGTCGGGTACCAGTTCAACTGGGCAGGAATATTTAATGCAAAGCGCACCGCCGTTGCCGATACTGTGATCATCGCAGCAGATATTACAGTGAATATGATCACATTCGCCCAGTTATAGAGCTTTGTCATCGAATCGCCCGCTATCTTCTGAAGATAGGAGTACAAGCTTAGACGGGTTTCAACAGCTATAGGTGTAGTGATAAGTGTCCAGCTTAAAACCGCCAGTAGGTTACCAATAAGTAAGCCTAACAAGATGTCGGTCATGGTGGCGCCTAGGGCGACAAACGTTGCACCGAAAACAAATTCTGTTGCGGCAACATGTTCACCGGCATACAAGCCCATGAAATGCTTCCATCCCTTTAATTTATGTTTAGCAACAGGGAGTTGCTCATCGCTTACCTGTGAAATATCAATATCGCTCGACGTTGACTTCATCTTCAAATCTCTTGTTGTAGGTGGCCGTCCCTTATTAAAAATCACTTTTGAGCATTCGCTCACTATATGGGACATATCTCATTTCGGTAGATATTTGCACATGGAAATGGAATTGTAAATACCTATTAACAAAACAAAGTGCGATGTAAGTACAAATTTAACACAATATTATTTGCTATTTTTTCGCCAATAAAGCGCTATTAAAACGCTAATCCTTTGAACTTACGGGATATTGGCGAAGCAGCAATTGTTAATAAATTGAATATTAAAGATACGCTTTCAATATGCTCTTTACTAAAGTGTTTTAAAAGGTAGAAAGCAAAGCACCAATTACTTTACACTTAGGCAATTGTACACGCCGTTTTATTATGTCATTGCCAATTTGATGGTATGTTCTTTTCCTTTTGGTAGTGAAGTCTTCGTATAACTGGTGTTTTTGATATGAGGAAAAGTAACCTTTGCAAACAACTACCGTAAAGTTAGTGATCTTTGATTGTGACGGTGTACTCATTGATAGCGAAGTGCTGTCTATGGAAGCGTGGCAGGAAATTCTAGCGGACTATAACATTTCTTTATCGAAGCAGTTCTTTATCGCTCACTTTCTTGGTAAAAGCGTAGAACACGTAGAAAAGATACTAAAAACGGACTTTTGCTTTAAGTTAACTGACGTGGTTAAAAAGAACTTTCACGCTCTGCTCTATGAAAAGTTTGAGCACTCATTGCGAAGGACACCAGGCATCAATAACGTATTAGCAAACCTTGATGCCCGCCGCATTCCCTATTGTGTTGCCACAAGCAGTTCTCCCGAAAGAACGACTAAAGCGTTAAAAAGCACCGGCCTTTTCTCTTATTTTGAGGGGCGTATTTTCACGCGCTCTATGGTAGAGAACGGTAAACCAGCACCAGATTTGTTTTTACATGCGGCGGCAACGATGGGTATAAAACCTGAAAACTGCTTAGTTATTGAAGACTCTCAGCCCGGTTTAGCCGCAGCAGTAGCCGCCAAGATGTCCTGCCTTCATTTTACCGGTGGTGCACATTTACATAACGATATAAAAGCTGATATTCCAAATGACAGCAAATCTCTCAATTCATGGGACGAAATTCATTCTCTTCTCCCTGACATTTTCGACGCGAGAAAAATAAATGAGTAAGAAAGCACAAAACGAACTCAACAAACTAGACGAAGCCGCAAGAGCAGGATGGATGTATTACGTTGGGGGCAAAACACAAGACGAAATTGCGAAGACCCTTAACACGTCACGCCAGAGCGCTCAGCGCCTTGTGGCGTTATCTATGTCAGAAGGCTTGGTGAAGGTGCGTTTAGAACATCCCATAGCCAGATGCATGGAGTTGGCGCAAGGTATTAAAGAAAAGTTCGGGCTTACATTTTGCGAAGTGGTACCCAACGTCGACGACGATCCTAATTCCACACAGGGACTCGGCCAAGCAGGCGCTGCCGCCATAGAGCGTGCCCTTAAATTTGATACGCCACAAACTATTGCTTTTGGCACAGGACGCGTTCTTCGAGCATGTGCAGATGAACTATCTATTCTTCATTGTCCCCAGCATAAAATAGTGTCGTTAGTAGGTAATATTGCAGATAACGGCGAAGCAACACGATATGATGTTGCCGTTCACGTTGCAGATAGAGTAAAAGCGCAGCATTACCCCATGCCCACACCAGTTATAGCCTCAAGTAAGTCAGAACGCGAAGTGTGGCAGCAACAACAGCATATTTCACGTATTCACGCGCTTGCTGAGCAGGCGGATATTAGTTTCGTCGGTATCGGAAATTTAGGTAGCGTGTCACCGCTTTACAAAGACGGCTTTATCGGCGATGACGAATTAGGCGTATTGTCTGACTCTGGCGCATGTGGCGAAATAATAAGTTGGGTCTTTAATGAAGAAGGTGCACTCATAAAATGCGATATTAATGAAAGAGTGACGAGCTTTAAATTGAAAGCTACGCCAGAAAAGCCTGTTATTGGCGTGGCGGCGGGCGATAGTAAATTTAAAGCTATTAGGGGCGCACTTCGCTCTAAGTTTTTAAATGGCCTTATCACAACGGAGCGAACAGCATCAGCATTACTCGAAATTTAACACTACCTCTCACCGAGTAAACAAACAAATTTGATGTACTATTAGTGCCAACCTACTAATACTAACTGGGCGCTAATTCGCTTTTCGACATAGTTAAAATGCAAAAAAACGGCATCAAACGCTGTTTTTTTGCACTTTATTTGATGCTTCAACAATTGATACTCAAAAACCTCTATCTCGCCAACACCTTTAATACTAAAGGCTATAGCGCTCCCCTACCCATCTACACCTTTAGTATAAGGTATTAGCCGACATACTTAGTTATTTCAGTGAGTATTTTTTAAACGCTTTGGTTGTCTTTTAATTAATCCCGAACAAACAAACCGATTAATAAAACAAACGAAGGAATTTAACCATGTTGAAAATCGTTAAAACCTCTCTAGTAATTGCAGCCTCTACTCTAGCTTTTTCTAACACAGCTCATGCTGACGATGTAAACGAGGCTTTGGCAAATATCTGTACTATTGTACAAGCTGACGATAAGAGCGAACTGCGTAAAAAAATGCGCCGCGTTCAATCTGACTTCAAATTGAAACTACGCGACTATTACGCTGGTGTTTCTTGCGGTGGTCAAAGTCTTATTCGAACAGCACTTACTAATAACGCTGTGGAAGTAGGCACATTGCTTGTGAAAAAAATGCCTAGCAAAGACCTAACGCAGCCAGAGTCTGACGGTAAAACCTTACAAGCGTGGATTGCAGAACAAGGCTTGCAAAGCTCGCCAATTTCGGCGGAGCTTAACGACAGAATTTAGATACCATTTTCACAACGCCATGTGAACCAATTCAACATGGTAGCAGCACATGCTGCGCTTAAGGCCCCACTGCTACGGGGCCTTTTTTATTGCTTTTTACTCTAAAGCTTATCCTTTGATGTTTATTACGGATGCTTTGGTAGCAAAAACGTCGACCTAGATAAGTAGCGAAGGAGCAAGCGTATATTTGAAAGGTATACTTTGGTATACCCTGTTATTTTACAATATGTTTTTCAGCAACTTAGATTCAGGTTTAATACATCTCAACGAACAAACATAATCTTAATAACAACAAACGAAGGAATTTAACCATGTTGAAAATCGTTAAAACTTCTCTAGTAATTGCGGCATCTACTTTAGCTTTTTCTAACGCAGCTCAGGCTAATGACATCAACGAAGCACTTGCGAACATCTGTACTATTGTTCAGGCAGATGACAAGGGTGAACTTCGAAAGAAAATGCGTAGCGTTCAGTCAGACTACAAACTTAAACTTCGCGACTACTACTCGGGTATTTCATGCAATGGTCAAAGCCTTATTCGCACAGCGATCACAAATAATGCAGTTGAAGTAGGTACTCTGCTTGTAAAGAAAATGCCGAGTAAAGACTTAGCTCAGCCAGAGTCAGACGGCAAAACGCTACAAGCTTGGATTGCAGAGCAAGGTCTACAAAGCTCACCTATTTCAGCTGAACTTGACGGCAGAATTTAATACAAAAAATTAATCACACCATGTGATACAGCAGTTCAACATGGTAGCGGCAGGACGCCGCACTGGAGGCCCCTTTTAGGGGCCTCACCCCTTTCTAAGCCTCTATAAAAGCGATCACTTCTTTTTATAACCATTCAGGCTTTGCCCCGTGTAACCAATGCGACGCGCTGGAACTAAACCACGTTGTAATGAGCGGTACATGGTGTTCAATTCTATCTCACACACTTATATCAAACGCATCATCCTGCTCTCCCCATAACAATAGCGTTGGGCAATGATCAACCTTTGAGTATTGAGAGAAAACCAATGTGCTCTCTTTCTCTAAGTTACTTTAAAAAACAAAAAAGGCCGAGTAAACCAACATAGCCAATGATCAATAGTTCAATCATTCTCTCGGCTAGGTTGTTTTCTCGGCCTTTAGTGCGTTTGATATTAGCGCACTTGTTTCAACTTTATGTGGTTACTCTATGGCAAACATACTCTCTGGCATAGACATTAGGTTGTCAGCGCCTGACTGCATTGCAGAAACCAGTGAGCGAGTGCGTGTCAACAAGCGGTCAAAATAGAACCCTGTTGTTAGGATCTTGCTTTTGTAGAACTCAGTTTCTGTACTACCCGCATCAAGTTGCTCTTGCGCCTTCACCGCCATTTTAAGCCAGAAGTAAGCCACGGTTACGTAGCCCGAGTACATTAGGTAGTCAACAGATGCTGCACCAATCTCATCAGGGTTTGACGCCGCAGCTTTACCAATATCCATGGTAATTTGTTGCCACTCATCAAGGTGAGAGTTCAGAGCATTCGTCCAAGCGCTAAACTGCGCGTTGTCGCGAAGTGAGTTACAGTAGTCGCGTACTTCTTGTACAAATACATTAAGCAGCTCACCGTTAGACCCCATCACTTTACGTCCCAGCAGGTCTACTGCTTGAATACCAGTGGTCCCTTCGTACATGGTACAAATGCGTGTATCCCGCGCCAGCTGCTCCATACCCCATTCTTTAATAAAGCCATGACCGCCGTAAACCTGCATGCCATAGCTAGTTGCTTCTTGAGCCGTTTCGGTCAAAAACGCTTTAACAATAGGCGTTAAGAAAGCAAGTTTAGCTTCTGCGACCTGCTTTTCTGCTGCATCATCGCCGTAGAGCGTGACATCAACCATTTGCATGCAGTACGCCGCTAACGCTCGGTTGCCTTCAGCAAACGCTTTTTGTGTTAGTAGCATACGGCGCACATCAGGGTGCACAATTATTGGGTCAGCAGGGCCATCAGGGTTTTTACGCCCCGTTAATGAGCGAAACTGAATGCGGTCTTTCGCGTAGCGCAATGCACCTTGGAAAGAAGCTTCAGATGCAGCAAGACCTTCTAGTCCAGTACCAATACGCGCGGTATTCATGAAGGTGAACATGCAGTTTAGACCACGGTTAGGTGGACCAATTAAGAAGCCCTTAGCACCATCAAAGTTGATAACACAGGTAGCACTAGCTTTAATACCCATCTTATGTTCAATACTGCCACAGGCTACCGCGTTTCGGTCTTGTTTTTCACCATCTTCAGAAACGTTAAATTTTGGTACAACAAACAGCGAAATACCTTTTGTACCCTCTGGCGCATCAGGTAAGCGCGCCAACACGATGTGAACGATATTCTCAGACATATCGTGCTCACCGGCAGAGATAAAAATTTTCGTGCCTGTTAAGCTGTAGCTGCCATCTTCTTGAGGCTCGGCACGGCATTTAAGCATACCTAAGTCTGAGCCACAGTGTGCTTCAGTCAGACACATTGTGCCTGTCCACTCACCGCTAACCAGTTTTTCAAGAAACATTTTTTGCTGCAGTTCTGTGCCGTGAGCTTTTAGCGTTTCCATACAGCCTTGACTTAGGCCTGGGTACATAGCCCACGAGTGGTTAGCACCAGAGAACCACTCAGCGATAATAGAGGACAACGAATAAGGTAGCGCTTGACCACCGAACTCTTCTGGGTGAGACATACTTGGCCAACCACCCTCAACGTAGGTCTGGTAAGCTTCTTTAAACCCTTTTGGCGTTGTTACTTCACCATCAACCCACTTACACCCTTCTTCATCGCCTGATGCATTAATTGGTGCAAGGGTGTTTTCGGAAAACTTGGCTGCTTCAGCAAAGATTGCAGACACTAAGTCTTCAGACGCTTCATCGAAACCCAGCTTTTGATAGTGATTTTGATAATCTAGCAACTCATGCGTTACAAACATGGCGTCACGTTGTGGAGCTTTATAACCTTCCATACCCAATACCTATATAACTTCAAATAGACCAGCGGCGCCCATGCCGCCACCGATACACATGGTGCAAACAACATATTTCGCACCGCGTCGTTTACCTTCGATGAGTGCGTGACCCACCATGCGAGCACCGCTCATGCCGTACGGGTGACCAATAGAAATGGCACCACCGTTAACATTTAATAATTCGTCTGGAATGCCTAACTTATCGCGGCAATACAGAACCTGTACTGCAAACGCTTCGTTAAGCTCCCATAGACCGATATCGTCCATGGTTAATCCATGCTGCTTTAATAGCTTAGGAATGGCGAATACTGGGCCAATTCCCATTTCATCTGGCTCACAGCCTGCCACGGCAATGCCTCTATAAATACCAAGAGGCTGGGCATTGCCTTTTGCTGCCGACTGTTCATCCATAATCACTGTTGCGCTTGCGCCATCAGAGAGCTGACTTGCGTTACCTGCAGTAATACAACCGCCTTCAATAACAGGGTTTAGTGATTTAAGCCCTTCTAACGTTGTTTCTGGGCGATTGCCTTCGTCTTTTGACAAGGTCACTTCTCGCTCAGAGGTTTCGCCTGTTTCTTTATTGAATACCGCTTGAACTGCAGTGATAGGAGCAATTTCGTCGTCAAATTTACCTGCTTCTTGGGCAGCTGCGGTGCGCATTTGACTTTGATAGCCGTACTCATCTTGTATATCCCTGCTGATGTTGTAGCGTTTACCCACTACTTCAGCGGTTTGCAGCATAGGCATGTAAATGTCTTTGTGCTTGGCAACAAGTGCAGGGTCTACGGCGCGGAACATATTCATGTTCTTATTTTGCACAAGTGAAATTGAGTCTAGGCCACCTGCAACCATAATATTGGTGTCGCCAGTGCGAATTGAGTTCGCAGCGGTAGCAATGGCATACATACCAGAGCTACATTGACGGTCTAGCGTCATGCCAGCTACCGTCACGGGCAATCCACCAGCAAGACCAGCTAAGCGACCTATATTCATGCCGCCGCTGCCCTGAGTAAGTGCCGCGCCCATGACTACATCGTCTACGCTGGCAGGGTCGATACCTGCGCGTTCTACGGCATTTTGAATGGCATGACCACCTAATGAAGGGGCTGGCAAATTATTTAGCGCACCTTTATAGGCGCGGCCTATTGGCGTACGTGCTGTACTTACAATAACTGCATCGCGCATTGTATTGTTCCTTTCAGTTGGGCTGAATGTTCAGCCTAAATTTCGCTAGCGCTTTTTATCTAAGACCAATTTCTTAGAATCAGTTCTTAGAATCAGTTCTTAGAATCGGCTCTTAGAACAGGCGCTTTGCTTTACTTAAAATTACTTCGACGGCGTAAACACTTAATGTTTGCGCCGCCAACGTGTCACCTATGCCTACTTAGGTTGGTAACTTTTAAATGTGCCGCCTTCCTGCGCCAACTTAACAAGTAAGTCACTCGGCTCAAGCCACATTTTTCCGTACTCACCTAACTGGTCGCGATAAGTCGTTAGCTTATCTAAGATAGTGCCAAGCCCTACTTCGTCGGCATATTGCATAGGGCCGCCGCGATACACAGGGAAGCCATAGCCGTAAACATAGATCACGTCAATATCACTAGATTTAGCCGCTATACCCTCTTCCAAGATGGCAGCACCTTCGTTTATTAATGAATACATAACGCGAACTAGGATTTCTTCATCGCTAATATCTGAGCGCTGGACCACGCCTAAACGTTCAGCTTCCTGCTTAGCAATGTCCAATACTTCAGGGTCTGGGATTGGTACTCGACTGCCGGCCTCATAGTTGTAGGCACCACGACCGGTTTTTAGACCGTTGCGCCCCATTTCAACGAGGCGATCTGCTACAGCGCCATACGCAGGGTCGTGAGAAATGTGTTCTTGGCGAGACTGGCGCACATAATAACCAATATCTAAGCCTGCCATATCTCCCATGGTGAACGGGCCCATTGGCATGCCAAACTCGGTAAGCACGCGGTCGACTTGCTCAGGCGTTGCCCCTTCAAGTAATAATCGGTTCGCTTCCCGGCCGTATGGTTCAATCATACGATTGCCTACAAACCCGAAGCATACTCCTACTAAAACAGCGACCTTCCTGATTTTCTTAGCCATCTTCATACAAGTTTTAATAACTTCAGCAGACGTCTTCTCAGCTTTAACCACTTCGAGTAGCTTCATTACATTGGCAGGCGAGAAGAAGTGAAGCCCAATGACATCTTCAGGGCGAGAGGTGGCTGTCGCGATTTCGTCAATATCTAGAGTAGATGTGTTAGAGGCGAGTATAGCGCCTGGCTTGCATACTTTATCAAGGGTTGAGAATACCGTTTTCTTTACTTCCATCTTTTCAAAAACGGCTTCGATTACCAAGTCAACATCGGCTAGATCGTCGTAAGTCGTTGTACCAGAAAGAAGCGCCATTCGACTTTCTACTTGTTCTTGGGTCAACTTACCTTTTTTGGCTGAATTTTCGTAATTCTTACGGATAAGGGCCAAACCTTTCTCTAGTGCTTCTTCTTTAAGCTCTAGCATAGTGACTGGAATACCCGCATTGGCAAAGTTCATAGCAATGCCACCGCCCATAGTGCCAGCACCGATAATGGCGACTTTTTCAATGCTGCGCTCTGGGGTGTTTTTATCAAAATCACTTACGTGACCAGCTGCGCGCTCAGCGAAGAAGAAATGCTGTTGGGCACGCGCCTGTGGCGTGTTCATGCATTCCATGAACAGCTTGCCTTCATTTTTAAGGCCGTCTTCAAACGCTAGGGTGTATGCGCCGCGTACCGCTTCAATACATTTTAATGGCGCGAAGAAGCCGCGAGCCGCTTTCTTAGTTTGTGCGGTAACTGCATCGAACACCGCCTGTGTCTCATCTGACATAGTCAGCGTAATGTCACTGGTACGCTTTATCGCTTTATCAGGTGTTAAACCCTGTAAATACGCTTTGGCATCTTCTAGTAAATGCTCAGGCTTATCAGAAATTTTGTCGAATACACCGGGTAATTTAACGACAGTCGTTGGTTTACCGGTAACAATCATTTGCAGTGAGGTTTGCGCGTCAGCTAGGCGTGGCAAACGCTGTGTACCACCGGCACCGGGAAGAATGCCAAGGTTAACTTCTGGCAGACCGACCTTGTTGTCGGCAAAAGTAATACGGTGGTGACACGCCAGTGCCACCTCTAGACCACCACCAAACGCTGGCCCTGGAAGCACTGCAATTACCGGTTTAGACGCATTCTCTATTTTGTCTAACACTTCAGGCAACATGGGAGATAGATCGCCGCCAGAGAATTCACTGATATCAGCGCCACCCGAAAAAATAGGGAGTGAAGAAGTAATAACAATTGCACTGACACTGTCGTCATTAAGTGCGCTATCTATACCTTCGATTAGTCCTACTCTAATAGCACGGGATAGCGCATTCACAGGCGCGCTCTGCATTGTCAGTGTAGCAACGCCTTGTTGTACTGCATATTCTACGGCTTTATTTTCCATCTCAGTCATAACCATGTCCTGTTTATCACGTTAACTGGATGTTATTGCAGTGTTGTTAATCATCCAAGTTTATTGGTGTTATAGACATTTATCATAATTTTTAATAATGACCGCTACCCCTTTTATAAGCTCACCTTTCCGTGAAGCCCCTGACACAGCTTACTTAAGCTTTAATTGACAGCTTCGCTTCTCAATGCTTTTGTTAACAAAGATAGAGCGATAATTACACTATATTTACAAAGGATGTTTATCTATGCAGGTTCGAAAAACGCCAGAAAGTGCTTTTGACAATATTAAGGATTTTCCTTACCCCCCTAAGTTTGCAGAAGTTACTGATACTATCAGTAGTGTGATTTCGATGGCGTACTATCAGTGCGGCCCTCAAGATGGACATACAATTCTGTTAATGCATGGCGAACCTACATGGGCCTATCTTTATCGTAAAATGATGCCACTGCTAGCTGACGCAGGGTTTAATGTGATAGCACCGGATTTAATTGGTTTTGGACGTTCTGACAAGCCCGTAAGAAAAGAAGACTATTCCTACGCACGCCACGTAATATGGACAAAAGACTGGTTTACACAGGTCACCAAAGGCCCGGTGACCTTATTTTGCCAAGATTGGGGGGGGTTGTTAGGGCTGCGACTCGTTGCAGATATGCCGGAACGCTTTTCCGGCGTAATGGTGTCTAACACCGGACTCCCGACCGGTGACCACTCACCGAGCGAGGCCTTCATCAAATGGCGCCGGTTTTCGCAAGACGTACCGGTTTTCCCAACCTCAAGTATTATACAAAATGCAACGACAACCGAATTAAACCCAGCGACACTTGCTGCCTACGATGCCCCTTTCCCTGATGAGAGTTATAAGGCTGGAGCGCGCATGTTCCCCCTACTAGTTCCTACAAGCTCAGACAATGCAGAGGCGCAGGCGAACAGAGATGCTTGGGAAAAACTCAAGCACTACGAGAAACCTTTTGTTACCGCTTTTGGTGATAGTGACCCCGTTACTAAAGGTGGCGATAAGATATTTCAAAAGCTGGTGCCGGGCTGCAAAGGCATGCCCCATACCACAGTGAAAAACGCCGGGCACTTTATTCAAGAAGATAAAGGCGAAGAGCTAGCTAATCTACTTATTCAGTTTATTAAACAAACACAGCTTAAATAGTTTCAACGACAAACTATCAACAGACTTAACTTCCATAAATATTAGACACTAGGAGTTTACCATGGACGCTCTTCTCGACTTTACCGGGCAAGTTGTATTGATTACAGGTGCGGGCAGCGGTTTTGGCCGTTTATTGTCTTTAGGACTTGCTAACAGAGGCGCGAAGCTAGTGCTTTCTGATATTAACCAAACCGCCCTTGAAGAAACACAGAACGATGTAAAAGCGCTCACAGATGTGGTGGTGCTAGCAGGCAACATAGCAAGTGAATCACTCAATAAAGCATTAGTTGAAAAAGCTATGGAAACCTTCGGTAGACTAGATATCGCCGTAAATAATGCTGGCATCGCCCACAATCCAGCGCCTGTGCACCAGATGACTGAAGAGATTATAGATTCACAGTTTGCTGTAAACGTGAAGGGGGTGATGTTTGGAATGAAATATCAAATTCCGGTAATGCTCGCACAAAAGCAGGGCCACGTTCTCAATGTTAGCTCACTAGCGGGGTTAGGCGGCGCGCCTAAAGGCGGTGCCTACGCTGCGGCAAAACACGCAGTGTCGGGAATAACCCGTACAGCAGCTGTGGAATATGGCCGTAAAAATGTTCGCGTTAATGCCATATGCCCCTTTTATAGCCCAACTAATATTTTAAACGTGGATGGTTACAATACCCCAGAGGCAAGGGAACAGCTTGGCATGGGCAGCCCAATGAAACGTTTGGGCGAGCCGCAAGAAATCGTAAACACCATGATGCTAATGTTGTCACCAGGCAATAGCTATATGAATGGGCAAACAATAGCCGTAGACGGCGGTGTAACCGCATGGTGATAACAAAATAGCTAGTCAATGTCTTAGCCCTAAGTATAAGAAACTATACCTTTGTATAACACAATGCCTTTAGGTTTTTCTCTACTTTAGATGTAATGAAGGGGAACAAACAAAGTCGATTAAGGAGGCGAGTGCAACCGCCTCCGAGATCTTTTCTTAGTGTGAAAGAGAAAATGTGATGAAAAACCTAACTAAAAACATTTCTTCTACTTTGGGGTTACTTGCCGTAATAAGCGCTTCAAATTTAAGCATCGCACAAGAAACGACGCCTTCAATATCAGCCCTTAAAGTAACGAACGCTTCTCAGAGTTATAAGAAAATTCGCCAAAGCAAATCGCTAGCGCTAAACACGTTTAAACGTAGTGATATTTTGCCGTCGCCAACTCCCGCCAAAAAGAAAGGTCAATATCTAGTCCACGACGCTTTACCTAGCGGTAGCTTCAACGGCAAGCAATAAACTTCAATAACCAGTCGTTAACGGCTATGCTTCTCGAGCCCTTCATTCCACCTGCGAACAAATTCATCAGACCATGCGTCCCAGCCAATGGTAGTCAGAGTCCAAATTGTGACACCTAAAATAGCAACGTTTAATACTAAACCTATGTAAGCAATAATTTTCCCTTTAGTAAGCGTCGATGAGTTTGCATATTGCTCGTAAGGAAGGGATAGGCTTTTCTTAGCGTTGCGAGCCAAAAATAGCGACAGCAGAGAGAACACAATCGCAAACCCACCAAAGATAAATAAGGTACAGCTCAGTACCGCAGACCAATAAACAGTACCAGCGCCAAAAATTTTATTGTCTGTTTGATTTTGCATTGTGCTTCTCTTCCTTGATGAATAGTTAAATGTTCAGTCTATAAATTGTTTAAATTACAGACAACTCACCGTTTTTGCTAGCGTTTTATAAACTGAAAGCTTAGTGGATATACCCACAGCTCGCCTTTATTAGCTTTTACCGCTGCTATTATCGCGAAAATGATGTTCATCAAACCAAGTACGACAAACCCTAGGGCGCCGATAATGATAAAAGTAAGAATAAAACAAATAACCGAATAAACGAGCAGGCTCAGCAACCAATTAGCTGTTACTCGACCGTGCTGATTAATATCTTCATTTTGATCTTTATGCGCTATCCAAAGCACAATTGGCAAAACAATGCCTAAGCCAGGTATGACAAAGCTAGATAATTGAGACACGTGTATAAGTGTGCAATAGCTACGGGCATTAAGCCCCCAATAAACCGGTTCTTCCGTTGACATAAATTTTTCCTTATTAGTAAGTTGGTTTTATTTGATAAATATAAGCGTCTATTGTTTCGCCGCAGTCTAGCTTAACTGGAACAATTACTCTTTCGTATTGCTCACCTTCAAAATCATCAAGCAAGGGCCAGTTCTCGTTGAGTTGGCCAGATTCAAGCACCATTCTTTCTGCACCTTTTCTTTCTATTATGCTGAAAAGATACTGCGCATACCAAACATCAAATTTGTTTTACAAAAACTGCATAGCGATACACAATGCTACCCCATGTCTATGTGAACGTCGATTCACTTTAAAATCAAAATAATTAAAGGACAAAGTATGCTAAATCATAAACGTACTCTGGTAGCTGCATTGGTAAGCGTATCGCTTATGGGATGTGGCGAGAGTACTACTCAGACAGAAACTAAACCCGAACTTACCGCCCAAGACGCGAAACAATTCTTACAGCAAGCGCAGGATGATATTGCGAAAATGCAGGTGCCGGCTGCTCATGCACAGTGGAGCTATGCTACCAATATCAATTTTGATACCGCTGCGGTTAGCGCCTATTTTAGTGAAGTGCTATCAACAAAAGTGGCAAAGTTAGCAAAAGAAGCGGCTAAATTTAATGACGTAGACGTTGATGCCAATACCCGCAGGCAACTTGATTTGCTCAAAAACAGTTTAACTATGCCTCCACCAGCAGATACTCAAAAGGCAGAGCGTTTAGCCAAAATAGGGTCAGAACTTAGCGCCATGTATGGGTCGGGTGAATACTGCAGCGATGAAGGTAACTGTAAGAGCTTAGTTGAAATGAGTGCAGAAATGGCCACGCTGCGCGACGCTGATAAACTGCTAGAGTATTGGACGGGTTGGCGCGAAGTTTCTAAACCCATGGCACCGCTTTATGCTGAACAAGTTTCTCTTGCTAACGAAGGTGCGGCGGAACTTGGGTTTGAAAACGTGAGTGCACTATGGCGTGGTAAATATGACATGCCAGCAGACGACTTCCCAAAAGAATTGGACCGTTTGTGGACACAGGTTGAGCCTTTCTACGAGTCTCTTCATTGCCATGTCCGTGCTAAACTTGGTGAGCATTACGGTGAAGATGTAGTACCGCAAGACCAGCCTATTCCGGCTCATCTTTTGGGTAACATGTGGGCGCAGTCATGGGGAAACATCTACGACATCGTTAAGCCTCAACAAGAAATGAAGGTTCCTGACGTAACGAGTGCACTCGCCGCACAGGGGTATGACGAAGTAGCCATGGTTAAGCAGGCTGAGTCATTCTTTTCTTCACTTGGCTTTGAAGAACTGCCAGAGACTTTTTGGGAACGTTCAATGTTTCAAAAGCCTGAAGGTCGTGACGTTCAGTGTCACGCTTCCGCATGGGATTTGGATGACAAAGACGATCTTCGCATAAAAATGTGTATTCAAAAGACTGGTGAAGAATTTAACGTCATTCACCATGAATTGGGCCATAACTATTATCAACGTGCCTATAAAGATCAGCCTCTGCTTTACCGTGGCTCAGCAAACGACGGTTTTCATGAAGCCATTGGCGATACAATAGCCCTGTCAATTACGCCTAAGTACCTCAAGCAAATTGATTTGATAGATGAAATCCCTGACGAATCAAATGATATCGGTATGCTGATGCAGGTAGCGCTTGATAAAATTGCCTTTATTCCTTTTGGTTTGATGGTTGATCAGTGGCGTTGGAAGGTCATGTCTGGTGAGGTTACACCTGAACAATATAATCAGCTTTGGTGGGAATTAAGAGAAAAGTATCAGGGTGTAATGGCGCCTGTTGAACGCAGTGCTGATGCCTTTGACCCTGGAGCAAAATATCATGTTCCAGCTAATGTACCTTATACGCGCTACTTCCTTGCGCATATTCTTCAGTTCCAATTCCACAAAGCACTGTGTGATATTGCCGGTGATGAAGGGCCGTTGAACCGCTGCTCTATTTACGGCAGTGAAGAAGCAGGTAAAGCGCTTAACGAGATGTTAGAAATGGGAATGAGCCAACCTTGGCAGAATGCCCTAGAGACACTAACAGGCTCACCCCAAATGGATGCCAGTACCATTGCCGATTACTTTGCACCACTCAAAAACTGGCTGGACGAGCAAAACGCAACACGCCAGTGCGGTTGGTAATGCTCTATAAAGATTAAATCGCAGCACTATTGCTAACATTTCTAAATAATTAAGCCCCTTTAAAATGGGGCTTTTTTGTACAACTTAAACTTTTGTTCTATTGAAAGTCCTCGGCATTAGCGTAACTTACACCTATGAACAATCCTTAATGTTGCAATGATATGCGCCGCCCTTCAGCATGCCACTTCTTTATCCTCGCTTTTTTGGTTAGCTGGAACCTTTCTGCACACGCTCAAATTGGTGCCCCCGCTTTTAATACATTCGACATGGAAAGCGGCATCACTCACGTTACCGTTTCTGACGTCGCAGAAGATAAATACGGCTTTTTGTGGTTAGCATCCCAGTCAGGTATAGATAAATTTGATGGCTATACCTTTAGAAATTTTGGAATGTGGGGCAAGGATGAATCTTCAGGTCTTCAAACACTTAGTGTTCTACAATTAGAAGCAAGCTTAGACGGTCAGTTTATTTGGGTTGGTACGTTTAGTGGCCTGAGTCGCTTAAATGTCGACACTGAAAAGTTTATTCATTACGCCCTTCCCGTTTCATCGTCATTCGACAAACAGATTATCAATAGGCTGAAAACCACCCATGACGGCATGCTGTGGATAATATCTGAAAGAAATTTGTATCGATACCACGAGAAAACCGACACCATAGAGTTAGTCAGCTATCTTCCTGATACCACGAGTACACTTACCGATGTAGAGCTCATTGGCAATACGCTTTATGTGACCTCTACTTCAGGTCTCTATAAGCTCGACCCTTTTAAAAGCTCGCTAGAATTAGTTGCTTACAAGGGTGTGAACTTCACTCGCCTTGTCGCTGCCGAGCGTTCAAGATTTTGGTTAGGGACTTCTACTTATGGTATTTGCTTGTTTAATCCAAATGCAGAACCTGGGGCTATTACCAAACAGTGTACCAGTGAAGCACAGGGACTGTCGGATAACTCGGTTACGGATATTTTACTTCAACGCAATGGTAACGTTTGGGTAGCAACCGAAAGAGGTTTAAACCTTTTAACGGCGCATAGCCCGTACACGGTGTTACGCTTTCCTATCAGTGACAAAGATTCAGGAGACGAGCGCGTTTCAAGTCTATACCAAACACATTCGGGTCTTGTGGTCGTCGGAACCAAAGACGATGGTTTTGCAATAAGCAACCCTGAGCTAAGCAACTTTTATACTACCGAAGTGGGAAATGGCCGTATTGTAGGCTCGATGACCGAATACAAGGGTAATAAAGTATGGCTAACCAACGAAAAAGGGCTATGGATTTACGATACCGTCAATAAAGCTTACCAGGGGCCATTTACCTCAGATAGCGCTCGAACAACCGACGATAGTGCAAGCGATAAACTAACCAGTGTTTATTACGATAAACATAGCGATACGCTCTGGGTTTCCACACGCAGTGGGCTGGCAAAATTAAATAATGAAACAAAACAGCTTAATATTGTGGCGTTACAGGGTAAATCTGGCTACAGCGTAAACATGGATGCTCAGGGTGATATCTGGTTCGGTGGTTATAGTGATGGTGTATTTGTCTATCGCCCGTCTGAGGGGCGTGTTATCAAGCAGTGGCCCCTCTCCCTCACTACTCGCATCCTTTTTGAAAATAACGAAAGTGCATGGCTGAGCACGGTAACAGGCTTACACTTTGCTAATAAACTTACTGGTGAGTTAACGAGCATTAGTGACTACACAGACAAAATGACAGACAGCACAGTGGTGACGTGGATTTCTCGTTCGAAACGCGGTGGCTACTGGGTAGGAACACAAGCAGACGGCTTATTTTTTGTCACAAAAAATAACGATGATTTATCTTCTATCAACGTTAACCAAATAAAGCCAGAGAGTAGACTGAGTAAGGTTTCAATTGGAGCCATTGTCGAAGATGATGAATATGGCTTGTGGATTTCCACAATAGTAGGCATTTCTTATTTAGCGCCCGATCTCGATACACTTTATTACTATGGCGCAGAGAATGGTGCCCTCTCTACTGGGTACTACATTGGCTCTGTAGCCACTACGGAAAATAACACTATTCTTTTTGGCGGCGCTGAAGGGCTCACTCAGTTTAACCCCTCTGACGTTACCAACGTTAAATGGTCTCCTGACGTACACCTTACTAAAGTAGAAACAGTAAATCGAGATCAGAACAATGGCACTAGCGTTCAACAGCGCCTCAATTTAGGGGAAAAGATAGAACTTACCCATAATAATATTGCCCTTTCCATTGAGTTTGCAGCAACTGATTACATGAATGCCAATGAACTGCGCTACGCTTACAAGCTGGTAGATTTCGAAAATAGCTGGCGATTTACCGATTATAAAGCACGAGTGGCGACCTATACGAATTTAGAGCCCGGCCACTACCGTTTTACAGTAAAAGCGATAAACCAAGAAAACGTCTGGAGCAGCGATGAGGCCCAACTCGAAATTATTGTCATACCGCCATGGTGGGATAAGCCTGTTTGGCGTGGTGTACTGTTACTCTCTATCTTATTGTTCATTACTTCGGTAGTTTGGCTGAGAATTTCGGCACTAAAAGCACGTTCAGCAGAGCTCTCACTGAAAGTAGAAGAAAAAACGCGAGATCTTGAAGCCATGGTTGAGAAATTGACGCTTTTATCTTCTCAAGACTCGTTAACTGGGCTTAAAAACAGACGCTATTTTACCGAACGAGCCAAAGCACAATGGCACGAATTTAAACGGCACAACCGAGCTTTTTCATTACTAATCGTTGATATCGACTTTTTTAAGAAAATTAACGACGCGTATGGTCACCACGTGGGCGATGCCGTTTTGGTTAAAATAGCTAACACCCTTGAGAATAACCTACGGGAAAGTGATGTTATTGCTCGCTGGGGTGGAGAAGAATTTTTGATATTGTTGCCTTCACTAAATATACAAGAGGCGTATTGGGTCGCTGAAAAGTTACGTAAAAGTGTAGCGGAACAAGTTGTCGAGGCACCGCCGCATTCGGTCAGTGTTACCATCACATGCGGTGTCGCAGATATAAAAGACTATGACAGTGTAGATGCCTGTATTCACGCTGTAGATAAAAAACTCTACGTAGGTAAAGAGTCTGGTCGAAACGCCGTTGTTAAATAACGGTAGCTTTGCGTCGGCTCAACACCTTACATCTGACTCATAAAGGTAATTGCCCTCACTTACCAATTTATGCAGCCAATCTCTTTAGCATGGCATTCCATCGCAGTTAATGATCGCATATTGCGATTGCTTACTATGCAACCTTGTATCGATAAATATTTTTCAATTACAAGGAGTATAGCATTATGGCTAATATATTAGTGATTGGCGCTTCAGGACAAATTGGCAAACAAGCTACCGTCAAACTTTTAGATGCGGGACATAAGGTTTTAGCACCGGTGAGAAGCCCTGACAAACTATCTGACATACAAAATGATAATCTTAGTGTGGTAGAGCAAGATCTCGAGAAGGATTTTTCTTCGCACTTTGAAGGAATTGATGTGGCGGTATTCACCGCTGGCTCAGGGGGCAATACAGGCGCTGACAAAACCCTTATGATTGATCTATGGGCCGCACGGAACGCGGTAAATTATGCTAAAGCGGCAGGTACATCTAAATTTATTATGGTAAGTTCCATCGGCGCAGGTGACCCTGATAGTGTAGATTCAGCAATTAAGCCTTACTTAGTTGCCAAGCATATGGCCGACGAGCACTTAATTAACAGTGGTTTGCATCATATTATTTTACGCCCGGGTACTTTACAGAATGAACCAGGTACTCATTTAGTGCGCACTGACATGCCAAGCAATAAAGATGATGCGGTAATCCCTAGAGAGGATGTGGCAACAGCTATTGTTGAGAGTGTTGCAAAAGAAGGGAGTGAAAATACGATTACTTACCTGTTTAAAGGCGACACGCCTATCTCGCAAGTTTTATAGCACTTAAATTCCCCCTCCTCTGTTTAGTGTGATCACTACAGCGGGAGGGGTACTATTATGCAAAAGCACCTTTGTGCAAAAGCATCTTAGGGGATTAAAGACTGGCTCACCCAGTTACCATTGGCATCTTTTTGATGCCATTCTCGGCTTTGAGGGTTGCCTCTTAAATTTAGGTAATCTACGCTTTCAATAGCCAGTAATATCACACAGAAATGAGGTGGCACTACATCGAAATCGCCTTCTATTTGAAGCGCTGTGCCATCATTACGAGGCGTACCCGGCTCGCCCCATAGAAACTGCTTTTTCCCCGCGTCCGACAACTTATTCCAGTGCTGTTTAACTAAGTCGACATCCTGACTCGCAGTGATTAATGTAGCGAGGCAAGAGAAACGGTATTGCTCTCTGCTTTTAGAAAAATACCAACATACTTGTGCTTGAGCGTTTTGCTCGAGCTGGCTGTACTTTTCTGTTCGTGTATCAGAGATAACAACTAGCTGATTTTCGTCGGTCATCCCTCTAAATACTACAGTTCGGCAAAACGGAGTACCGCTGCCATCGACCGTGGCTAACTGAAAATATCGACTTTCGGGCATACTGCGGGTTTGGTGTAGACTTTTTGTCAATCCCTGTCGCCATTGGGGCATACCCACCTCCTCATGTAAGCCAACTGCTTTTTTGTTACGCTGCTTTCTTATCAGCTAAAGAAAACAATGTGTAAAAGTTGCGCGTAGTGATATCGGCAAGCTCTTTTACCGATACACCTTTGAGTTCTGCGATAAACTCAGCGACTTCTACTACATAGCCTGGTTGGTTTTGCTTACCGCGATGAGGTACAGGCGCTAACCATGGAGAGTCAGTCTCAATTAACAACCGCTCTAAAGGTATAGCTTTCACCACGTTGCGTAGTTCATCAGCAGAGTTGAAAGTCACAATCCCAGAAATAGAGATGTAAAAGTCCATTTCTATAGCGGCCTGTGCCATCTCTAATGACTCAGTAAAACAATGTAAAACGCCTTTGGTATGCGCAGCTTTGTGTTCACGGAGCAAGTTAATGGTGTCTTCTCTCGCATCCCGCGTGTGAATAATAAGTGGCTTTCTGGTTTCGTTAGCAACTTTAATGTGATCTACAAAAGAGGTAAGCTGAATATCTTTGCTTTCCGGGCTGTAAAAATAGTCCAGCCCTGTTTCTCCTATCGCGACGACTTCTTCACGCTGCGCCTTTTCTAGAAGTTCCTCATAACTACACGCTTCGTCTTGATGCAGCGGGTGCACACCACAAGATACTGAAACGTCATCAAACTGGCTAACTGCGTCTAACATGCTGTCGTAATCGCCGACCGATACGCACACGCAAAGAAAGTGCTCTACACCTCGTGTTCTAGCAAAATTTAACGTTTCAGCCAGCTCTTCTGGCCCTTGCTTCAGTCGGTCTAAGTGACAATGAGAATCTACGAACAAACTACACCTGTATTAATAAATTGCTTTCAGACAAAAGGAACTCAAACCTTTTTTGTCTGTTAACGTTGAAACTGTTTTAACAGCCCAAAGAGTACCATCGATTTATTCACCCCAGCATGTTCAAGCGTTTTTACTGCCTCTACACACGCTACATAGCGTTCAAAGTCGACGGCCTGTTGACGTTTTATGTATTCGTCATGGGCCATTTGTTGGCACCACAATGCGATTTGCTGCGCATTGCTCTGCCACTTATTTGCAAGTGCTTGCACCTGCGTGTTGGCATCACCTGCTAAAAGCGCCTGCATACCATCACTGAAATTGCGATAACTAATATCTTCGTCACCAGAGAGCGCTTCTTCCGCGCGAAGTGGTGCATAACCATAGGCCGCCAGTAATGCTTCGCTAGCATCTTCTACGCCTTTAGCCTTAAGGTAGTTCAAACTTTCTGGTACAGACGGAAGCGCAAGTATCTGTCGTTCACACCGGCTTAATATGGTTGGCATGATCTTGTTGATACTGTCAGTAATCAGCAGTAAGAAAGTATTATCTGTGGGCTCTTCTAAGGTTTTCAATAGCGCATTAGCCGCCGCCTCTGTCATGGTGTCGGCTCGGGGGATCAGCAACACTTTGTTTCCCCCCATTTGCGCAGTACCAGAGAGCTTGGCAATGCCTTCGCGAATTTTATCAACGCCAAGCTGCTTTTCACTTTCTAAAACATGAAAGTCTGGGTGATTCCCCGCTTGCCTTAGGTGACAGCTTTGACATTGTTCGCACGGTCCATCGGTGCTAGGTTGCTTGCACAATAACGCGTTGCTTAAGCCCACTGCGAGTTGATTTTTACCGATGCCCTTTGGCCCTGTCAGCAGTAGACCATGGTGCAGTTTTTTAGCCATATATCGGTTAAGCAAGGTCGAAAACGTTGCAACAAACCAGGGCAGCATTTGCATTACCCTCTCTCCTGCTGACTATCGTTTTGCACTGAGTGGCTACTTTCACTTACAGTACCAGTGTATTCATTGCTGGTCACATAATCGGTGATAGTGGCAATAACATCTTGGTGAACCTTTTCCATAGGCTGCATTGCGCTAATTACTACTATCGATTCATCTTGCTCGGCTAACGCCAAGTATTTAGCACGGGTACGCTCGAAAAAGGCGAGCCCAGCTTGCTCAATGCGGTCAAGTTCGCCACGTCCGCGAGCCCGCTCTAGTCCTACCGCTGGCTCAACGTCTAGGTATAGGGTTAAATCTGGCTTAAACCCTTTTAGTGCGATATCGCTAATGGCTGACATGGTTGTTTCACTTACACCTCGCCCCCCACCTTGATAGGCTTGTGAGGATAAATCGTGTCTATCGCCTACTACCCATGCTCCTGAGTCGAGTGATGGAAATATTTTATTAGTAAGCAGTTGCACGCGAGCGGCGTACATAAGAAGCAGCTCAGTTTCTTCACTAACGACTTCATCCCAGTCGTGCTTTACACATTCTCGTATGGCTTCCGCCATGGGTGTACCACCTGGCTCACGAGTCTGCTCAACGCGCTTTCCAGCATCTTTTAATGCTTGAACAATTAGCCCTATTACAGAGCTTTTTCCTGCCCCTTCGAGGCCTTCAACTACAATAAACTTTCCGCGCATTACTTTTTAAACTCTGTTTTCATTTAGCTATAACCTACTGGCTAGATAACTGCTACGCACTATGTAGCTGTAACAGCAGGGTTATCGTTTTAACTGGTATTTTCGCACAGCTGCATTGTGTTCAGCGAGCGTGGTAGAGAATTGATGGCTTCCGTCACCTTTCGCTACAAAATATAAAGCATCAGTGGATAGCGGGTGTAACGCCGCATGTATCGCCGCCTTGCCAGCCATGGCTATTGGCGTTGGCGGTAACCCCTTAATAACGTAAGTGTTGTAAGGCGTAGCCGTTCGAAGGTGTTTACGCGTAATATTTCCGTCGAATGTGGGGCCAATACCATAAATCACGGTCGGGTCGGTTTGAAGACGCATGTTTTTGTTGAGTCTATTAACAAAAACCCCGGAAATCATGTCACGTTCTTCAGGTACTGCCGTTTCTTTTTCGATTATACTCGCCAAGATAAGTGCTTCATAGGGTGTGGTTAATGGAAGATCCGCTTCCCGTTTTTCCCACTCAAGAGAGACAAACTCAATAAGCGCATGGTGAGCTCGCTTCAATAATTCACTAGCTGTTGTACCTTTAGTAAAAAAGTAAGTATCAGCCAAGTACACCCCTTCGGTCTGAGATACCTGTTCGCAGCACCAATCAACACCGTTACCTTGAGTTAACTGCCTTAATTTATCGTCGTCTAAATCGAAAACAAGATTGGGATTTTGCTTAAGAGTTTCAATCCATTGAGAGAGGGTTAGCCCTTCAACTAAGCTTACTGCAAAGAAATGCTCGTCACCTTGAGTAAAAAGGGTAAATACATCCACTAATGACTGACCAGGGCGTAACATGTATGTACCCGATTTAACCGACGTGCTGCCTGCAAAAAATTTAAGCCACACTTTTGCCACAAACGGTGGCACATCAGTTATTTCTGCTGCGCGCAAGAACTTCACCGTGCGATAAGCATTACTACCGCTTTCTATGGTAAATAAAGTTTCATTTTCTAGCGTTAATTCAGAAGTGACCTTTCCAGACACGTACATAACGCCACATGCAGCACCAATCACTGCAACCATAATAAGGGACAGTAAAGTAATAACAGCCCGCTTCATACTTGGGCTTCCCTTTTGTACATTGTTTTATTTTCCATTCTACTTCGTTCTACGACTAATTCTTCAAATCACTTAAGAATGCATGCGCTCTTTTGTATGCATCTATAATGTCAATTTGAGCGCTAGCTTGTTTCGCTAGCCGCCCTTACTTTTTATTATTACTCGCTTTTTTACTGTGCACTTTTTACTGCCAGCTTTTCATTGCCCGTTTTTCACCGCAGCAGTAAGACGTGCCTTTAGGCAAGCAACTGCATCGCTTTTAACATCAAAATTAACCACAGAAAAGTCAGTCATTCTTACTTGTTTCACCGGCATTACTCCCATCAACGCATTGGTAATTACCACTGCGCTGGCTTTTCGTAAAAAAGAAAGGTCGTAATTCCCAACGTGAAGTACACAGTTATCGTTTAACAGCGAATCAATAAGACACTGCCTTACAACACCATTTACCCCACTACCCTTTAGAGAGGGGGTATACCATTCGTCATCAAGATAAAAAAACAGATTACCTGCACTAGCCTCTATAATACTATCCTGGGTGTCGCAAACGATAGCGTCGTTTACACCAGCCTCATCTACTTCGTGCTTAACTAAAACTTGTTCTAACCTATTCATATGCTTTACGCCTGCAAGCAAAGGCTGAATAGCTAACTTTGTTTGCGCACATATTACAGCAACACCTTCTTCTTTAAGGCTTTCGTAATGGCTAGGATAAGAATGTTGGCTAAATCTTACTAGTGCTTCGCTGTCTTCGCTTCGCGCGTAACCTCTTCCCGCCTGTCCACCAGAGACATGGACTTTCAGCACATACTTAGGCGAAGCGTTCTCCACTGAAGCGAGCTTGATCGCGTTTATTTGCTCAACTATAGCCGCTCTTAGCTCGTGGATGTCAATGTTAAGTTTAATGGCCGCAGCATCGTGCTCTAAACGTGAAATATGATAAGGCAATAATTGCACTTTGTGTTCGTCTACCAGCAAAGTGGTGAACACACCGTCACCGTAATTAAACGCCCTGTCACTTGGTGAAATAGGCGTAGTGCTAGGAATAATTCTCACTGCCTACTCTTGTTCGCCGTTGTTATGGTTGGTGGAAGTATACCAACTTGCGTTGGTCAGACAACTTCTAGCTGAATTGATTTGGATGTACCAATGCTGGAAGGGCCCCGACGCTTATAATTTGTGCGTAAGCGTGCAGTAAACAGCACGCTTACAAAGAAATTGAGCCCGAACAGGTATGGACTCACGACTCGTTAGAACAGAATGGACTTTGATACTTATAGTTGGGATGCCTTTCTGGAAGACAACTGGATAGATACGTCAGATCTTTAGTTTAATTGTAGTAGGCAATCATTAACACCCCACTACTGGATAGGACACTTGCCGTTACAGGAGTAAGCGTCCATGAAGCCACAGCCTCGGTTCATCCAGTAACAATTTTGTCCTTTAAGACGACACCCGATACATGCAAAGCTTGAGTCGGTTCTTCACTCACAAGGAGGCCTGTTGTCGTAGTTTGCACTCACAAGGTCTGCTGATGCTATATTCAACTGACTTCGTACAGTGAACAGCTCTTTGGCTTGTTCCAAGCCAAAGAGTTCCACGGCTTCTAACTCCAGCAGTTGCAGTTTCTGTAAGAACTCGGGGGTAGGTTCGTTCTCTGTGAATATTTCGGGGACGAGTATAGTAAGTCTATCTATGAAATCACGTTGTGACGCTGATAATGAATCCTCTTTAAGCACTCTCTGTAACTTCCATTTCCATAGTGACACTTGCTTGTCAGCAGTTAAACTGGCGATAAACACCCGTTTTTCAGTCTCCGTCTGAAGAGAGTTTAAAACATGCACTAAACTCAATTGATTTTTGCCGATGTTGGCATTGAGCTCGCTCGCTAGCTTTTGGACATGGCTATATTGCTCGTTGAGACCACAAGCCACAGTTTTTGCATTAAGATTTGAACAAAACATAATCAGACACAGAAGCAGAATTTTTTTCATAACAAAACTCCCGAAATTTAGCTAATTTTACATCTACCTCATCAGACGTATAGTCTAAAAGTTATACATAAGTATCGGATTGTCAACTTTTACCGGAGCGTGAAAAACGCCTCATTGGAGATTGCCGATTTGTTCATACACAGCCCAGCCAACAAGCTGCAAGGTGTAGGGTCGATGCTGGTTGGCGTTATTATTGATGCCGCATGCAGCAGCGGGATGGCTCAGGTTTGGACACTATGCAGGTTGACGATTATCTGGTCCATGGCTTCTAGCGCAAACATAGGTTCGTATTTTAATATTCGCCATGCGACGCGGGGAACCGATTCTACCAGTATCTGTAGGGTGTGTTTACTACAATAACATGCAGACCTATCACACAGCGCACTACTCCGGATAAGTGCGCAAAGTTACTCTGATTGCATTTACGATAAGTTAAAGGTCTAAGTGAAAACTTCTGACTGATATCAGAAGCTACCATCGACTGAAAGCCCATGAAAAAAGGCTATCGAAAAAAGATAACCCTTAAATATTACCTGCTTGCCTAAGACTGATTTTAATTGCCTGCAGTTTTGACTAATTCTCCATAAATATAGTTTTCTTCGTAACCGTCTGCTGATCTACACCTTGCCCGATTTAACATTCCAAGGCAACAGAGCTTCGACATTGCTTGGCGATGCGGCCAGGTGCTTCAGACAATGCATGATGTAATCAAACGGTGTTAAGCCATTGGCTTTGGCCGTTTCAATGATGCTGTAAAGTATCGCACTGGCATTGGCACCACTTTTCGCGTTGCTGAACAGCCAATTTTTTCTCCCAATGACAAAGGGCTTGATGGCTCGTTCGGCATGGTTGTTGTCAATGGTCAGGTTACCATCATTAACATAGCGAACCAGTTTGTGCCATTGGTTCAGGCTGTAGCCAAGCGCTTTACCCAATGTGGTTTTAGGTGGCACCTGCAAAGCCGATTTATCCAGCCAGGTTTTATATTGGTTTAGCAGAGGAAGTGTTACAGCTTGCCTGATCTTATACTTCTGCTGTGCTGCTGGTCTTCTAGGATCTGCCGCCACTCGTCCGGGCTTCGAAATTTTCTCATTGCTCACTCCGTATTTAACTTTGGAGCCAGCTTACCGAGATTTCATCACCCTTTAAATGTGCTGTTTACTGCACGCTTACATTTTTGCCATGAAAGTTAACGCTATAAACAACGAAAGGCAGCCGAAGCTGCCTTTTAACTTTACGTGAAGTTCACTTAATCAGTGATGCTTACGCTATATTAGTTACGCTATATTAGATACGCTGTATTAGATACGCTTAAATATCAATGAGCCGTTCGTACCGCCAAACCCGAAGGAATTACACAGTGCGTAGTCTTCACTGAATGCTTTCGCTTTATGTGCAACAAAGTCTAAGTCGCAGCCTTCACCTGGTTCATCCAAGTTAATGGTTGGCGGTGCCATTTTGTCACGTAGTGCCAAAATAGTGAAAATTGCCTCAACCGAACCGGCAGCACCCAGTAAGTGACCTGTCATTGACTTGGTAGAGCTAACAAGTAATTTGTGAGCGTGATCGTTAAATACACGTTTTACCGCGGCTACTTCAGCGATGTCACCTGCAGGCGTAGACGTACCATGGGCATTAACATAGCCGATGTCGCTTGCGTCCATCTTGGCATCGTTTATTGCGTTTTGCATAGACGCGGCAGCACCTTCACCATCTTCAGGTGGTGAAGTCATATGGTATGCATCACCGCTCATGCCAAAACCAACGAGCTCAGCATAGATAGTAGCGCCACGAGCCTTAGCAGCTTCGTATTCTTCTAGCATTACCACGCCAGCGCCCTCACCCATGACAAAACCATCACGGTCTTTATCCCATGGGCGGCTTGCTGCCTGTGGATCGTCATTACGAGATGACAACGCACGAGCTGCGGCAAAGCCTGCCATCCCTAACGGCGTGATAGACGCTTCAGCGCCACCGGCCAACATGGCGTCAGCATCACCATAAGCAATGGTTCTCGCGGCAATACCTATGTTGTGAACGCCTGTCGTACACGCAGTCACAACGTTTAAATTCGGTCCTTTTAACCCTTCCATGATAGACAAAAAGCCTGAAATCATGTTGGTTATGGTTGAAGGTACAAAGAACGGCGATACGCGCTTAGGTCCACTATTTGTCAGTTTTAAATGGTTTTGTTCAATTTGCTCTAAACCACCAATACCTGAACCAATAGCCACACCTACGCGATGCGCATTATCTTGTGAAACAGTTAAACCAGAATCGACCAAAGCTTGTTTGCCTGCTGCAATACCCAATTGGATAAAGCGGTCCATCTTCTTGGTTTCTTTCTTTTCAATGTATTCCTGCGGATCAAAATCGTTAATTTGACCTGCGAAACGGGTTGAATAGTTACTACAATCGAAATGGGTGATTTCACCAATGCCGCTTTCGCCCGCGAGCAGTTTGCGCCATGTGTCTTCGCTATTAAGACCTAATGGTGAAAGCATTCCAAGACCAGTAACCACTACGCGACGTTTTGTCACAAAAAGCCCTCGCTTTGGAACTAAGGTAGGAGATACAAAAACGGCTCTGTAAGAAGAGCCGCTTTGTCGCTACTTAAGACTTAAGCGTCTTTGTTAGCGTTGATGTAGTCAATTGCAGACTGAACAGTAGTAATTTTTTCTGCTTCTTCGTCAGGAATTTCAGTGTCGAATTCTTCTTCCAAAGCCATCACTAGCTCAACAGTGTCAAGTGAATCAGCGCCTAAATCGTCAACGAATGAAGCTTCTGCTTTTACTTCTTCTTCTTTCACGCCAAGTTGTTCAACAATGATTTTCTTAACGCGTTCTTCAATGTTACTCATAATTCTAGGTTTCCCTTAAACGTCACTAGATAATAAAAGTGCCGCTAGTTTATTTTGCAAGGTGCATCCTTGCAAGCACCAGTTTAAACAAATTTTCTGGTCAAACCAGCGACATTCGAAATTCGTAAAATACTATTTTTACATCCAAGTTCGGGTAAATACCACCCCAAACTAGGGAAAATTCGCAATTTTTGCGAATTTACCCCATATACATACCACCATTTACGTGGATGGTTTCGCCTGTAATATAGGCTGCACCATCGCTCACTAAAAAGGCAACAGTGGCTGCAATTTCATCAGGCGCACCTAAGCGGTTCGCCGGAATGTCTTTGAAAATGGCTTCTTTTTGGTCATCGGTCAGTGCTTTTGTCATATCGGTATCGATAAAACCAGGTGCCACAACGTTGATTGTAATACCACGAGAAGCTACTTCACGAGCCATCGATTTAGAAAAACCAATGACCCCTGCTTTCGCTGCAGCATAGTTTGCTTGGCCAGCATTGCCCGCACTACCCACTACAGAACCGATATTTACAATGCGACCACAACGCTTCTTCATCATACCGCGAAGTACCGCTTTTGACATTGTAAAAATAGAGGTTAAGTTAGTGTCGATAATATCCTGCCACTCGTCATCTTTCATGCGCATTAGCAGATTATCACGTGTGATACCTGCATTATTGACTAAGATATCGATGCTACCAAAAGCTTCGTTAATTGCTTTTAATGTTGTATCAACGCTTTCTTTGTCGGTGACATTTAGCGCAAAACCCTTGCCGCCAAACTCAGAAAGATAGTCGCTGATTGTTTTCGCACCGTTTTCACTAGTTGCAGTACCGATAACCGTAGCACCTTGCTGTGCAAGTTGTGTGGCAATCGCTTTACCTATACCTCGGCTTGCGCCGGTAACAAGCGCAATTTTACCGTCTAATTGACTCATTGCGTTTCCTTATTGTTTTAATGTTTCAACACCATCAGGTGTATTAACTGCAAGAGACGTAAGGCTCTTATCAATACGTTTGTTCAATCCGGTAAGTACTTTACCAGGACCTACTTCAATAACACGCTCAACACCCGCTGCCGCTAGATATTCGACAGTACGAGTCCATTGAACGGGGCAATAAAGTTGTCTTACTAACGCGTTTTTGATGGCATCACCTTGGGTTTCAATGGTGACATCAACATTATTCACAATATTGATTGCAGGCTCATTAACGTTCAATGACGATAGCGCGTCTTCTAATTTGTCTGCCGCAGGGCGCATTAGCTCACAGTGTGAAGGTACACTTACTGCAAGAGGAAGTGCGCGCTTAGCGCCCGCTTCTTTACATGCATTAGCCGCTTGTTCAGCAGCGTTCTTTTCGCCAGCAATAACGACTTGTCCTGGAGAGTTGAAGTTAACTGGCGCGACTACATCGCCTGTAGCAATCGCAGTTTGCTGGCAAATATCAGCAATGGCAGCATCGTCTAATCCAATAATGGCATACATAGCGCCCGCACCGGCTGGTACAGCTTCTTGCATATATTTACCACGAGCCTCTACAAGCTTAATAGCGTCAGCAAAAGCCATGGCGCCGCCGCATACTAACGCTGAATACTCACCAAGGCTGTGACCTGCTAAGTAATCTACGTCTATCCCCTGCTCGCGTATTACACGCCATATTGCGACACTTGCTGCAAGTAACGCTGGCTGCGTAATATGGGTTTCATTGAGTTTACCGTCTGCATCGTTTTGGACTAAATCCCACAGATCATACCCAAGTGCGTCAGACGCTTCTTTAAACGTCGCCTCGATAATAGGAGAAGTCTCGGCGAGTTCCTTAAGCATACCAACGCTTTGAGAACCTTGTCCTGGAAATACACAGGCTGTCTTTGTCATGTCGATTCCTTATTATTTTTAATTTACTAGAAACGAGAAAACGTCGAAATTGGAATGCCCTATAACAGGGCAAATCTCAGTAGGGCTAATAGCGAACAAGCGCTGACGCCCAAGCAAATCCGCCTCCGAATGCTTCTAGTAATAAATGCTGCCCGCGTTGAATGCGGCCGTCTCTGATAGCGGTATCAAGCGCTGTTGGCACGGTAGCAGCAGAGGTATTGCCATACTGTTCTAACGTAAGCACAACTTGGTCAAGAGACATATTTAGCTTTTTAGCTGTCGCTTTAATAATTCTAAAGTTTGCTTGGTGAGGCACTAACCAGTCAAGATCAGATTTTTGCATGCCGTTCGCAGCAAGGGTTTGTTCAACCACTTCTGAAAGCTTGGTGACCGCAACTTTGAATACTTCGTTGCCGCGCATCACACCCCAGTTTTCGTGAACAGACTGCTCATCACCGCGGGTTGGATTGCCTACGTATAGTAAGTCTCCATATGAACCTGCGGCATGAATATGTGTAGATAAAATACCTGGTTCATCACTGGCTTCTATAATAGTCGCGCCTGCCGCATCACCAAACAGAATGACCATGGTTCTGTCTTCTGGGTCTATCAATCGGCTTAGGCAGTCGGTTCCGATTACAAGAATGCGTTTGGCCATTCCCGATTTAATATACTGATCGGCTACACTTAACGCATAACAATAGCCTGCGCACGCAGCAGCCACGTCAAATGCCGGAATGCCGTCTAAATCAAGAATGCGTTGAATTTCACATGCTGTGCTTGGAAGCGCATAGCGACCACTTGTGGTAGCGCACACAATCATGTCGATAGATTTTGGGTCGATGCCCGCCATTTCTATGGCTTTTTTACTGGCTTCTGCACCCATGGTAGCAGCGGTTTCATCTGCTCCAATAATACGTCGCTCTTTTATCCCGGTACGGTCAGTGATCCATTCATCACTGGTGTCCACCATTTGCTCTAAATCTGCGTTTGTACGCACGTCGCTGGGATAATAGCTACCTGTTCCTATAAAGCGTGAATATTTGCTCAAAGCTGCTCCAACAATACCGTTTCTATCTTAGTCTTTATCTTCTCAGGTAAATGCATTTTTGCTTCTTTCATTGCTTGCACGATGGCGTAATAAAAAGCGTCTTTTTGTGCATTTCCATGACTCTTGATAACAATGCCGCGCAATCCTATCAGACTCGCACCGTTATACTGGTCGGGGTTCACGCTGTTATAGATAGATTTCAGTAATGGGAAGGCAATTTTTGCCAATAATCGGGTATAAAAGTTCTTCTGTGACTGGCGTTTTACTTCATTTATCACCAGCTTAGCCAGCCCTTCGCTGGATTTGAGCGCTACATTTCCGGTGAAACCGTCTGTAACCACTACGTCCGCATGGTCTGTGAAAATGTCGTCGCCTTCTACATAACCAATATAGTTTATGCCTGGCGCATCTTTGAAAAGCTGGTCGGCAGATTTCACCTGCGCGTTGCCTTTAATATCTTCTTCACCCACGTTTAATAAAGCGACCCGTGGCGATGCTATACCCGCAACCTCTTGCGCAAGCACGGAGCCCATAACGCCATACTGAAACAGGATCTCAGGCGTACAGTTAACGTTAGCGCCTAAATCAAGGAGAAAAACGTTGTGGTGCCCTGTTGTCGGCATCATATTTATAAGCGCAGGCCTATCGATGCCTGACAAGGTTTTGAGTAAGTAGAAAGACAAGGTAAGTAGTGCACCGGTATTACCTGCACTTACGCACGCATCTGCTTCACCGCTCTCAACGAGTTCGATAACGCGACGCATAGAAGAGTCTTTTTTATTTCGTAACGCTGATGTAGGCGCTTCGCCCATTTCAACCACTTGTGAACAATGTTTTATGGTAACGCGGTTGCGTTCAACATTGGTAAGGGGTTGTAAGCTCGAATTGATAATTTTTTCGTCACCGCACAATGTGAAATGCACATCGGGATGAAGTTGGATAGCCTTTACGGCCGCAGAAAGGATAACAGGGGGACCATGATCGCCCCCCATGATATCTAACGCGATGGTTAGTTTAGACAAAATGTACTCGCCGTATTACGCGCCGATTACTTTCTTGCCTTTATAATAACCGTCAGCGGTCACGTGGTGACGACGGTGAGTTTCGCCCGACGTTGAATCGACAGACAAAGTCGCGCCTGTCAATGCATCGTGTGAGCGACGCATACCGCGCTTAGAACGCGTTTTACGATTTTGTTGTACTGCCATAACTTACTCCTGGTCTCGCTTAAGTTCTTTCAAAACCGCGAAAGGGTTTTGTCGCTCTTGTTCCGGTTCAATCTTTCCAAACGACATATCGTCTTGCTTCACTGTACACTCCGACTCTGCATGAAGGGGCACAATTGGCAAAGATAACAGTAGCTCGTCTTCAAAAATTTGAAGCAGATTAACTTCTCCGTGGTCGTTGACCTCTACCGGTTCGTAAGCCTCGGGAATGATGTCATCGCTTTCCTGCTCTTCTCCCTGCACTGGAGTAAAACAGAATTCCGCTTCCACGGGATAATCGAGTTCACCATTACACCTTTGACAGATAAGTGTTACCTGCGTGGCTAAATGACCGTGAAAAACAGTAAGACCCTGCGCGTCTTTTTCGAACTGCACTTCTGCGTCCACATAGTCACTGCATCGGACAACTGCTTCACTCAATCGTTCCATATCTTTGGACGCAATCACGCCCCGGTAATCGGAACGTTTCATGGCACTTTTAGTCGGTTCAACCGAATGAGGGAGTTTCACTTTCTGCATAGGGCGCGCATGATATAGGGTCAACCCCTTCCTGTCAAAGCAAAATTACGTTTTAACCTATAATAAAACACTGTGTGTAATCCACCTTGATATTATAACATTGTTCACTATAGCCTGTAGATTTAATGTAAGGAGTATTAGTGGCTTCCCTTATCCTCGCTTCCTCATCCCAATATCGCAAAATGTTACTTGCTAACATTGGTATTTATGTAGACACCCATTCACCTGATATTGATGAAACCCCCTTCGCTAACGAGAGCCCTACTGAGTTAAGCTTTCGTCTTGCGCAGCAGAAGGCGCATAAAGTTGCTGCGGATATAGGTAAATTAGATAATGTAGAAGCCGGTGCTATTATTATTGGTAGCGACCAAGTGGCTTTGGTACAAACCGACACAGGGCCTCAGCTACTTGGCAAACCGGGTACGTCTGAAAATGCGGTAAAGCAATTGATGGCGTGCCAAGGTAAACAAGTGGCATTTTACACCGCACTTTGCTTACACCAACCTAGTACCAATAAAACGATAACTCAGGTAGATGAAACCCGAGTTTTCTTTCGCCATAACAGCGAAGCTGCCATTCGCGCCTACGTAGAAAAAGAACAGCCGTTAGATTGCGCCGGCAGTTTTAAAAGCGAAGGGTTAGGTGTACTGCTGTTTGACAAAATAGAGAGCCGCGATCCTAACAGCTTAATAGGTCTTCCTATAATGCTGCTAAATGAACTACTCGGCGCCCACTTCAATGTCGATTTATTAGCAATGGCAGCACAGTAAGCCGCTAATTCCGTTAGAGCAGCGCTATCAAGGCAGTTCTAATAAAAACAGCGCTATTTAAATAGCGCTGCTTCTAGTTCACTTATAGAGTGTACAAGTGCCACAGGTGACAATGCTTCTAAATGAACCTGCGCATGAACACCATATGACACCCCTATTCTATCCATTCCAATGGTTTTAGCCATTTGCATGTCATAGGTTGTATCACCTATCATCACAGCATCTTCGATTTCAAAGCCAAGTTCATCGAGAATTTGCAACAACATATCCGGCGAAGGTTTTGATTCTGCATCATCAGCAGTACGCGACGCACTGAAAAACCTGCCCGTTTCAGTTTGTAACCAAGCTCGGTCAAGTCCGCGGCGCGCTTTTCCCGTCGCCACGGCCAGTGTACATCCTGCTTTTTTCAAATTAGCGAGTAACTGTTCCACGCCGTTAAATAATGGGCAAGGTGTTGTATCTCGAGTAACAAACGCTTCTTTATATGCAGCGACTAAACGTTCAGCTAATTCATCTTCTTCAATTTTAAAAAGCTGCTTGATGGCGGGCTTTAAACTTATGCCAATAATGTGACCCACTTCGTCATAGGTAGGTATTGGCATATCGCACTGTTTTGCCGCAAGCTGCATGCAGCTGACAATTTTCGCAGCCGAGTCCATGAGCGTGCCATCCCAATCAAAGATAACAAGTTTGTACTTAGGTAGTTTTTCATCTAACGAAGTGAAAGGCTGTGTTTCCACAGCCTGGTTCTTTGAATGCATATTTTACAGCGCTTTAAGTGTATTTGAGAGAGTGTCGTCCAAGGGAGCAGTAAAAGTCACCCGCTCTTCTGTCGCAGGATGTATAAGTGAAATACTGCGAGCGTGAAGGAAAAGTCTATTCAGCCCTTTCTGGCGCATTGATGCATCAAAATCTGCATCTCCGTACTTAGGGTCACAAGCAATGGGATGACCCGCATGTAAGCAGTGAACGCGAATTTGGTGAGTTCTGCCTGTAATAGGCGATGCCTCAACTAGGGTAGCTCCTGCGTACTCTTCTAATATGCGATAGCGCGTTTCAGACGGCTTACCATCATCACTTACACTTACCATGCGCTCGCCCGATTGGAGTACATTCTTACGAAGTGGTGCTTTTACTTTAAATCGGCTTTTAGGCCATTCTCCTGCAACCAGTGCATTATAACGCTTGTCCATTTTACCCGTGCGAAGTTGCTCGTGCATGTGTCGAAGGGCAGAACGCTTCTTAGCGATTAAAATACAGCCAGAGGTATCGCGATCAAGTCTATGTACTAATTCCATAAACTTGGCATCGGGGCGCAAGGCTCGTAGGCCCTCAATCAAACCAAAGCTTAAACCACTGCCACCATGAACTGCCATTCCAGAAGGCTTGTTTATAACAAGTATGCGATCGTCTTCGAAAAGAATGTGCGACTCAAGCGCTGCAATTTTATCGAGTTTAGGTGATGGTGCCGGTGCACCTTCCGATACACGAACAGGAGGAATTCTGACTAAATCGTCGGCTTGTAGTTTGTATTCAGGCTTAACACGACCTTTGTTAACTCGAACTTCACCTTTGCGTAAAATGCGATAGATCATACTTTTAGGCACGCCTTTTAACTGCGTACGCAAAAAGTTATCGATACGTTGACCAGCCAAATCGGCTTCAACCGTTACAAAACGTACTTTTTTGGGGGCTTCTTCTTTCATGCCCAGAGTATACCTCATTGGTATTTCTCTGGGCTAATTGAAAGTGATAAATAATTGAAAAAAGCATTTATCGTCGCAATTTTAACCAAAGGCCAATTTTTGCTATTCGTCTGCGCTCAGTACACAGCCTACTTATTGAGATATACACAATTTATTCACTTGCTTTCCTTGCTAAATTTGCAGTTTTGGTGCGATAATTAACGACGTTTTTTGAACGGTAATATTCACAATTTAGTTTTTGATAGTAAGTGGTAAAAAAACGCCCTTTCAAAAACGTGAAACTCAGCGTTATAAAAACAACAAACGAGAACGAGATAGCAATCTATAAAGAACGACGATGCTACTCACACTTGTAAAACGAAAAAGTATGGCGTTCGCGTTGGTAGCATCCGCAATGAAAAAATATTTTTCAGACCAACCAAGCTAGAGAGGCAACGACTACACTGCCGTGATAAAGCAACCGCCATTGCTTGCGAACATAAAATAAGTTTGCCGTTAACTAACAGAATTAAATGACTAGCGAGCATATAAAAATGCTCGTAAAAAAGAATACAGTAATAAGGGCTAGTCGCTCCCGACATCCTTAAAGCAGTGTGGCCATTGCAATTCACTTGCGATTTTGTCTGAAAATAAGACACAAGTGAAAACAGTTAAAATTAAGCGCTAAAAACGGTGCTAACATGGCCAACCACCAGGGATAATGCGACGCAACAACAAGGTCCCCGTCCAGCCGTGAGGTTGCGCGGTGAGGGTTTGCACATGTCACTTTAATTTTGTGTCTTAACGGCTGTACTAAAACAGAGTTAGATACAATGAAAAGAATGTTAATTAATGCAACTCAGCAAGAAGAGTTGCGCGTTGCCCTTGTTGATGGGCAACGGTTGTACGATTTAGATATTGAAAGCCCAGGGCACGAGCAGAAAAAAGCGAACATCTACAAAGGTAAAATTACCCGCGTTGAACCAAGCTTAGAAGCTGCTTTTGTCGACTACGGCGCAGAGCGTCACGGTTTCCTCCCTCTAAAAGAAATTGCCCGCACTTATTTTCCTAAAGGTTACAAATTCGAAGGCCGTCCAAACATCAAAGATGTGATTAAGGAAGGCCAAGAAGTTATTATTCAAATCGACAAAGAAGAGCGCGGCCAAAAAGGCGCTGCTTTAACTACGTTCCTATCGCTTGCGGGTAGCTATTTGGTGCTTATGCCGAATAATCCACGCGCTGGCGGCATCTCTCGTCGTATTGAAGGCGACGAGCGTACTGAGCTTAAAGAATCACTAAGTAAATTAGACCTTCCTGAAGGTATGGGTCTAATTGTGCGTACTGCCGGTGTAGGTAAGTCGTTCGAAGAATTAGAGTGGGATTTAAAAGTTCTGCTTAAACACTGGGAAGCGATTTCAGAGGTAGCTGAAGAGCGCGAAGCTCCTTTCTTAATTCACCAAGAAAGTAACGTTATTGTGCGCGCTATTCGTGATTATCTACGTCGCGATATCGGCGAAATCCTTATCGATAAAACCAGCATTTATGAGCAAGCGCTACAGCACATTCAGCTAGTGCGCCCTGACTTTGCAAATCGTGTAAAGCTTTATCGTGGTGAAGTACCATTATTCAGCCACTATCAAATCGAAAGCCAAATTGAGTCTGCGTTCCAACGCGAAGTGCGTTTACCCTCTGGCGGCTCAATAGTTATCGACCCTACTGAAGCACTAACATCTATTGATATCAACTCTGCCCGCGCAACCAAGGGCGGTGATATTGAAGAGACTGCGCTTAATACTAACTTAGAAGCGGCAGACGAAATTGCGCGTCAGTTGCGTCTTCGCGATTTAGGTGGTTTGGTAGTTATTGACTTTATCGACATGACACCAGTACGTCACCAACGTGAAGTTGAAAACCGTATGAAAGACGCGGTAAGAAGCGACAGAGCCCGTGTACAACTTGGTCGCATTTCTCGCTTTGGCCTTCTGGAAATGTCTCGCCAGCGTTTACGCCCTTCTCTAGGTGAATCAGCGCACCACGTGTGTCCACGATGCTCTGGTCACGGCACTATTCGCGGAACCGAATCTTTAGCACTGTCTATTCTTCGTATTTTGGAAGAAGAAAGCATCAAAGAAAATACAGGGCAAATTGAAGCACAGTTGCCTGTTCCAGTTGCGACCTATCTACTTAACGAAAAGCGTAAGTCAATTCAGCTTCTTGAAAAGCGTCACGGCGTAGATTTACTGCTTATTCCTAATGCAAACTTGGATACACCTCATTACCAGGTGTTGCGTAGACGTCCGGATGACGTTGTGTCTGACTCAAGCTACAACGTAGAGCTAATGCCTGCAGTAGAAGCTGAAACAGAAACGACAACTACGGCACCAGTTAAACGCGAAGAACCAGCGCTTAAAGGGCTTGTTGCGCCAACGGCTGCACCTGTTGTGGCGCCGAAAGAAGAGCCGGCGAAGAAAGCTGACGATGTGCCTTCGTTGTTCGCACGTTTCGGCAAATGGATTAGTGACTTATTTGGTAGCGAAAGCGAAGAAGAAACCAATAAAGACAAGAAAGCACAGTCTGGTAACCAAAATAGAAACAACCGCACTCGCAATAACGACGACCGTCGTCGCAAGCCGCGTAATAAAAACAACCGTCGTGGCAGCCAGTCTAGAGGCCGTGACCAAGATAAAGATCAAAACCGTGATGGCGAGCAGAAAGATAATCGCAAAGCTCGCGGCGATCAGCGAAAAGATCAGCGTCAGGACCAAGACGACAAACGCAATAACAAAGGCCGTAAGCCGCGTAAAGCGCAACAGCCTCGCGATGAACAGCAAAAGCCTAAGCACGAGAAGCAAGATGGCGAACAGCAAGAAAACCAAGCGCAGAAGAAGCGTGAAGTGGCTGAACGCAGAAAACGTCGTGACAAGCGCCGTAGCGTTCGTGTGAAAAAAGATGACACTGCCGTAAATACTGCAGAACAAAAGGACGCGCAAACAGCCCCTGCGCCAAAAGAAGCAAAGGTACAGCAGAAGCCAAAAGCTGATGCAAAACCTAAGTCACCTAAAGTAGAAAAAACGCAGGCGCCAGCTGAAAATAATGTTGAGTCAAAACAGGACGCTAACAAACCAGCGCCGCAAGCGGAACAACAAGTAGCTGAAAAGCCTGTAGACGCTAAGCCGGTAGTGGCTCAATCGGATGCGACTAAGAGTGATAGTCAAACTTCTGTAGCTAATGACGCAGTTGAAGCAACTACTGATGCGAGCACTGAAGCCAACAATGAAGAACAAGGTCAAAAACGTGAAGGCCGTGGTCGTTCGCGCCGTTCACCTCGCCATGTTCGTGCTGCAGGTCAACGTCGTAAGAAAGAAGCGCAGCAAGTTGACGATGCAGACACTCAAGCTAAGCAACCTGGCGAGCTTTCACCGCAAGCTCCAGAGGCTGAAGTTGAAGCGACTGCTAAAGCTGACACCCCTGTTGTTGAAGAAACGCAAGCACAGGAGCCTGGTCAACTAGCACCAGCTGACGAACAGCCTGTTTCTAACCAAGGCAAGCAAGAAAAAGCCAAGCTTGATGTTGAAGCCGTTCAGGACGAACTTCAGTTTGATGCAGAGCCTTCAGCGGGTGATAAAGCTTCAGCGGGTGATAAAGCTTCAGCTGATAATAAAGCTTCAGCGGGTGATAAAGCTTCAGCGGGTGATAAAGCTTCAGCGGGTGAAGAGCCTTCAGGAGGTAAACCTTCTACTACTGAAGAAACTTCAGCAGTAGAAAACGCTGCCACTGAAGCCGAACAGCCCAAAGAAGCTCAAAGCGCTGAGCAAGCAAGTTCATCTGAAGACACCACGTCTGCAGCAGACACAGAATCTACAGATGAGACTGCTGATACTGAGACTTCAAGCACAGCGTCAGAAGCTAAAGATGAAGCAGCATCCCCAGAACAAGTTGAAATTAACTTGGCAGATGCGCCATCAGAACCAAAAGCACCAGCGCAAGAAGCAAAAGCAGCTGACACGGTGGCTAAAGAGCAACGTACTGCAAAGGCAGCACCCGCTTTAAATAGCCTAGCTGCTAGCGGTAAAGGTAAACGTGGCGCATCTCACCCTATGGCATTGCCAGCGCAAGTGAACGACACGTTTGTTGATGTTGCGCTTACTGCAAAAGCTGACGACACACGACCTGCACTAGCAGTATCGGGTAAAACTGCGGCCATGTCGTACGCCAACTCGCGAGCATCAGCAACTACAACACTTCCTCAAGCAGTAAGTGACGTTGCTGAAGCGCCAGCAGCGGCTGAATAAATCTCAGTTGCTAGTGGTTGACTAGCCCATGAATAAAAGCCGCTTTCGAGCGGCTTTTTTGTTTGTTAGTGTACTTTTGAAATTTAGTTCGAATTGAGAATGAAATGTCAGACACGGTAGACCAGCAATATATAGATTGGTTAAGCCAAGTGTGTAATGCCAAGGTATTAAATACGCAACTAATCCAGCCTCTTTGGAGTGGCTACGGTGCGTGCTTTCGTGCCACACTAAGCTATTCTAGTAACGGCACCGCAAAAGCCAGTAACAATGTTAGCGCTACTTGTACAGGTGAAATTCAGCACGTACAAGATAGCTCAACTACCCTACACAAAGCCAACTACCAACCAGTTACTAAGGTTGTAGTAAAATGCGCCACACCGCCAAACACCCTTTCACACCCCAAAGGTTGGAACGGCGAGGCAAGCCACAACCGAAAATGCCAATCTTTTGCGGTAGAGAACTGTTTTTATAGCCTAGTTCAAAAGCAAACTGATGCCTGCTTTCCAACAGCTAAATACATAGCACACAGCCAGCAGGGCGAAGCCTCCCTTCTGGTTATGGAAGATTTAGCGCACACTGGCTACTCACGCACAGCCTCTTCACTGACCTCAGTACAATGCGAAACCGTTCTAAAATGGTTAGCTCACTTTCACGCGCGCTTTCTTAATGTAAGAAGTGAATTTGAAAGCCGAAATATACAGTTGTGGAGCGAGGGTACTTATTGGCACTTAGCTACACGTGAAGATGAGTTCCAAGCCATGCCAGAGGGGCTGTTAAAACAAAACGCCCTGGCCATTGCTAAGACTTTAGACAGCGCTAACTATCAAACGCTAGTACATGGCGATGCTAAAGTGGCTAACTTCTGTTTTACTGAAGATTTTTCCGCCTGTGCCGCCGTCGACTTTCAGTATGTAGGTTTTGGTGTCGGCATAAAAGATGTGGCTTACTTTTTGGGAAGCGCATTACCCACTGAGACCCATATAGCCCATCGGGACGCCCTGCTTAATACGTATTTCCTTGCACTAGAAGACGCACTACAAGCTCGCTCGTCAAACCATGATACTCCTTCTTACTTCAAAGATAGCGATATTGAGCACGTCATAGCCGAATGGAAAAAGCTGTACCCCTTTGCCTGCGCTGACTTTTATCGGTTCTTATCTGGTTGGAGCCCAGAGCACTGGAAAATAGATGCTGAGCTTAAGTACCAAACTGACATCGCCTTAGCCGCCTTATAAATTTCACACGCCTTCTAGCCGCCTTTAAAACCAATAAAACTGCACCATTACATTATATTAAGCGTATATAGTGGCAAACAAATACAATGTCGTTGCCATGTACAAACGCAAACTTTATCTTTTTGGGTTGTTATCTACATTTATCTTGTTAATAGCCTTGGCAAGTGCCGCAATTTCGGCACATTTAACCCGTACTAATCTAACCCAGGCACAGCTTGCCCAGTCACTACTGTCAGAGCATCAACAGCTATCGAGTGTTTCCTACAGGCTTTTTAAACAGCTGACAGACGAGCTTATATTTGGAAAAAATGCGAACCAAGCCAAAGTTAGAAACAAGCAACAGCAAATAGAAAACACATTAAATCGAATAACATCGCTAGAACTCGCGCAGCGTGAAGCCTTAGGAGTTGAAGCAACACTTGGCAGCGTAGAGGACACTGACGAACTCGAAGCACTCATTCAAAGCATAGTGGCAGAATTTAGGGCTATTGCGCTTTCTAACGATAACACCCCACTCAACCAGCAGCAGCGCCTTCAAACATTATTAGAAGTCACCATCGACAATCAGTTTAGAGAAGCCATTAACTCTGCTGTAAATAGACAAACAGGTGTGGTATCGCGTATTAACGCTAGCATCGAAACACTCAACACCAGCATTGTATGGTTTACGATTAGTTTGGGTCTTATCACCTGCCCCTTCATTTTGCTGGGTTGCTACTGGCTATTCAATGCCCTTTATTCACCCCTTACAGTCATTCGTACTGGTACTGATGCTATCGCATCAGGAAATTATCACTATCGCTTGCCTGAAACCCTAGACAGCGAATTTACTGACTTGGTGAAAGCGCTTAACTCTATGATTGCGCGACTACAGGAGCATGAAGATCAGGCAGATGCCCATCGCAAGCATTTAGAGTTTGAAGTGGAGAGCCGTACTCGCGCGCTAAAAGAAGTAAATGACAAGCTAACTAAGCAAGACGCAAAGCGTCGGCAGTTTATGGCCGATGTTAGCCACGAATTGCGTACGCCGCTAACTATTATACGCGGCGAAGCGCAGGTAACCCTCAGGCAAGCTGCAGCGAGCAATGAGATTTACAAAGAAACGCTGGAGACCATACTTGAGCAAGCGGTTAACTTGAGTAAGTTAGTGGATGACTTACTGCTACTGGCGCGGGCCGAGATGCACGAATTCACGGTGGATTTGGTAAAATCGGACTTACACAGCCTGCTTACGCAAAACATGCCATCGTGGCAAAAACTTACAAAGCCCAGAAACCTAGATATTAAATGGCTTGCTAAAGAAAAAGCGCAAGTGCTTATCGACAGTGACAGAATTTCGCAGGCACTAACCATTCTTATTGAGAACGCGCACAAATACTCCTATCCAGATACGCCCATTTCGCTGCATGTTGAAAGCGAAGACCAGAATATCAATGTATCAGTCATTGATTGCGGTGAAGGCATTTCTTCAAGTGATTTGCAGCACGTGTTTGAACGCTTCGTTAGGTTAAAACGCAAAGGCAATGGAATGGGGTTAGGTTTGTCTATCGCAAAAGCCATTGCAGAAGCACACCACGGCGCACTAACTGCACACTCTACGTTAGGTAAAGGCTCTCAGTTTACCTTGACACTTCCTATGATAGAAAACCAAGCAAACCAATCAGATTTACCTAGCCCTGAATGACTTAGACGAATTAGGATTATACCAACAATGAAGATTCTTATTGCTGATGACGAAGCCCCCTTACTACGATTTTTATCGCGAGGCTTAAGCGCAGAAGGCTTTGAGTGTGTCGAAGAGTCGGCATTGCACAATTTAGTCACGCGCATTCGACACGAGTCCCCTGCCATCATCGTACTTGATCGCATGTTTGGCGACGAAGATAGCGTAGAGCTGTTGCCCGCCATTAAATCTCTTCCTCATGCTCCTATGGTTTTGCTACTTACAGCTGTAGATGAGGTACGGGAGCGCGTGAATGGTTTAAAACAAGGCGCAGACGATTATCTATGTAAGCCTTTTGACTTTGACGAACTGCTAGCGCGTATAACGGCCTTGAGCCGAAGAGTGACCAACGTGCCTGTTACACAATCAGGATTAACCGTCGGACCGTTAAACATCGATGATGAATCTCGCATTGCGACACTGTCAGGAGAAGAAATTACACTCACTAAACTAGAATACGACATGCTCTATTATTTTGCGGAAAATACTGAAAAAGTCCTCTCTCGAGAGCGCATATTAAGTCGAGTATGGCGAAGCCACAGCGACCCGCTGACCAATGTGGTTGACGTGTACATCAGTAGGCTACGTCAAAAGCTTCATAGCAGTGATGCCATATTTATTGAAACCTTGCGCGGGAATGGGTATCGATTAACCACCAGAAAATAGTCATTTCGTCTCATCAACTATTGCATTAAGGCCCTATTCATCCTATTTTGAACACTCGTTCAAATCTTAATTAAGGATAATCATGGCTCGTTCACCTTCATCATTACTATCACGGATATGCTGTGCAACCGCTTTAGGCCTAGGTCTGCTGTCATCACCTGTTTTTGCGCAAACAGGAAATACCGATGCAATGCAGATCGAAAAGAAAGAACTGCGCGCGCCCAAAGTTATCTTTTTTGATGTAAACGAGACCCTTCTTGACCTTACCGCCATGCGCAGTTCGGTGGGTGAAGCATTAGGAGGGCGAGACGATTTGTTACCGCTTTGGTTCTCTACCATGCTGCATCACTCGCTGGTCGACTCAACCACTGGTCGCTTCCATACCTTTGGAGAGATTGGCGTTGCCTCACTATTGATGGTCGCTGAAATTGAAGGTATTGAATTAACCAAAGAGCAGGCTAAAACGGCAATTGTCACGCCTTTGCGAAGCCTTCCCCCACACCCAGACGTTCGTGATGGCTTGCAGGCGTTAAAAGACAAGGGCTATAAACTGGTGAGCCTTACCAATTCCTCTAATAAAGGCGTGTATACCCAGTTTAAAAATGCCGATCTACTGTCTTATTTCGATGAACGACTTAGCGTTGAAGATATTAACTTGTACAAGCCAGATACACGCACTTATGAATGGGCTATTGAAAAAATGGGCATAGCAGCAGAAGACGCTATGTTAGTTGCGGCTCACGGTTGGGATATTGCTGGGGCTAAACAGGCCGGCTGGCAAGCTGCGTTTATCGCTCGACCGGGCAAAGTGCTCTATCCTCTAGCGCTATCGCCTGACACTGTAGTGAGCGGGCTAGATGAGCTAGTTTCTCAACTACCGAAGGCGAAATAAGCATTCGGGTCTTGATTGATGAATTCTGAGTGCACTTAAAAGCACCGCTTATCGGTTGGCATGGTTGAATAATATTGCTTAATACTTTGGCTATACGTCTGTTTAAAAGCTATAAGGTTATGCCAACCGATTTTTTGAGCTAGTTATAGAGCTAAGCTTTTGCTGTGCCTAGTCTTTTCATATCTATGTGAGGGATGTCATCTTCCAAGTACATCGTTGATGTGGCTTCAAAACCAAAACTTTCATAAAAGCGTTTTAAATACTCTTGCGCACCAATTTCAATATCACACCCCGGCCACAGCGACTCACAATGCTTGATGGCTTCACACATAAGGGCTTTACCCGCTCCTTTCCCCCGAAAGGCTTCACTGGTCGCCACACGGCCTATGCTTACCGATGGATAACTAACACCTTTACTAAGTAATCGTGCACATGCCACAAGCTGATTATTTTCAAAACCCATTAAGTGATGGGTTTGCGAATGGCGGTCTTTTTCATCTAATTCCGGATAGGGGCAGTTTTGTTCAACAACAAAGACATCGACTCGCAGCTTAAGCAGGTCGAAAAGTTGATGATTTGTAAGTTCATTAAATGTAAGTGATTGCCAAGAAACCATGTTACCCCGATGAATTTCTATTATTAACGTTTTTATGGCGCACATTAACTTGTGGTGTTAAAAGCGCGATAGTAAAAGACTAAAGCTATGACCTGCCGTAGTGTAACCCATTGCTATTTACTCACAAAGCGTATCAAGCTCACATTAAACAGAGTTGTTTTGGATTAGCACAACAGTTTTATTTTGTAATGATAAGCAGCATCCCCTATCGCAATTCCCCTAACTTTTTGAATGCTCACTTAGGGTTAAGATATTCATTGTTTGCTAATCCGGCCTTTACATAGTCGATAAAGGTTTTAATTTTGGTTAGGTTTTTTCGTCCTTCAACACTCACCACTTGAATAGGCAGCTTGTTATCTTCCACATCTTCTAACAAGCTAACCAATTCACCACTTTTAAGCGCATCAGCAACTTGGTAAGACATAAGCCGTACAATACCTACGCCATCTTTTGCTGCATTAATTGCCGCTCTATTTTGGTTAGACTGAAAGCGAGGCGTAAGCTTAATGGGTATAGCTTTGCCGCCTTGATGGTACGTCCATATGGCAGGTTCGTTGAATCGCGTAGGAAACAAAATGCTATGCTGTTTTAAATCTTCCGGTTTCTCGATGGGCCCGCTGCTTTCTAAATAAGCAGGTGCTGCGCAGGTTACGCGCCTTACATACCCAACAGTAACACCATAAAGCGATGAGTCTTTCGGCTTACCAATTCGTATTGCTACATCAATATTATTATCAATCAAATTCACGACGTCATCGTGAAAATGACCGTTAATTGAAATATTAGGGTAATCCTTCAGGAACTGAGAAATAATCGGCGTTATGTAACGCTCTCCGAATAATATAGGCGCAGTTATATTGAGTTCACCTTGTGGCGCGAGATCTAAGCCAGATACCGCAGCTTCACTTTGTTCAATGTCGGTCAAAATACGTGAGGCATGACTTAAGTAATGCTCTCCCACTTCGCTCAGTTTTATTTGCCGTGTTGTGCGATGAAAAAGCCTTGTATTTAACTGAGATTCCAAATATGCAATACAGCGAGTAACTGCAGGCGCTGACATTGACAATGCATCTGCAGCCCCTACAAAGCTACCCGATCTAGCCGCCTCGACAAACACTCTCATGCACAAAAGCTTATCCATATTATTTCACTATTTGAAATTATAAATTTCAAAAATAGCTAATTATTAAACAAAAAGAAAGCATTAGTATTTCCATAAGCTTATTCGCACTTTCAATTCAAACAATATTGATAAACCACAGACTGATAACACGAGGAGACATTAATGAGAGCGCCAACACCACCATTTTCACTTGAAACCGCAGCGCAAAAAGTGCGCCTTGCTGAAGACGCTTGGAACAGTAAAGACCCGGTAAAAGTTGCGGGTGCTTATACCTTCGACTGTAGCTGGCGTAACCGCGCAGAGTTCATTGAAGGGCGAGCTCAAATAGTAAGTTTTTTAACGCGAAAGTGGGACAAAGAGCTCAATTATAAACTGGTAAAAGAGCTATGGACATTTGGCTCAAACCGCATTGCTGTGCGCTTTGCCTATGAGTACAAAAACGATTCTGGACAATGGTTCAGAGCTTACGGCAACGAAAATTGGCAGTTTAACCCCCAAGGGCTGATGGAAAAGCGTATAGCCAGTATTAACGAACACCCTATTGCTGAGGGTGATAGAAAATTTACCTGGGATGGTGACCGTCGCCCCGATGACTTTCCTTCACTGTCGGAGCTTGAACTATAAACAAGTTCAGTGACGACAATAATCTAACTATGCCTATTGTGAGAAATACCCCCATGACGCACCAAATAAATAAAGTTAAGCCCCAACACCCTATTACTTTGTTTCAAAACCCTAAGTCTGGCCACTGTCATAAAGTGTCGCTATTTATGGCGCTCAACGCCATTCCTTTTATAACCGTTGAACCTGACATGGCCAGTGGCGAGCACAAAAGTGAGCGTTTTAGTGTACTTAACGTTTTCAAACAAGTCCCCGTGATAACTGACGGCGATATCACTTTGGCTGACTCTAATGCCATCTTGGTTTATTTGATCAACGCATATGCAGACAGTGATTATTGGTTAGGAAAAAGTGCCAAAGAAAAAGCGCTTATTCAACGTTGGCTCTCGGTTTCAGCAGGTGAACTTGCTAAAGGGCCCGCTGCCGCGCGATTAGAATACGTGTTTGGCGCAACAGTTCATGTTCCCACTGTACTTGCCACCAGCGCTACATTGCTTGAAAACATGGAAGCGCATCTATCAATTTCGAAAAGTGTTTTTCTAGTGGGTCATCACGTCACCGCCGCAGATATCGCTATGTATTCTTACATGGCTCACGCCCCTGAAGGTGGCATATCGCTAGAAAAGCACCCTCACATAATTGAATGGCTAAGGGCTATCGAGAGCTTAAACGGTTTTGTTCCAATGCCGTCATCTGATATTGCTCCAGTTCGCAATTAGGAGGTTGCTATGTCACTACCTAGGCTATCGTCAATAAACCCTGCGTTTCACCATGGTGAAATTGCTCTGCAAAAGAAACTGGGTATTGATAAGGAAATAGGCGAGCGAACCAAGGGATTCATCCGTAGCTACATGCCAGAGCAGCATAGGCTTTTCTTTACTTCTAGCCCGTTCACCGTTTTAGCCTTGGTAAATGACGAAGGCTACCCTGTAGCCGTTCCTGTGTGGGGAGAGGGAGATTTCATAGAAAGCCCCTCGCCCACCCAATTGCGCTTTAGCCTTCCTGTACAAGTTTGGAATATGATGCTGGGTGCGTTAAATCTCGACGTAATTTCAGGAAGCAAAATCGGCATAGTCGGCATTGAATACGCTACAAGGCGAAGAAATCGACTAAACGGTACGATAAACCACGCGACAAAAGGCAATCTTACGGTGTTGGTAGATCAAAGTTTCGGGAACTGCCCTCAGTATATTCACAAGCGAAACACGACAAAAAGGCGGCGCCTTGCCACAGGTTTACAGCCAGAGAGTAACGCGTCTTACAACGTTAATATGGCCACTACCACAACAAAGGTAATTGACACCAGGGCTCGCACAATAATAGAAAACGCTGAGACATTTTTTATTGCTTCACGGCATAGTTCTCTGGGACAAGAAGCAAACGAAGGCTTGGACGTTTCTCACAGAGGGGGCAAAGCAGGCTTTGTTAACGTGAAAGGAAATACAATAACCTTCCCTGATTTTAGCGGGAATAAATTCTTTAATACTTTGGGCAATATCCTACTAGACCCACGCGTAGGTTTGTGTTTTTGGGACAATGAAACAGGTGACCTTTTTTTCGTAAAAGCAAAAGCTAAGGTCGAACCTATTGAATCTAAAGCTTCTGTGTTTAAAGAGACTGAGTTTGAAGGGGCTGAGCGTTTTGTGTCCTTATCAGTAATGTCGGTTACACACATTGCGGGAATATACCCCTATTCTCATGAAATAACCGACATGTCTCCCTATGCACTTCAGACTGGCGACTGGAAATAAGCGTTTAATTGATGAACCCTATAATTTAGTCGGCGTAATTAATTGGAACACCATTTAAAAATAGTTAAGGTGCTTTGCTACTAGGTCTTGTATACATGAGCAAACACCCGCGCGGGCACAGGGGCAGAATATGAGTGATAAGCGCAACATCAAAACTTACAACAAACCCGCAGGCGGATGGGGCGCTTTAAAAAGCGTAACCCAAAGCTGGATCCAAAGCGAGAAGCCGCTAAAAAATTTACGGGCGATGCTTAAAACCAATCAAGATAAGGGTTTTGACTGCCCGGGCTGCGCATGGGGAGAATCTCCAGAAGGCGGACTAGTTAAGTTTTGCGAGAATGGAGCTAAAGCAGTGAATTGGGAGTCTACTGGTCGACATGCTGACCCTGCATTTTTCTCAAATCATTCTGTAAATTCACTCAAAAAGCACACAGACTACTGGCTTGAGTCACAAGGCAGACTTACCCACCCTATGCGCTACAACGCTAAAACTGACTGCTACGAACCCGTTTCATGGGACAACGCGTTCGCACTTATCGCCAAGCATCTGAATGCTCTAAGCTCACCACATCAAGCCGAATTTTATACCTCAGGGCGGGCAAGTAACGAAGCCGCTTACCTATATCAACTTTTTGTACGCGCGTTTGGTACTAATAATTTTCCCGACTGCTCGAATATGTGTCATGAAGCCTCGGGACAAGGTATGAAGCCCACCATTGGTGTAGGTAAAGGCACGGTTACGTTCAACGATTTTGAAAAAGCGGATACCATATTTGTCATCGGGCAAAACCCGGGCACTAACCACCCGCGCATGTTAGAGCCACTGCGCGACGCTGTACGTAGAGGCGCCCAAGTAATTTGCTTAAACCCGCTAAAAGAGCGCGGGCTTGAAAAGTTCCAGCATCCTCAACACCCCATAGAAATGCTAACTAATGGCTCAACGCCAACCAATACCGCTTACTTCAGGCCTGCCCTTGGCGGCGATATGGCAGTAATGCGCGGTATTGCGAAATGGTTACTAACTTGGGAGCAGGAAGCAAAAGCGGATAACGCTCCTCCTGTGTTTGACCACGATTTTATCAATACACATACCAACGGCATGGACGACTATTTAGCTGTAGTCGACAATACAAGTTGGGATCATATTGAAGCACAAAGCGGTTTATCAAGAGACGACATCCGTCACGCGGCAACTATGTACAAGCGCGGCGAACGGGTAATCATGTGCTGGGCTATGGGAATTACACAGCACAAACACTCTGTTGCTACGGTTCAAGAAATTGTAAATGTACAGCTATTGCGAGGAAACGTTGGCAAGCCAGGTGCCGGCCTTTCACCCGTTAGAGGACATAGTAATGTACAAGGTGATAGGACAGTGGGTATTAATGAAGCTCCGCCTAAAACCTTACTCGATGCATTGGAAAGCAGGTTTAACTTCGCAGTACCCCGAGAACAGGGTCACAATACCATTCAAGCGATTCAAGCTATGGAGCGCGGCGAGGCTAAAGTATTTATCGGCTTAGGCGGTAATTTTGCGCAGGCAACACCGGATACACCGCGTACACACGCTGCTTTATCAAAATGCGATTTAACGGTACATATCGCTACCAAACTAAACCGCTCTCACCTAACTACAGGCAAGGATGCACTTATTTTACCGTGCTTAGGTAGAACTGAAGTAGACATGCAGGCTAATGGACAACAAGGTGTAACCGTTGAAGATACGTTTTCTATGGTTCATATCTCCTATGGTCAACTACCGCCTACCTCGCCTGAACTTCGCTCAGAACCAGCCATAATCGCGGGTATCGCAAAAGCGACGATGGGCAACACACCGGTAGACTGGGATGTCTTAATTAGCGACTACGCTAACATTCGTGAGCTTATTGCCGATACGATAGACGGTTTTAAAGACTTTAATACCAAACTTGCACAGCCAGGTGGCTTTCACCTAGGTAACGCAGCTAGCAAACGGCACTGGTTAACACCTTCAGGCAAAGCTGAATTTGCCGTTAACTCGCTGCCAGATTCGCTGTTAAATGAAGACCTAGTTGCTCAAGGAGAAAAGCCCGACCTTATTTTGCAAACGCTGCGCTCTCACGACCAATACAACACCACTATCTATGGTATGGATGACCGTTATAGAAACGTGTTTGGCGCCCGTGATGTCCTTTTTGTTAACGAAAGTGATATCGAAAAACTGGGGTTTAAAGACGGCGATAAAGTCGATATTACCTCTATGTGGAACGACGGCAAAATACGCCAAATAAAACAGTTTATGTTAGTGGCTTACGACATTCCAAAGGGTCAAGCCGCGGCCTACTACCCAGAAACGAACCCACTGGTACCATTAGAAAGTTATGGTGATGGAACCTTCACACCAACGTCAAAATTTATTGCGATTAAACTTTCAAAGTCCGAATCGGATGGACGAATTGCGGTTTCCGCAGTTTAATCATATCAAATTTGGCCCCAAGCATGGGGCCTTTTAAATATTCTATAATATTTAGCCTCGCACCCCTTTAAATTTGTGGTGAGTACGCTCTCGGTGAGTCATATTTAGGCACGTGAATAAGGGTAATACCATAGCGGTTAGCCCACTTAACTGATAAAGCCGTAGGTGCTGAAAGGGTTACAAGCAAAGGTAACTTTGCTCTTATCGCTTTTTGTACTAGTTCTAAGCTACAGCGACTGGTTAGCACTACAAGGCAATCCTTCTGATACAGTTTATTAGCCGCAATTGCCCCAATTAACTTATCAAAAGCGTTATGCCTTCCTATATCTTCACGACACGCCAGTACATTGCGCTTAGCATCAATATAGAGTGCGCCATGCACTGCCCCACTTTGCTGCGCTAATGCTTGCGCTTGCGAAATTAGGTCTCGCAACCCTTCAAACCAGCTTGCTTCTGGTAAAGGCAAAGGTTCTACAGGTTGGAGTTGAGGCAAAGCGTTATCCAGCGCTTCGACACCACAAAGCCCACAGCCCGATGCACCTGCCAATTGCCGTTTATTTTCTTTTAACTTCCAAAATGCTTGATTGGCAATTTCGACTTCAGCATTAATATGTTCGCTATGGTGCGTCAGTTCAATGTTATAGAGCTGGCGGGGGTGTTCAATAATGTCGTTACTTAAACTAAAGCCAACTATAAAGTCTTCAATGTCTTTGGGCGTAACAAGCATTACTGCATAGTTGATACCGTTGTAACTAATGCTTAATGCGACCTCTTCAGCAAGAGTAAAATGTTGAGTTTCAGGCGTTCCATCTAAAACTAATGCGTGGTATTTAGCGTTATTTGTCATCAGGCCAATCACCTGGCGTATTAACGTTAAGCCATTGTGCCTCATCCATACGGGTTATTTTTTCGTACTGTTTTTCTTGCTCGCCATTTACCCTTTTGGGGCGCATAAGATTAGCTTCTTCAAGAGCAATGGCTTCTAGGCTTTCCAAAAATCCTACTACACGTCGCTTGTTTTGCTCGACCAAGTAGTGAGTTAGCACGGCGTTAGTATTGTGCGTAACAGACAAATAAAAAGGCAAAAAGCGTTTTTTTACATAAACCGACCGCTGGGATTCCCGCCCTGCTGATACTAACGTTTTTAAAAGCTGAGGCGTCATCTGGGGCATATCCACGGGAAGAACAAGCAATTCAATAGGGCTGTCATTGCCCTCATTTGAACTACATAAAACATCCAATGCCGCATGTACACCACCCAGTGGACCTGCATCGTCAATTTTATCATTTAAAAAATTTGGCGCATTACGGCTTATTAATACCTCATCACACCCTGCAGCCTTTAACAGCGATGACGCTTTTTCAATAAGCGTCGCACCCTGATAACGCATAAGGGCTTTATCTTGTCCCATTCTGCGAGATTGACCACCCGCTAACACTAGTCCGATAAGAGTTTTATCCACTTTATCCACTTTTCGTTTTTCTCTTATCAAGCTTTCCCTCATTATTTATTCTAAAAATTCAAAACACTGCTTAGCAATAGAAAGCTAAGCCTTGTTTAGGTTACACAGTTTGCAGAAGGCGCGCATTAGTTCGTAGAGGCTTTTTTCTTAGTACTAACCCGAATGAAAGTAGAAATAGCCATACCGTAGCAGCCTCATCAACCGCATGAGTTACAGTAGTCAAATAACCAATATCAGCAAACGACGCTATAGTGGTATCGCTTAACGTAATTGGATAGGGCCCTAAATAGCCGGTCATTAAGTCCGATGAACCACCAGGCCAAGGCTCGTCCCAATGACTATTAGCAGTACCTGCGCCTCCGCCAAGTTCAACAGGAATAAAGGTGGCGTCTTCGACAAACTCACGGCGGTAGATTTCCAAAGCGTATTCTCCGGTGTAGCGCCCTGTGCCATTAACGTAATTAGACTGGCTCCCCGCGATAAAAAAATCAGTCGTCCACAAAGTGCCAAACCCGATAACATGAGCCATTTCGTGCACGATAACATCGAGAAGTGTACCGTTAGCTTCCATGTTATTTAGATCTGCCGTATCAAAGCGCATGCGACCTTTATTCGCATAAACATAAGTACTGTCGGAAAGCTGAGTAATACTAGAAGGCCCGGCACTACCTAACACCCCGCCTCTACCATCTATCGCCACTCCACTCGCCTCTATAACAATACTATGGTCAAAAGAGCTTTGAACACCTATTAAATATGATTCCCAATACGCAATTGCATCGTCAAATGCGCTAGATTGTGTGGGTGTTAACCCTCCAAGATTATTGATAGAGATGTTGAATAGCCCAGCATTTACAGGTAGTGACATGCATAATGATATTACGACACCTAGAACCAGCTTCGGTAAACCATTCATGGCTTCCCTCCTAAATTTAGAAACAACATCTAACGCGAACAATTATGGATAACGATACTTATGCGCTTTAATAACTATAGACTAGAAAGTAGAGGTAACACCTTTCCTTTACTATTTTGTTCTTAACGGCCGAGATAAGATTTTCTAAAGAGAACAAATTCTAAAAAGTCGCAATAAATACAGTAATTTAGGGTAGCGCAAGCGATAGCTATGAAGGGACTTTGAAGTTCAATTGCAATCAGAACATGCAAATAGAGTACGGGTATTAGGAGAAGGTTGATAAAACGTGAGTAAATACAGCTATGGTTGAAAACATTTACTCACCACCGAGCTTTTTTTAAGCCACAAGGTGGTGAGTTTGAAAAGACTACCAGGTTAAATCGTCTGGAATTTCGTAGTCGGCATACCAATCGTCTTCATCCTCGTCTTTTCCGTCGCTGCCACTTTTATCTAGATCGGCGCGATATATAATTGAAGATTCATCACGTTGAGCAATTTTGTCTGCCACAGGCGTTGGAACCAGTTCGTAAGCATCGTCAAGTAATACCACAGTCAAACGACCTTTTGTCACTTGCTTGTGCATTTCTTCACTCACATACATGCGTTTTACCACGTTATCGTGAGTAAAATTAAGTAACGTTTCACCCTTACGAGGCTGTTTATTAACGTTAATAAGCTGCCTTACTTGGGCCGCAATTGAACGTTTTTCTCGTTCTTCCTGCTGTAATTGGTTAAGCTCACGAGAGCGAGCTTTTTTCTCTTCCGCCGCTTTTTGAGCCGCTAACGTAGCCTCATCTACCACTGGCTGTTTTTGCTTATTTTTCTGTTTCTGCTTTTTACGCTTGTCAGCGCGCGCTTGTTTTGCAGTTGCTTTGTCAGCCAGTCCGGCTTTTAAAAGTTGATCCTGTAAAGAGGCCATAACTCACTCTCTATTAACATAGTAATAAACCTTGCATGAAGCGTGTTGCAAGTCTTAATTGGGTTTCTTAAAACGTAATAAGCCCGAATAAAATCGGGCTTATTGTTTAGGCTTCAAAGCATTATATTAGCTTTGAATTACTTTTTCTTGGCTTTTGACTTGGCCGCTGGCTTTTTCGCTGCTTGCTCCTGCCATTTACCGTTGTCGTACCATGCCGACCAACCCGTCGCTTTTCCGTTTTCATTTTCGGACATCACATACTGCTGTTTGGTCTTTCTGCTGTAGCGAACTATTGCAGGGTTACCATCAGGGTCTGTTTTTGGCGCATCAGCAAGATAATAGAATTTCGGCGAAATTCTATCTCTAAAGCGTGCAAGTTCTTCCACTTTTGGCGCACGAGTCTCACGAGATTTAGGGAAGTTATGCGCTGCCAAGAATATGCCCGACGCCCCATCCCGTAGCATGAAGTGCGCGTCTGACTTTTCACATGGAAGTTCCGGCAGATCGACCGGGTCTTCTTTCGGTGGTGCGGCTTCCCCGTTTCTTAGCAGCTTACGGGTATTTTTGCATTCTTCATTAGTACAGCCGAAGTATTTACCAAAGCGACCGTTCTTAAGCTCCATATCACTGCCACATTTATCGCATTCGATAATAGGACCGTCGTAGCCTTTAATTTTAAATGTGCCCGCCTCAACCAAGGTGCCATCACAGGTAGGCGTGTTACCGCACACATGAAGTTTACGGGTTTCGTCTACCAAGTAACTGTCCATAGCAGTGCCGCACTTAGGGCAACGCTTTTTAGAGCGAAGCGCTTCTGTTTCAAGCTCTTCTTCGTCATCCACTTTCACCACTTCGTCACCAGGCGTTAGGTTCATGGTGTTGGTGCAGCGCTCTTTAGGCGGTAAGTTATAACCCGAACAGCCCAAGAATACACCGGTTGAAGCAGTTCTCACATTCATTTCGCGGCCGCATTTGTCACATTCAATACCCGCAGGTATTGCCTGATTTAAGCGCATACCGCCTTCTTCAGGATCTTTTTCCGCGTTTAGCAGTTTTCCATAGAAGCCACTGTAGAACTCATTAAGAACATCTTTCCAATCTTTATTGCCTTCAGCAATGTCATCAAGATGTTGCTCCATGTTAGCCGTGAAGTCATAGCTCATTAGATCGTCGAAGTTTTCCATCAGACGATCGTTTACTATCTCACCCATTTTCTCGGCGTAAAAACGTTTATTTTCTAAACGCACATAGCCGCGGTCTTGTATGGTTGAAATGATGCTAGCATAGGTTGAAGGACGACCAATGCCGCGTTTTTCGAGCTCTTTTACCAGAGACGCTTCATTAAATCGCGCCACAGGCTTAGTGAAGTGCTGCTTAGGATCAAGTGCTTTTAAGTCAAGCACATCGCCTTTTTGCACATCAGGCAACATAAGCTCTTCATCGCCTTTTTTGCGAAGTTGTGGCTGCACACGCGTCCAACCGTCAAACTTAAGTACACGGCCTTTTGCAGTAAGCTCGTAGTCCCCTGCTGCCACTTTAATCGTAGTTGCATCGTACTTAGCCGGTGTCATTTGACACGCTAAAAACTGGCGCCAAATAAGCTCATAAAGGCGCTGGGCATCGCGCTCCATATCACCTAAGCTCGCCGCACTAATACTCACATTTGAAGGTCGAATCGCTTCGTGCGCTTCTTGCGCACCTTCTTTGCTTCCATAGCGATTTGGCGATTCTGGTAGGTATTTTCCACCAAAATTGTCTGAGATATATGCGCGCGCACTTTCTACTGCTTCTTGACTCAAATTGGTCGAGTCGGTACGCATATAAGTGATGTAACCCGCTTCATAAAGACGCTGGGCCATCATCATAGTTTTCTTAACACCGAAGCCCAAACGCGTACTCGCTGCTTGTTGCAGCGTAGAGGTAATGAATGGCGCAGAAGGACGACTCTGCGTTGGCTTCGACTCACGGCTTTCCACCGTATAATTAGCGCCTTCAAGCTCAGTGAGTGCTTTATCTGTTTCCGCTTTGTTTTTAGGCTTAAACGCACTGCCTTGATGCTTGGCAACCAACATGCGAAGCGCCGCTTTTTGCTGGCTGGTCAAATCAGCGTGAACGTCCCAGAACTCTTCTGGTACGAAAGCTTTGATTTCGCGCTCTCGCTCGACAACAAGCCTAACCGCTACTGATTGAACACGCCCAGCTGAAAGACCGCGCGCAATCTTTTTCCACAGCAGTGGCGACACCATAAAGCCCACAACGCGGTCTAGGAAACGGCGTGCTTGCTGCGCATTAACGCGAGATATATTTAGCTCACCCGGGTCTGAAAACGCGTCTTGAATCGCATTTTTAGTAATTTCGTTGAACACGACCCGCTGATAAGTCTTATCTTTTTTGCCTAGCAGTTCTTGTAAGTGCCACGCAATCGCCTCTCCCTCGCGGTCCAAATCCGTTGCGAGATAGATAGTGTCGGCGTCTTTTGCGAGTTTTTTAAGTTCGTTGACTACCTTTTCTTTGCCCTGCAGCACCTGATAGTGAGCCTTCCAGTCTTTTTCTGGATCAACGCCCATCCTGTCTACAAGCTTTAAGTATTCGTGACGACGAAGATATTCTTGACGCTCTTCTTCACCTAAAGTTTTGAGTTCTTTAGCCGGTTTTTTAGGCTCTACTTTGCCTAACGCCTTCGTTGGAAGATCTCGCACATGGCCAACCGAACTTTTTACGATAAAATCTTTGCCAAGATATTTATTTATCGTTTTTGCTTTGGCTGGTGACTCGACTATGACCAGTGATTTTGCCATATAATTGAACTAAACCTATTGATTTTTAATGACTATTTACGTCAAATTCTGAAAATTGGAGCAACCCGACACTATATATAGGGTACTCGCTCTTTTTTAACATATATCTACAAAGTGAATGGAAAACAAGATCTTCTTCATACTTATTCTTTCCACCGCTCTAAACGCGCACAAAAACTGTACATTAAATAAGCAGCGTGATTGGCATCGGTCTTAAAAGCCGTATAATGCCAGCCATTCCAACCTGACCTAACGACGCGCTCAGGTTTAAAGAAGTGCTGCGTTTGCCCCTGTACAAAGCGAAAGCGCTACAACTGCAATCAATTTAATGGCAGTGTCGGTTAAGAATGTAGCATATGGGGTCAACAGCAAAAACTACAAGAATGAGGGAAAGTATGAAGCAGTTTGAAGTTAACTTTGATGGTCTTGTTGGACCTACACATAACTATGCCGGCTTATCGTTCGGCAATGTCGCTTCCCTAAACAATGCGAATGCAAAAAGCAGCCCTAAGCAGGCTGCAAAGCAGGGTCTTGCAAAAGCAAAAGCCTTGGCCGATATGGGAATGGTTCAAGGTGTGTTAGCTCCGCAAGAACGCCCTGATATCGCTGCACTCCGTCGGTTAGGTTTTACCGGCTCTGATGCTCGTGTTATAGAAAGCGCTGCAAAGCAGTCTCGCGAGATTTTCCTAGCGTGTTGCTCTGCTAGTAGCATGTGGACTGCAAATGCCGCCACTGTGTCTCCTAGCGCCGATACGGCCGACGGTCGCGTGCACTTTACCCCTGCAAACCTCACAAACAAGTTTCATCGCTCATTAGAGCCTCAGGTAACGGGCAATATTTTGCGCGGCACATTCGCCAATGAAAAACACTTCGCCCATCACCAACACCTGCCAGATAACGAACATTTTGGTGACGAAGGTGCAGCCAACCATACGCGGCTTTGCAGCAATTATGGGCAGGCTGGTGTGGAGCTGTTTGTTTATGGTCGCCATGCATTTGATACCAGCAAACCTGCGCCAACCAAATACCCGGCTCGCCAAACACTAGAAGCATGCCAAGCCGTAGCGCGTTTGCATGGCTTAGACGACGATGGCGTGGTTTACATGCAGCAAAACCCTGATGTTATCGACCAAGGTGTATTTCACAACGACGTGATTGCCGTAGGTAACCAAAACGTGTTGTTTTTCCACGAGCAAGCGTTTTATAAAAAAGAAGCGGGCTTCAAAGAGCTGCAAGCAAAATTTGGCAGCGAACCACTTCACTTTATTGAAGTCCCAACCGAGGAAGTGTCTGTTCAGGATGCGGTTAGAACCTACTTGTTTAACACGCAAATTATAACGCTTCCTAGTGGTGATATGACCATTATCGCGCCAACTGAATGTCAGGAAAACGAAGCGGTTAAACGTTATTTAGACAAGCTAGTTACACTAGGTACGCCAATTAAGTCGGTTAACTATTTCGATGTTAAACAAAGTATGCGCAATGGCGGCGGCCCTGCTTGCTTACGTCTGCGTGTTGCTATGAACGACCAAGAGCTTGAAGCAGTAAATCAAAACACCTTAATCAACGATACACAGTTTACGCGCTTAAACGCGTGGGTCGATAAACATTATCGCGATGAACTAAGCGAAGATGACTTGCGCGATCCTCAGCTACTGATTGAGTCGCGCACTGCTCTAGATGAGCTTACGCAAATTCTGAAGATTGGTTCGGTTTATCCGTTCCAGCAGGGGTAAGCGCTTTAACGAGCAGAAAACTAAAAAGAAAGCCGGCTATCAGCCGGCTTTCTTTATTCTTGGTATTTTTTAATACTTAAATTAGTACGTACCCTTACGGTGTAACAAGCGTACACTGGTCAGACACGCCAAACGGGTTTGCTGGCGGAGACGCCCCCTCATCGGTCACATCGTCAGCTGAAATACTTAATGTGTAGTTCATCGAAGCCTGAGCCTCGCTTCCTGTAGACTGACCAAAAACGGAAATAACTGCATCGTACCAAACCGCATAGCTGCTTGGATAACGGTACTCTAATTCGGCATAACCATTTTCATCTGTTTCAGCGTTGCCGTTAGCAAAGGTTATGGTGCCCACTAACCCTGGCGTAAGCATCTCGTCGCCATTGGTGTCTTCATTAGTTGGGGTTGTATCCAAGATGCCGTTATCGTTAACATCTTCTGTCAGACAGTTCTGGTTAATTATTGCTATCCATTGTGATTCATCGTCATCATAGACCCAGAAGCCTGTGCGATATTCGCCATTATCCACATATTTTGCCGGCGCAACTGATGCAGTTAAGCTCACGCCACTGACCGGCTGTCCGGCAGAGTCAGAGACAAATACACTGAAACGCTTCAAGTAAGATGTAGAGGTAGGTTCTTCTAGCTCATTACCCGTACCCAAAGAAATATCGAATGCACGAGCGCCCACCGTCAAGGTGACTTGATCATCTATCGCTGAATCATCAGCAACAAACGCGGTAATCACTACGGACTCTAAGGTTGAAACTGAGCCAGATGTAAAGACTGTTGTCGCTATTCCCTTGCTATCTGTCGTTGCCTGAGACGGTGATACAAATCCGGTAGACACGTCAGAGACCGTAAAATTGACCACACTGTTTTTAACCAAATTACCATCTACATCGCGAACCACCGCGCTAATAGTGCTGGTTTGTCCATCAGGGCCTAAAATGTCAGGCGATGCATCAGCAATAAGCGTGTGCGGTGTAGTAGCAATAAACTCAATTTGAGTAAGTGCTGAAACCAACACATTACCGCTTCCATCACTTGCCGTCGCCGTGATTGAAGAGATGCCAGCATTGTTGGCGCTGATATTGATACTTGCTTGTCCTTCTGCATCGGTTTGTACCGTTGAGTTGCCGTCAATTACGCCACGAGAGGCGCTAAACGTAACTTCTTGACCCACTACTGGCGTGTTGTTTTGACGCCACTGTACGGTGATCGTCTGTGCTTGCCCCAACGGCACTTCTTCAGTAGGCAAGTTAACGAAGTTAAATTCGTCCTGCTGAACCTGTACTGTAAAACTTGTTTCAGCATTAAGTGCTGATGCAGTAATGGTATTTTCTCCAGAAGCGGAGGCTGTATAGGATACTGTTGCTTGACCATTAGCCCCGGTATTGACCGTGGTACTGCTAAGGGTGCCGTTAGTTGCAGTTAAGACAACATCTTCGTTTTTGATAGTCTCGCCATCGGAGTCTTGAAGTCGAATCGTGTATTCAACGGTATCGTTTAAAATGACCGACGATGATCCGTTTATAGTCACTTCTGTCCCAGTAATAGTGATATCAACAGATTCAGAAAGGCTACCTGCCCCAGCAGTGATAGTAATAGTACGGTTTGATTTGTCGTTCTGCGACGTCAGTACTGCGCGAGCTGTGCCATCGGCAAGAGTTTCAGGCTGTGTTAATTGAAGTTCAACACCATCACCTGTTGCCGCTGAAAAGCTCACTTCAATCCCTTCCATCAACACGCTTTGCTCATTTTTAACTAACGCTATAAGTTCGACTTCATCACTACCGCTAGATGCCAGCTGAATACTGTCAGCGAAAAGCTCAAGAGACGCAGGCTCTTCACTTACCGTGGTGCTACCTTCAGAACTAAAGGTCGTAGAGTCTGTCTCACCAGTAGGTAGAGTCGCCGTTACTTCGCCGTCGCCAGAGGCGCTTCCAACCGACATGTCTATTGTCGCAACACCTTCGGCATTTGTTAATGCCGTCGCCGTATCGTTTGAGAAGGTAGCAAGCTCATCATTACTTAATGAAAAGGTAAGCAGTAGATCGGCCTGAGGCTCACCCAATGAATTAGTTACTGTTGCCACTGCTGTTAAGGCATTGCTAGAAGAAAGATTATTATCGGCCTCTCCACTTTCATTTTGCAATGATAGTGCAACACTAATAGTAGTAGGCTCTGTGGCACTTACCGCTGTGGCAGAGAACGTTGTACTCCCTGTTTCGCCACTGCTTAATGCCGCGGTGATTTCACCATCACCTGAAGCCGTACTGGCGTTCAAGCGAATTCTGGCAACACCGCTTGAGTTGGTGCGCGCAGTACCGGTGTCGTTGCCAAACTCTGCAAGTTCCTCGTTGCTCAACGTGAAAGTTAACAGTGCATCTGAGTACGGGTTTCCTTCGTCATCTGTCACCGTTGCTACTGCAAACAAGCTATTGTTTTCTGATAAGTTGTTGTCGCTTGTCCCACTTTCATTTTCTAATGTTAAAGCTATCGAATAGGTAGGTGTGGTAGTACCGTCGTCCCCGCTTCCATTATCCGTGTTATCCCGAGAGACTGCAGAACCGCCTCCACCACATGCTGTTAGCATAAATATTGCGCTAATTAGGCTTAGCGCTCTCGCTAATGTCGACATAATTCGTTCCTGAACCTCTTTTATTGACAATTGCGTCGTTTTTTATGTTTAAAAATCAACTGAATCTGGCACACTACGAAAGATTAAAAATATAAAAATGCACAGGAAACATTAATGTCTTCATCTGCACATAAGTATAGTTTAACCGCCCGCATATTTATCGGCATGGCTGCCGGTATCTTGACTGGTGTCTTTCTCCAATTATTGTTTGATGATAGCGGAGATTTTACTTTTTCGGTATTCGGTTTTGAGCTCTCAACGTATAACATTCTTGTTGAAGGTATATTTTCAACTCTCGGCCAAATATTTATCGCTAGCTTAAAGATGCTGGTGGTTCCCCTCGTTTTTGTTTCTCTTATTTGTGGAACTAGTACCTTATCAGACCCAAGCAAGTTGGGAAGACTGGGTGCAAAATCGGTAGGGTTATATGTTGTCACAACCGCAATCGCCATAACACTAGCCATGAGTATAGCTTTGGTAGTTTCTCCCGGTGACGGACTGAATTTAACCACCGAAACCTCGTTCCAAGCGAAAGAAGCCCCTAGCCTGTCAGACGTTATTGTGAATATGTTCCCTAGCAACCCTATAAACTCTATGGCACAGGGTAACATGCTTCAAATCATTGTTTTTGCTGTACTGTTCGGTATAGCAATGGCGATGACAGGTGATGCGGGCAAACGTCTTACCGCTATCTTTGAAGATATCAATACAGTAATCATGCGCTTAGTGACCATCATCATGAACTTAGCGCCATACGGTGTTTACGTACTAATGGCGAAGCTCTTCTCAACCATTGGCGGCGAAACCATATTGAGTTTGGCGAAGTACTTCTTTTTAGTATTTGGCGTTCTGATCCTTCACGGGCTAGTTACTTACTCTGTTTTACTTAAAGTTTTGGCAGGCTTAAACCCGGTTATTCTGTTGAAAAAAATGCGTGACGCGGCCCTATTTGCTTTTAGTACGTCAAGTAGCAGCGCAACGTTGCCGGTTACTATGGAAACAGCAAAAAACAAACTTGGCGTAGGTAATTCAGTTTCATCATTCACTTTGCCTTTAGGCGCAACAATTAACATGGACGGTACCGCCATCATGCAGGGTGTGGCGACGGTATTTATTGCCCAGGTTTACGCTGTCGACTTGAGCCTTGGCGACTATATGATGGTAGTGTTAACCGCCACGCTAGCTTCTATCGGAACCGCCGGAGTACCTGGCGTTGGCCTTATTATGCTGGCGATGGTTTTACAGCAGGTAAACTTACCCGTTGAGGGTATTGCACTTATTATCGGCGTAGACAGACTGCTCGATATGACCCGTACTGCGGTAAATATTACTGGTGACTGTATGGTATCATGCGTTGTTGCTAAGAGCGAAGGCGCGTTGGACGAGAGTGTTTACAACGACCCTATAGCAGGTTTGAAACAAGAAGATGTGGATTTCGAACACTTCGAAAAGAACAAATAGTACAGAGTTCAAACCCACTGCGTGCGCTTTGCACATCATGTAAGTGTCGTACAAGAACAGCCGTTAAATACAAACAAGGCCAGCATAATTTGCTGGCCTTTTTATTGGTTAAAGTCGTGTTATTAGCCCAATGAACATTAGCCTCGGATGTATCAGACTAACATTTGTACCCTCCTACGCTTCAGCTATGTTGCTAAAACAACGAGGCTGCCGAGCGTTACTGGTCGGTGGTGCTTAAAGTAACTATCATCGCCCCGTAATAGTTAATTTTGTAATTAGCTAGTGAAGCGCAGAAGATGGCGACACTTTTGCAGCTTTTTGCGCTGGATATAACGTAGCCCCGACACTTAAAAACATGGCTACAACAATTGTTACTACCACATCCTGCCAATGTAAGCTTGAAGGTAGAAAATCAATAAAGTAGATATCTCCAGAGAGAATTTCCACACTTAACAAGGTTTCAATAAAGCGAACAATATCTGACAAATTTGGTGCTACCAGCAAGGCAAGCGCAACGCCAACGGTAATGCCGATAAACCCGTTAATAACGCCCTGAAGTACGAAGGTATTGCGGATTAGACGGTCAGTGGCTCCCATTGTTTTTAAAATCGCAATAGCAGCCTGTTTGTCTCTTACCGCCATAACTAATGATGACACTATATTAAAGCAGGCAACCGCAATCACTAACGTAAGCGCGATATAAACCACGGACCTTACAAGCTGAATGTCGTTATATAAATGCCCTTGAGTGCGTGTCCAGTCAGACATATAAACAGCTTGAGGGTAGCTATAGCCAATATCTCGCATGGTATCGTATGCTGAAAAAGGATCGTTAAGGGTAAACTGAATTCCTTGGGCTTTAGAGGTAATACCAATAGCTTCCGACGCAGTCGCTAAATGCATCAGCCCAAGCTGATTATCTAGCTCACCACCAACAGATAACGCGCCTGCGATAGTCAGCGTAATAGAACGCGGCGCCTTAAAGGTTAAATCACGCGTGGTTTGAGGTATCAATAGCTGAACTGTGTCACCCACGTTTAGCGCCATCGAAGACATAATACCTTTACCAACAAGCAATCCATTAGATTGCTTGGAAAAGTTTAGCCACTCTTGACTAGCTACTCTTTCAGCGTATTTATCACCAACCTGATTTACTGGGATACCGGTGACGCTAATCGCCTTTAACTCGCCTTTTGACTGCAGCATGCCTGTTAACCCTGTGTAAGGGGTTACTGATGCAATACGGCTATCTTGTGAAAAACGGTAAAGCTGAGCATCTAAATTTTCTATTCCACTTTCGCTTTTACTGTATAGCTCGCCGTGTGGAACCACGCTTAAAATGCGACTCGTTAACTCTCTTTCAAAACCGTTCATAACACTTAACAGCACGATAAGAACAAAACACCCGAGCCCAATACCAATAGTCGACGACATTGATATAAACGAAATAAAGCGCTGTTCGGAACGTGTTTTTCTAAATCTCTTGGCCAATTCAAGGGCGAGCATCTTGACCCTCCACAGGCAATGCTTCGCTAGCTAAACGGCCGTCTTTAATCTTAAGTACCCTATCCATTTTCGCAGCAAGAGTAATATCGTGGGTAACCACTACAAAGGCTGTCCCCTTTTTCTCGCTTAAGCTTTTCAAAAGCTTATAGATTTGTTGTCCCGTAGAATCATCCAAATTCCCTGTAGGTTCATCGGCAAGCACCACAGAAGGTTCGGTAACCAACGCACGGGCTATTGCCACACGCTGTCGCTCGCCTCCCGACATAGTTGAAGGTAAATGATCTAATCGATGGGAGAGCCCTACTTCTTCTAACATAGCTTGGGCTTTAGTATGTGCCGCTTTAGTGGAAAGCCCTCTTATTCTAAGCGGCATCGCAACGTTCTCTAAGGCCGTGAACTCGCCAAGCAGGTGATGAAACTGGTAAATAAACCCCATTTCGTCATTGCGAAGTTTAGCTAGCGCATTACCAGATAGTTTGCCAAGAGATTTGCCATTAAATTCGACGTCGCCACTGGAGGGTTTATCTAATCCTCCGAGTATATGTAATAGCGTACTTTTCCCTGAACCAGAACTGCCTAAAATGGCTACGTGTTCACCAGCTTTTATCGAAAGAGAAACATCGTGTAATACGGGGGTGGCGTTACTGCCATCTTGATAAGTTTTGTTAATATTGCTGCAATTTAGCACGTCCTGCATGCGACTGTTCTTCTATAGTTTCCAGACGGTGAATGGTAGCGCTAAACACTACCAACACCAACTGAAAAATAACAGCGCTAAAACTTGTTATTGTGTGTCTTTGACGCTTTTGGCGAGTGCATCGGCAGACTGAGGCTTGCCAAACAACCACCCTTGGCCGAAGCCAATAGTTAAACCTTTTAATTCATTAGATTGATCAATATTCTCAACGCCTTCTGCAATCAGGTCGACGTTAAGCCCTTCGGCAATGCTAACAATATGTGGAATAAGCGAAGAACGAATACTGTTGTCTTCCATATCCATTACAAAACTTCGGTCAATTTTGAGATAGTCACAGTTCAAGGTTTTTAGCTGGCTTAGGTTGGAATACCCCACGCCGAAGTCATCAATAGCAAATAAGAACCCTTTACTTTTTAAAGATTTAATATGCTTAACCGCACTATGAGTTGCTATCTGTTCGTCTTCGGTAATTTCCAGCACTAACTTGAAGTTTTTAACATTCATTTCCAAAGCAAAATCTAAGTCTAAACAGTCTTCTCTTGTAAAGTCGAAAGGGAATAGGTTAAAGGACACTTTAAACCCATTTGGAATATCAGGGTTCTCATTAAGCTCCTTCATCGCAGTCGTAATCATATCGATAGTAAATTCCCAGGTCATTTCTTGCTCTTTAACTTGCGGAATAAACTCATCAGGATAAATAGGCCCAAACTCGTCTTCAAAGCGACTAAGCACTTCACAACCGATGACTTTGCCCGTTTCCAAATCAACAAATGGCTGATAAAGACTATAAAACTTATGCTCTTTTAACCCTTTGCTAACTCTGGACTCGAGAGAACGACGACGACGTAGATAATTAAACACCAGCATGTGCGTGAGCGCGGCCGTCAACAGCATAGCGAAAACGAACAAGACAATCTTACCCGTGTGTAAATCTAATACCCTTCCGTGGTCAGATTTAACTTTTAAACAGGTGTTATTGTAGCGCTCGTCACACATGATGAATTGTAATGAAAAATACCCTGTACGAGCTTCCATATCATCTTGGCTAAGCGTGGTATCCACGAGCCCTGGGTTGCCCGCCATATGATAAAAATGATCGCCATTGTAAAAAAGCTGCCAATCTTGAGTAAAGCTGTAGCCAATAACGCTATCCATATCAAGCACAGCATTATAGCGACCACGTTGGACAATGGTGCCTGTTGCCTGTTTGTCAAATAATTGCAGGGGTGTGTTTATCCAGAATGCATCACCAAGCTGGGTGTAAAAATCGGGGGTTGCCTCTTGTATGGGCTCTTCAAGAATACCCAGATAGGTACTACACAACAATGCGCCGTTTTCATAGAAACCAATTTCTTTTACAAAACGGGAGCGAAAAAGAGTTTTGCGCATTTCTGCCAAGTTTTCGAGTTCACAAGACTGATAAGGCAGTGCGTTGAGATAATCGAGGGTAATTTCTGCATCTCTAAAGACAATGCGGACGTTATCTAAAATCTCTTTAGCACGGCTTTCCTCTTGTTCTCTAACAAACACAAACATAACTATGGCAAGAACAAATGTAACTAAGGCCACGCTTAACAGAGAGACGCCAATCGCTTTTAAATTATCAGCCAGAAAATACCGTTTTTGATCGCTTTTATTCATAATTTCCGTTGTTGTAAAACTCTAACGTCCTAACTGTAGTACAGATTCAAAAAAACACACTACGACTTTAGGGCACATGTTACTGTTTGTTAGATAGTTTTAATGCTTAACGTGTGGTTCTTGAAAATAAAAATGAAAGGTTTAAAAGCTAAGGAAATACAGATATGAAATTTGTCTGGCGCGTTTTAATAACAGCTATTATGCGAGGTGCGAAAAATGCTTTTGCGGGAAACGATAACTAAAGAGGACGCTAATAAGAATTAAAACTTTGTTTTTCTGGCTTAAGGGGGGAGAAACTAACTTAAATAAAAACTTGATATGGCTCTTTATCATTAATGGCGGAGCGGACGGGACTCGAACCCGCGACCCCCGGCGTGACAGGCCGGTATTCTAACCAACTGAACTACCGCTCCGCAATAATGAAAAGCGCGCGTTATTCGATTAATGGCGGAGCGGACGGGACTCGAACCCGCGACCCCCGGCGTGACAGGCCGGTATTCTAACCAACTGAACTACCGCTCCACATAATCGAGATTGCGCTGTATAACTAAATGGCGGAGCGGACGGGACTCGAACCCGCGACCCCCGGCGTGACAGGCCGGTATTCTAACCAACTGAACTACCGCTCCGAAGACCTTTTAGTTATACCATTGAAAGAGTGGCGGAGCGGACGGGACTCGAACCCGCGACCCCCGGCGTGACAGGCCGGTATTCTAACCAACTGAACTACCGCTCCACATCTTCAATGTTATCAGTGAGTTGACTTGGCTGTTGTTGCCCTGTCCCCTGACTGCGGCGCAGATAATACGTATTCCCCCATGTGGAGTCAACGCTTTTTATTAATAAAATTGTCATCTGCGGTTTGTTTGCCTGTTAAATAGACATTATGTCGAAATAAAATTCAAAGTGAACAATTTAACATCGCATAATCACAGCTGTGATAAAACACGCATTAGGATTTTTCCGATTTGCTCCCTTTTTTAAACATCCCGAATAACTTTTTCAAACCTTTCGGCTTTTCTTCCATAGAAAGATCGGCATCAGTCGTAGCTGGAGATTGCTTTGCTGGTGAAGACGATGGTTTAGGAGACGTACGCTTTTTACGCATAAAAATGATAACCGCCGCAGCAATAACGCCAATAAGTACAATTGACCCATTAACTGCTATCAAGATAATGGTTAAAGTTCCATTATCCATTTCTTCTTGTCCATCTAGCGAAGATTCTTCATTTTGCGTCATAGCGGCAGGATTTAGCTCAGGTGACGCAACTAGTGGTGCACTTCCATCGACAATCGGGTCTTTTCCATCTATTAATGGGTCTTCAACTTCAGGCTCTTGTGGCCCCTCAGCAACAAAACTAAATTCAGGCACATCCAAAATAAAATCCCTGCCATTCATTGTTGTTCCATATGCCGTAATCTTTACTCTAAAAATACCTTCTTCATAGGCAACAATTAAATGTTCGCGAGGCTCACTGCCCCCTTCGGTCAAAGAAAAGTTCTGCATGTCTGCATTAGGGAACTTTACCTTTCCGTCCACAAGCAAGGATTCGATATCCACTAGCTCCCTATCAACATCAATTATGATCTTATGGTAGCCGTCACCGCCGCCATTCATTTCTACGTCAATAGAAACGGGGTTGTTATGTAAGACAATAGGTTGGCTTTCTTGCTCGCGGGTATACATAGGGGTGATAACGCGAAAAACCGGCTTCCACTCCCCCGCCGCTATCTTTAAATTAAATTGACCGGTAAAGACACCATCACCTGGGCGCTCGTCCATTCCGCGGCCATCGTCTTGAAACGTAGCAATATTTTGATCGCCAGTGCCAAAGTTTCCGAAGTTAGGGTTGTTTGTGCTCTTAAATTCAATATCAAGCTCGACTACATCTCTAAACTGTTTGTTGTCAATTGGCTTGCCATTATTTGTGAGGTAGGCCGTAGATTTTAGAATTTCACCGGCAAATAGAACGTCAGGTAAAGGGTCGGCGTGTAACTCTATATTTGATATAACCATCACACGGCTTTCTGGCAGTACTTGGCCCACAGCTTGCCAAGGCCCTGGGACAGGATTTTTAATGGTTATCATGTCGAAGGTATCGGCATCAAACCACTCTACTTTGTCTTCGTCCACTCGCCCCTGAAACAGCTTAGATCCATCTGGTCTCACAAGGACAACCGGTGCAGAGCCATACTCTCTGAAAAAAACCATAGTGATTTCTTCGACGTTGTAATCTACTCGAAAGCGATTTTGTAGAAGCTTTATTGAGTTTGTATAGCTGTCGCCTAACTCAGTAAGCGGCGAGGCATCAACATCTTGATTATTTGACTGAGGGTTTTGAATTGCACTATCTGCGAGCTGCCTAGCGGCATCGCGCTCGTCTTCTTGCGACTGAGCGCCAGCGCTTAAGTGTATAAAAAGCGATAAAATAATTCCCCAATAAAACCACACTTTCACGCTACGCTGCTCCTGCACTGTTTGGCTATTTTATTTCTATCTAAATGTGTTTGGCTAAGACACCTCTTCTGGCTGAGGACGCCATAAGCACTTGCCACCCGCTTTTTCTACAATGTCCAAGCGAGCTTCATGTTGTGTTATTTCATCGGCGGTAGCTTTAATAACCTTTAATTTATTTGCGCCACGCTTAACCCTGCGAATAGCGGTAGAGTCAGCATCATTTCCCGAGCTCGATGCCAATTTAAGCTTGGTCTGCCCACCGGTCATTAATAAATAGACATCGGCAAGAATTTCAGCATCCAGCAAAGCCCCGTGAAGCGTACGGTGGCTGTTGTCTATACCGTAGCGTTTACACAATGCATCGAGGTTGTTTTTCTGCCCCGGGTGCATTTGGCGAGCAAGGGTCAGCGTATCGAGTACATCACATATCTGGTTGGTGATGACGCCTTTTGTTGAGGCTTCCATTCCAAACTCGTGATCCATGAAGCCCACGTCAAATGGTGCGTTATGAATAACAAGTTGCGCCCCTTTGATAAAGCTTACAAACTCTTGGGCAACTTGAGAAAACGTAGGCTTGTCGGCAAGAAATTCATTGGTTATGCCGTGAACTTCAATTGCTTCTTGTTCAATATGGCGGCCCGGGTTGATGTAAACGTGAAAGTGATTCCCCGTCAAACGGCGGTTAACAACTTCAACACACCCTATTTCGATAATGCGGTGGCCTTCTTTGGGGTCAATACCTGTGGTTTCAGTATCGAGAACAATTTGGCGCATGGAACCTCTACTATAATTACACTTTCATTTTTTGATAGTATATCAACCCCTTTGCAATCCGCTAAGGGAAAACACAAGATAAATTAAGCGAGTTAAACTAAAGGAAACGCTGTGGCTCAAAAGACCATTCACATTTATACCGATGGCTCGTGTCTAGGTAACCCTGGCCCGGGCGGGTACGGTGCTGTACTAATTTACAAGCAGCATAGAAAAGAGTTGAGCGATGGCTTTGCCCACACCACGAATAATCGTATGGAACTGCTTGCCCCGATTGAAGCACTCAATAGCTTAAACGAGCCGTGCAATGTTGAGTTAACTACCGACAGTCAGTATGTAAAAAATGGTATTAATCAATGGATCCATAACTGGCGTAAAAACGGTTGGCGCACTGCTGATAAAAAACCGGTTAAAAACGCAGACTTGTGGCAACGTTTAGACGAAGCGGTGAAAAAGCACAAGATTAACTGGCATTGGGTGAAAGGTCATTCAGGGCACCCAGAAAACGAGCGTTGTGATGACCTTGCACGCGGTGCTGCAGAAGCAAACCCAACAAAGCCAGATGAAGGCTTTGTTGGAAAGTAAAATACCTTAGCAAAGCGTCTTTAGTGAGAGCCTTTATTAAAAGCTCTCACAAATAGCTTTTAATAAGGACGTTTACCACAAGTTTTAAACACGAGCTTTTACCACGCGCACTTACCAAGAGCTTCCACGAAGAGCTTTTTACCAAGAAATGACCAACTTGCCCTGCGTGTCGTTGTTTTCCAATCGCGCATGAGGCTTATCGATATCTTCAATACTATAGTGAGTATCGATATTTACATTTAGCTCTTTGTTTTCAAAAGCGGGCAAACATACGTTAGAGAAATCACGTATCAAGTCTGCTTTATAGTCGTCGCTTCGATTTCTCAGTGTTGTCCCAATAATCGAGGCTCTCTTTCCTAAAAGCAAAGCCATATCAAGGTTATCAGCATACCGCCCTGCTAGCATGGCCAGGTAAACCACTTTGCCGTCTTGCTTCAACACTTTAAGATTTCGGTTAAGGTAATCGCCACCGACCATATCAAGTACCATATCAACGCCTTCAGGCCATACTTTTTTTAGAACGTCATCAAACTGCTGCTGTTTGTAGTTAATTAGATGCTCTGCGCCATTGTTTTCACAAAGGTTAAGCTTGTCTTGGCTTGACGCTGTTACTGCACTATGAACACCCCAATATCGACATAGCTGAGTGGCGGCTAACCCCACACCACTTGCGCCCCCATGTATCAAGGCTCGTTCAGCTGGCTTAAGGTGAGCAATGGTGCGTAAACACTGAAATGCGGTAAGAAAAACTTCGGCAAGACCTGCAGCTTCAAAAAATGGCATGCCCTTAGGGATAATCATTAGGTGAGCAGGATTAACAATGACTTCAGTGGCATAGCCACCACCTGCGACCAAACCAAATACTTCATCACCTTCTTTAAAGGTACTAACATCACTGGCAACTTCTGTTACAACGCCTGCTACCTCTAACCCGAGGATTTCACTTTCCCCTGGCGGAGGTGGATAGTTACCTTGACGCTGTAAGGTATCTGCTCGATTTACACCGAATGCTTTTACCTCTACTTTTACTTTTCCCGATGTTAGCGATAACCCGTCACATTCCTTAACAGTCAGTTCGCTTGGGCTGCATCCCTTTTCAAAATCCACATAGCGCATACTTTGCATCCAATCCTAGTCTTAAAATTTTAAACGTAATTTGTCTACGGACATCTCTATCAATCAGTTTGGGTTTCTTCTAAGTTTATACCAGTGGGCATAGATAATATTCAACACAGAACCTCTGAAAATGCGTATAATCGCGGCCATTACCGTAAGCATCTAATATGGCTTACATCAAATATATATTATTTAATTTACCACGAGAGCCTACATGTCAGCACAGGTCATATTACAACCGTCCAGAGATAAATCACTTCGCCGTAAACACCCTTGGGTTTTCGAGAGCGCCGTGGCAGAGTTAAAAGGCCGTGCACGGGTTGGCGATACCGTAGACGTGTTCGACTCTGAAGGCGATTGGTTAGGGCGAGGCGCTTATTCTCCAAATTCTAAAATTCGCGTTCGCATGTGGACGTTTAAAAAAGATGAAAGCATTGATAACGGCTTTTTCTTACGCCGTTTAGAAACTGCGCTAACGCTGCGTAAGCGCTTGTTCGACCCAGCCAAAACAAATGCGTTTCGTTGGATAGCGTCTGAAAGCGATGGTCTTCCCGGTATTACCATTGATCTCTACGACAACGTTGCCGTGGTGCAGCTTCTTAGCGCTGGCGGTGAAAAGCACCGAGATAAGATAGTATGGGCAATCACCAATCTAATGCCTGATGTTCACGTCTATGAGCGCAGTGACGTTGATGTACGCAAAAAAGAGGGGCTAGAGCCTGTAACAGGCGTGCTTCACGGCGAGCCACCCATGCAGGTTACAGTAAAAGAAAACGGCATTAATATTGTTGTTGATATAGAACATGGCCATAAAACTGGTTTTTATCTCGACCAACGTGATAGCCGTGCCGCCGCGGCACACTACGCGAAAGATGCTGACGTACTAAACTGTTTCAGCTACACAGGCACATTCTCTTGCTATGCCCTTTCAGGCGGTGCCAAGTCAGTGACTAACGTTGATGTGTCTCAACCAGCGTTAGATTTGGCTAAACATCATGTGGCCATTAATGGATTAAGTGAGGACAAAGCGCATTTCGTCAACAAAGATGTATTCAAAGCGCTCAGAGAGTATCACGAGCAGGGCAAACAGTTCGATATGGTCATACTCGACCCACCAAAATTTGTTGACAGCAAAGCTACACTGAACCGCGCTGCTCGTGGCTATAAAGACATTAATATGTATGGCATTCACACAGTTAAATCTGGCGGATTACTGCTGACTTTCAGCTGTTCAGGTCTTATGCCTGCCGATTTATTTCAAAAGGTCGTTGCCGACGCTGCCCTTGATGCGGGCCGCACTATAAAAATCATTGCAAGGCTAAATCAAGCGTCTGACCACCCTATTATTGGTAGCTACCCTGAAGGCTATTACCTGAAAGGTTTAGTCTGCGAAGTCACAGACGATTAAAAATTAAAAAGCGCCCTCGTTCTTATAAAGACTGGGGCGCTGATTTCACTTATTGAATTAACGATAGGTTATGCAAATCGCTTTAAAGCAAGCAATTAACCCTATATCTTAAGAAGCGAAGGTTACATCACTATTCGAAAAGCCACTATTACTTGAAAAGCCACCACTATCTGAAAAGCTATTCGATAGTTGCTGTGAAGACTCACTTGTTTGCCCTTCAGTAACCGCCTCTTTGTTCTCTAACTTTTTCCACACCATTTCGTGGAAATAGAAGGCCACAGTATTAATTGCTGGCTCAACTAATGCTACCGCACCGCCTACTACCAAGCTACCCGTAAGTAGGTAGGCTACAGTAAAGGCTACTGAAAAGTGCATAACGGCAAAGGTAATTGTCTTTTTCATAATAATCGCTCTCTCAAAAGTTAAATCTGTTTGCTTTCGCATTAATGAGAATTATTATCAATTAAGAGAAAAGATTAAAATCGAAAAAACTGAACCGCTTATTCGCTTTATTGAATGATAAGCAACAGCGCGAATACTGATGATGCTTGTACTGAGGATAGAAAGGCGAAGGTTAATTTCGCCTTTTTACCTGAGATAAATCTATTTCATCTGAGAAATTTCAACGCCTATAATACAGCTTGAATCAGATTCTGGTTCACAGCGTACGACAGTAGCTAACGCTGCCAAAGAAGGGATTTGCGAGCTAGACGATTCTATAGCAACACTCACCTGTGTTCCCACTTCAATTGAGGGTTCGTCAACTTCTAACGACATTCCTGTGGCGCTTATATCTTTGCACATTGCCTGCATGGTGCGGCTCGACTCATCGTCAGTAATTTGCAACTGACACGGCGAATTTACCATCATCCTGAAAAAATTTCGCTTATCGTCGTATCCCAACATGTCTACTTCTCCTGATTTTTAGCATTACGCTGACGACTACAAATGTTGTTATAGGTTGATGGCGATAACTTGTCAATCGAACTGTCTAAATTTTATTCAACAATGTTACAAAAGTAGTATTGGTCTTACCTCAATGAGTCGACGTTTATCTTTTACTGTCGATAAAACAGCATATATTTATGCTTATTAGATACAAATAATTAAGCCCCACAATACGCTGCACCGTGGGGCTTTAATATAATTAACCAGCCTATGTAGAAGCGCTTCGCGTTGGGTAAACTAGGCGTTACACATTGTCTATATCGATAACTTCGTTAGAAGTCAGCTAAATAAAGGGTTATACGCTTCGCTGATATGGGGTATGCGGTACCAAGCTGCTGTGCAAACAGAGAAACTCGCAACTCTTCTATCATCCAGCGCACATCATCAAGGGCTTGAGGCACTTTACCTTTGGGGTACTTACTGCACGCTTTTTCCCATTCTTTAATCGACTTTTCTACCGTTACCTGATGCATTCTGTCTTTGTTGGGGTCAATAGGTAGTTTCTCAAGACGACGGGCTAAGCCTTTAATATAGCGGTTCCAATCGTCCAGCCTACTTTCGCCAATTTGAGAGACAAAGCCAGGGAACACCAATGACGCAAGATGTGCTTTACAGTCACCTAACGCGTTAATCATAGTTAGCGGTACGTTGCCTTTCATCTGCTTTTGGCATTGATGAGCAAGGGTAAGCCCCTGCTCTACCTGCTTGGCGATTTCTAACACTCTGTCATTGATATTGGCTCGAGCAATCTCTAAACAGGCCTCAAAATCAGCTTTATTCCGAATGTCAGTGTCGTTCGATTTACTGTAATCACTGACGATGGCGTCAATACCGGCAAAAATGCAATCATCTATCAGCGCTTTAACTTGCCCGAATGGATTGAAATACAGGCCCAGTTTAGCTTTATTGGGTAATTTACTTTGCAAATAGTTAAGCGGCGACGGCATGGCGTTTTTAATCAATACATTAACACCCTGCTTATGTAGCGCCTGCGCTTTATCGGCTTCTTCTATTAACGCGATATCCACCTTATCGCCTTTTTGCACTAATGCTGGGAACGCCTGTACTTCAAACCCGCCTACCTTTTGCACAAAGGTTTCCGGTAGACTTTCAAAATCCCACTGTTCAATATTGTTGCGCTCTAATTCTGGTGTCGCGGCTTTTTCAAAGGTTTGCTTAACCTGTCCTGCGCACTGTTGCTTAAGCGCATGTAGATCATCACCTTTGGCAATATCATCACCGTTGTCGTTCACTACTGCAAAGTGCATTTTTAAATGCTTATCAAGCTGAGCTAGATTCCATTCTTCGCTTTCAATAACAACGCCAGTCATTTTACGAAGCTTATCACTAACCGCTTCCAGCAAAGGCACAGGGCGATTGTTTTTGTCTGTTTCACTGATATCAGCGAGGCAGGCATCGGCAAAGTTAGGCGCAGGCACAAAATTACGTCGCAAGCGTTTAGGTAAGGTTTTAATTAAGCTTACAATAAGGTCGTGCCTTAGCCCAGGTACTAACCAATCAAAACCTACATTGTCCACTTGGTTAAGCACTGGTAACGGGATCACTACCGTTACACCGTCATCTTCAGCGTTGGGCTCGAAGTTATAGCGTAGCGGCAGCGTAATATTGCCCTGGCGCCATACATCAGGGAACGCGTTCGCTACCGACTGCCCAGGCTGCTGACGATACACGTCTTCTTCTTTAAAGGTTAAACTGTCGTTGCTTCCGTGCTGTCTAAACCATTTCTTAAACGCTGCGTCATTATTGGCTTCAACCGGAATACGTTTAGCGTAAAAGCTTACAAGCTCTTCATCATCTACAATCAAATCGCGACGTCGAGTCTTTTGCTCAAATTCGTCCGCTTGTTCCAGCAGTGCCTGATTTTCTTGTAAAAAGCTGTAGTTGAGCTTGGTGTTACCTTCTACTAACGCTTCGCGAATAAACAATTCATGGCAAATTGGCGGGTCGATTAGGCTGTAAACCTTTGCGCGCTTCATCACAATAGGCAGTCCGAACAGAGTGACCTTTTCAAACGCAATAACCGCGCCGCGCTTTTTAGACCAATGAGGCTCAGAATAGCTTCTTTGCACAACGTGTTCAGCTAAAGGCTCTACCCACGCTGGGTCTATTTTTGCCACCATACGGGCAAAAAGTTTAGACGTTTCTACCAGCTCGGCTGCCATTACCCATTTTGGCTGAGACTTTGATAACCCTGAGCCTGGGAAAATTAAAAAGCGTGAATTGCGTGACCCCATATACTCACGGTCTTTATCTTTAAAGCCCATATGTGATAACAAACCGCTGGCAATAGCTTGATGAATGGCCTGATAGTCGGCTTCTTGCTTTGAAATACCGAAGCCCAGTTCAGCAATAGACTTTTTGAGCTGGCTTACAATGTCTTGCCACTCGCGCATACGCAAATAGTTGATGAAATTCTGCTTACACCATTTGCGTAGCTGGTTTTGGCTTAATGCGTTTTGTTGCTCTCTAAACGCCACCCACAAGTTGTAAAGGCTTATGAAATCTGAATCTTTGTCGTGATATTCGCTGTGCTTCTCGTCTGCTTGCTGGCGTTTTTCCTGAGGTCGCTCTCGGGGATCTTGAATTGAGAGCCCCGCTGCAATAACCATGACTTCACTTAGCGCATTAGTGCGCTCGGCTTCAATTACCATGCGTGCATAGCGAGGGTCAATGGGCAAACGCGCCACCTGACGACCCAGCGGGGTAAGCTGCATCTTGCCACTTTGCTTCGTTTTTCTATTAGCTTTGCCTTTCGCAATAGCTTGGATTTCTTCAAGTAAGCGAAAACCGTCGTTGATGTTGCGGTTATCCGGTGGCTGAACAAACGGAAAAGCAGCGATGTCGCCTAACCCTAACGCAAGCATTTGTAAAATAACCGACGCTAAGTTGGTGCGAAGGATCTCAGGGTCAGTAAATTCTGGGCGCCCTAAATAGTCTTCCTCACTATAAAGGCGAATACAGATACCATCAGACACACGGCCGCATCGCCCTGCACGCTGATTCGCTGATGCTTGAGAGATGGGCTCAATAGGTAAACGCTGCACTTTACTTCTAGCGCTATAGCGTGAAATACGGGCAAACCCCGGGTCTATTACGTATTTGATACCGGGTACGGTTAACGAGGTCTCGGCAACGTTTGTGGCTAGCACAATGCGTCTACCGCTGTGAGACTGAAAAATGCGGTTTTGCTCTGCCGCCGATAGCCTAGCATAAAGCGGTACAATTTCAGTATTGCGATAATGCTGTTTGCTTAGGGCATCTTGGGTATCGCGTATCTCGCGTTCACCGCTTAGAAATACCAGAATATCGCCCGGTGCTTCACGCATTAGCTCGTCTACAGCATTTACGATGGCATCACTTTGATCGATGTCATCATCATTGTCTTCTGGGGCGTGATAACGAATCTCTACCGGATAGGTACGACCGCTCACTTCAATAATTGGCGCATTATTAAAGTGTTTAGAAAAGCGTTCTGGGTCGATGGTAGCTGACGTAATAATAAGCTTAAGATCAGGGCGCTTATCTAACAGTTGGCGCAGATAACCTAACAAGAAATCAATATTCAGGCTTCGCTCGTGAGCTTCATCGATGATGATAGTATCGTATTGATTTAAGAATCGGTCTTGCTGCATTTCAGCTAGCAACATACCGTCGGTCATAAGTTTAACGTAGCTTCGCTCGCTTACCTGATCGCTAAAGCGAATCTTAAAACCTACCTTTTCGCCAAGTGGCGTGTTTAGCTCTTCAGCGATACGCGTAGCCACGCTTCTTGCTGCTAAACGTCTTGGCTGGGTATGAGCAATCATGCCATTCACACCCCTACCTAGTTCTAAACATATTTTAGGTAGCTGTGTGGTTTTACCCGAGCCAGTCTCACCGGCTACGATAACCACTTGGTTATTAGCAATCGCTTCTTTGATATCTTCTTTTTTATCGCTAACCGGCAGCGGCGGATACTCAACCTTAGGAAGGTTGTTTTGTCGCCAATTGCGCTTTTCTATTGATGTATTGATGTCGCTTTCTAGTTTCTCAAACTGCTTTTTTAGGCTTTCTTCGCTTACTGAATTATTTGTCTCTTCTTTTTTTCCATTTTCTTTACCGCCAGATGCGTCATTAGCTTTTTGCGCAAGCTGCGTGATCCTGCGCTTCAAACGAAATTTATCTGCGCTTAAACAATCATCAAGTTTGTTGTAAAGAGGTTTTATAGCAAGTGGTGAAGACAAAGTGACATCCTAAAGCGAGTTTCTAATCATCAATAAAATTCGGGCGGTGATCCTAGAAGATACCGCCCTAAAAAGCCAGTGTGTTAAGCGTTACGAGAATTTAAGTGCTTTGGGTTAGTTCATCGTCCTGCGCGGTTGTAAAACGAGGAAAACCAAACCAAATGGCTGCTACTCCAAATACGAATATAAGCATGGGGTACCAGCAATAGGGTGTAATAGCCAATGGTGAAATGCCCACTACGGCTGCTGCGCTTAAGAGCTGTGCTCCATAGGGGACCAAGCCCTGAAAGCTACACGAAAAGATATCCAGTAACGACGCGGTCCGGCGTGGGTCTACGCCATATTTTTCGTTCAAATCTTTCGCGATAGGGCCTGCGGTAACAATGGCAATAGTATTGTTGGCCGTTGTAATATCTAAAAAGCTGACTAAACCAGCAATACTAAATTCCGCGCCTTTCTTAGACGTAACTTTGCGAGTTAAACGCTCAATTAACCACGTGATACCGCCATTTGCGTGCATAAGCGCCACAATGCCACCTATGGTTATGGCAATCATGGCTAAATCTTGCATCCAGCCCATCCCTTTTTGGATGCTCTGCATCATTGAAAGTGGCGTAAAGCTACCTTGAACCAAACCCACCACGCAGGCGCTGGCAATACCCACTGCAAGTACGCTGATAACGTTAAACCCTGTTAGCGCAAATGCAATAATGCATAAGTACGGCACTATGCGCCAAAAATCATAGCTGCCGCCTTCTACAATTCCTGAAGTATCAACATCAACCATAAGCAGTAACGCCATAGTGACGATGCAGGCTGGCACAGCAACCATTAAGTTTGCTTTGAATTTGTCCTTTAACTGTACGCCCTGCGTTCGTGTTGCGGCAATGGTGGTATCTGAAACAAACGAAAGGTTGTCACCAAACATAGCACCCCCCACGACAATACCCAGCGCCATTTCCACCGGCAGCCCTAAGCTTGTGGCAAGACCGGCTCCTATTGGCGAAAGTGCGGTAATAGTGCCCATTGACGTGCCCATGGAAAATGATATGAAACAGCAAATCAAAAACAGGCCTGGCAATATCAGTGCAGAAGGCACAAATTGCAGCGCCATGTTAACTGTGGCATCTCGTGCACCAATATCGATGGTCACCGCGTAAAACGCACCAGCCAGTAGGAATATCAGCACTAAGAGAATAATATTCTTGTCGCCACCGCCTTTACAAAAAGTTTGCACCTTTTCGGAAAAGCTAACTTTCCTGCCTTTGGGGTTCAAACATAAGCCATACCCGGCACTAATGAAAAACGCCACCAAAATAGGCATTGCGGTAATGTCATTTGTGGTGATGCCTGTTACCACAACAAGGATCACAAAAAGCAAAATAGGCGTTAAACCTAGCGGGTTTGGAATAATAGAATTTGGTGCAATGTCGTTATTTTCGTGCACAGAAAACTCTCTTTTGGGTTTTATTGCGTAACAGCAACAGTTTAAAGGCTACGCTGAACAGCCACCTTAAGGGTGCGAATGCGTAAAACAAGCTTCAACAAGACCATATCTCCACGGTCTTTGACGGTGCGAAGCTAAAGCAGCAAAGGATAAAAGGTTTTAAGTGCGTTGAAAAGAAGTTTACCTCTCAACAGCTAACCCTTCTGAATGGTTACAGCTACTATTTTAGTATTTAAGCTTTGGGCTAGTCTTGCAGTTCACTGGGAGTCACACAGTTTAATGGGGGTCACGCAGTTCGCTGGGGGTTTTGCCGGTAAGCCGTTTTACGGTGCGGCGAAAATTAGTTAAGTCGTTAATGCCCATTGCATTTGCAGCAACTTCGTTGCTAACTTTATTTACTGACAGAAGCATTACCGCGTGATTACGCTGGACTTCTTCAGACAACGTGCGAAAGCTAACGCCAAACTCCTTCAATTTTCGCTTCAAGGTAGCCACGCTAACGCCCAACTTCTCTGCTAATTCGGGTAAACCTATATTTGCGCTTCCTGCGCTAAATGCAAAGATGTAATGCCTGACATAATCTGGCAAAGAAAGACATGGTTGCAGTGTAGTATCAGTCACTGCTTTTGATGAAGTGACACTGCTTCGTAATAAACTGTTATCTACTAAATAGCTTGATGGGACCTGTGGTTCACAAACATCTGTCGCTCTACTTACCGGTTTTAGGGGCTGAAGCAATACGTCTTTTTCAATACAAATACTATTAAAGGGACTGTTAAACGATAACTTAAGACCAAGGTGGGTTTCATAATCAGCGATGTTTTTTGGCCGACTCCCTTTAAAAGTAAAGGACAGACGTATTCGCTTATTAGCAATATTTCTTAACAGTGAAACGATACTTGCGAATGCCATTTCAATAGTGAATAAAGATAGCTTGCTGCTCCCCCCAGTTAACTGCGGTACCAATACTAGGTTATTTGCGCTGTCAAAACGCTGAAATTGGCATAGCGGTAAGCTACACCACCTGAATATTTGCTGGTGAGTGAGGTGAAAAAGTAGTGCTTCGACATTTTCGCATGCAGCTAACACATGCAAAGGACTGTGCTGCCACTGTGAAGCTAGAGCACCACCGAGCATAAAGCTAACATCGCTACCTTTTGTTTGAGCATGCACATTCCCTAACAGCGATAAATATTGTTTTATGCTTAGTAGCGAATCACTTTGTAAGGCATCATCAAAAATACCGGTGCCTCGCAGCACCTTATTTTTATTGGCCCCTCTCGATAGCGCCACATCCAATGCAGCCCGCACCAACCAACACCCACGAATCGCTTTGTCTTGAACAGACATCACCACACTAGCACTAGCAATGACACCCACGCCAAGCTCATCATCATCACCTTTTGCAGAGACACCCACGCCAAGGTCATTAGCACCACCTTTTGTAGAGACACCCATGCCAAGCACATCAGCACCTTTTGCAGAGACCCCCACGCCAAGCACATCAGCACCTTTTGCAGAGACACCCACGCCAAGCACATCAGCATTTCCTTTTGTAAAGACACCCACGCCAAGCACATCAGCATCACCTTTTACAGAGACACCCACGCCAAGCACATCAGCACCTTTTGCAGAGACACCCATGCCAAGCACATCAGCACCTTTTGCAGAGACACCCACGCCAAGCACATCAGCATCACCTTTTGCAGAGACACCCACGCCAAGCTCATCAGCATCACCTTTTGCAGAGACACCCATAGCACATGAGTTTTTGGGGTGGTTATGCTCAGCCTCTGCAATGTGAGCATCTCTGCCCTCAGCTGCACGCAGTGCTTCTAATGGTAGTGTTAAATCCATAAATTACTTACCGTCGGCGTCTTTTTTACTTTGCACAAAACGCCTTTATTAAGCTGCGCTATCATGTGGTCGTTCAAGTTCCATGAGCATGTTGTTAATCACCGTTGCTAGTCGCTGGTTGGGCAGCAAAGTTACTTGAGTGCTACGTGCAGTGGTGTAAATCGCATTCGCATTTTGGCTGTGCCTAAAAGCAAGGTGTTGGATACTGGCTTTAATATCATTGAGAATAATATCAGCTTGCATGGGCGAAATATCCGGCATCAAAATGGCAAAACGATCACCAGCATAACGACAAGCTAAATCTTGCTGCCGTAAATTCATAATTATTAATTGCGCAATGTCATGCAGATATCTATCGCCTTCCGTGTAGCCATGCTTCTGGTTAAACAAAGAGAAATTATTAATATCAATGATGGCTAGAACGGCTGACTTACCTAAGCGCTGTTGCTTGTGAATTTGTTCTTTCCAATACTCTGCTCTGTAAAGTTGCGTTATGGGGTCGATGGCGTCGTGATCACGAAAATCCCACTCCCTACGCCGCAATTGCAAATTTAAGGCGCGCTGCTCTAAGTGCCATTGATAAAGCGCCGCAGTCATCACCACCATCCCCACGGCTGCTGGATAAGACTCAATCATACTTATCCAGTAAGCTTCTTCGGGGTAGTGAAAAAACTCATCTAAAAAGTCCAAGCTGACGGAAAACAAAAATAAACCTAGCCCTATCGTCAAAAGGCTAGTTACTGTTCCAGGAGGACGGCTGGCAAGGGCTGCAAGCATCCATGCCAAGGTTAAAAAAGCGATACTGCCCTCCCCCAAAATATCTAGGTTTGATATTACAGCGCTTTCTTTGACATCACCGAACATAGAAGCCAAGCAAACCGCCAGCGTCACTATGCCCGCAGTAAAAACCAGCCAAAGCTTGTGGTGTCTAAATTGTGTTGCGTTTGAAAAGGTAAACATAATGCTCTCTTTGAGAATATCCCGTGGTGAATTACCTCACGCACCATGTCTATGTGCGAAAGCGTTAAAAATAAAACGAGAGTCTTGCCCAATTCTGCTGAAACTGTCGAGGGTCAGTTTGGCTCATCAATGTGACATCTTGATGGCAAAGTGCGCAGATAACGATAAACAGCGAGAATAAAACCAATTAATTCAGAAGGTTAATTCAGGGTCATTTTAGCTCAACGAACTAAAAATTTGTCTCGATTTCGTTTAACGAGACTCCCCTTCCATCACATCGTCATATAACTGTCACGCAGACTTTTTAGTGTACTTACCCACTTGCTTATCACATCTTTTGACTGCTTAATTGTTTGGAAAATAAATGAAAATTAAAACCGCGTACTCCTCCATTACACTTGCTTGTATAACAGCATTGGGTCTCACCGTTGCTTCTCCTGTTTCAGCTGCTGATGGCGTAATTATCGGCTCTGTAAAAGACGCCGCAAAGGCACGCAGCTATGCCGGCGCACAAATAAAAATTGTCGAATTAGGACTTAGCACCGAAGCAGGCAGAGACGGTACGTTTCGCTTTCCATCTATTCCCGAGGGTACTTACACACTAGAGGTTTCTTACCTGGGTGAACAAACCGTCACTCAAAATATCCAGGTGACTGACAATGGCATTGCCCGAGCGGCCGTGGAGCTTGGAAACGGCGATACTATTGACGAAATACTGGTACGCGGACAACGAAGCGGGCAAGCAAGTGCAATTAATCAGCAAAGAGCGTCGGACCGCATTTCTTCCATTGTTTCAGCTGATGCCATTGGACAATTTCCAGATCAAAATGCTGCAGAGTCTTTGCAACGCTTACCCGGTTTATCTATCGAGCGAGATCAAGGTGAAGGCCGTTTCGTTGGGATCCGAGGTATTGACCCTAACCTGAATAACGTGACCATCAACGGTTTAAATATCCCTTCACCAGAGTCAGGCGTACGTTCAGTAGCACTAGACGTAATTCCATCTGAGCTTATTCAAACCTTGGAAGTTTCTAAATCTGTAACCCCGGATATGGACGGCGACGCTATTGGTGGCTCGGTAGCCGTTAAAAGCGTTAGCGCCTTTGATAAAGCGCGCGATACCGCAAGCGTGACGTTACAGGCAAGTCAAAACGACTTGCGTGATGAAACCAGCCCTAAGCTTTCTGGCACTTTCACTAAGAAACTATCACCAGAATGGGGAGTGGCTGGCGCTATCTCGTATTTTGATAGAGATTTTGGTTCAGACAACGTGGAAAGTAACGGTGAAGATGAACTTGAACAGCGTCATTACACCATCACCCGTGAGCGTTTAGGTAGTGCATTAAATATTGATTTTCGCCCAGACTTTAACAACCAGTATTTTCTTCGCACACTCTACAGCGAGTTTTCTGACGATGAATTTCGCCAGGGCAACATATTTACGTTCGACGGCGAAGATTCGGAAATAGAAAGAGAAAGTAAAGACCGTTTTGAGAGCCAAAGTATATTCACCGTGGCCTTAGGTGGTGAACATCAATTAAAAACTTGGACAGCCAACTGGCAACTTGGTTATGCGAAATCTGATGAAGATGAACCTGATGCCCTGTATTACGTCTTTAAAACTGAAAATGACAGTATTGACGCCGACCTAAATACAATGCGCCCTACTGTTTCACAGAACGCTGATGCCATGGATTTATCAACCTACGAGGTAGATGAGATAAGCTTTGAAGACAACTATACCAAAGACACCGAAACCAGTATTAAATTCGATGTAGCACGCCCTCTTAATCTTGGTGGTTATATTGGCGAATTAAAAATGGGTTCTAAATACCGCAGCCGAGAAAAAGACCGAGACAGCAGCATAGCAATTTTCGACGGTGACTTTGACGAGTTAGATGCTTCTCAGTTTGGCGCTGTAAGTCCAGATTATTCACTCGATGACTTTGGTCCAGGGCTTAATCGCAGTGAAATGCGCAGTTACTTTAACGACAACCGCAGTAGCCTAGAATTAGACAGTCTAAATTCTGAAGTGGAGTCTCGCGGCGCCACTTATATTAATGAAGAGGATATTTTTGCCGCCTATGTCATGGGTAGCGTAGACATCGATAAACTCCACCTAGTTGCGGGTGTTCGCTATGAACGCACTGACTTTTCTACATCAGGTATGCGAGTAGAGCTAGTAGAAAACGAAGAAACCGAAGTTGAAGAAGTGGTTAATACACCATGGGAAGCGGAGCGTGACTATGACCATTGGTTACCCAGCGTGAACGCTAGGTATACATTTTCAGAAAAACTTCAGCTTCGCGCCGCATACACACAAACTCTTTCAAGACCTAAATTTGAAGATGTAGCGGCATTCCAAATCATTGAGAGCAAAACAGAAGAAGACGATGGCGCATTTGTCACTGAACGCGCAGCCGAAGTTGGCAACCCTGAGCTTCAGCCCTATGAAGCACAAAACCTTGATTTATCGATTGAATATTATCCAGGCGATATTGGTGTAATGTCAGCTGGACTGTTCTACAAGAATATCGATAACTTTGTTGTGTATGCTGACGTAGCTGGCACCACCGGCTGGGAAGGTTTTGAAGAAGTTATACAGCCAATAAATGGTGATTCTGCTGATTTGACCGGCTTAGAACTTTCTTGGGTAAAAGCTTTCAATAACGGCTTTATTGTTTCTGCCAATGCCACCTTTACTGACTCAGAAGCGACAACTTTCTTAGACGGCGAGAAATTTGAAACTCAATTACCGAATCAGTCAGACCGCATTGGGAACTTAACCATTGGATACGAAGCCAATGACTTCAGCGTGCGTTTAGCTACCACCTATAAGAGTGACAATTTCGAAGAAATTGATGGCGACATGTTGAGATTTGAAGACGACCACATTCAGGTTGATTTCATGGCACGCTACTACATTAACAATAGCATGCAGGTCTATTTCAACGGCATCAACTTAGGTGACGAACCCTTCTACAACTATTTTGATACGCGCAGCCAAAATGCACAGTATGAAGAGTACGGGCGCACCTTTGAGCTTGGCTTTACTTGGCAGCTTAACTAAGTACGTTTATCGATAGCTAGTCTATTAGTAAGGGGAAGGTCAATATGTTTGTGACCTCCCCATTTAGTTCTTCTAGGGCATGCTTTACTCGTTCGGCTAAGCATGTGCTTACACTCAGAAAGTTTCAGGACAATAACAACAATGACCCAAAAGCGTCACACACAACGTTCATTTATGGCTTTAGGTAGAGCAACGGCGATTTCAAGCGCATGTTTAGCGTTATTTAGTTGCGCAGCCGCTAACACTGCAACTAGCACCACAGCGAATATATCTACGGATGATAACCAACAGTCAAAAATAACCGATGCCCAAGAAATAGTATTACCGCTTACAAAACTCGATAACGGTTTCAGCATCACACTTCCCTACCAAAGCAACATTAGCAAAGACACCCATGCTAATACCCTGCAGTTTGCTTACGCAGACACCCATGCAAACAAAAGCAAGGATGCTTACGATGACACCCATGTAAACAACAGCAAAGACACCCAACCTAAAAACACTAACGAAGACACCCACGTTATCAATATCAACGTGAATGAATACAAGGGTGTCTCGTTAAGCAATTCGGCGGGAAAGGAAAAATTCATTGCGGGAAATTACAGCTTAGTAAATGCTGAAGTTGTATTGCATAAAACGAAGCAATGGGTGTCTTTGGTAATGTTTAACAACGACACTCAACACATAGAAGTGTATCGCATTGCTCCAGAGCCCCTTGAAATTCGCCAGCAAATAAGCCAACCAACTATGGGCTCTGAAGCTATTTGCGCTGCAATATCGGCTAATGGTGAACTTCAAGTCATCAACGTTGATGCTACTGGCACACTTAATCAGTATGAAGTTCACCACGGAAGTTTTTTGTCGCTTCGTGACTTTGCGATAGGGCCGGGCATTAAAAGCTGCGCCTTGAACACCAATACTGAAACCTTATATCTAGCCGACGAATATGCCGGCGTATGGCAGCTAGATACCAATATTGAAAGTGAGCTAGCTAAAGACCTCATCTTTCATGAGCGAGATGTTGCTATTGAAGGTGTAGCCACCCTACCCTCAATGCCCCCAATCTCAATACAAGATAACGTGGGTGTCTCTGCAAGGGCTCTACCCTCAATATCGACGCGAGATAGCATGGGTGTCTCTGCTTGGGTTAGCCCAGATGCTAGTGGTGTATGGTTACAAACCCCATGTTTGACGCAGTTTGTCTCGCTTGTTTATGATGCAGGAGATGGCAACTCAGCATTTGAAGTAGATAATGCAGATGGTAAAGCTACCTTTATTCAGCCCGAATACGTTCATTTATCGCTAAATAGCAGCGCAAGAAGCATTTCTCTTATTGTTGATGATGACCAATCAGGATACTTTTTTCACACGGAACTATCACCAGCATTAAGCCACGCATTACTGAATAGTCAATGCGATTCTGGCCAGGCAGAAGCTAGTACCAGAGACACTAGCAAAGACACCCACATCAAAAGCACCATTACAAAAGGTAGCAGCACAGCAGCGGTAACGTCGAAAAGTAAATACGGGACTGTCAGTGTTAAGCCTGAAATAGAAACTGACTCGGTAGAAAATTATGGTGATGCCGCTGACGACCCTGCCATTTGGGTTAATTCACTCGCACCGCAACAAAGTCGCGTTCTCGGTACCGACAAAAAAGGGGCACTTAATAGCTACGACTTATCAGGTAAGCTTTTGCAAAGCTTACCTGTTGGCAGAGTGAATAACGTTGACGTGGGGTACAATGTATTTGTCGAGCAAAGCCAAGCTCGCAAAAGCGATGCGCCGACGATTGATATAGCAGTAGCATCAAACCGTTCAAACAACAGTTTGTCAGTATTTGAGATTGATAAACGCGGAGACATGGTTCACCTCGGTGATATTAGCACTACGCTTGGTGATATCTATGGCTTGTGTATGTTTGTTTCAGATGGCGAAGCTCAAGTATTTGCAAACGATACCAGCGGACGCTTTGAACGATATCTCCTATCTTTTGATACAGCCAAAACCATCGATGGGCGCTTAACACAATCTTTTTCGCTACCCTCTCAACCTGAAGGGTGCGTGGTAAATACCAAGACAAACACTGCCTACCTGGGGGAAGAAGGTGCTGGGATCTGGGCTTTAAATGTAAGCAAAAACAACGAAGAGCCTCGCTTTATAGCTGAAATAGCCGCGCCTGTAGAAGCAGATGTAGAAGGGCTGGCAATTTTCGAAATGGACAGCCAAACCTATCTAATTGCCTCAAGCCAAGGCAATGACAGTTACGCTATCTATCAAATTCACAACAACAAACCTAGCGCACTTAAACTTATTGGTCTCATTCAGATCGTTGCAGACAAGATCAAAAGAATAGACGGCGCATCGGAAACTGACGGGCTTGACGTAACCAATGCTAATCTTGGAGGAAGGTTCTCTGAGGGGCTTTGGGTAGTACAAGATGGCCGAAACGTTATGCCAAGCCAAACACAAAACTTCAAGTTAGTGACTGGCACATCGCTAAAACATTCAATAAGAAAACTGGTTAAAAGAAACCATTAGATTTGCGTAGTTATATACCAAATAAGATTCGTAAATACAGAAATGAAAAAGAGGCGTTAAGCACCCTAACGCCCCTTTTTACAATACACTACTTTTCTAACAAAAGTGTATTTGCAGCAACCGTTATAAAGCAGCGCCATAATAAGCTCCGGCGCTTTAAAAACAACTAACCCGCTCGCTGATACCCATCATTTAATTGAACGTCAATAGCGCGAAGCACGGCCGTTCGGTTAATTGAGCCTAGAAGGACACCATCATCATCTACTACCGGGTAAACCCGCGGCTTCTCTTTAAGCAGCAATTGCGCTAGCTCTATCACTGACATGTATGGCTTAACCGAAACCACCGGCGTTTTCATGATTTCCCCTACCCTACAAATTTGCTCGCGATAGTAGCTAGACGCAATCATTTGAGCGATACAATCTTGTTCAGATAAAAAGCCCACTACTTTTCCCTTTACATCGAGCACAGGCCCACCACTCTGCCCACTGGCTAATAGCACTTCAACAGCCTGCGCTACCGGCATATCGACATTAAGTTTGACTGGGTGAGTATTCATATAATCACTGACTTGCAACGATTCCATTTTCGATTCTCCAGCCGTGGCGCCTAATGTGACCGATACTGCGACTTATTTGGCGTTACGGCACTTCAATTATTATTAACCACATGTGAAAGCAATTTTCCCCCACACTTAAAGATTAGACGTTTCATTGAATACAAGCCAGTAAATTTAACATTAAAATAACAACCGCTTTTTAGTATTTAGTCTTTATAAATAGCCACGGTTGTTTTGCCATTTATGTCGATGCTTGCACGGTACATCCCTGCTGAATTAAAAGGCATCGCGATATTGCCTTTCCCGTCGATGGCTATTACGCCACCATCACCACCAGCCTTCACGAGTACATCATTAACCACAGTATTAGCAGCGTCGTTTAGTGTTAACCCTTGATACTTCATTCGCGCACAAATATCTGCTGCTACATTATATCGGATAAAGTATTCGCCATGTCCGGTAGCCGATACGGCGCAGCTTGCATTATCGGCATAGGTACCTGCACCAATAACGGGGGAGTCGCCAATGCGCCCAAATCGTTTCGCCGTCATTCCACCCGTAGATGTTCCGGCAACAATGTTGCCTTCGCCATCTAATACCACCGCGCCTACGGTTCCAAAGCGCTCGTTCCCCTGCTGTGTACCATACCCATTTGAAGCTTGCTCCATACGGGCTTTCGCTTTATCTAAAGCCTGCTTGCGAAATTCAGTATCAAAAACCGAGTTATCCACTTGCTCAAGACCGTTTTGTTTGGCGTATTGTTCGGCGCCTGTGCCAGAAAGCATGACATGGGGGGATTCGTTCATTACAAGTAGCGCCGCCTCTATTGGACTTCTGATTGTCTTAACACCTGCAACAGCACCTGCATTTTTACTTCCGCCATGCATGATGGACGCGTCGAGTTCATGCTCTCCATCAAAGGTATACACGGCACCAATGCCAGCGTTGAACAAAGGTGAGCTTTCAAGAATTTTAATGGTTTCAACCACCGCTACTTCACCTTTTACTCCGTCTTTCAGCAAGGCATGACCGTGCTGTACTGCTTGGGCTAATACCTTTTTATAAGCCGCCTCTTTCTCAGCCGTCATCGAAGACTTTAAAATAGTGCCAGCTCCGCCGTGAATGGCAATGGCAACTTGTGGGCTTTCTTGGTGAGCATCAGCCGCTGATGCGTTAGTACTAACAATCGCTAGCGAAGCTGCTAAAGCGCTGATTGCACACAGCGTATGTCGAACTGTATTGGGCTGGTGAAAAATGCGAGAAAGGTTCAAACGGTTCACTCCTTTAAAAGTTATAAAACGCCGCTTGTTTTCGTGGCAGATGAAACCAACACAAACGAGCGATGTGATTATCGTATTTATAGCGAATTAAGATGACACACTAAAAGATGATAATCTAGGCTACTTCAAGAAGTTCCAAGAAGGTATTGAGATCGTCGCCGATAGATGGAAGCAACGCCTTTACTTTCACCCAATCGGCTACTTTTGATAACTCCCAAAGTGATTCAAAATCTTTTTGTAATTGAACGGCACCTATATCTGCAGACATCCCTTTGAGTTTAAGAGAAAGGACTTGTACTTGTGAAAAGTCTTGTTCTTCTGCGGCCCTTTCTAAAAGTTTAAATTTCTCTGGTGCGCTTTGAGAATAAAGCTCACAAACCCGCGAGAACAACGCTTTATCTCCCATAATGCGAGCTATAGCATCCTCTTTTTCCCAACAGTCATTACTTATTGTATCCGTTTGCTCGTTAGAAATACTTTCTGGCGTACCTAATGCGTCACTAGGCTCAGAACGAACATGAGCATCAGTGCTTTCCTGTGATTCGTTTGTTACGTTCATAAATTCAGTACTTTGTTCTAAGTCTCTATCAATAGCACCAAGCAGGCTGTCTACTAAGGGAGGCGCCGACGCACTATTACTCGTTTTATTTACAGGTTCTGAAAGAGAAGTGTTGGTGCCTTCAGCGCTTTGGGTATCAACTTCTGAAGTTTCAAGTTTGGTACCTGCTAATTTAGTAACTTGGTTTACTAACCACTGCCTGACTTTAGGAATAAGCACATCTGCAATAATCGGTTTAGTAGCAAAGTCGTCCATACCTGCTTCTAGGCACTTTTCTTTTTCGCCTAGCATAGCGTTTGCCGTCATCGCTATAATGGGAACATCGGCATGCATTGCACCAGCTTTTCCCTCTCGAATAGCACGTGTTGCCTCGTAACCATTCATTTTAGGCATTTGGCAATCCATTAAAATACTGTGAATTCGACGACCTTTCTCATCGCATTTACGCAGGAAAGCAACCACTTCTTCGCCGTCTGCACAGGTATATAATTTACAAGGTAAGCACTCTAGAACGCCCTTAGCCACTTCCCTGTTTATCATGTTGTCGTCAACGATAAGCAAACGCGTATTTTCAATTGAAAAGTGTGATTTACCTTGCTCTTCTGCCTTATTTTCGACTTCTGGTGTACTACTATGGCTGTCTTCAGTAGTGACTTTTTTAGTCAAACCACTGTATTTAACAGCATCTAAACCTTGCTTTACCGTTACAAACGTAGAGCGGAAAAGGGGTTTGGGTAAATACAAAGGCGTTAAATGCGTAAACTCATAGGGTGCCCCTTCTAGCTTTTGCAGAATATAGACAACGGGCATTGTGCTAGCCTTTCCGCCTTTTTCACTTCGTTCCCACTCTCTGTCAATTGCGCCAAGTAATGTGCTGGATTCATCAAGTAAAAGAACGTCGTAATCTTTCCATTGAATAGCGCTAGCAGGGCCATTTAAGACTTGTGAAGTAGCCCCTACATACGCTGCAAGTTTACATATGTGCGCTTGTAGCGGTAAATAAGCAGATGAAACGCCAACTTTAACATTACTAAGAAGTGTCTTCTCGTCTTCATTAATTTGGTCGGAATCTGCTGACTTGCCCGATCTAGTATCGGGAAGTGAAATGTAAAACGAAAACTTACTTCCCTTTCCTAATTCCGACTCGAAGGTAATGTCCCCACCTAATAATTGGCACAACTGCTTGCAGATAGATAATCCCAGTCCTGTACCGCCGTATTTTGTTGCCACAGAGGCGTCAGCCTGCGTAAAGGCAGAAAAAAGCTTGGGCTGATTTTCTTTTGATATACCAACACCTGTATCTTCAACACTAAAATGTAACTTTTGAACGTCAGACCCCGGTTCGCTTAAAAACAGTTTTAATTTGACGTGCCCTGTTTTAGTAAACTTAATCGCATTGTTAAGTAGATTACTCAATACTTGGTTAATTCTGTGAGGATCTGAGTTAACTTCTATCGATGGTATCTCTGAGGTATCAACCAGTAACTCTAGCCCTTTACCTGCCGCTTTTATAGCAAACACTTTAGCAATAGACTCAATAAGAGAGAGTAGTTCGAAATTTTGCTGGTTAATATCCAGCTTGCCCGCCTCTATCTTTGAAAGGTCTAGTACATCGTTTATAAGCACGTTTAAGTTATTGCAGCTGATTTCCATCATGGAAACTAACTGCTCTGCCTTTTCGTTAAGCGGTTGGCGTTTTAATAAAGCTAAAGAACCAACTACCCCATTGAGGGGGGTGCGCATTTCATGACTAATATTAGAAATAAACGAACTCTTTACCTTGCTTGCTTTACGCGCTTCTTCCGTGGCCTCTACCAACTCTTTTGTTCTGCTTACCACTTTTTCTTCAAGCTTTAAGTTAACTCGTTCAATAGCGTCTTTTGCTTTTTGTTCCTCTGTAACGTCTCTAATTACTACGGCAACACCAGAAAACTGTGAATGCTCTCCCCATATTGTTGACGCGGTAATCAACAGCGAATGCTCTTTTTTATCATCATCTACATAAGGCTTGGTAAAGGTGACTTGCTTACCACCTTCAACGAGCACATCCTCTAGCCCCAGCAGTGATAATGGCGCAAAAGACGAATAATGATGATTGATGATTATTTGGGAAGGGATCCCAAAAAGTGACTCCGCCGCTTTGTTCCAGCTTTTGACAATACCGGTGGAGTCCACACTAAAAATGGCATCTTTTGAAATATCGACAATAGCGACTGATTCACCGCGCACTTTGGCTAACTCAATATTCTTTTTATTACTGCGATAAACGAAGAGCAGAATGCTTACAAAGATAATCGAGATGACGCCAATCACGCTGTAAACGCTCAGACGTTTTTCGTTTATCAACGCACTCACTAGGGATTGCGGTAGAAGTATGTGTAAGTAAAAGCCTGTGCCCTGTTCTTTGGCACCTAGTGTGAACGTCCTAGAAACAGCGTAATGTAAACTCTGATTTTCATTTCTAGGCGTAATCTTGTTCCGACCGTTGAATTGAGATACTGAGAATTCGCTTTGCCATGTTACAGAAGGATTTAAGTCTTTTGAAAAAGACTTTTGGCTATCGGGATGTACTACAAAATATCCATCTCGGTCAGTGACGTACAGCGACTGATTGCGAGTTAAAACTTTGGTCATCTGAGAAAGCAGATATTGTGCGTTGACGTTCATAATTAGAAATCCGTAACGCTCGCCATTTTCACTAAAGATGGGTAAGGAAAGTCGAATGACGCTCTTGTAGGGGTATTCTAATTTTCCGTATTCCCTATTTAAGTTGATATCGGAAATGTAAAATTGACCTTTATTACTCTTAACGCTTTCAATGAAATAATTTCGCGTTGCTTTCGCCTGTAGATCAGTACTACTGGCTATTAAAACACTCCCACCTTCGCGCTCGACCCTTAAGAATTCTTTCCCCTCTTCGTCTGCCTTAATAACCCTTAACTGATCGATTTCTGTGTTATTTTCGATAAAAGCAACAAATATAGTTTCTAAGCGATGCTTCCACTGGTCGAGCGTAGTGCCATCTTTAGGATCTAACTTATTGTTCTGCGTGGCTCTAACTATTCCGCTTATGGGCGGCGTTTGGTGCAAAAAGTTAAGGGCGTTGAGATATTTAACTAGCTGCGTTTCGGCGACATTTTCCACGCTTAAGGCACTTTTCTCTAAAGCCTCATAGGCCTGACTTTCCGCTGTCGCTTTTATGTTGCTTTCAAACAAACTAACAACCAACACAATCAGCAAAGTAGCAAGCACAACAGCCAATATAAAAGTACTTTTAGCTTCGTTAAACGCAGGTTTAGATGGTAGGACCGACAAGCCAATAATTTCCGTATAACTTGTAATAACCTAAAGCTAGTCAGAGATGTTTTGTTGCGCAAGTTTATAGTCTAAAAATCTTATATAAAAAACAAACGACAAAACCGTTAGTTACAACGCCACTGTAACGTTTCGAATGTCTTAATTATTGGGCACAAAACCAACAGCATTTGGTATTAAAATTGTCGCGGTGTACACTGCGTGCAAGATTTTACTAATAAGCAATGGTGGTTATGCACGCACCTACATTTTTGTGGCACGATTTTGAAACATTTGGCACCAGCCCACAAAAAGATCTTCCCTGCCAATTTGCCGCGGTCAGAACAGATATGGATTTAAATGTTGTTGGAAAGCCCATCAACATTATGAGCGCCATTGCTAATGATTATCTGCCTCACCCAGAGGCATGTTTGGTTACCGGCATTACGCCACAGCAAACCATTAGAGATGGGTCAAACGAAGCGGATTTTGCAGCGCGCATTTACCAAGAGATGTCTACACCAAACACCTGTAGTGTAGGATTTAACAGCATTCGCTTTGACGATGAAGTGGCGCGCTATCTGTTTTACCGTAATTTTTACGATCCCTATTCACGGGAGTGGCGAAACGGGAATAGCCGCTGGGATATTATTGATGTAGCAAGAGCGTGTTATGCGCTTAGGCCAGAAGGAATCAATTGGCCAGAACGAGAAGATGGTACGCCTAGCTTCAAATTAGAATCGCTCACTGCAGCTAATAACATTGGCCACGAAAATGCACACGATGCGCTAAGCGATGTCTACGCAACCATTGCTTTGGCAAAGCTTATCAAAGAAAAGCAGCCTCGTTTATTTGATTATGCGTTGTCGCTTCGCAATAAACATACGGTTATGCAGCAAATTGACTTAAGCAAACCTTCGGTACTTTTGCATATATCCTCTAAATTACCGGCCTCCCAGGGATGTTGCACGTGGGTAATGCCGATTGCTAAACACCCAACCAATTCTAATGCGTTTATAGCGATAGATTTATCTCATGATATAGACAGCGTGGTAAACGACACTGCCGAAGAGATAAGACAGGCACTTTACGCGCCAGCGGATACGTATTCAGATACTAAAGAACGACCTGGTCTTAAACTTATCCACATTAATCGCTCTCCTTTTATTACCACAGCCAAAGCGATGACTGAGGAAAATGCCGTTAGATTAGGTCTTGATAGAGAGCGCTGCCTAGACAATTATAAAACACTCGCAAACACCAAGGATCTTGCTGCTAAGCTTGTGGATGTGTATGACGAAGAACGCGACAGTACAGAGCATGACGTAGACCATGCCTTGTATAGCGGTGGTTTCTTAAATGACGAAGATAGACGTTGGTGTGAGCGTGTTATTGATGCAGCCCCTGACGACCTTGCCACCTTAAGCGATGAAACCCAGCATGAAGGCTTGCGCAAACAGCTTTTTCGTTATCGTGCGCGTAACTACCCTAATACACTTACCGCTGATGAGATGACGAAGTGGCAGTATCACCGTCAGGCTCGACTTACTGACCCCGCGTTTGACGGCTCAATTACATTAGAAAACTACATGATGAGGCTTGAAGCGTTAGCCCACGAGCACAGTGACAACCCTGATAAGCAGGCCATACTGCGCGCCCTGTATCAGTATGCTAAAAACCTTTGACGGAGGTTTTATAACATCATAAATTAATGATAGTTGAACGAAGGCGGTAAAGGATAAAACGTAGTCAAGGAATTGATGACTTCCGCCGATAATAACAATACACGCGCGTAAGGGAATAAGTAGTCATGAATGGCGTTACAATAAGCTTCGACAAATCAAGAACCTATATAAACATTATGCTCAATCCTTCTGAATTTACATCAGAGGTGAATATCCGTGATGTTAGACAGCAATTGGAAAGTGGCGAAACCAAGCGCCTTTATGTGTCAGAAAAGGCATTGAAATCAGCTTGCGAGACGGCCAACCATTACTTTAAAACAGGCGATGGAACCGTGGTTCAAGAGCGTATTGGAGAGCGTAAAAATGCCGAAGTTGAATTTCGGCTGCCTGAAGACGGCATGACTGCGAATTTGGTCCTCACTACCCCCTATGGCGGTAAACTCCCATCCCTTGCGACAGTTAAATCATTAGCGGTCAAAAATAGAGTGATTCGAGGTGTTAGCACTAAAAAAATAGACGCCATGCTCAAAGCCGCAAGAAATGCGGCGCCTGGCACTGTATTAGAGGAAACCATAGCTAAAGGGCTTCCTGCTCGAAATGGGAAAAACTCCAAATTTATTCCCCTTGTTCCGAACGCACTTGAACGAATACTAAGACCGCAAACGAACGAAGGTGAACGAGTTGACATGCGCAACTTAGGCGAAGTGATATGCGTGAAAATAAACACGCCTGTTCTGCGCCGTACCCCACCTACAAAAGGTCGTTCTGGCTTTGACGTGAAAGGAAACACAATATCAGCCACTCCTGGTGAATGGGTAGACTTTAAAATGGGAACAGGAACGGTGGTGTCTGATAGCGACGCAAACCTATTAATGTCATCCATTTCAGGGATGCCTAAATACCGTGACCAAGTTATGAATATAGATGATACCTTTATTTGTAATGGCGTTAACGTTGGGTCAGGGCATGTAAATTATGAAGGTGCTGTATTAGTTAATGGCGATGTCACCGAGAAAATGCAAATTAAAGCAGCCGGTGACGTTACTATTAACGGTTTCGTAGAGTCGGCTTACATTGAGTCGGGCGGCGACATTATTATCACCGAAGGTGCTATGGGCAAGGTGAACGATAAGCAAGGTGACTACCAATGCAAACTCGTTGCCGCGGGAAGTATTCACGTTCAGCATGGTCAAGGCATCGATATTCAGTGCGCTGGGAATATAACTGTTGGTAGGCAGCTTGCTTATAGTCGTCTGCGCTGCGGCGGTGCGGTAATTGTGGGGCAAATTGATAAACCCATGGGCAATTTGTTTGCTTGTGACATTATTAGTCAAGATAGGGTTGAAGCAGGAACACTCGGCGCTGTTTCTGGAAGTACGTTAAAAGTTGATTTTAGCCCTGGTTTTAATCAGCTGCTAGAGCGCAAAGATTCTCTTGATGAGTTATTAAGGCAAATTCGCGAAAATAACCTAAAGCACAAAGAAAAAATCGACCTTATTCAAGGTAAAAAGATTCCTAAAGAGCTACAGCGCAAGGCAGCGGAAGCGCTTGAACTTTTTAACAACGAAAGCGCGCTTCTTGAATGGTTAGAGAATAAAGCTAACGACGTGAAAGCCGCAAAAGAAAACTATCAAACAGATATCAAGCTTATTGCAAATAAAAGGCTCTACCCTGGCGTTTCTGCCAAGCTGAATAATAGAAACTGGCGTTCTGAAAGGGAATACGATCGCGCTCAAATTCACTACGACTCGCACCAATGGCATTACGAGCCAATTATTTAGATGATGTTTAGGCTAGCGAAGCCGGCTTTTTAGGCTTCGCACATCTACCTTTCTATTTAGCCGTAGAGTAATCCATTTTTACTGAGCAATGGTCACATTACCGTAGCCCTGTCGCTTAGACTGATAAAGCGCTTTTATAGTGCGTTCAAGCCAATCTGGGAACTCTTCTGAGTCTCGCAATTCAGCCATACCAATCGCAATTTTGTATTTATCATTCAAAAGATAGTGGGTATCCATGCACTCCAACAGCCTATCTGCAAGCGTTTTTGCTGAGTCTAATTGGGTCTGTGGACAAAGCACGACGAACTGCTCTCCATTAAACCTTGAAACAATATCAACCTCTCTTACAGTATTAAGGCAGTTCTGAGCGGCGGTCTTCAACATGTCTTCTCGAATAGAGGGGTCGTGAGAAAATAGATCTTCATCAACAGGCGTTAAATCAATAGCGATTAATGTAGCGGTAGTATGAAACCGATGGAAGCGTGATATCTCTTCTTCAGCCCGCTGTATCATGTGGTTACGGTTATAAAGACCGGTGATCGTATCGTAAGCTGAAAGAAAACCTAATGTTTTGTTTTTCTCTAACAACGTGGCTTGAAGCGCACTTATCTCTTCATTTTTTTGTTGAATTATACGCTTGTAGCCGCCCACATGACGGTTTCTCGAAATTAGCCACAACAAGCCCAACAATACAATTGCTGAACTTAATACCATTACCGTATAGTTGCGGCTGTAACGGATTTGTACGTTATTCCACTGCTTGTAAATTTCTACTTTCTTTGTCTCTGGAATGCGCTCTATTGCGACATTTAGTTTATTGACTAAATGACTAAACGACTTATTAATGCCAAATGCGAGAGAGTCAAAGGGTTCGGCGTAACCCACAATGTGTAAATCTTCGAGTTCAAGGTTATTAATGTGCATATTCACACTCATCAATGAACCTACCATTACGTCAAATTCACCGTTTGCGAGTTGCTTAAGGCCCTCTTCCTCAGATGGGATGAGTTTTAGACGTAATCCCGGGTAATGCCGTGAAATATACTCGACTTGGCGGTAACCCTGCACAATACCTACTGTACGATTCCCAATTCCTGAATAGCCCTGCAGCATAGGCGTTCCCGTTCGAGCCACCAATACATTTGGCGCCTCAAAATACGGCACACTAAAATCTAAAAACTGCTTGCGATAATCAGACGTGTTCATCATAGGAATGACTTGGCATTTACCTTGTTGAACGAACTCTAGGCTTTCCTGCCAACTCTGTGTAGAAACAAGCTTGAACTTAAGCTCGCTAAGCTCAGCAATAAGCTGCATATACTGGGCTGAAATACCCACATGGATGCCATTTCTTATCGCTTCATAAGGCGCCCAATTGGGGTCAATACAATAGGTTACTTCAATTGAATTTTGAGATGCTAATGGTTGCTCAGGTGCAGCTTGCAAGAGCGCGCTAAAAGCAACTCCTACAAACAACACTGTGCAAAGCAGGCCTTTTCTTATTTTTCTCAACTGCACACCCAAAAGAATAATTACATCAATAACAAGTCAACCGCGAAGTATTAAGGTTAAATGCAAAAAATGCAATAAATTCGATTATTTAGTCACTATTTAGCTAAGTAACACTCTGCTGTTGCTTGAGCTCTTCTCGATCATAGCGCTTTTCACTCATGATAGCAGCCAACGCTGTTACCGCTTTCTCAACATCGGCAAAACTTAAGTACAGCGGCGCAAAGCCAACACGAAGTATATTTGGAGCACGAAAATCAGCAATGACACCTTCAGCTATCCACGCTTGGCAAATGGCATAAGCATCATCGTGGGCAAACGCAATTTGGCTACCTCGATTATCTAGCGCCGGGCTTACCACCTTAAGCTCATCTAATAACCCTGCCCTTTTAGCTTCAGCGATAAAATAGGCTTGAAGCTTTTTAGATTTTTCATCAATGGCTTTAATCGAAACGTCTTCGAACACATCAAGGGCAGCATCTAAAATGCTCATACCAATTATGCCTGGTGTACCACACAAGTTTTGTTTTATTGAGGTATCAGGGGTGTAGTCGGGAGAAAATGAAAATGGCGAGCTATGGCCCATCCAACCTGATAGAGGCTGCTTATAAGCGTCCTGATGTCGTCGGGCAACATAAATAAATGCAGGGGCACCTGGACCGCCATTCAAATATTTATAGGTACAACCCACGGCGAAATCTACATTGCATTCATCTAAGGCTACAGGAAACGCGCCCGCGCTGTGTGCCAAATCCCACAGCGTAAGTATTCCTTTATTATGCGCTTGCTCAGTAATACCCTTCATATCAAGCTTCAAACCACTTCTGAAGTTTACCTGAGTCAGCATCAGCACTGCGATATCTTCGTCAAGCTGGGCACCAACACTGTTTTCATCTACGTAACGAATACTGTATTCAGCGCCGAGTAAATCGAGTAAACCTTGAACCATATAAATATCGGTGGGGAAATTGTTTCTTGTTGTGGCGATGACTTTTCTTTCTGGGTGCATTTTTAAGGCAGCACTAAGCACCTTAAACAAATTGATTGATATCGAGTCGCAGCATATTACTTGGCCTTGCTTGGCGCCAACAATTGTACCAATTTTGTCACCCACCTGCTGTGGTAGTGAAATCCACTGATGCTTGTTCCAGCTTGTGATAAGGCCCTCACCCCACTGATTTTTTACCACCTCACCGGCGCGTTCTTCCGCTTTCTTGGGTAAGGGGCCAAGAGAATTACCGTCAAGATAGATAGTATTGTTTGGCAACGAGAATTCACCCGCCTTGCTAAAAAGCGGATCTTTTTCATCAAGTTGCTTAGCAGAAAAAACCTTATTTATCATGTTGACTCATAACCTCAAGTAAAGCATCAAAGGACGTTGATTCTGGATGTAGCCAGTCGAAATGACCACCGTTTGTTATTATTCTGTTTTTTGCGCTGGGCATTGTAGCGTGGTGTTCGGGTACAATACTATCTTCGTTGCCTTGCAATAATATTACCGAAGGCTTGATTGCCGCTGCATCAGGCGTAGCCGTTTGATATTCACGTTTGTTTTCAGTGGGCATTCCCCCCATAAACTGCGGCGTGGCTGTCTGACAACTATTTTCGCCAAGTGCATAACTTTGCACATTTGTTATAGCGGCAAGGCCTATTACTTGTGTAATGCTTTCACTTACATCGCTACTCGATAGCTGCTGTGCGGCAAGTAAGCCAAGATGCCCGCCCGCAGAGTGCCCCACCAAATATATGTTGCCACTATCCCCTGTAGCTTCAATATTCTCAATTGATGCCTTCACAGCGCTTGTTACATCTTCCAAACTACCGGGCCAGCCACCGCCTTCATCGCCTACGCGCCGATACTCCATTGCATAGACACCCATCCCAAGCTCTGCCAAGGCATGATAAAACCCTTTAGCATGGTCATAGCCGTATGCATTTAGCCAACACCCGCCATGAACGAAGATGACGGCGTCCCCAGCAAACTCATTTTCATCACCACCGCGGCCATGCCATACATACACAGTCTGTAGCGGGTCTTCCCCATAGCTGAATTGGCTGTCATGCTCTGACGTTGACAAGACACCCAACGCAGAATATGGTGATGTTGGCAAGACACCCAACGCAGAATATGGCACTTGGGTCAGTGTGCGAGGTATTTCATTCGAATAGGCGTTTACATTAATGCTTGCGTGGGTGTCATTCGAAGCGTTTTTTGAAGATAAGTTCGGCTCATTAGCATGGGTGTCTTTGTAATTCGGCGTTGTTTGGGTGACACCCAACGTAAAAGTTAACTCTTGCGGGCCTGCATGCAACTTCGAGTTTGCATGGGTGTCATTCGAAGGAGCACTCGAAGCGGCATTAGATGCTAAATGCCTTTCACTTACGTGGGTGTCATCGTAAGTTACGTTGTTATTTACAACACTACCCCCTTTCGGAAGTGGAGTCGCTTGAGTATTTACGGCCGGCAATAGCGTCGCTAACACAGCTAATGTAATTGGAGGGATAGCTTTGATAGAAGATTTCATATTGATAGTTTTTATTTCAATTAAATCATAGAGTACCAAGTAAATGGTGACACTCTATGATTAATTTTTTGACATCTTATCGCCGGTCTTTGATTAGATCATTTCAACAGCCAGTGCTACGCCTTCACCACCACCAATACATAAGGAAGCAATACCTTTTTTCCCGCCACGTTGCTTAAGCGCGTGCAGCAAAGTTACCAAAATACGTGCGCCTGATGCACCGATTGGGTGGCCCAATGCACATGCACCACCTTTCACGTTCACTTTATTTTCATCAAGCCCAAGTTTCTTGACTGCCAGCATAGTCACCATTGCAAAAGCTTCGTTAATTTCAAACAAATCAACTTCTTCTTTTGTCCAGCCTGCTTTATCCAACACTTTTTCCATTGCTCCTACAGGTGCCACAGTAAAGTTTTCAGGCTCAATAGAATTTGTAGCGTGAGCAACTACACGTGCCAGTGGCGCTAAACCAAGCTCTTTCGCTTTACTCTCACTCATAACAACCAGGGCTGCAGCACCATCGGAGATTGAGCTTGAGTTTGCCGCAGTGACCGTACCGTCTTTTTTGAAAGCAGGCCTCAAAGTTGGTATTTTTTCAGGACGTGCAGAACCCGGGCCTTCATCGGTATCAACCACGGTGTCGCCCTTTCTAGACGAGATTGTTACCGGCACTATTTCATCAACGAATGTACCGCTATTTATTGCTTCATGTGCTTTTGAAAGCGAGCTTAGTGCAAATTCATCCATTTCTCCGCGAGATATGTTTTCTTCATCGGCCGTATCTTGCGCAAAACATCCCATTGCTTTGCCATCATAAGCATTTTCTAGACCATCAAGCATCATGTGATCTAGCACTTGGCCGTGACCCATGCGGTAACCCGTTCTTGCTTTGGGCAGCATGTAGGGCGCGTTACTCATGCTCTCCATTCCGCCCGCTACAACTGCTGTCGCACTGCCTGCTTTGATTAAGTCATGCGCCATCATTACCGCTTTTAAGCCCGAGCCACATACTTTATTAATGGTTGTAACACCGGCGCTTAACGGAAGCCCCGCCCCCAGTGATGCTTGTCGTGCAGGTGATTGACCAAGGCCTGCGGGTAATACACACCCCATAATGACTTCATCAATTGCAGAGACATCCATCTCTTCACAGGCTGCTTTAATCGCAACTTCTCCAAGTTTGGTCGCAGTAAGCGAAGACAAATTACCGTTAAAACCACCCATTGGTGTGCGTTTAGCCGCGACAATAACTACTGAATCATTACTCATAACCGTGCCCTTAAAATTCATTTAAATTATAGAGTTAAGTGAAGAAGGCCGCACAGATGTATACAAAAGTAAACACCTCTAATAGCGGCTATGCTTTGCCTTCACCATGAAAAATTGACGTTAGCAAAATGTTACTTTACCTTAACGTAAAATGTAATTAACGTTAACGTAAACCTGTACCAGGTATGTGTCAACCAAACACTACGTTTTAATATAGTGGTATAAAAAATATGCTGCTTTAAAACAATAGTGCGATTGCGAAGACACCCAACCTACTACAGAAAAATTAATTACAAAGACACCCACGCTAAGATAAAGGGTGTTAAACAGCGCTAAAAACAAGGTACGTGTAATGAGCAAGTACGAAGACGAAACAACATATGCAATAGGTGAACTCGCGCGAGAGTTTGACATCACTCCTCGTTCAATTCGTTTTTATGAAGAGCAAGGACTAATGTCGCCGTCCAGAACTGGACAGAATCGCGTTTATTTGAACAAGGACAGAGTGCGCTTAAAGCTTATCTTGCGCGGAAAACGTTTAGGTTTTTCCCTTGCTGAAGTCAAAACACTTTTCGACATGTACGACACTAACCCCAACTCGGCCATTCAGCTAGAGGCCATGCTTGAAATGACTGAGCAAAAAAGAGCAGTGCTTAAACAACAATTAGAAGATATTCAGATGCTAATGACAGAACTGGATGATGTTGAAGCACGTTGCCGAGAAGAACTCGCAGAATTAAAACGAGGAAATATCGCATGAACACCTCCTACCCTACTTTGAATTTTGGACTTGGTGAAGACATCGAGATGTTACGTGACCAGGTCTACCAATTTGCACAAAATGAGATTGCTCCTCTGGCTGAGCAAGCAGACGCAGATAACCAATTTCCAAATCAACTGTGGACTAAGCTTGGCGATATGGGTTTATTGGGTGTAACTGTTTCAGAGCAATACGGTGGCTCTGACATGGGCTATCTCGCCCACACTATTGCGATGGAAGAGGTTAGCCGCGCATCAGGTGGTATCGGATTGAGCTACGGCGCACACTCAAACTTATGCGTTAATCAGATTTTTAAAAATGGTAACGACGCTCAGCGTGAAAGGTACCTGCCTAAGTTAGTAAGCGGTGAACATATCGGTGCGTTAGCAATGAGTGAGCCTAACGCAGGTTCTGACGTTGTTAGCATGAAATTAAAAGCTGAGAAGCGAGGCGACAAGTACATTCTCAACGGTAATAAAATGTGGATAACGAATGGCCCTGATGCACATACTTTTGTTATCTATGCAAAAACCAACCCTGATGCCGGCCCAAAAGGTATCACAGCATTTATTGTGGAGCGTGACTTTCCGGGCTTTAGTCGCGCGCAAAAACTCGACAAACTTGGCATGCGCTCCTCTAACACTTGCGAGTTAGTGTTCGAAGATTGTGAAGTACCAGCCGAAAATATTCTTGGCAAAGAAGGCGAAGGCGTTCGTGTACTGATGAGCGGTTTAGATTACGAGCGCCTTGTTTTATCCGGCGGCCCACTCGGCATTATGCAATCGTGCATGGATATTGTTGTTCCTTATATTCACGACCGCCAGCAGTTTGGTCAATCAATTGGTCAATTCCAACTGGTACAGGGCAAAGTCGCTGATATGTATACACAGATGAATGCGGCTCGAGCCTATGTATACACCGTTGCACAATCTTGTGATCGCGGTGAAACTACACGCAAAGATGCGGCTGGCGCGATTCTCTACTCAGCAGAACTGGCCACAAAAATGGCATTAGACGCTATTCAGTTACTAGGGGGTAATGGCTATATCAATGAATATCCTACTGGCCGCCTATTACGTGACGCCAAGCTTTATGAAATAGGTGCAGGTACATCGGAAATCCGCCGCATGCTTATCGGCCGCGAGCTTTTCAACGAATCTAAGTAGATCGGGATTACGGTTGGAAGGCAAATTCTATTGAACAAAGAAAGATTAAACGCTCCTTGTTTTATAGAAATTAGCAAGACACCCACCCTAAATCTTATTAGGTACATTTTACGAAAGCTGAACTTTATTTATAGGCCAATGAATTACAAAGACACCCACCGCAGCGAAAGTACTTAGCATGGGTGTCTCGCTAATCATATTGCTAACTAGTGGTTAATGCGACAGCCGTCGCATACGCCCAACACAAGGAGGGGTTATGCCCGTTCTTCGCTCAAGTATAAATACGAAGTCCGAAACATTTATCGCAAACGCCGAGCACATGCAGGCTCAGGTAAATGATTTAGTCGAAAAAATAGAACAAATTTGTCAAGGTGGTGGAGAAAAAGCAGCCGAGCGCCACATGTCACGTGGGAAACTATTACCACGTGACAGAATAAACGCCCTCATCGATCCGGATACTCCATTTCTCGAAATAGGCCAGTTAGCAGCCTGGGAAGTATATGAAGACTATGTGCCCTGTGCAGGGGTTGTTGCCGGTATCGGTATTGTTGCTGGCATCGAGTGCATGATTGTAGCTAATGATGCCACTGTCAAAGGCGGGACTTACTACCCTCTTACTGTTAAAAAGCACCTTCGAGCTCAAACCATCGCAGAGCAAAATAACTTACCTTGTATTTATCTGGTGGATTCAGGTGGTGCTAACTTACCTCGCCAAGATGATGTATTCCCTGACAGAGATCATTTCGGCCGCATATTCTTCAATCAGGCGAATATGTCTGCAAAGAATATCCCTCAAATTGCGGTAGTTATGGGCTCCTGTACAGCAGGTGGCGCTTATGTTCCTGCTATGGCTGATGAAAGTATTATCGTTAAAGAACAGGCGACTATTTTCTTAGGTGGGCCACCTCTTGTTAAAGCAGCGACAGGTGAAGTGGTAACTGCAGAAGAACTTGGTGGCGGAGACGTCCACACTCGTATTTCGGGGGTTGCTGATCAGTTAGCCAACAATGACCATCATGCACTTTCTCTAGCCCGAAATGCTATATCAAGGTTAAACCGAAAGAAACCTCAAGACTTAGACGTTGCTGCGGTGAAACCTCCACGCTACGACACAAAAGAGATATATGGCATCGTGCCTGCTGATAGTCGTCAGACTTATGACGTGAGGGAAATTATTGCTCGAATTGTTGATGATTCAGATTTTGATGAATTCAAACCTCTTTACGGCACTACCCTTGTTTGTGGGTTTGCTCGCATATTTGGTTTTCCTGTCGGCATTGTTGCGAACAACGGCATACTTTTCGGTGAAAGTGCGCTCAAAGGTGCTCATTTTGTCGAGCTTTGCGCAATGCGAAAAATTCCCCTGGTATTTTTGCAAAACATCACCGGATTTATGGTTGGTAAGCAATACGAACATGGCGGGATCGCAAAACACGGTGCCAAAATGGTAACCGCTGTAGCGTGCGCGAATGTACCAAAACTCACTGTGCTTATCGGCGGAAGTTTTGGTGCAGGTAACTACGGCATGTGCGGCAGAGCCTATGACCCACGCTTTCTTTTCATGTGGCCAAATGCTCGCATCTCTGTGATGGGCGGTGAGCAAGCAGCAGGTGTTCTCGCACAGGTAAAACGCGACCAAAAAGAGCGTTCTGGCGAATCTTGGAGCGCAGAAGAAGAGAAAGCATTCAAACAACCCGTTGTTGATACCTACGAAAAGCAAGGACATCCATACTATGCATCTGCAAGGCTTTGGGACGATGGCGTTATTGACCCGGCGGATACGCGATTAGTGCTTGGGCTATCGCTGTCAGCGACCCTCAACAAGCCTATCGAAGACACCCAATTTGGCATATTTAGAATGTAGGAGTTCGGGTTATGGAACAATCAGTTATTTACAGCGTAGATGAAAGAAACATTGCCACTGTCACCTTAAACAGGGCTGATAAACATAATGCCTTCGACGATGAAATGATAATCGAGCTGACTCGTTTGTTTAAAAAAGCGGGCGAAGACGAGAACGTACGTGCGCTTATTTTAAGAGCAGAAGGTAAAAGTTTTAGCGCAGGCGCCGATCTTAACTGGATGAAAAAAATGGCCAGTTATACCGAAGCGCAAAATGAAAGTGACGCTCTCGCATTAGCAACCATGCTGCAGACGCTTTATAAAATGCCAAAGCCCACAATAGCGAGAGTACAAGGTGCAGCTTTTGGAGGCGCAGTTGGTTTAATTGCCTGTTGCGATATTGCTATTGGGAGCAAGCTAAGCAAGTTTTGCTTAAGCGAAGTTAAAATAGGCCTTATCCCAGCGACTATCAGCCCTTACGTTGTTGAAGCAATGGGCGCACGAGTGTGCCGACGATACTTCCAGACCGCTGAAGTGTTTTCTGCGCGTAGAGCACGACGACTAGGTTTATTGAGCGAATCAGTTACCGAAGATGAGCTAGATAGCACTATCGACGATATTTTATCAAACCTACTGAAAAACGGCCCTCAAGCAGTGGCGAAAGCAAAAGACTTCGTGCAATGGGTGTCTACGCAAGAGATTAACGATGCCCTTCTCACAAAAACGAGCAAACTTATTGCACAAATTAGAACCTCTGATGAAGGTCAAGAAGGTTTGTCAGCCTTTTTAGAAAAGCGCAGTGCGTCATGGGTGGAGGTACAGAATGATAAATAAATTACTAATCGCAAACCGTGGCGAAATAGCCTGCCGCGTTATAAAGACAGCCAACGCACAAGGTATAAAAACCGTAGCTGTTTATTCAGACGCCGATGAGAATGCACTTCATGTACAAATGGCTGATGAAGCAGTTTATTTAGGGCCACCTCCGTCAAAAGAAAGTTACTTACGTGGTGAACTCATTATTGAGAAATCGAAAGAGCTGGGTGTGGATGCTATCCACCCGGGTTACGGCTTTCTCTCTGAAAATGCTGAATTTGCAAATCTGTGCGCAGAAAACAATATTATCTTTGTAGGTCCACCCGCATCTGCAATAGAAGCAATGGGTTCAAAATCTGCTGCGAAGCACATTATGGAAAAAGCAGGCGTTCCACTCGTTCCAGGCTATCATGGCGACGAGCAAAGTGAAGCAGTGTTGAAAGCCGCTGCCGATGAGATGGGCTATCCGGTGCTTTTAAAAGCCGCAGCTGGTGGCGGCGGTAAAGGCATGCGCCAAGTGTGGAACGAGAAAGAGTTTTCTCAGGCTTTAAACGCCGCTAAACGTGAATCTATGGCCAGCTTTGGTGACGATCATATGCTGGTTGAAAAGTACCTAACCCGCCCTCGTCATGTTGAAATACAAGTCTTCTGTGACACCCATGGTAACGGTGTATATCTTTTCGAGCGTGATTGTTCGGTGCAACGCCGTCACCAAAAAATTATTGAAGAAGCGCCAGCGCCTAATATGTCTCAGTCAGTAAGGGAAAAAATGGGCGAAGCGGCGATACTGGCGGCGAAAGCAATTAATTACGTAGGTGCAGGAACTGTAGAGTTCTTACTTGATGAAGACGATTCATTTTACTTTATGGAAATGAATACGCGCTTGCAGGTTGAACACCCTGTTACAGAAATGATTACCCGAGAAGATTTGGTTCACTGGCAATTAACTATTGCTGAAGGTAAGCCCCTACCTAAGCAACAAAAGGAACTCACGCTTACAGGACACGCATTCGAAGCACGTATTTATGCTGAAGATCCGAACAACGAGTTTTTACCTTCCACCGGCACGCTGTGCCTGTTACGCACACCAAAAGAAAATGACGTAGTCCGTGTTGATACTGGCGTTGTGGAAGGCGATGAGGTAAGCGTTTTCTATGACCCTATGATCGCCAAGCTTGTAGTTTGGGGAAAGAACCGTGAGATAGCCCTCAAGCGCCTAATTAGTGCTTTGGGCGATTACTATATTGACGGTGTAAGCACAAATATTGACTTCTTAAAGCGCGTCGCTACCCACCCGGCATTCGGTGCTGCTGAGTTGACAACTACATTTGTTGAAAAGCATAACGATTCGTTGTTTAACCATATAGCTAGCGAAGACACCCATTCTAATATTCCAGCGATGGCGTTACTTTCCCTATTAAATAGAAAAATTACCTTGAGTAATCGCACACCTGAAGTATGGTCCACTGCAGGCGCGTGGCGGCCTAATGGAAATCACAAAGAAACCCTAACGTTGCTTTTTGACCAAGAAGAGTTCGGTGTTGAGGTAAAACATCTACCACACGAGAATCAGCCTGTCTGGGAGCTAACGGTAGCTAACAAAAGCTTCGAAGTAAGTGGCAAAATCATAGATAACACGCTAAAAGCGACAGTCAATGGATACAAATCGACGTTTTCGTTTTCAGAAAATGATGGCGTGTTTACTCTTTTTAACAAAGACACCCATGCTAAGTTTAGTGTAGTTTCACCCTCGTTAGGTGATCATAACAGTGATGGTGATGATGCCAATTTAAGTGCTCCTATGAATGGAACAATAGTTGCGCATTTAGTTGAAAAAGATCAGCAAGTTAAGAAAGGAGATCCAATCTTAGTCATGGAAGCGATGAAGATGGAGCATAGTATCATTGCCCCACACGACGGCTCAGTAGAAGAGTTCTTCTTCAAACCTGGTGAGTTAGTTGATGGCGGAGCCACGCTATTGGCATTTTCGACCAAAGAAGCTGCCGAGGTTTAATGTGACGTTTCCTAAAGAAGTAAGCATTGTCGAAGTCGGCCCGCGAGACGGCCTTCAAAATGAAAAGCAGACTTTAAGGGTTGAACAAAAGGTAGAGCTTATAAAGCTTCTATCAGAAACTGGCCTAAACCGCATTGAGGCTGGTAGCTTTGTTTCGCCTAAATGGGTGCCTCAAATGGCGAATTCAGGTGAGGTTATTAAAGCGCTAAATTCGAAGGCGAATATCCGTTATTCTGCGTTGACACCCAACCTTAAGGGACTAGAAGCGGCCATAGAATCAGGAGTGAAAGAGGTTGCAGTATTCGGTGCAGCATCTGAGTCTTTTTCACAAAAGAATATCAACTGCTCAATTAGCGAAAGCTTAAAGCGTTTCGAAGCACTGTTTGAACTAGCCAACCACAATAAAATAAAAGTCAGAGGTTATGTTTCGTGTGTAATGGGCTGTCCTTATGAAGGTGACATCTTACCTAAAGCTGTAACACAGGTCAGTAAGGAGCTGATTGACATGGGATGTTACGAGGTTTCATTAGGCGATACCATTGGTGTGGGCACTCCAAAAGCGACTAGTTTGATGCTTGATGATGTACTAAAAGAGATCGATGTCAGCAAAGTTGCAGCTCACTTTCACGACACTTATGGGCAGGCGTTAGTTAATTTGTATACGGCGCTAGGATATGGAGTTTCTACTATAGATTCGGCTGTTGCAGGACTAGGAGGTTGCCCTTATGCCAAAGGAGCCAGCGGTAACGTCGCAACTGAAGATGTCCTTTATATGTTAAACGGTATGGACATTTCCACAGGTGTGAACATGAATAAGCTGCTTGTAGCCTCATCGTATATTTCTGACGTATTGGGTCGCTCGCCTGTATCGAAATCAGCCAACGCGCTTTTGGGTAAATAGTCTTTGGTTACGGGCCCATGATTTCATGTATCCGTTTTATGAAGACACCCACCCTAAATATTAAGAATATTTTTTAAGGTGGGTGTCTCCACAAGCTTTCGCTCTATACCAAGCTCTGAAGAATGGATGTCTCTAGTAGCTTATTACCTTTCTAGGATGGATGTCTTTGTATGCTTCTTTGTAAGCTGTCCCCCGTTATCGACGTGCAATGATAAAAACCGCTCTTTTGTTCAGGTCACAGAGCTGCGCCTCCGATGGTAAGGTCTGCTCAAGTAATATGACCTTGCTGGATGAAAAAAGTGGCGCAAAGCAGAAAATCTCTCATTAGCCTTCAAGACACTCCTTACTATCACTGCATATCTCGCTGTGTAAGGCGCAGTTATCTGTGTGGATACGATCGAAACAATAACGTTAATTATGAACATAGAAAATCATGGGTAGAGAAAAGGCTTCAATTCTTAAGTAAAGTTTTCTCTATAGACATTTGTGCTTATGCAGTAATGAGCAACCACGTTCATGTTGTTCTATGCGTAAATAAAAGCGCTGCGCTTTCGTGGCCGACAAAAACTGTCTTACAGCAGTGGCATAAAATGCACAAAGGCACCCTCCTCACTCAAAAATATATGAAGGGCGAATTACTTAGAGATAGTGAATTAGCTGCAGTTAAAGCTACAGCTGAAGTTTATAGAAAACGTCTCTTTGATATCAGTTGGTTTATGAGGAACTTAAATGAGTTTATTGCAAGAAAAGCTAACGAAGAAGATAACTGTACCGGCAGATTTTGGGAGGGGCGCTTTCGTTCACAGGCTTTATTAACTGAAAAGGCTCTACTTTCCTGTATGGCTTATGTCGATTTAAACCCAATTCGTGCAAAGGCTGCAACAAACATACAGAACTCGTATCACACAAGTATACATACCAGGCTAGCTTCAAACGCATTAAATAACAAACCGATTAAAGGGCTAATGCCTTTTAAAAGTCAAAGGATAAGTAAAAACCACCGCTGCTTAAATTTCACCCTAAATAACTATTGTAAGCTTCTTAATGGCTCTATTAACCTACTTGTAGATAGCAATGAAGAAACCGCTACTCAAGAAAGTGATGACGACATAAAGCTAATCGGCCTCGGCAAATCTCATTGGCTCAAAGTCATCAATGATTTCGAGAGCACTTTCTCTTTTGCTGCTGGAGACACAGCATCCATGCAGAAATTCAAAGAACACACTCATAGAAAGCGAATGGCCAAACAGAAAGCAGCATCGCTCTGCTTCGACCTTAAATCTACTTCTCAGAGGGTAGAATTACAGTCATAACAACTGCCACCAAAAGTACTAATGCCATAATATAAACTACTGAAAATGGTAAAACAGGGGTTAGCGCAGCGTAGAGAGCGCCAAATGCTAATAAAATTACTCCTATCGCAGTGTTAGAAAAACCGACTAACTCAGTTCGCTCATGCCCATCTTTAACGTCTAAACTATATGTTTTTCTCCCCGTCCGTACTCCTGTATGAGCAATTGAAAGCAAAAAGAATAGAAATGCCGATGTGACAACAGAGGTGGACTGCAAGTAAAGAAGCCCTCCACATGAACACAGTGCCAGCAAACCAGATAACCGTAGCGTTAATTTTGCACTTTTATCAGCAAGCCTACCCCAAATAATCGAAGATAAAAGCGCAGCCGCAGCCTCAGCACCTATATAAATTGGTAGCAACTCTTGCGCGTCACCATTTTTTTCAATCATAAAATAGGGAGCAACGAGCGCCGAATGCACGAAAAGCCCCCTTACCAGAATAAATTTATAAACAGTAGAATCAAAGTTGATACTAAACGTTTTCTCTTCGTCGCTACCGGTGTCCACACTTGTCTTGATGGGCCACACACATACCAAGGTCAAAACAAAGGAGAGTAAACTTCCACCTAAAACTAGCAGAAGTACGTTTGAAGAAAGGTTGTCATTTAAAATAACCAAAGGTATTGAAATTACGAGCGTAACCACCCCAGAAATAGTAGAGGCCGACCCTATCAGATTGCCGCGTTTTCCTTTTTCAGCGACATCTGCTTCCATATCTTTCACAGTTAACGAGCACGCCGAACGACCTAAACTTAAAAATATAAGAGAGGCTAGGAGCAAAGCGCCTGCTGTGAAGCTAGAAAAGAATATGACCGAAAATAGCATACCGACTACAGCAAATGCCTGTATTGCCATACCAATACGCCAAACGATGTGCCGCTGCGTGTGTTTTCGAAGATAGACGCTGATAAGAACTTGGGGAAGAAGCGCCCCTGATTCTCTGATAGGAACTAACCACCCCACCATCCAAAGTGGGGCACCAACGCTTAGAAGTACCGCCGTCAAGGTGGTCTTAGCTGATATTAATAGGTCGGCTAACTTATTAAGTGAAAGGCCGGCAATAAGGAGATTTTTTTCTTTCATGGACGATGCCACGTACCGTAAACCAATCTGGTATTTACGGCACTTTTATATTTTCAGATCAAAACGTTGGGCATATCAACTGTTGTTTTCGACCAGCACCTTAAGGTTTTCAAGGCCCATTTCGAAATCTGGGCCAATCATACTATCCATCATCAACGCGAAGTATTTGTTTACTGGATTATTGTCGACCGAACCTTCATCTCTCCAGGTAACTATAGAACCATCGACTGTAGATTCTATTTCGACCACACCGGATGAGCCCATGTCAAAATCAGGAAAATATAAACGATAGAGAACTCGTTTGTTGTGTTCTAATTGCGTGATTTCCATCTCGCCATTCCCTTCCGTTTCACTTATCCATTCCGAACGCATCCCGATAGCCCTATCTGGACCAGAATAATCAAGCTTCATGTTTGGATCGCGTTTAAACCACACTCCCCACTTCTGCCATTCTTTTAAATCAACGACATACGGATATATCTCAGAAGGTTCGGCGTCTATGCTAACTTTCCTTTCCACGCTGTACTCATTTGGAATAAAAAAGCTTGTAATTACAAACAATAGAATTACAACACCAACCACCACTAAAACTTTCTTTAATGCTCCCATCTGAGACTCCACAAAAAAACAGTCATTCAAATATAACATCTAATTAACAATTGTCACTTAATGTCGTAATTAACGTTCCAACGAAATTATCGTTAGATAGACACCCAACCATGTATTTTTAACGCAGTTATAGGCGTTTCGGCGTAGTAGTACCTTTTGTATGTTCGTAATTTTAGTTGGGTGTCTCATTAAATATGAAGATATACGTAGTTTTAGTTGGGTGTCTTTCTAGCTCCTTCTAATACCCTCTAACTCCGTCTTCCTCCTTGTGATAGTGGATACCTCGACTATGCTTTATATGTATGAATTTTATGATGGGTGTCTCGCTTAAGCCTTCTTTTTTACCCCTTAGGGAGGAAGGTCGATATTGCGATGGGTGTCTTGTTTAGATAAATCCTAAAGCAACAAAAAATTTCAAAAATTAACCATTTCATCACAAAGCAAGAAAATCGCGCTGTTATTATAAATTATCTTGTGTAATATGGGTTTAGGTTATCAGTAAAGCCTGTTCAGTCGGGCCTTTCATGCATAGCGCAATCAATCGCAACACCTCGTTTTCTTTTTATATTTCTATCGATACACAGTTGTCGCTTTTTTACAGGAGTTTTTAGGAAATGGCAGATCAAAGTTCTCGTTACATCAGTAACCTTACCCGCGATACATATGCGCTTATTTTAGCTGGGGGGAAAGGTTCAAGACTACACGAGCTCACTACTTGGCGAGCCAAACCGGCGCTTTATTTCGGCGGTAAATTTAGAATCATCGACTTTCCACTATCAAATTGTGTTAACTCAGGCATTCGAAGAATTGGCGTCGTGACACAGTACAAGTCTCACTCCTTAATTCGCCACTTGGTCAGAGGTTGGGGGCACTTTAAAAAAGAACTTGGCGAATCAGTTGAAATTCTTCCCGCGTCTCAACGGTTTTCCGACAGTTGGTATGAAGGTACCGCCGATGCTGTTTTTCAAAATATCGACATCATTCGTGATGAGCTGCCAAAATACGTTATGATCCTATCAGGTGACCATATTTATCGTATGGACTACGGTGACTTGCTCGCTAAGCACAAAGAGTCTGGTGCTAAAATGACCGTATCATGTATGTCAGTGCCTCTAGAAGAAGCAGCAGGTGCGTTTGGTGTAATGTCAGTAGATGAAAACTACCGTATTAATGGTTTTGAAGAAAAACCTGCCAACCCTACCCCGCTTCCGAACGACCCCACGCGCTGCCTAGCCTCTATGGGCAACTATGTATTCGACACCGAGTTTTTGTTTGAACAACTGCGAGTAGACTCTGAAAATATGGGTTCTCAGCGTGATTTTGGTAAAGACATTATTCCATCGATAATAGCTGACCACCCGGTATATGCTTACCCATTTGAGCAAAGTGGCGGTGACAACGCTTATTGGCGTGACGTAGGTACAATTGATTCGTTCTGGGAAGCCAATATGGAGATGGTAGCTCCTGTACCTCAGCTTAATCTATACGATAGAAAATGGCCTATTTGGACTTATCAAGAACAATTACCACCTGCCAAGTTTGTATGGGAAGACCACGACAGACGAGGTGAAGCTATTAATTCTGTTGTCTCAGGTGGCTGTATAATCTCTGGCTCTACCCTTCGTTCTTCTATTTGTTTTTCTAACGTAAGGGTGCATTCATACGGTCTTATTGAAGATGCCGTCATCCTTCCAGACGTTGAAATTAAACGCCATTGTAAGTTGAAAAAGGTGATTATTGATCGCGGCTGCGTTGTGCCGGAAGGAACGACCATTGGTTACGACCACGAACAGGATAAAGCACGAGGCTTCCGTGTCTCAGAAAAAGGCGTGGTACTTGTAACGCGTGAAATGCTTGGGCAGCCAGTGGGTGGGCTAAGCGCCTCGAGCAAACAGAATTAATAAAGGTTTTAAAAGCCTACAAGATTGGTTTTGGCGTTGCACGCCAAAACCAATCTCAAGCCAGCTAGCCTTAAAATTACTTAGCCAAATCTATTTGATCAACAAGCCAACCCTGCCGTTCAATCCGCCTCATTGTTCCACCTTGTAAGGGTTTGCTCAATGAAGCTCGCTACTGCTTCAGGATGCTCTAACGGGAACATATGCCCCCCATTTAATACCGCATGTTCAATTGCATTATGCTTCATCAGTCGCGAGTACATTTCAGGTTTACATACATTGCTGCTGCTACCCGTCGCCAATACTGCGGGGCACTTTAGCTTTCCTTTGTATTTCCCTAGGTTATGAGGCACGTTGCGGAATAAATCAGCTTCCACGTCAGCCCGAAATGTTAGTGAGATATTGTCTCCCTTACTCTCTGTAACAGACTTCACGTAGTCACGTACGCATCGTTTATCCATATCTCTAAACAGTGCTTTGCCATGAAAGTACGCAACCATATCGGTATTGCTTGGCCAACGTGTATTACGCGTTTGTGCAAGTTTTGCAGGCGTTAGTTTATTAATTAAAGGTGTATGTTTCGCAAACTTAAAGAAGTAACTCAGGGGGCCAACCACTAGCGGCGGGTCGAATAAAATAACGCCCCTAAATAGCTCAGGCGCCTCACACGCCGCCATGTAGGTAATTACGGCTCCAAACGAATGCCCTATACCGTAAACACCGCGCGGATCTTTATTTTCGTTCTTAATATGTTTGATGAGTTCGTGAACCTGATTGCGCCAGTTGCCATTTACGGGAAGCTGAGGGTCGTGCCCGAATCGCTCAACGTGCAAACGGTTGAAGTGGCTGGGTAACGCCGAAAACATTGCGTTATAGCTTCCTGCAGGAAACCCGTTCGCATGGGCAAAATGAAAACTCAACTCTGACGAGGACACCTATACACTCCTTCACACTCAAACAATAAAGGGGCCTATAATCAGCCCCTTACCATGAAAGGTCGATAATACTACAAGCCCCTAGATTCTGCCATTTCCCAATCTTTTACAATCTTAGTGCTTGTCCATAAGAACACTGCAATTGAAATGGCGTAAGGAACTACTAGGTAAATCAAAGCTTGCCTTAGCGCTTCAGTCTCGCCTAAGGACGGCACCAGCGCTTGGCTTATAATACCGGTAAGTGTAGGTCCACCGCCTAATGCGATTATATTTAAAACAAAGAAGAAGAGTGCCGTCGACATCGCCCTTACGTTTATTGGCGCAAGGGTTTGTGCCATTGCAAAACTAGGCCCTAAGTAAGAGCCACTTGTAAATAACAGCAGCGCCATAAGCCCAACCGACAACCACAAATCTTGAACTTGTAGCGATGCATAAAAGGCAGGCACACCGATAATAAGCGCGATAGCTGGCAACAATGCATAAGCTTTCTTATTATGCTTGCCCCATCTGTCAGCTATATAGCCACCTAACCACACGCCCAATGCGTATGCAGTACCGTTGATGATGCCAAATACAATGAGAAGTTGTGTAATATCTAGCCCTGCAAATGCTCGTACGTAGTAATCAATGACCCAAGTCGATATTGCATAGTTACCGAACGAACCAAATGAAATACCCAATGCCATTCCCCACCACGTAGGTATTTTTAGCAGCATTTTCAATGACGATTTAACACTCGGCTTATTCGCGTCATCTGCACTTGGTGTAGAAACTGTTCTAGCAGGCTCTTTTACCGTCAACTTCAACAAAATGGCCAATAAAACTCCAGGTATACCCACGCTGTACATTACCGTACGCCAGTCGGCAGATCCGCCTTGTAGAAAGAACGCTGAGGCAAAAAACGCCAGCATTACACCAAATGGAATACCCAAAGAATAAATGGCCAGAGCACCAGCGCGTTTTTCTTTAGGGAAAAGGTCAGAAATAATACTGTGCGATGGTGGGCTGCCACCAGCCTCTCCAATACCTACACCAATACGAGCTATAGCGAGTTGCATATAGTTAGCTGCCAATCCAGATGCTGCAGTGAAGCCACTCCAGAGCGTTAATGATATTGCGATGATATTTACTCGGCTATAACGGTCTGCAAGCCAAGCAATTGGGATACCCATTACGGTATAAAGTAGCGCGAAGTAGATGCCTTTAAGCCATCCCAACTGGGCGTCATCTAACCCCAGATCGGCTTTGATAAAGGGCGATAATATTCCGATAATTTGCCTATCTATAAAGTTAAAGGCATACACTAAGGTTAATATGAACAGAACGTAATTGCGGTAACTTCTAGATGTTCCAGTTTGGTTAGCCGGAATACCTTCAACGTGCGTATGGGCCATAACAGTCCTTTTGAGTGACGATAACCCAGTCTACGCATCTGGTAAAAAAATAAACAACTAATTGTTACTTATTTGTTAACATAACGAAAATTTCTAACTCAGGCTTTTCGTTCCACAGCGCTTAATGTACGATGACACCCACTTAACTCATCAGACCAGACAAGCCAATATGACAGTAGATGAATTACTCAATATTCCTCAATTATCACAGACATCGGAAAATACCTGGAAAGTTGACGGGCTAGTCATTCCAAAAACCTGGGGGCAAGGACGAACGGCGTTTGGCGGCATTTCGGCCGGCATGCTATATACCGCTGTGAAGCAGCAGGTAACTGATAATCGCGTATTACGCTCTTTTACTACTAACTTTGTTGGCCCTTTATCCCTCGAAGCCCCCTTTTCTATCGAAGTTACCCTATTAAGAACGGGAAAAAATGTCTCCCAATATACTGCGCATGCCATTCAAGACGGCAAAAGCTGCGTTTTTTCCCAAGCTTGCTTTGGGGTTGCTAGAGAATCTGGTATTAAGGTAGAGAATACCGAAAAGCATGATATGCCTTTGCCTAATAAGGCGAAATTTATCCCACAAATACCTAAAGTTACGCCAAAGTTTTTACGTTACTTTGACTTAGCCATTGAAGATGGCGGCATTCCTTTTACGCGCAGGAAAACAAGCCACTACCACGGTTTCATGCGGTTTAAACAAGCACCTGCGGCGATAACTGATGCGCACATTATTACCATGATTGATGCCTGGCCGCCTACGCTATTGCAAATGATGAAATTGCCGGCACCGGCTAGCACGGTTAGCTGGAATTTAGAATTTATCCACCCGCATAAGCCGGTAAGCCCAACTGATTGGTTCGGCTATAAAGCCCATACTAGGCAGGCAGCTGACGGTTACGGTCATACGGAAGCGACAATTTGGGATAAAGATAACGAAGTCATAGCAATTAGCAGACAAACCGTAGCGGTTTTTGATTAATCGCTACGGCATTAGCTATGACTAAAGGCGTTTAGCCTTAATAGAGCATAAACGCGTTAGGATTAAACAAGGAAATAACCGAAATACATTGGAGGTTAGTTATATCTAGCGCGTCTTCCAAATCGTCGCGATTAAGCGATAACGCCTCGTGCATCTCAGGTTTTAAATTGTGATAGCTTGGATAAATTTCTGGATTTACGTTATCTAGCGCCAGCACGTAAGAAAGCTGTAGGATTTTATCTTCTACATTCGTTTCCACGTCTTCGCCTTTGTGAATACTGGCAATAGGCGTATAAATCGAACTAGGGATATCCCATTTCTCGATCAGTCTTGCCGACAGATCTGCGTAAGTAAACCCTAATACGCCAAATTGAAGCTCTGCGGGACTTACCCGTGCATTAAATGCCTGACAGCGGGTTGCCGACTCGGGCATAAGCGAAACGGTAACTAGCTCTCCAATATTGTGAAGTAGCCCAGAAACGAAAAGTCTTTCAGGCTCTCTAATATTGCGCATATCGGCAAAATACTTGGCTAATAACCCGCAAGAAACGCTTTGTTCCCAGAACTTGTCTAAGTCTATTGCTTGTCCATTTACTTCACTAAATGCCTGACTTACACCATAGGCCAATGCTAAGTCGTAGGTTGAGCGGGTCCCCACAACCTGGATAGCACGTGTTATCGTGTCAATTTTATTGGGAAAACGATAGAGTGCTGAGTTTGCCACTCTGAGTAGCTGGGTAGCCAATGACGGGTCGAAAGCAATGATATCGCCAATATCGTCAATGCTTGAAGCTTCATCATCCATACAAGCTTTAAGTCTCGTTACCGAGTCTGGTAAAACAAAGAGGTCTTCCGCTTTCGAAACTAATTCATCTAAATTCATTCGTGCACTCTCTTCAATGCAATCTTTGACATTGTTGTGTTCAAGGCACCTCCATTCGCCATGAGCTTCATTAAGGTATAGGCGTTAAAACTAAAGAGGTCAATTAACATCACCTAGTAAAAAAGTATGATTTCTTTATTAATCAGAAAGTTAAAAAACTCTTAGAAAAGTAATTATTAATTGATGTTCCTATATAAGTATAGGCTGTTTTTCCAACCCTGAGCATTATCAATTTTGGTAATACCCTAGACTACAAGACACCTCTGTAGTTCCTCGAACATGCCGGAACGTCGCGTATTATAACGGGCCGCTTGTTTTTACAAACCTAAAATTCTTTTTCAAAGAAAAACTTAGGGTAATTACCCATAAGAATTAGAATTTCTAAGGCAGAGCCCCTTTAATTAATGACGTGAGTAGTTTTGTGATAGCATTTGCCGCAAAATAACCGTGCAGTTCAGGCACATTTTTAAATAAGAGTTGTAACCCATACCATGTTAAATGTTGTTGTAGTCGGCTATGTATGGCCCGAGCCAAATTCCTCAGCCGCGGGGCAGAATATGCTCTCTATTATCGAGCGTTGCTTAGCCGCTAACTTCAACGTGACATTTTTAACAGCTGCCACCGATAGCGAGCACAAAGCCGATCTTTTAACAATGGGGGTAAATGTTCAGCCTGTGGCGCTAAACTGCAGTTCATTTAATACTCTTATTGCAGAGATTGCCCCAGACGTGGTTATTTTTGATCGCTACATGACTGAAGAACAGTTTTCCTGGCGAGTAAAAGAAGTTTGCCCGAATGCACTTAGAGTACTTAATACCGAAGATTTACACAGCCTTCGCCAAGCAAGACATGAAGCTGTAAAAAAGCATGGCGACGCAAGCCTAGCGCATTTACATAGCGAACTGGCCCAAAGAGAAATTGCTTCGATTATTCGAAGCGATCTGACCTTGGTTATATCAAAAAAAGAAATGGCCTTATTGACTGAACACTACGGTGTACCTTCAGCGCAACTTCAGTATCATCCTCTTGTAGTTGGCCGTTCTATTAGTTCTCCCCCACCTTTTGAGCAGCGCTCGCATTTTATCCATATTGGTAACTTTCGCCATGCGCCAAACTGGGATGCGGTGTTGCAGTTAAAGCAGTATCTGTGGCCTTCTATCAAAAAAGCATTACCCCATGCTGAATTGCATATTTACGGCGCTTACCCTCCTAAGAAAGCAACGCAACTTCACAACGAGAAACAAGGCTTTTTAGTGAAAGGCTGGGCGAACGATGTTGAGTCTGTAATGATGAATGCTAGAGCCCTTATTGCTCCCTTACGATTCGGCGCGGGGATAAAAGGAAAATTGCTTGATGCGATGCGCTGCGGCACGCCTAGTATCACGACTTGGATTGGCGCAGAAGGTATTGCTGAAAATAGCCTTGATGTAAATAGCGACATTAGCGCAAAAGTAGAAAACGAGATTAACAACCTGCAGTCTGCACAATGGCCTGGAGCTCTATGCGATGCTGATACTTCTAATGCAGCCGTTATTCGGGACTACGTCGAAAGGGCCGTAGCGCTGTATGAAGATGAGAAGGTATGGAGTTTAGCCAATAAACACGCGGCTAGTTTGCTAAACGAATTTAAACAGCAGCAGTCAGAGGTGACGCTTATTGATAGAATAAGTGAGTTAAACCAAGGGCTAGATAAACATAGAGATGCGCTGTTTATGCAAAGTTTGTTGTGGCATCAAACGCTTGCAGCAAGTAAATATATGAGCCAGTGGATTGAAGCAAAGAACAAGTAGAGGGGCGAGAGGAAAGTGCCTACACGCCCTTCAACTTTGCTATCACTGACTTTATTCCGTTGCCTCGCGACTGACTTAGATATCGCTCTAACTGGCAGCGAGACAAGTAACTTTCGAAGTCAAAACTTTCACGCTGCGCTTCGGACAAGGTATTGGCTTTTTCAAGTAATACTGCAAGTACTCCCCGAATCACCTTACTTGGCGAGTACGCCATTATGCTGCCTTGCTCCGTTGAATATGCCATCCACACAGGGCTCTCACACCCCTCAACTGCTGTGTCTGAAGTGCGTTCATCTAGAGGGAGTGGCGTTGAAGATTTACCCGCTAACATAAGTGTGCGAGTGAAATCATCCCACCCTTTCGAAGCGGCAAGCGATGAAGCTAAAGGAAGCAAAGTTTCATCCGAATTCATCTGCTATAAGCCCAGTTTAATTGCCGTTTAGTTCGGCAGCTAAATCTTCTGCAGTCATAACTAAGTTTTCAACGTCACTTGTTGTTGGAAACATAACCAGTTCCACACCATTTTTTGTAAGACCAGGTAGCCAAGTTTCTGTAAATTCGTCCAATTCAACACTTACGCATTGGCCTTCTATTTCATTTATGTCTACAAACTTTTGCGCCAAGTCGCGATGTGGGAATACGGGTAATTGAACACTCTCGCCGCCTTCGAACATAACAAAGCCTTCACTGCCCTGTATCATCCATATTTCTTTTGCTTTCGCTACATAGCTAACAACAAGCTCTTGTCGCTCTTCAGCGCTTAGCTTCATCGCTTGCTCAATGACCGCATCGCTCAACTTGTCCGCAATGGTTTCTGGAAACACGTTTATTCACCTATCTCAAAATTTGGGGCAAGTATACCCGCACCAGCAAAAGGCGCAATGCAATAGTCACCAAAACCTCTCTTACAAAGACACCCATGCTAAAAGCAACATAACCATCCTTACAAAGACACCCACGCTAAAAGCACCAAAACCATCCTTACAAAGACACCCACACTAAAAGCAACTAAACCTCCCTTACAAAGACCCCCATGCTAAAGCAGCATAACCATCCTTACAAAGACACCCATGCTAAAGCAGCACTCAACCTCGTTAAATTTAAATTATCTAGCTTTTCTTCAATTCACTACCGATTACAGAGACACCCATGCTAAAGTAAAGCCAAACCGATAATGACTACTAAGCAACGACGCCAAGATACTTAAACCATGCGCAACCTTTTCACTGCCCTTAAGCAAGACACCCATGCAAACCACGATATTTTGGAAAACACCTTCCCTTTTTCCATCTATCACAAAGACAGTTTGTTTGATGAAAAGGCATACCTCGCTATTTTAAAGATCATGAGTATGTTCCACCAAGCCGCGGCAAACGCTGTTCAACAAGCTGAATTTGAAGTTCCTGCCCTTGCAGCAGTTGCTTCGATGATAAACAGTGGCGTCATTCAAGATGCGCTAAATCGAGACATTATTGCGCTTACCAGAGATTCACTTACCGAAGACACCCACGCTACAGGTACATACACAGACCAGGCTTACAAAGACACCCACCACAACAAACCATCTATGCCATACAGCAGCTCGCCCACCAGCCAAGCTATTTCAGCTATATACGTATGGCTAGGGTCATCGATGGGAGCGAATATCATTGTTCGTAGGCTAAATGCCATGGAGCGCGATATTCCTACAAACTATTACCAAGCAATGGCTGGATGTGCGAAAGCATGGGTGTCATTCAAACAAGAAGTCGATAGGCTACTCCCTGAACTCGATTTAGAAAATGAAAGCTTTGTTGCAGATGCAGTTAAAGATGCGAATGCATGGTTTGAATATTTGATTTCATTAGCTGATGCTGAAATGCACAACAACACTAATAAGGCGGTTGAGTTTAGCTAGCATAGCGCTGTTAAGAACAAAGGCGATTTCTGCCATAGGCAGAAATCCCGCGGTAATTCGCCTTAATCACATTCCCTGCCATCACCTGGCGACGATCAAGCTTCCTAGCTATAAATAAACTTAATCCAGCCAATCGACTGAATGCATTAATATATCGGTAGTTCTTCGTTAAGCGCTTGCTGAGTTTCTGATAGAATCAACGTAACCTCGAAACAACAAAAATATAAATATGAAAGTAATCTCATTTAATATAAACGGCATACGCGCCCGCTTGCACCAACTACAAGCGGTTATTGACGCTCACCAACCAGATATTATTGGCTTGCAAGAAATTAAGGTTCACAACGAGCAGTTTCCAGTAGAAGCAGTGGAAGCCATGGGCTACCACGTTTATTTTCACGGGCAAAAAAGTCACTACGGCGTAGCGTTTTTAGCAAAGAAAGAAGCCCTTTCTGTTTCTATGGGTTTTCCTACCGACGAGGAAGATGCACAGCGTAGAATGATCATCTTGAAAACCACTGATGAAGCTGGCGAACCTGTCACTATCCTTAACGGCTATTTCCCTCAAGGTGAAAACGAAAAGCACGAAACGAAATACCCTGCTAAGCGCAAGTTTTATAAAGATTTAATGACGTATTTAAACGAGAACCACACGCCTGATGAAAACGTCATTGTGATGGGCGATGTGAACATCTCTCATACAGATTTAGACATTGGCATTGGTGAAGAAAACAAAAAGCGCTGGTTGAGGACAGGCAAGTGTAGCTTTTTACCGGAAGAGCGTGAATGGTTGAACACACTTATCGATTGGGGTTTTGAGGACAGCTTTAGAACTCTCAACCCTGAAACTAATGACAAGTTTTCGTGGTTTGATTATCGCTCAAAAGGTTTTAACGACAACCGCGGCCTTCGTATCGACCTAATACTGGCTACAAAAACTCTGCATTCACGTCTGCACGATGCTGGCATTGATTATGAATTAAGAGGCATTGAAAAGCCGTCCGACCACGCTCCAATTTGGGCTGAATACAAAAAGTAGTTGGCCGTTAGCGTATAAAGTAGCCCCATATAAGGAGTACCAGTGAGTTCATTACAGTTGTTGGCATTGCTAATCTATGGCGCGTTTATGTTAGGCGCGGCTAAGCACATCGACTTTACTCACTTTGCTCGCAATAAACAGCAGCAACACCTTATGTTCGGCACTGCTGCCTCTCTATTTGTGCTTTGGTTGTTTAAAGCAGGGATTTTTGAAGGCTTAGATGTTCATTTTCTAGGCCTTTCTGTACTCACCCTCATGTTAGGCTTTAGAAATGCAATTATTGCCTCTTTTATCGCGCTTCTGGGGGCAAACCTGATAGGTTACGGCACGTGGGAAAACTTCGGTGTTAATGGTCTGCTTGGAACTATTTTACCAATTGGAACAACTTACCTTTTCTACATGCTGTCTTTCCACCGTATACCCAGACAGCTGTTTGTATATATTTTTGTGTGTGCCTTTTTTCCTGCCGCACTGTCAATTGCTTTGAAAACATTATCATTGGGCGCCTTTTACTTTTATGAAGGTATATACACATGGGACATCGTTTTCGATAACTATATTTTACTCATTCCGCTATTGGTGTTTCCAGAAGCGCTTTTGAACGGAATGGCGATAACCCTACTCGTTATTTACCAGCCAACGTGGGTGTACACCTTCCACGACAAGTTCTATCTCGACAACTGATCTTTTTACCTTCTTTCGTCACCTCACTTATTTAACTTATTAAACTAAAAGTTAATAAGCTTTTCTTGATTTCAATCTATCATTACAGTGTGAAGTTGAGTGGTAGAGCTAGATGAATATTCAAACATTCGCCTTACAATGCGGCAGTACTGCGAGCGTAACATCGCAACTGGAAAATATTTTGTCCGATACAAGGCCTTCATTACTCATTGGTTACGGTAACACCGACTTACCTCTTGAAACGCTTGCATCGACCATTAACGATACAGCGCTACCATTTTTTATCTCTAGTTCTTGCTTAGGCGCGTTGCTTTGCGATAACAACATAGCCTCGCCCACTTGTGACTTAGCTTTGTTCTGCATTAACGATGAGAATGGGGCCTTCGGTGTAGGCAGCGCAGATATAACTGATTGCAGCCCATTTAAAGCGGGAGCAACATCCTTGCAGAAAGCATTAGCAAACGCAGAGAGGCCATACGAAAGTCCAGCCCTTATCTGGTGTTCGCTCCCCCCTGGCAATGAAGAGAGAATACTCGAAGGTTTTGCCAGCGTAGTAGGAACAAAGGTCCCTATCTTCGGGGGCTCAATGGCAGATAATACTGTTTCAGGCAATTGGTGCACAGCAACAAATACGACCTCTGGGCCTCAAACCGTTGCCGTAGCCGTCTTGTACCCCTCAACACCTTTGGGCTTAAGCTATAGCTCTGGTTACAAACCAACTGAGACGGTATTTAGAGCCACTACAGCTCAAGGCCGACAACTTCAACAACTCGATAATGGTAAAGCCAGCACTATCTACAATAATGCGACTAATGGCCTAATTGCGGACCAGCTTAACGGCGGGCAAATATTAGGACTTACTTCATCAGCCCCTTTGGGCAAGCCAGTTGCGTTGGACAATGGTGCGGTTAACTATCTTCTCTGTCATCCCGACTCGGTAGACAAAGATGGTACTCTGAATGTTTTTTCCGAAGTACAAGAAGGCGAAGAGCTGGTTTTAATGGAAGGAAATATTACAAGCCTCACCTCTCGTGCAGAGCGTGTTATCAATAATGCAATCATGCTGCTTCCGGAAAACAAAACGCCCGTTGGCGTATTGATGATTTATTGCGCCGGATGCCGGTTAATGGTTGGCGATGAGATAAATGCTATGTTGAACTCATTACAAAAAACGTTTCCTTCGTTACCTATTTGTGGCCCATTTACGTTTGGCGAACAAGGGCGCTTTTTAGACGGCAAGAACAGGCACGGTAACCTTATGATATCAGCGGTAGTGTTTTCTCAATGAATAAAGACTACGAAAACGTTTTAGAAGATCTGGCCCTTGTTTATCGCTTGAAGCAACAAGCTGAGGCTCATAAAAAGGAAAGCGATGCCTTGCTAGAAGGCACGCGCGTGCTGCTTACCGCTGAGGATGAAACAGATCTTTATAAGAAAATGTTTAGCGTTTTTAAAGGGCTTTACAGCTACGAAGTATGCTTTGTTCTTCAAAACGAAAGTGCGGGCAAAATGAGGTGTATAAATAGCACGCATGATGCATTATATGATACGGTTTGGAAGATAGACGACACCCTTTCTAGGGCGGTCAAAAGTGAACCCGTTGCATTGTTTAATGTTCAACAACAGCCTACTTGGCAACAGCACCTGCCATTATTTGAAACTCCAGTCACATCGGTACTCTATTGCCCGTTTAAAGTACATCAGCAGCAGGCCGTTATTGTGTTTTGCCATCAATCTCTGGGTTACTACACCCAAGAATACGTAGACATGGCCAATAGATACCGCACCTTTACCGAGCAGATGGCAATGGGGATGCAGGCCAAATTAATGACGCTGGAAACCGTAAGGCTGAAAGAAGAAAAAGCCAAAGTGGAAAAAAGCCTTATCGATTCTGAAAAAATGGCTTCTTTAGGGTTATTAGCAGCAGGTGTAGCCCACGAAATAAATAATCCGATAGCGTTTATCAATAGTAACATTCACTTTTTAAGAAACGTATTGCCCGCTTTATCTCAGATGCAGGACATAGTGCTGCAGTTGGCATCAAGTGCTAGCGATAAAGAAAGGTTAGAAATAGCGCAAAAAGCAATACTGTGGCAATCGCGCAATAAGATTGATTCACTAAGTGATGAAATTGCAGATATTTGTGGGGAGTCCGAGGAAGGTTTAAACAGAGTCACTGACATAATCACCAGCCTTCGTTCTTTTTCTCATGACGCCGACATTCCTGATGACGAAACTATTAATGTAAATGACTGTATTGCGCATGCCTTAAGGTTAGTTAATAGCGAATTAAAGCACCGCATCAAAATACACCAGCGCTTGACCGAAGTCCCGCTAATTAAAGGTAAAACCGGAAAGTTGAATCAGGTGTTGGTGAACCTTTTTGTCAATGCTGCGCAAGCGATGGATGATGGAGACAAGCTAAGCATTTCGTCCTTTGAAGAAGATAACCATACTGTTATCACCATTAAAGACACAGGTTGTGGTATTGAAAAACACGCTCTGCAGAAACTTTTCGAGCCGTTTTACACTACTAAACCTACAGGTAAAGGAACTGGTTTAGGTCTTTATATTTCTTTTTCTATTGTTGAGGCCATGGGCGGCACTATTGCCGTAGATAGCGAGGTTAACGTGGGCACTACGTTTACGCTCTCGTTTCCAACGAATTTAGCCAATAAAAAAACCGCACAATCGTGCGGTTTAGATACGTTCGACAGCGATTCGTAATCGCTACAAAAGCTATATGGCTGTTATTTTTGGAATAAGATGTCCATAACGTCAGCTAACTCGCCCTTTCCTTCGCGGATCTCTTCTTCGGATAGACCTGCGATTTCGTGAGGAAACACTAGCCATTCATCACTTTCGTTTACGTAGTAATCTGGCACTATATCAGTAGTGTTGTTTTGAGGCTTATACCAAGGGCACGCAATGCGAATGTCTTTTGGCATGTTCAAGCGCATAAGCTTGTTAATTTGCTTGATAAGCGCGTCAACACTTCGGCCAGAGTCAAAAACATCATCAACAATCAATAACTTGTCGTCAGCGTTGGCATTTTCAACCAAGTAGTGTAACCCGTGCACACGGATTTCTTTCGACTGCTTATTGATTCCATAGTAAGACGAAGTACGTACCGCGATATGGTCGGTTGACGTATCTTTAAATTCAAAGAATTCTTGAACTGCGATACCAATTGGAGCACCACCACGCCAAATACCAATAATAAAGTCAGGGCGGAAGCCGTCTTCATACACCTTTGCCGCTAAGCGAAAGGAATCCTGTAGAAGCGATTGCGAGGTGATAAAATTCTTGTTCATGACGTCTCACTGAGCAAATTTTAAAAGACCGCGAGTATAGTGAATTTCACGGTCTTTTGCACGGTAAATTCAACTATTTATTCGTTTTGAAGAGCCTGAGACGGTGCAATTTTCATCGCTTTGCGCGCAGGATAAACGCTGGCTAAAACGCATAACAATAACGACAGCAAAGTAATGCTGATAATTTGCACTACGTCCATTTCAATGGGCAGCCCTCTTCCGTCAGCCGCTAGCGCTAACGGTGAACCTATTGCATCTAAAATATTATTTAGCTGAAGGGTTATAAAGACACCCAAGATAAGCCCAAAACCTGCTCCTTTTATGCCATTAAATAAGCCATTCAATACAAAAATCCACATTACCGTACTGGGCAACATGCCTTGAGTTTGAAGTACCGCAATATCGCCCTGCTTTTCGGTGACCACCATTACCAGTGCAGACACTATGTTAAATGCAGCTACAGCGATAATAAGAAGCAACATGAGTGTCATCATGTTCTTTTCCATTTTTACAGCATCAAACAGCGGTCCCTGGCGCTCCCGCCACGTTCTAATATTATTTACAGAGACACCCACCCTATCTGTTAACTCATTCACCACCGCTTGGTAGTTGAACGCATCATCCAGGAAGAGACGCAATGATTTTTTACTGCCTTTGGGGTCTCTCATTAAGCGATTCACATCATCAAGGTTCATGTACATTACCTTGTCATCCATTTGCGAGCCCATATCGAAGACACCCACTACAGTCACAAGCCTCTGACTTGGCATTCTTCCAAACGGAGTATAAACACTGGCCCCTGCAACCATAACTCGGAGCCTGTCGCCTACACGTGCTTCAAGCTTTATAGCCAGCGAACGGCCAATAATAGCGGCGAAACTACCTTTAGTAAGGTCGCTAAATCGGCCTTGCTCCATATGGTTTGCAACTAAGGTGTGTTCAAGCATCACATCTGGCTGAACACCGTGGACCTGCACGCCACGTAAATCTGAGCGCGACTGCACTACGGCTTCAGCTTCTCTGTAATCCATACTGGCAACCACGCCTTCGATGGGTGTCATGCTAATTTCATTTTGGGTGGGTGTCTTTGCAACTTCTTTTTGGGTGGGTGTCTTGCTAAGGCTGTTTTGCATCTTTAACGTGGGTGTCTTGCTTAGGTTGCCTGACTTTTGTTCTTTTTGCGTGGGTGTCTCTGTAACTTGTTTTTGGTTGGGTGTCTTGCTAAGGCTGTTGCTTGCAATGGGTGTCTTTGTAATTTCGATATGCGGGACTATGCCTAGTATGCGCTGTTTTAACTGCCCTTCTAGGCCGTTCATAACTGATACGACAATAATAAGCGCCATCAAGCCTAGTGCGATGCCGGCCACTGAGAATCGGTTTATAAATGAGACAAAACTGGTTTGGCTTGCTTTGTTAGACTTGGCATAACGATAAGCAATGAATGCAGAAAGAGGATAAAACATAGCGCCTAGCTTTTCAGTAATACGGTAATCTGCCTTACATTTAGCTATGCTTAGTGAATAAATAATTCAGATAAGTAGCCCAAAGGCGAGATGACGGGTTAACCCCAAAATAGTAAAGTGGGTATACTACGTGGTCGGTATACTACTTATAAGTTACTAGCGGCACAAGAAATAGTGGCAGAGGAATGATGTGAGCGAACTTAGCCTAGAACAAAAAAAAGCCCAATTCGATGAGTATTTTTCTATTGCGCACAGCATAAATGCGAATGTGCGCCCGTTAGGTGAAGACGAAAAAGTACCTGATGAGGAAAACCTTGAAGACTCGATGCCCTATGCATTTCGCATTGCCAGCGAAATGGCCGCGTTAGAAGCTCAAGCAATACGCCCTTTAAGAAACTTGGGTGATCACGCTGAAACTTTGGCCGAATACCTAAATCATCAGTCGCGAAAAATTGACCTGATGATGTCTTTTGTATTGCATCAACAAGATGAGCCCGAATACCGTTTCAAAACCGTAAAGCTTGGTGGTGGTGGCGTAATTATCGAATCATCCGATTCGCTAGACGTAGGTACTAGAGCAGAACTAAAGCTTTTTCTTGATGCCGAAGCTGCAGCAATTTTTTGTTTTGGTGAAGTAATTACTTGCGAGCAAGTTGAAGATAGTTACCATATCGCCTTTATTTTTAATACCATTCGAGAGCAAGACCAGGAGCTTTTAGTTCGCGCCAGTTTGCATATTCAAACACAGCAACTAAGAAAACGGGCGAAAGAAAAAAAAGCGGGATCTGAATAGCCCCTAACAACAGTATATAAGCCCTAAAACTTATCTTGCACTTAAAAAACAGGACGTCATGACAGCCACTTTATTATCGCTTCCATTACCTGCGCCTAAAAAAGAAGCCTCATCACAAGATCACAAACACTGGGGCCAGCTTCAAGGTAGCAGCGCCGCGCTATGTATTAGCCAAACGCTAAACCAATACAAAGGCCCTATTGTATTAATCACCGCCGATACGCCATCGGCAATGAAGCTTGAAAAAGAAATAGCATTTTTCTTAAGCGATAATCAAAAAAATACGCCCATTACCCTATTTCCAGATTGGGAAACGCTGCCATACGATTCCTTTTCGCCTCACCAAGATATTGTTTCGCAAAGATTAGAAACTCTGTTTCGCTTTACCCAACAAGTCGAAGGCGTTTTTATTGTTCCTGTTAACACGCTAATGCAGCGCCTTGCGCCTACCGACTATTTAGCAAAGTACCTACTAATGCTAAATAAAGGCGATACATTAGACAGAGACCAATTCAGGCGCAACCTAGAGCAAGCTGGCTATCTTCACGTAAGCCAAGTGATGAGCCATAGCGAATTCTCGGTACGCGGCAGCATTATCGACCTATACCCAATGGGTAGCGACCAGCCGTTTCGAATAGACTTATTCGACGATGAAATCGACTCTATTCGCTATTTCGATACAGAAACCCAGCGCTCTGGCGAAGCGGTAAATAAAATTCGCCTGCTGCCCGCTCGTGAATTCCCAACAGATAAAGAAGCGATAACCCTTTTTCGCCAGCAATTTTTAGAAAAATTCGACGCCAACAACGCCTCTGAAAGCGTCTTTTCTCAAGTAAGTAAAGGCACCATGCCAAGTGGTGTGGAATATTACTTGCCCTTATTTTTCAAACAAACCGCGACTCTGTTCGACTACCTTCACCCAAAAAGCCTGCTGTTACTTCACGGCGACGTGCAAGACGCCAGCGAGTTCTTTTGGGCCGACGTGCAAGAACGTTACGAGCAGTATCGCTATAACTTAGCTCGCCCGTTACTTGCGCCAGATGAACTGTTTTTACCCATTAACGAGCTGTTCGGTGCTATTAAACAGTGGCCTCGTGCGTCGCTTTCCAGCAAGGTACTTGAAGAAAAACATGGTTCTACCAACCTTCAGTGCGAAAAACTTGATGACATTGCGATTAACTCGCAGAAAAAAGCACCTGCTGAACGACTTATTAAAACCGTAAATCAAGCCACTGACAACGGGGCTAAAGTACTGTTTTGTGCTGAAACCCAAGGTCGCCGCGAGGGGTTGATTACTGTGCTTGCCAAAGCAGGCATAAAACCAAAAATTGTTGATAGCTTCAGCGACTTTATCGCAAGTCACGATACTATTGGTATCACGGTGGGTATGGTTGATAACAGTTTTCGATGGCAAACCCAGGAAGGTGAACTGTTATTTATTACGGAAACGGAATTATTAGGCCAGAAAGTAAGCCAGCGCCGTTTACGTGATAAGCGCACCGCCACCGATGAAAGTGCTATTATTCGCAACCTAGCCGAGCTTTCTATTGGCCAACCTGTAGTGCATTTAGATCACGGCGTGGGCCGTTACTTAGGCTTACAAACGCTAGATGCGGGCGGCGTTGCCACCGAATACTTGTGTATTGAGTACGCTAAGCAATCTAAACTTTATGTGCCTGTCGCATCACTTCACCTAATTTCTCGCTACACAGGTGGAGACGCAGACAGCGCACCAGTAAGTGCACTAGGTTCTGACGCCTGGACAAAAGCCAAGCAAAAAGCCGCTGAAAAAGTTCGTGACGTTGCCGCAGAACTGTTAGATGTATACGCCCGCCGCGCTGCTAAACCAGGCTTCTCTTACAATATAAACTGGGACGACTACCAAGCATTCTCAGACAGCTTCCCCTTTGAAGAAACGCCAGACCAAGCGCAAGCCATCGCTGCCGTTATGCATGATATGGGAAGCCCATCTGCCATGGACCGATTGGTATGTGGCGACGTAGGCTTCGGTAAAACTGAAGTTGCCATGCGCGCGGCATTCCTTGCAGCAAATGCAGGTAAACAGGTAGCCATATTAGTGCCTACTACCCTGCTTGCGCAGCAGCACTTTGAGAACTTTAAAGACCGCTTCGCTGCTTGGCCGTTTGAAATTGAAGTAATGAGCCGATTTGTAAGCGGTAAAGCGCAAAAGTCTGTGGTGGAGCGTATTGGTGAAGGTAAGGTCGATATCGTGGTAGGAACACATAAGTTGCTATCTAGCGATATTAAGTACAAAGACTTAGGCCTTGTGATCATCGACGAAGAACACCGCTTTGGCGTGCGTCAAAAAGAGAAGCTGAAGTCTTTACGAGCCGATGTTGATATTTTAACCCTTACCGCTACGCCTATTCCACGTACGCTTAACATGGCGCTATCTGGCATGCGCGACTTATCGATTATTGCCACAGCACCTGCCCGTCGCTTATCAATTAAAACCTTTGTGCAGCAGCGTAATAAAGCCGTTATTCGCGAAGCTATTATGCGTGAAATATTACGTGGTGGTCAGGTTTACTTCCTTCACAATGAAGTGGAAAGCATCGCGCGAACGGTGGAAGAGATTGCCGAAATTGTTCCCGAAGCACGTATTGCAATGGGGCACGGTCAAATGCGCGAGCGCGAACTAGAAGGCGTAATGAGCGACTTCTACCACCAGCGCTACAACGTACTTGTATGTACCACTATCATTGAAACCGGTATCGACGTACCAAGCGCGAACACCATTATTATGGATAGAGCTGATCATTTAGGCTTAGCCCAGCTTCACCAGCTTCGCGGCCGCGTGGGCCGTTCACACCACCAAGCCTACGCTTACCTATTAACACCGCATCCAAAGCGTATGACCAAAGATGCAGTGAAGCGCTTAGAAGCCATATCTCAACTTGAAGATTTAGGTGCAGGTTTCGCCCTTGCTACCCACGACTTGGAAATTCGTGGTGCTGGTGAGCTTTTAGGTGACGACCAATCAGGGCAAATCGCCAGCATTGGATTTAGCCTTTATATGGATATGCTCGATAAAGCGGTTAACGCGCTTAAAGATGGTCGTGAGCCATCACTAGACGATGCAACATCAGGGCACACTGAGGTAGAACTGCGTATTCCGGCTCTATTACCTGAAGATTATATTGCCGACGTTAACACCCGCCTATCGCTATACAAACGTTTGGCAAGCTGTACTAACCAAGACGATATTGATGAGTTCCAGGTAGAGTGCATTGACCGTTTCGGTCTTTTACCAGAGCCTGCTAAAAATTTGATAGAAGTAGCTGAAATTAAACTAAAAGCCCAAGAGTTAGGCATTCTAAAAGTAGACTTGTCGGCGCAAGGCGGTACCATAGAGTTTAAAGAAAACACTAAGGTCGACCCAGGCTTTATTATCAGCTTGGTGCAAACCAAACCTAATACTTTCAAATTTGAAGGTAGCCAAAAACTGCGTTTGGTGAAAAAGACCGAAACAGCTAAAGAACGCATCGCGTTTATTAGCGATATTATTGCCGATTTTGCAAAGGAGTCGCGATAACATGAAGTTATCTCGCTGGTGCCCGTTAGTCGCATCAATAAGCGCCGTATTTTTAACAACAATTTCAACCACAGCTTATGCCAACGATAACTGGTGGTTCGATGTGGAAGTGATTGCGTTTAAGCGTAACGTGGCACTGACTGAGTTAGAAGAGCAGTTTTCGCTAGCCGACAACTTAAACTCCCCTCGCGCTCAGGCAGACATCATCAGCGATGTAATTGCACCCGATATCAGCTATTTAAAACAGGGCTTAGCCGTTTGCGGTGAAGCCTCTACAACAAAATGGCCAAACGAAACCTTATTTGATATTCCGTCAAAAGATGTGGACTTTTTGTCGCTATCAACGCAAGAAAGCGAGCAAAGCGCAAATTCGTACACTGATGTGCTATCAAGCTCGAACACTAACGATGCTGGCAGTGCCTATAACAACACCACTGGCCATGCTGCAAATGCCAATACCCAAGCAAACGACGCGTATACTTCAAACCAAGGTAACCTGGCTTATTCATCGGCGGGTTATACCGAAAACCTTGGCTATGTAAATGAAGAAGTTGCAGGTAACGCACCAGATGCAACAACTATCGCTAGCTACTGGACATCGTTTTTTGGGGTAAAACAAACTACGCCCGTTACTGTTCCCAAGTTTAAATATTGCGAAGAAGCAAAGCCTTGGCTTAGCGCAGAAATTACCACTGTACTAAACGTTGTAGCCTCGACAGAGAGCGACGTTAACAACGAGGCAATGACAAGCGCTATTTCAGATAAAACAGGGGTAATTCAGTCTGCACTGAAGCCGGCTATTGTTTGGAAGGTCAACAAGCCAGACAACAGAATGCCCGCCCCTGCAAGCCTACCCATAGTGGTTGAAGGGCACGACTGGCCACTTGCCTCAAAAGCTCACCTGCTTACCAGTGAGCAACAAGCGCTATCATCTATCTCGCGCCAAATTCGCTCGAACCGACAGTTAGAACGCTTATTTCATGCTACCTGGCGGCAACCCGTTATGTTCGGCAAAAACAATGCTTTTGATGTTCGACTCTACGGGGGTCAAAACTATGCGCAGCAGTTCGATTTAAATGGCGACATGCTAGAGCAAGAAAGCCACACAGCACTTGTTGAGTCTGCCAACACTGAGACAGAATTTGGCTATGACGCAACCGCAAATTTAAATAGTGACGAGAGTAATGCAAACTCGTTTGGCACCAGTCAGGCTGCATCCCCTCTTACAGACAGCGCAGCCGCCAACGAGTTTTCGTTGAACGAAAGCAGTGCAACCACTAAAAGCGTAACAGAAATAGCCACCACTTCAGATATTTTTGCTGATATCGACCGCCGGTTATCGAACCCACAAGCGATAAAGTATGAAGCGTTTAAAGCGCTAGATACCGCCATAATTGTGGAGCAAGGTGACGACAACGCACTAGACCCATCACTTAGAACACCTATTTGGGAAATTGACGGCACAATAAAAGTATTCCTTAAATACATCAACCGCGTGCCGTATCTTCACGTAGATGGTGAGATGTTCTACCGCCAGCCAGTGCCGTTAAGTTACTTTAGTAGTGAAGAAAGTAACGCCGCATCAGCTGACCAAGCAACACCAACCGAATACAAATTGGTGTCAGTTCCTTTAGCCGAACAACGACGGGTGATCAGTACTCAGCTGCACTATTTCGACCACCCGCTTTTTGGGTTTGTGGTTCAGGTGCGTCGTTACAACCGCCCTAACATTAGCGAGTAGCTTTTTTCGCGCCAGCTACAGCATTGGCGCGTCTAGCTTTGCTAGTCGCTATTTGCTAGTTGCTAGTTGCTAGTTGCTAGTTGCTAGTTGCTAGTTGCTAGTTGCTAGTTTGCAGCATTTAATAGCTTCGCGCGTAAAAGCAGCACAAGAAATGAGTTAAGAAAATAAGGTTTTTATGAAAATTTACACTCGCACTGGCGATAAAGGCAGTACGCAAATTTATGCCGACAAAGCCGTACGTGTTGATAAAGACGATTTGGTAGTTCAAAGCTACGGCGACATGGACGAACTTAATAGCCATATTGGTTTGCTAGCCGCTCATGTTGCTGAAGCACATCAGCCCATGCTGCACGATATTCAGCGCAACCTGTTCCAAGCCGGCTTTGCCATCTCTGCAAGCTCTACATTAAAGCAAGCCGACGTTGAAAGCTTAGAAAGCCTGATAGATACAATCACAGGTAAAATGCCGCCCAATACGTCATTCGTACTGCCCGGCGGCTGTAAGGCTGCTGCGCAGGCCCATGTATGTCGTGCTGTATGCCGCCGTGCTGAACGGGCAGTTATCAGCCTTTCTAAACATTACGACGTACCCGAAGTAGTACATGCGTATTTAAACCGCTTAAGCGACTTCCTTTTTACCTTTGCGCGCTTCATGAATGTAGAAGCAGGTATAAAGGAAACCGCGGTATAAGGCCGCTATCAATTAGCCGGCGGCGAAACTAACTATAGATTCAGTTACGTAGCCAGCGCCCAAACCGGCAAAATCTAAGCAAATAAAATAATTAAGCATAAACGGTAGAGTTAAAAACCTACCGTTCACTTAATTGCTTTACCAACTCAACGGCACTATCGTACTTATCATTAAGCCCTGCAGGCATGACCCGCCCGTATAGCGCCATAACCCGCTCTTGCTTCTGTGAATCGCCCTCAATTAAGTTAGAAAAGCGTGCTTCAAATCCATCCAGAATACTCTCTGCCCCTTTTGGATTATTGCAAGCAAGGACCATGTCGCAGCCAGCATCTAGCGCCGCTTCAGCGCGCTCCACATAGCTTCCGGCAACGCTCGCGCCATGCATAGATAAATCGTCAGAAAATACAGCGCCACCAAAGCCCAAGTCACGCTTAAGCACATCTTGTAGCCATTTCGGAGAAAACCCTGCTGGCTTATCGCACACCTGGTTATAAATAACATGGGCAGGCATAACGCCATCAAGCATAGCGCGCTCAACTAAGCGTTCAAACACCACCATATCAGTACTTCGTATAGCATCGAAATCACGCTCATCTACTGGTAATGCAATATGTGAGTCGGGGGCGACACTGCCATGCCCAGGAAAATGCTTTCCAATAGCTGGCATATTGACGGTTTTTAACCCTTGTATAAGGTGGGTAGCAAGGCGTATCACCTCTTTTGCATTATCAGCAAATGCTCTATCGCCAATAACCTTAGATACACCGTTAATATCAAGCACAGGCGCAAAACTAAAATCGATATCTAGGGTTTTAAGCTCATGTGCCAACACTAGCCCACACGCCTTAGCATACGCTGCACTTTCATCCTGATGTTCTGACTGCTTTAGAATATTGCCCATAGCAGGTATTGCGGTGAAACCTTCACGGAAGCGCTGAACGCGGCCCCCTTCGTGATCGACCGCTATCAGTACGGGGCGTTTCGCATACCGTCTTATATCTTGAACAAGCGCAGAAAGCTGGCGCTTATCATGATAATTACGGCTAAATAAAATTACGCCCCCTACCACTGGGTGAGCTAACTTTTCCTTTTCTTCAGGCGCAAGTTCTTCAGCCTGACAATCCAACATTAATGGTCCCACAGCACCGCCTTTGTATGTGTCATAAAACATCACTTCAATTTTGATAGTTCTGTGGTTAGGATAGAGAAAAACAAGGAATTTTACACGTGATAAATTGGTTCAAGTGGTTGGTTTTAAGTGTTTTAACACTGCTTCTAATAGCGGCTTTGGGGATATATATATCGCTTCGGCTAAGCTTGCCCGCGCTTGATGGCAATAGCGCCACCTATCACGTAAACGCCCCCACCGAGTTAAGCCGCGACGATTTAGGTCACGCTGTCATTAATGCCGGCGATATTTTCGATGCTGCCTATGCGTTAGGCTTTGCTCACGCACAAGACCGCTTTTTTCAAATGGACTTACAACGTCGCGCTGCATCTGGGAGTTTGTCGCAATGGGTGGGCGATGTAGCTCTAGACATTGATAAAAAAGCCCGCTTTCACCAATTTGAAAAACGCGCAAAAGCCGTTTTCAAAAGCCTGCCTTCAACACAGCAAGAGTTGTTAGTACGCTACGCTCACGGTGTAAATGACGCATTAGATGAATACACCTTGCCGCCCTTTGAGTACCTCGCAGCAGGCGTTGATATAAAACAATGGCAGCCCACCGACAGCATTCTCGTTATTTACAGTATGTATTTAGACTTACAAGGCACCCAGGTAGAACTAGATTTAGCAAGAGAGGCACTGCTTTCAACTTTCGGAAATGATATATATAGCTTTATTACCCAGCCAAGTAATTATCAAGCAGCCTTAGACGCCAGCGAAATTCCGTTACTTGAGGCTGAAATACCAGACTACCCTGCTTCCCTTCGTACCCTTACCAATCAGCAGAACAATGAAAGCGAGCAAAGCGCGGAGCTCAGCGTCAAAAAGAGCACCGCAAAAACTACAAGCAATAGTAAAAACATCAACACTGCTATTGCTCGTGCCCAATACAACGGCACAGAGTTACCTGATATTGGCAGCAACAACTGGGCGGTTACCGGAAGTCACACAGCAACAGGTGCAGGCCTTTTAGCGAACGACATGCACTTAGGATTACGAGTTCCGATCATCTGGTATCGCGCCCAGCTTAACTACCAAGAGTCGGGTAGCAAGGTTCAGGTAACTGGCGTTTCTTTACCAGGCATTCCTGGAATAGTGGTGGGCACCAACGGTCACATCGCGTGGGGCTTTACTAACGCAAACTTAGACAACGTTGATTGGATAGCGCTAGATAATACAACGCCCACTAACATGGTAACAGAGCGTATTCCCCTCCCCGACGGTGAGCATGAATTCACATTTGAAGTAAGCGAATACGGCCCTGTAAAAGAACTTAACGGCAAACGTTACGCGCTGAACTGGGTCGCACACCATCCATTTGCTGCTAATTTGGGTATCATAAATTTCGGCGCCGCGAAGGACGTTCAAAAAGCTATTAATATAGGCAAACGCATCGCCATTCCAACACAGAACTTAGTTATTGTAGATGAAACCGGCAACGCCGTGTGGCTTCCTGGCGGCGCGGTTATGGATAGGCAAACGGCGTCGTTCACCGCTATAAAACAGCAAGACGCGACAGTACCTGAGCGTGCTGCAAAACTGCCTATGTTGTTGAACCCTGAAATGGGAAGAGTATGGACAGCCAATGCCAGAGTAATTTCAGCTGACGACTTTAAAATATGGGGCGACGGTGGCTATGCCCTAGGGGCCCGCGGGCAACAAATAAGAGACAGACTTTTTGAAAAAGACACCTTCAGTGAAACCGACTTTTATGCTATTCAGTTAGATAATCACGCTCGCTTTCTTATTCCGTGGCAACACCTGTTATACGGCTTGTTGAATATGCAAGATATTGAGTTCAAACCAGACCTTGCTTATTTAAACGCGTGGAAGGAATGTGCGTGTGAAGACTCGGTTGGCTACACCCTAGTTAAGCACTTTAGGCGCGAGGTAATACAAACACTTTTTGGTGGCATGCTTTCACACTTAGACCAACAAGGCGTAAACAGCCGTACTTTGCTTAGAGGTATAGAGCCTGCCACCTGGCAGCTTATTCATAGCCAGCCAGACTCGTGGTTGCCTGCCGACACTGAAAGTTTCGACGAGTTATTGGTAGACGCTTACAGACGCGCTAAACACAAGTTACTAGATAAGTATTCTCCGGTAGAAGCTGACATGGAAACCTTAGCCTGGGGTAAGGTCAATGCTTTATCAGTAGAGCACCCTTTCGCTAGTCAAATTCCCTTAGTTGGAAGCATGTTAAATATGCAGCAAGTGCAAGGCTTCGGCGATACCTTTATGCCTGCAGTTCAAGCGCCTAGCTTTGGTGCATCGGAACGATTCTTTGTGAGCCCTGGTCATTTAGAAGATGCCATTCTCACCTTACCTGGTGGGCAGAGCGGACACCCGCTGTCAGATTTTTTTACAGCAGGTTTTAACGATTATGCCACCCACGCGGCCACGCCCCTGCTACCCGGCGAATCTATCCACAGTCGAACATTCTATAAAAAAGAGGTTGAATGACACCTGCAATCACACTACTTACCAAAAAGCGTATAGCCCATAAGGTACTAAAGTATGACCACGATGCAAATGCGGCATCCTATGGGCTAGAAGCGGTTGAAAAGCTAAACCTTAACGCCGATACCGTATTTAAAACCTTAGTGGTTAGTACTGATACTAACAAATTAGCTGTTGCTGTAGTGCCCGTAAACACCAAGCTAAGCGAAAAGAAAATGGCGAAAGCATTAGGTGTGAAAAAAGTAGAAATGGCCCAAGCAAACGCAGTAATGGTAGCCACAGGATACGTATTAGGTGGGGTAAGCCCGTTGGGCCAGAAAAAGCGGTTAGCCAGCGTAATTCACAAAAGCGCAGAAAGCCTTGCGACTATGCACGTAAGCGCAGGAAAGCGAGGGTTAGAAGTGGCGCTCGCCCCTTCTGATCTAGCTACGCTCACTAATGCTAAGTTTGCAGATATTTCAGTAAGTTAAATTATCACAATCCGATATAACGTTTGCTACGTTAGCAAAAACTCACAATGCAGCTTTTGGTTATGCGACTGCCGCCATTATATTCTTAAGGTTTTCGATTGGTTTAAGCCTTTTTTTAATTAGCACATCGTCGTTTATCTTTAGGATAATACCTTTAAGTAAATCAGTAGTATTTTCTATGTGCGATAGTGACTTAAGGTGCTCTATATCTTCGAAAATCTTACGCCCTTTTAGAGATAGGCGCTTTTCTGATCTACCTTTTGCCAAGTCACTTTGAAGGTAACTCGCTATCTTTTTTGCTGATTTTTCATCTTCAGACAATGAGTGAATGTAGTACTTCATCATGCTTGGAACAAAGTCTGTAGTTGCACCAATTTCCATTGTCGCTAAATTTAAAATATCGATTAAATGCGCAGGTAAACGCCCTTCCACTGGCTTTCGCTTTGCTTCATATTGACGTTTAACCGCAGGTGTTGATTGATGAGGTAATACAGTCACGTTTTCACACTTATCACATACCCCCACCAAAACTTTTTTAACTACCCCCGTACCATCACTGAAAGGAACATCTCTAAGTTGAAATGTCGCATTTTCAAATGATTGGCAATTGCTGCATGCCGCTGTCTGCGACTCGCCTACTTTGAAAATTTTCATATCTTTTCCTCAATGATGGACGCTAATAAAAACGCTATTCGGCTCTACGAAATACCATTTAACATACCAATTATGACCGGCTAGTCTTTTCTTAATTACGTGTACTGTAATGCTGCTATCAAAATGATGAGGGCTGGAAGAATAATCGCTTCCACGACTTCGACCTATAATTTCGGCAACTTCCTCAAGCGACACTTGCCCAATTGCCAATAGGTTTTTAACATCAATATCGTTTCTCTGCTCATGGGAAACGTATCCTTTATTTAGACAGTCAATGACCTGCCGCTTTATTTCCTTGTAACCCACCCAGTACTCCGCATGCACGTAAAATGTACGCCAAATTGCGTACATTTTCAAATTAAGCTTGCAATCAGTTTATAGTATGAAAAGTAGGAAGGGGTATGAAGCTGGGCTGTGGTATGGGTTTTGGGTGAGTGTGTAAGTGCTGTGCGAGCAATAGTCTAAGGCATAGCCTCAGACATTGCCTAATTGGCCGCCTGCGCTAACCACTGCTTGCGCGCTTCTTCAAGCGCTGCTTCATCAGGCTGTTCGTTACCCGAAATAGCTACGGCAATTTGCTGAATAATGTCATCGCGCTTTTTAATTAGTGCATCAGTGCGAGGGAATAGATCTTTAGCTTCAGGATACTGTTCTTTAAGCGCTTCTACATCTTCTAATGCGTAATAGCGTGCTTCAAAGGCTTCGTTATATAGCTGACGCTTAGCATTGAATACCACAAAGTCTTTTGCGGTCTCTGAATTAAGGTAATCCATATCTTCTGACGCTAAATTAGCAGCCTGCCCCACTTCACGGGCTTCTGCCATCCACGAATCTATAGCTTCAATATTCCCATCTTTTACAGCTTGCTTTACACCTTGCTGCAAATCGCTGGCGTGAAGAATTTCCATCACGGTAATAAGCGGAACTTGTGCTGCGTTTTGGTCTCGTTTGTCTGCATCTAGCGACAAGTAAGCAAACCATGAAAAAGTAGCGGCAATAATGATAGCAAGAACGACAAGTGCTCTTTTCACACTTTCCTCCAAAGAAATGCATATAGAAATCAGTGCGAGTGCACTGTAAAAAAAGAGGCAATACAAAAAGAGCGAGAGACCCCGCTCTTTTTCAGTATTGTAACGACCTAAAGATTATTGGTCGACAGGCTCTGAGTTTTCAACTCGGCTTTTCAGTTTTTGACCCGGGCGAAATGTAACCACGCGGCGCGCTTTAATTGGAATGTCTTCACCGGTTTTAGGATTACGGCCAGGACGTTCGTTTTTATCACGCAAGTCAAAGTTACCAAAACCCGACAGTTTTACTTGCTCACCAGATTCCAGAGCGCCTTTAATCTCTTCGAAAAAAAGCTCTACCAGATCCTTCGCATCACGCTTGTTAATGCCTAGTTTCTCGAATAGGTGTTCAGCCATCTCGGCTTTGGTCAATGCCATAGTTTACTCTCTTAACGCGGCCCCAAACTCAGATTCCAGACCTTTAACCACAGTATCTACAGCTTGCTGAATTTCAGCTTCTTCCAAGGTTTTATCCGGATCTTGTAAATGAAGTGACAAAGCAAGGCTCTTATAGCCAGGCTCAATTCCCTTGCCTTTGTACTCATCGAACAAGTTTAGAGCAACTAGTTGATTTACGCCAATATTTTCTATGTAAGAAAGAACATTCCCTACACGCACTTCATCTTTAACCGTAATAGCAATATCACGGCGATTCGATGGGAAGCGCGATACTGGTACGGCTGACGGTAATTTACGATCGGTAATGGCATCTACCACTAGTTCGAACACAAATACGCGGCCGTTAACACCAAGCAATTTAGTAAACTGCGGGTGTATAGCACCAATATAGCCAACTTCTTCATCATTAAGCAAAATTTTTGCCGTCATACCAGGGTGTAACGCACTATGCTGCCCTGTAACGAACTGGAACTCACCGGTTTTACCCGTAAGTGCCAACAACGCCTCAACGTCTGCTTTCGCATCGAAGAAATCAACCGGGCTGTCGCCCAAGTCCCAATGTTCTTCATTACGACGCCCTGCTACTACACCACCAATTACTTGTTGTTGCAATACACCATTAGGCGCATCTTGTTGAGGAATAAAGCGTAATCCGGTTTCAAACATGCGAACACGTTGTTGCTGACGCTTCTGATTATAAGCAGTAGCACCTAGCAAACCCGGCCATAAACTAACGCGCATTACCGACATATCAGAAGAGATTGGGTGTGGTAACACCATGCCTTTCACGTCTGGGAATAATGCGTTTTGAATTTTAGGATCTACAAACGAGTAAGTAATCGCTTCATTGTAGCCGCGGCTAAGTAGCAACGACTTCATTGTGTTTAGCGGAAGCTTAGCTTCTTGCGAAGGCAACATTGCCAACGTTGCTTTTGGCGCCACGTTTGGAATGTTGTTGTAGCCGTATACGCGCGCAATTTCTTCAATCAAATCTTCTTCAATTGAAATATCGAAACGATAGCTTGGCGCAACCGCTTCCCAGCCTGCCTCAGTTTGCGTAACGCCTAAACCAAGGCGGTTAAGCATTTCCTTTACTTTCGCATCGTCAATGCTAATACCTAGTACGCGAGATAAACGTTCGCGACGTAGCGTAACCGTTGCTTGCTTAGGTAGCTTGTCTTCAGCCACAGCTTCAACAACAGGGCCAGCTTCACCACCACAAATTTCAAGAACTAGTGCAGTAGCGCGTTCCATGGCTTTACGCTGAAGTAGCGGGTCTACACCACGCTCATAGCGGTGCGACGCATCGGTATGCAAACCGTACTGACGAGCACGGCCCATAATGGCATCACGGCTAAAGAACGCACTTTCAAGCAAAATGTCTTGGGTTTCAGTAGTTACACCAGAGTGTAGGCCGCCGAAGATACCCGCCATTGCTAACGCTTTGTTGTCGTCAGCAATAACCAAAGTATTGCTTTGCAGCTTAGCTTCGGTTTCGTCAAGTAGCGTAAGGGCTTCGCCTTCGTTCGCCATACGTACGTTAATGTTGCCTTCAACGCTGGCAAGATTAAACGCGTGCATTGGCTGGCCAAGCTCTAGCAATACAAAGTTAGTCACATCTACAATGGGGTCGATGCTGCGAATACCGCAACGACGAAGCTTTTCAACCAACCACAATGGCGATGCTGCTTTTACGTTTACGCCTTTAACAACACGGCCTAAATAACGTGGGCATGCGTCATCCGCGCTTAACGTAATTGACAATTTATCTTCAATAGTTGCGTCTACCGCAGCTACTTCAGGCTCGCACACGTCAAGGTTATTAAGCACGCCAACTTCACGGGCAATACCGCGAATACCCAAACAATCTGCACGGTTTGGTGTAAGATCTACTTCAATGGCGTTGTCATCAAGACCAAGGTAATCGCGAATGTCTTCGCCAATAGGTGCATCGGCTGGAAGCTCGATAATACCGTCGTGGTCGTCGCTAATACCTAGCTCAGAGAAGCTACATAGCATGCCGAATGACGGCTCGCCGCGAAGCTTCGCTTTCTTAATTTTAAAATCGCCTGGCAATACAGCGCCAACAACCGCTACCGCTACTTTAATGCCTTGACGACAGTTAGGCGCACCACAAACGATATCTAGTAGCTCATCGCCACCTACGTTTATTTTAGTTACGCGCAGTTTATCGGCGTTAGGGTGCTGTCCGCACTCAACCACTTCACCTACTAGCACGCCTTTAAAATCGCCTGCTACTGGCTCAACGCCGTCTACTTCTAGGCCAGCCATGCTCAACTGTTCAGACAGCTCATGTGCCGACAGCGACGGGTTAACCCACTCTCTTAACCATTTTTCACTGAATTTCATGTGTACTTTCTGCCTTAGTTGAACTGCTTAAGGAAACGAAGATCGTTTTCAAAGAACGCGCGCAAGTCGTTAACACCGTAACGAAGCATAGTTAAGCGCTCTACGCCCATACCAAAGGCAAAACCTGTGTACTCTTCTGGGTCGATCCCCACAGCTTTAAGTACATTTGGGTGCACCATGCCGCAGCCTAGTACTTCAAGCCACTGACCGTTTTTACCCATAACGTCTACTTCAGCTGAAGGCTCAGTGAACGGGAAGTAAGACGGACGGAAGCGAATCTCTAGTGACTCTTCAAAGAAGTGATGTAGGAAGTCGTGCAAAATACCTTTAAGGTCGGTAAAGCTAACGTTCTTATCAACCATCAAACCTTCCACTTGGTGGAACATTGGCGTGTGGGTTTGATCGTAGTCGTTACGATACACGCGCCCTGGCGAGATAATGCGCAGTGGCGGCTTTTCCGCTTCCATAGTACGAATTTGAACACCAGAGGTTTGCGTACGAAGCATCATGTCTGGGTTGAAATAAAAGGTATCGTGATCGGCACGCGCTGGGTGATTCGCAGGAATGTTCAGTGCGTCGAAGTTGTGAAAACCATCTTCAATTTCAGGGCCAGTTTTCACTGAAAAACCAAGCTCGCCAAAGAAAGATTCAATACGTGCAATTGTGCGGCTAACCGGGTGCAAGTTACCTGGCTTTTCTGTGCGGCCAGGCAAAGTTACATCAATGGCTTCTTCGGCTAGCTTTTTGTTAAGCTCTTCAGTGCGTAAAAACTCACCTTTTGCAGAAATAGCTTGCTGAATAACCTGCTTAGCTTGGTTAATCTTTTGGCCTGCGGCAGGACGTTCTTCATTCGATAACTTTCCAAGCCCTTTAAGTAAGTCGGTAAGTTTACCTTTCTTACCCATGAATTCGACCCTAACTTGGTCTAATGTGGCTGCATCTTGTGCAGCGTCAATCTGGCTTTGTGCCTGATTGATAATAGCGTCAAGCTCCATGTTTTCCTCAATTTACATGATGACTGCATGGCCAAAGCATAGGAAGAATTTTTCTGTGCGCTAAGGCTTGCCTGAAATAAAAGCGGTAGTTTACACGAGTGACAGACATTACCGCTACCCTATATAGCTGATAATGGCGAAATTTTAGAAAAAGCTAGTAATTATATAAAAGCCCTACATAAACACTCGACTAACCATTAGCCTTGATAGACAATGCCCGCTGCAAAGTGTGCGATTTTATTGGGTCGTATATTTTTTAACACTGCTTAATTGAGAAATATGTAATATGAAATTCAGGGAAGATATCAACGCATTGCGAGCCATCGCAGTTGTTTCAGTAGTCGTTTTTCACTTCAATCACAGTTGGTTGCCTGGCGGCTTTGCAGGTGTAGATGTCTTTTTTGTTATTTCAGGCTTTCTTATGACAATGATTGTTGTAAAAGGCTTGGAAAAAGAAAATTTCTCAATCCTATCATTTTACAATGCTAGAGTAAGAAGAATCATACCAGCCTTGTCTGTTCTCTGCTTTGCTCTCTTGGTGTTTGGTTTATTTTTCATTCCTCCGATAGACTATTTGAACTTAGGCAAACACGCGGCAGCAAGTTTATCTTTCGTATCAAACATGGTTTATTGGTCGGAATCTAACTATTTCAACCCTTCATCAAATGAAAAATGGCTATTACATACTTGGAGCCTTTCTGTAGAGTGGCAGTTTTATCTCATCTACCCTTTGTTCTTAGTTTTCTTAAATAAAGTTCTTTCGCTTCGACAGTTGAAGCTCACTATACTTTGCGGAACTATTCTAGCTTTCTTGATTTCTGTTTTCGTTACCGTTAAGTCGAGTAGCGCAGCATACTTTCTGCTACCGACTAGAGCCTGGCAAATGTTGGCTGGGGGGTTAGTGTTTCTCTACCCTTTTAACATTAAAGATAGTTTTAGACATCCATTACAATTAACCGGCCTCGTTCTAATAATAAGTTCTTTCTTCTTATTCACTTCGTCTACACCTTGGCCGGGATATGCTTCGCTATTGCCAATAGTTGGAGCGTGCATGGTTTTAGTTGCTAGTAATAACTCTAGACTTGTAAGCAACAGCATTACCCATTCACTTGGGAAATGGTCTTATTCTATTTATTTATGGCATTGGCCCATAGTTGTGGCTGGGTATTATTTCGAGTTGGGTCCGTATTGGTGGGCAGTGGGTATACCACTATCCGTTTTACTCGGTGCTTTAAGTTTTACTTATATCGAATCTAAAACGCTAAAAGATTACCACTTGAACAAATTTAAAGTGCTTTTACGCCCTTTACCATTCGCAATTGTAATTGCTCTATGTGGTATGGCTATTTTTCATACTAAAGGGCTTTTGCACCGTTTGCCACCAAGTGAACAAATGTTGGTTAAATCGGCTTTAGAAGCTAAAGAGGACTGGAATTATCCCGAACCCAATATGGAAGTCGCTGGTTTGAAAGTAAGGTTTATTGGAGGTAATTCTGATAAAAATATATTAGTTATGGGGGCTAGTCATATTGAGCAACTTTACCCATATGTCGAAAGCTTAAATAATGAATACAACATTTATTTTTTAACGCAAAGTGGATGCTTTGTTACGCCCTCTATGAAAAACCCTAAATGGAATTGTGACAACTTGCAAAACTATGAAGAGCTATTAAAAGAAGTAAAGTTCGAAAAAGTTGTTACATCTTTTTACAGCTTTAATTCATATTTGCCAAATAAACGAATTGAACGCGATGAAGCAAAGCGCGTAAGGATAAAAGAGTACGACAATTTTTTAAATACCTTGAAAACAAACGTATCTAAAGTATTTATTATAATGGGCGAGCCAAAAGGAAAAGAGTTCGACCCAACTATTGCCATCCGTAAGGGACTACCTAATAGCATTTCAGAAACAAAAGCGCGCTCGGATTACACCGAGCATCAGGATGCTTTAAAACAATTAAAAAATATTGAACATGTTGAAGTTATCGATCCGATAAAGCATTTATGTAAAGACGGTTTATGCAAAACTAGAGATGAAAAAGCTTTCTTCTACCGAGATTACAACCATATGCGGCCTTGGTATTCTATAAAGGCAAACTCTTATTTAGACGCAATTTTTCTAACATAGTATTTGGGGGCGTGTTAACATTCATATGGAAATTAACACCTCAAAGCCAATGTCCTTTAGTACTTAAATTGCGTATAGGCGCGTCATATTTTTTCTGAATTTCTTAGCTAATACACAATAAGTTTTTTAAATGTTGACTAGTTTGTTGTGACTAAGTTTAGTGATAGCATATATGCAATTTCCAAAACTAAAGGCATTTGGTAAGAATGATACCTTTGTCCTGTCCACTGCAATTGATTTTTACTGCTTAATTTTTCATATACGACGACCATTGGAAACTAAGTACTAACGCTAAACCAAGAATCTTTGATAAAACAGTAATAACTAGTGTAGGACGTATATTTTTTCAATGCCTTTTGGTAATTGTCAAAGTAATACACTAATTCACATGACAATAGTCCATTTAAACCGTTACAGCTTGGATAGTTTATTAAGGTACAAAGGATATAAAAAATATGGAAGTGAAAATGCCAAACACTGTGTCTGTTGTAATCACAACGCATAATCGCCCAGACTACCTAAAAGAATCACTCGCAGCAGTATTAAAACAAACTGTAATGCCAAAAGAAGTGTTCGTTATTGATGATGGCTCGTCAGTAAGCTATGAAGAAGTATTATCTCTCTTTCCAAGTGAACAATTTACTTACGTTAAAGTTCCAGTAGCATCAGGTGCTAACGCAGCACGTAACTTAGGTATAACTAAGTCAACATCAGATATTATTGCGTTTTTAGATGACGACGATGTATGGGACAATGATTATTTAGAACAGCACATTGCAATGCATCAACACGCAGATGCAGTGACTTGCGGCTACCGATTTCTTGAAACGCCCGATAAAATTCACATTAACAAAACTGAAGTTATCACCACTGATGTAATCAAAAAAGGTAATAAATTCTGCGGAATGAGTGGTGTTACGTGCAAGGCTTTATTAGCTAAAAAGCTAATGTTTGATGAAGAACTAAAGAACAGCCAAGATTGGGACTTCTTTGTTCGCATCACGTTAGAAGATGCTGTTTTCAAAAACATACCTAAAGATATTTATTTCTATCGCAGAGGTCATGTTAGCATTTCTACTGAAGTAGCCAATATGCCACTAGAAAAAGTCTTCCCAAGGCTTAAGGCATTTAAAAAACATAAAGCGCTATTAGGCAAAGAAGCTTATAACGACCGTGTTGCCAATCAAATTCTTAGTCAAATTGGCAAGAAGAATAACAAGCTAGGTTGGATTAGTTTATCTGTGCGAGAGGCGGGGTTAGTAGCAACAGCCAAGGTTATTCTAGGGAAAGATAGGCTTCGTCGGAAGTTCGGCAAGTAAGCAGCATTTACAAAATAGTAATGCGCGCTGTTACTAACGTTAACAGCGCACTGTTTATGTAGAGATAAAACTTTATAAACTCTCTATCACGTCCGCGTATTGCTCAGCTACACTCTCCCAACTAAAATCAGCCGCTTGTTCTATTGGCGCATTGGCCCAGTCGGTTGATAGTGTAGTGGCTATGGCAGCAGCGTATTCTTCTGCATTTTCAACATTACAAACCACACCAGCTTTACCTATTAGTGTTCTGCGCATGGAGTCATCGGTAGCTACTACGGGCAATCCGCTTGCCATAGCCTCTAGGTACACTCGCCCAAAAGGCTCGTCTTCAGATGGCAATGTAAATGCATCAACTGAACGATAAACATTAGGAATATCAGCGAAGTCGACTTTAATAATTTTAAAGCGTTGTGCACCTAACTTTTGTGTACAAAGGTCATTAAAGTACTGTACATCTGGGCCGTCACCACAAATAAGTAACGACACATCGGTTAACTGGCTTACTGCCTCAATGGCTAAATGTATACGCTTGTGATTTTGTCTATTTAACGCACCTACAGTTGATAACACTTTGCCTTGTAAACCATGCTCATATTTTTCGCCCTGCGGGCTAAATTTAGCTAAGTTTACACCGTTGGGGATAATCTCAACCCGTTGTTCAGGTGCTATAGAATGAACATACTCTTTGGTTTCTTGGTTAAACACAACCAAGCAGTCGGGCTTAAATTTCAAGTTGCGGCGTAATACTTTACCGTTCGATACCATCCCTGCCCTTTCGGTATAAAGAATGGGAGTCTTAAATAGCTTTCTAATTACTGCAGCTACTGCCAAGCCCCCATAATCGTTATTAGGGTAAATGACATCACATCGCTTAAACATTAAATATGGCGTGTATGTTAGGAAGCTAGTTAGCGACTCGATAAGCAATGATGGGTTAGAAACAAAGCGAGTAAGTAACCAATCAATAGTTTTATTACGCTGGGCTTTTTTCACTTTCCCTCTGGGAATACAGGGAATTACTACACTGTGTTCACTACATTTAGATGAGCTTAAAAGCTTTACGTCAAAAAATGTCGCAATATGTTCCGCCATTTCATACGCACTGAGCTGAGATCCGCCGCTTGATGAAAACCCTGCCTCAGGGTGAATAACGGCTACTTTTTTCTTCATAAAAATTCCATTTTAATACTAGAAGCAACCACTTCCACCTTATTAGACTTAAGTATAACAGGTGCTTACGCAAAATGAGCTATTTTATAGAAAATAAATTACTTACCCGTTGTTTAGTTTCAGCTTAAACAGGGCTATGTGCCTGTCATAGGCTTTACGGCAGGTAACCAAAACAAAATACCTGCAGCAAAGTAACAACTAATAGTAAAGATCCACAGTTACGACTTGCTACGTAACTACGTTAGCACTACCCTTTTAATACAGCCCTAGTTTTCTTCTCATGCTTCTCAATCTATAGGGATATACCATGCACTCTGCTAACTCAAAGCCATCTATTTTTCGCTTCGCTTTTATTGGTTTACTGTCGTTTCTAATGCTTTCTTGTGCCACAGTGAACAAGAATGATAAAGGTTATACAAAGGGCGGCCAACCCGGTGATATTTTGTATAACTATCTTAATGCGCATATTAATGACAACAATACCGTAAACTCATTACTAGCTGATTACAAAGGCCCAAAAAACCTATCAACCGTTGTTGAAAAGTACGACGACGAAATAGCCCAACTGTATAAGCAAAAAGTGTTATCACGTAAGCCACCACTTAGTGAAGAAGCAAAGAAAACGCTGTTCGCCAATTTAACCTCTAACCAAGCCTCTGCGCTATTTGCTTTGTACCCAATCGATACAGCAAAGTGGATGAAAACAGTTTCAACATACTCGGGCTTAAGCAAAAACGATATATACGAGTCAGCAATAACAGCAGGGTTAGACCCTTCAATAGTTTTTGCCGCGTCGGCTTCTGGGTTTGAAGATACCGCGACCCCACTTATCAACTCTATAGGGTTAGTTATTTACGGCCAGGATGAAGAAAGTACTGCCACCGTTAAATTTAGAGCCAATGATGATACTTATTGGCGTGAAGGGTTAGACCTAGCTTGGGAACCTATTTATGGTTCGTTCGCTGGAAGCATAGTTTATCTAGAAGCAAACACTACGTACCACATAGAAGTGACAATTACGGATGTTTACGGAGATATAGTTGAACATTCCTTTCAAACAACAACAAAACCTAATACGCCCCCTATTGACCCAAATAAGGTTTATTACCTTTCTGAAATTTACTCTGGCGGCCAATTGGATTTAGAAGCGCTAAATATAGAAGGTAGCGCAGATGGCTACGCCAAAATTATTGGCGACGGCCCCGTTATTGAAGCTGGCAGCGATGTACTTGCTGCTGTGAATATTGGTAACAACTCTTACGTTATGCTAGAAAACCTTACCGTTAAAGGCGGACAGCGTTACGGCATATTTGCAAAAAAGGCACATCATATATGGATTAAAGGCTGCAACGTATCTGAATATGGCAGAGAAGCCGTTGATATTAGAAACGGTAAAGCTTATTCGAGCCCGACAAGTAATTCCCCTATCAATTACGATTCTGGTATTTACTTAGAACGAAGTGGTATTGCTGTAATTGAAGAGTGTGAAGTGCATAGCCCCAATCTAGGCGCAAATAACTGGTCAGTTGGTCACCCTAAAGGTGCGAATGCGCTCCAAGTTTGGGCATACCACGACAGTAATGACTATAGAGGCGAATTCATTGTTCGAAATAACCGGTTTTATGGAGCGCCAGACCGTAGATTCAACGACGTTATTGAGGGACGAATGAATTTTGAGCGTCGTGGTGGCTTTGTTAAGAACTCGGCCATTTATGGCAACTACCTAGCCTATGCAAATGATGACTTAATAGAAATAGATGGCGGCCAGCAAAACGTATTGGTGTACAATAATGAAATGGAGCAGGGTTATACAGGGGTTAGCGTAGCGCCAAACATGCTTGGACCTAGCTATATATTCCACAATCATATACATAACTTAGGTGATGATAGAGGTAAAGAGTGGACTGCTATTAAAGCCGGCGGTTTGATGTCGAAGCCTGGAGGCCGAACATTTATCTTAGAAAACGTAATCAATGTAAACCGAAATGGCATTGCTTCATCGAGCGTAAGTGGTGATAGTACATTTTGGATAACAGCACAAAACAACATTATTTTCACTAAATATAAGAACAACAAAGTAGGTTATTGTATATTTGACAGAGAGAAGTACCCCTCTAGCTCTTCAAAAAATGATCTTTGTTATAATGAAGCCTCTATGGATTCAAGGTACGAGTTCAATATGGATAACATAATTGAACATCCCTACTCAGACGATTTTTCATACATAGAGTCAATTCAAAGCGAACCCAAACCTACTCTATATGTATCGGAAGAATTCAAGATTCCTAACTTTTCTTTGGAATTAACCTTACAAGCTGTTGTAGAACAGCCATCGACAGTGTGGGAATTTAAAGCAAGCGAAAGCGGGCATACTGGCTTTTCTGAACAGTATCGCTACGGAACTACTGCAATCACCGATAGAACGACTGTCACGTTAACCGGTAATAATTGGCAAACATTCCCTATTGAAGTTGTATTAACAGAAAACTCTATACTAGAACTTTCACTAAATATTAAAGGGAATCCAGAAATAGTAGGCGTGGGACTCACAAACGGTGATCAAGTAGATAGTACTGAAGTAGTAAAATTTCACGGGACACAGGATTGGGGTATAAATGCAGGGACATATTATAACAGTTCAGATGAAAATATTTCATTCCCTATAGGTCAGTTTGTAAAAGGTGAGGTTACTCATCTTCTTCTAATTTTAGATAACGACAAAGTTTCAAAAGGGAATAATGATGATAAAGTGACATTTAAAGGAATAAAAATCATACAATAATCGTTGAAAATTTCTGTACTCAAAAAACAATAAGAAATTTAAGAATAAACCGTGGTTCATGTCGTTAACGTAACTTGCTCATGTTCCTTAATATGAAAAAAGGGCCAATTCGGCCCTTTTATTAAATAACGCAGATTTTAATTATCTAAGCTTTCTTCTAAGCGCGCCTACCATTAACAATGCTAAGCCAGCAAATCCTAGATGGCTAGGCTCTGAAACAGAGGTTACAGAAGATGTTTGACAAACAAGGATGTTATCGCATATCTCAACATTACTAAAAGAAGCAAGAGAGCCTGACTGTTGCGCATCGTTGTCTAGAATGAAAACAAGTCGGTTGAAAGAACCTGTAACATAGTCACCAATATTAACCGAAAAGCTTACAACTCCATCACCACTCTCATAATCAGAGAAAAGGTTTGCAGTTACTAGTTCTGACGCCTGTGTTCCGCCGATGAATCCGAAGTTTTCAGATTGGTCAGCTGAATAGTTTTCATCATTGTCGAAGCCAATACCATAAAGTTCAGCGTTAAGACCTGTAGCTTCAAAAGTGAAGTTCAAAATAGAATTTGAAGTAAGAACAGAATCGTAGAAAATGTCTACCCACAAGTTGCCAGCTAGAGATAAGGTGAAGCCACCGTCTTCAACCGTTGAAGAGCCACTACGAGCTTGGGTAGCATAACCTGATATTGTGTAATCGTTAAAATTTATAATTGAAGCATTCGCAAAACTACCAAATGCAAGAAGCGCTGAGATAAAGGCGCCTTTAAATAATGTTTTCATTGTACTTCCTTTGACTAAAACTATGGGTCAATTACTACTTTTCGATAAGCAAAACCAATGCCAGGTTTATTCCCCTTTAATTTCAGGAGGTTAAAATGGATCTCATTTAACTTGTAAAAATATCAGACACACCACAATCTATTTCATTGAACTTAAGATCATATTTCTTGCCCTTTCCTTTTCCTTTTCAACAGCAATAGCCACTTCTTGACGAATCGTGTCTACATTACCGAGAGTAGCTCTGACTTTCTCTATCAAAATTCCATCTATCAGCATGGAGATAGGAACTCCTAAATGTGGCAAGCCCAATTGGTTCATAATTCCTTCAGACTTGTGCTCATAGTTAAGAGCAAAAGCGGGAGTTCCAAAGTTCATAGAGATAATTGCACTGTGTAGGCGTGTACCAATAGTCAATGTACATTTGCCTATTAAAGTACCTAGTTCAACATCGTTAAGCTCATCCATTACAATTTTAAACATTTCTGGATTTTTAATTAGCTTACCGACTTTAAATGCCACCATTCTGTCATCTTTTTGATAGCCTTCGATACCAGTGCAAGTAGAACAAGCCAATATCTGATATCCCTCTTCAATTAAAGAATTACAAAGTGTTGCGAAGCTTCTTTCGTACTCTTCTTGAGTTACACCTAAGCGTTTATCGAATGGCTTCAATTCTCTAAGAGTTATCGCCACTGTTTTATTGCGTTCAATAAACTCAATTAACGATTTATTTTCTATCGCTACTACATCATTTTTAACGAGCCACGCTGTATCGGCCCCTTCTACATAGCATGCTGGTAATGCAAATTTTTCTTCCAACAGCGCTTTACTTACTGACTCACGTAATCCAAGCACTTTGGCTCGACTAAATACAAGCTCGGATACTTCACAAAACTTATCGTTCTCAAATGGCCCAACTGAATGACCTAAAATAAGAAGGGGTACTTTAGCTGCCAGAGCGCATAACGCATGATGAAATTGACCGACTCCGTATAAATCAACGAAGAAAGAGCCGCCAACCTGAATTACATAATCAAAATTTTGAAGCTCCGTGATGTACTCTTTAAACTTGGTAGGCAGACTGTTGTGCGTATTCCCCGTACGCGCAGAAGAAATAAGTCTTTCTAATAATATAGGCTTATGAATCCTATTTTTAATTTTTGACTTCAGTCCCCCGCTATAAGGCTGATACTTGTAAAGCCAGTCACTTCTGAACGGGCGGGATAACAGTATCTCTGAACTAATTGGAAAGCGCGACATTAATTCCAATTCAATGTTTGGTATTTGCTGCTCTAGCTCCTGAATGAGACCTCTGATAATTGCACCATCGCCTCTATTGCCACATGTGTGATTGCCTATAATAAGTACTTTCATACGTTTATAATCCGTTCTATTTTGTTATTAGCGATAGTAATTGTTTGCTTAACGTTGCTGCATTAAATTCATTGTCAACTTTCGCACGCGCATTTTTTCTGATGAGAGAAAGTTCCGGGTTCTTTACTATTTCTTTCATCTTTTCCTGAATCGCTAAAGCATCACGCTCTGGGACCAAGAAGCCTGACACACCATCATCAATAAGTTCAGGAATACCACTATGAATTGTAGATAGCACAATAACTCCACTAGCCATAGCTTCCATTAGTGACACTGGAATACCCTCTTTGTCACCCATGCTATCTTGAACTGAGGGTAGTAAAAATAGGTCAGTTTTTTTCAATTCCGATGAAACTCGCTCAGGAGGACAAGCTCCTAGAAAAGTTACGCGACTTTTATTAGGATGTTGTTTAACCAGCACTTTGAGACTTGGCAACAATCTACCGTCTCCTATCAAGGTAAGATGAGCATCCAGTTCTGAATTTAATATCGCTTCAATAGCATATTTGAGCCCTTTCTTTTCGGTCGCTCGCGCAACTGAAAGTACCTGGAGTGGTGAAGATAGCTCCTTATCACTAAAAGAAAAAGTATCTACATCTACTCCCATATGGACGACTTCAATGCTCGATTTATTAGCTCCAAAATTAACTAAAGATTCAGCCCAGTGTTCGCTAATAGGTAGTAACCTCCCGCCTAGCTTTCCGTATTCTTCCTGCCATAGTTTTAACTGGTCATATCGACTAATTTCATACCCATGAAAAACCGTAAATAAATTTTCGCAGTCGATGAGTTTAGCTTTACGAAGATAATCTAGAACGACACCATTACTTCCAAAGTGCGCTATGCAATTTTCCATAACGATATTCTTGTTCCGCAAATGCCAAGCTAAACATAGTAAATCTTTTGCCGAGAAGAAGTTTTTCTTTCTTACCAATCTGCACGCCAACCCTATAATTGGCCAACGCCGTTTAGCACAGGCACAAAACAATGCCCCAAGAAGCATCAAAAACCATGATTCTCTTGAATGTGGTTCTGGTAAAATTGAAGTTACCTTTTCATTCACCTCTCGACCGAATATGGAGCTTAAAACCGAAGATGTATCGTTAATCGGGTTAACTGCCAAGACATGTACGTCTAACCCTTCATCTTTAAGATCTTTTACTTGGTTAAGCACGAAGGTTTGCGATAACACGGGGAAAGTCCGTACAAAAAAGTAAACTTTTTTGGAAATTGACATTTAAAATCCTTTTACTCTAATAAGAGAGCTTTTTAACTCTTTGTAGAAGATCAACAACATAGCGGCTACAGCAAACGTGAGTAACGCCACGACTACTTCTTTTACCAAAAATATTTCAGGTATTAGCGGCAAAATAAAATACTTCAATATGGTTAACGGCGCCGCCAGAGATAACACAACAATAACCATGTTCCTTAGAGAAAATGAAAAACTAACTCTAGTAATAAATAATATGAAGTAATAATTTACTATGGGAAACAACAAAAGCTGAAATGTAGCCATTGCTGAAACCAAAGCAATTACACCATACTGCGAAGAAAAATATATAACTAAAGCATTAGGTAACAAAACAACCACATTCCAAAAAAAATTTCTTTTTGTGAAACCTGTTGCCTGAACAAGTGGGCCAACTAAATTTGAACTTGCTACACGAACAAACCAAAATACCGCAAGTATAGATAATACCCAGCTGTGTTGAACGAATTCGGAACCAAAGAAGAGCGCAGTAACTAAATCAGATGAAACTATTACAGGTATGTAAATTATCGCTAATACGAACAGCTGTAGTGTAAAAAAGTCTTTATAAACTCTAGCGAATCGCACCTCATCTTCTTTCACTTCTGCGAACGCAGGTAGCGCAACTTTACCGATAATAGGCTGCAATGCCTGCGCAGGCCTACTAGCTAATTGCTTTATGACGTGATACACCCCTAATTCGCTACTTGGGAGGGTTACTGCAAGAATTATAATGTCGAGTTGCCTTCTAACAATATTGAGAGCCTGTGATCCAAAGTCAAATATCCCATAATTGAATGCTTCTCGATAAATAGCAGTATTTACTTTAGTCGTTAGGTTTACCTCTTTTCCCAAAACCATCATGAATCCAACCAGTCGAACTAACTGGTATACGATAGTGGCTCCTACTAAACAAAGTAACTCCAAGTGGCTAAAACTAATTGCAAATAAAAAGGATAGGACTTTCGCAAATATATCTACTTGCGCTACCCGTTGATGATGAAAGTTTTTCATTCCTACAGCTTGGTATTGCGAGGCAATAGATGAAATAACTAGTAAAACAGTGGCCAATCTTAGCTCTTGGACTATGCTTTCATACCCAAGCGCGGTTGCTAGAAAGGGCGTTAACAAAAATAACACCAAGCTAAAAATTGCACCTATCCCAAGAGCAAGAAAATATATGGCATTGCTTGTCGGTTGGTCTGCATTCTTTTTATATACTAAAAAGTTTGAAATTCCTCCTAAAGCGAAAGCAACAAATACCTCTATCACCATATTAACGACGGCGAACTGACCAAATACTGCTGGCGCCAAAATGCGTACTAAGATAGCGAGCTGCGCCATTGTTAGCAGTAGATTTACTATTGTTGCTAATGTCGTCCATGAAGTAGCACTTACTATCCTGCTCAATTTATTTTATTCCTTTTAGCTTCTTGTACTTTGTTGGCCAGCTGTGAGCTTCGCTATTTCTGACAGCGAGACAAAAAATATTGCTGATATAATTCCAAATACCGACAGCCTTTGTTTTAAAGATGCCTTGTTCGAAAACAGTAAAAGAAGCGTACGTTTAATATATAACTTAACGGCTTCCCAAAGTAGCTTTACAGACTTGAATTTGGTGTCGGTTTTATCCCAAGAGCCACCGATAACTCGGCGCCTTTTTTTTAAGATTTCTTGTTTATTTCTGGCGGGGTGTGCAACTGTTGCTTGTTTACAGAAAACGACATCAAAACCACGTTCGGTAAGCCGCTTTGCCATATCATGATCCCCGCCCGATTTGAGTTTTGCGTTAAACCCACCTAACGAGAGAAGTGCCTCTCTTTTCGACAACCAATTTGCGGTAATGCAAACACCCTTTCTCGCATATTCTTCTTGATTCATTGAAAAAAAGCTCTCATATGCTAGAGATGCATCATCAATTTCATCAGCTTCATCTTTAAAGAAGCTGACATCACCGGCAACTACACCAATATTGCTATGCGTTTCAGCACATTCAATAAGCGAAGCCAACCAGTTCTCATCTGGCAGGCAATCAGAGTCTGTAAATGCAACGTAATGTCCTTTAGCGACGGAAAGTCCTTTATTTCGTGCAGCATAAGAGCCAGGCTTAACCTCTTGCAAAACGGAAATTCCGTCTATCCTTTGAACTTCTTCAAGAGTCGCATCAGTAGAGCCATTATCAATAACAATAATTTCGTAAGCTTCAGGCGATAGCTTTTGGTTCTTCAATGCCTTTATGCAATTAACAACTCTGCGTGCATCATTCCATACGGGAACGATTACAGAAACCTTTACCTTTGAAGTCATGTGAACCACATATTTGATTATTTATTAAGTAAGAAAAAATTGAATGACACTATCTTATATGGACATCGGTTTATTGAGTATTTTACGTTTCAGCGCGTTATAAAAGAAAACGAACGTAGCCTTAAAACCTGCCATTTTTAGCGCTTGAATAATCCAGCGCGACTTTTCATTCTTATGTTTAAGAGAAAATAGAATTTGCTCACACACACGTTTTTTAAACCAATAGTCACCGAGAAAAGACTTATGCTTATATGCTGAGCCCAATCTCTTATTAATTTCAGATGGTTTCATTTTACGGACTTTCGCACCTATCCCATCTTCATTTTGAAATCTATACAGAAAAAGAGCTCTTGGAATATTTATAAACTTAACGCCTTGCTGGAAAAGTCGAACGTACAAATCCCAATCTTGCCCGTTATTTAATGATTCATCGAAAAAATTATTCAATAACACTTGTCGTTTAGCACTGAAGCCACTCATTCCACAATAAGTATTCCCTCTTAGCAAAGAAGTTTTAGAAACCCGTAGGTCTTTATTAGTTACGACCACTTCTTCCTTACCTAATTGCTTAAAGCCGCTAACCACAGCATCTGCACCATTTGAAAACTCTCTATGTATGGTCTCGAGGTAAAAAGGAAGCCACACATCATCGTCATCTAAGAACGCAATAACATCTCCAGTAGCCTCGCTGATACCAATATTTCTCGCTGCATTCGCCCCGATACCAGACTTTTGTTTTAAATACTTTGCTTGAATACTTTCGATAATAGGAAAAATCTCGTCGTAAGGTTCTGTTGAACAGTCATCGATGATAATCACTTCACAAGGGGCCAGAGTTTGCTGACTGACCCCCACCAATGCCTCTTTTAAAAAATGGGGACGGTTATATGTTGTAATTACTACTGAAATTTTCACTTGGACACTCTCCAGCCTACATAATAGTGGATGTAGAAATATACATAATCTTTAAAAACGTGTTTTTATTATTTTTTTTGGCTTTCACCTAAAAACAACAGTTGCCCTAAAGGGTATTGTTTAGCAACTAAGTAGACTGCTATTGGGCCCATAATTCCGAATAATAGCCCAATTACAAAATTGATTTCGTCGGGTACACTAAACAACTTATTAGCAATAATCCTAGTAGCAGCAGTAAAGAAAACATGAAAGATATAGATACTGTAAGAATAAATACCGATTCGAGCTAGTAAGGTTACTCTTAGCTTCAAGCCTAACAAAAAATAACAGCTAAGCATGCCTATTACACAACCCATTAAGCTTCTTCCATAGACACCGTCTGTCAAAAAATAAATGGCAGCCATTATTCCTACAAAACTCAATAGACTGGGTAATATAGGCAAAGGTGATATTTTAAAACGTACGATGCTCATCCCAAACAAAAAGAACGGCGTTAAATATATGAAGCCTTTAAAAGCCAATAATTTCGTATAGGGCTGCCCAACGGCTAGTGCTAAAAACGCTGCAATAATTAAAACTGTAACTAGCCTACTATTTAATAACCTATTTAGTTCTAGCGGGATAATTAAAATAAACACCCAAAACAATGCTTCTACAAACCAAAAATGTTGAACTGGGTATATATGTAAAAGCCACCAGTTGTCTATTTTATTGTTAGTTCCTGGCACAAGGGCTTGAATCAATGCAAATAGCGTACCTACAACCAACATAGGAGTTAGCAACCTTCGCGCTTTACCCTTTAAAAATTTGGGCCAATTTTCTGACAACGGCCTGTAGGCATATACCATACCCGAAAGAAATGTAAATAAAGGCATTCTAACGGTTTCGAGCAGATCATTGATCTCCCGAAGAAAGCCGCTTTCTATATGTAAGCCGTTCGATGGATTGTTACCAATCACATGGTAACCCACCAAAAAAATGCAGGCCAAACCGCGAAGCGTATCTATTCTTATATCTCTCATTAGCTCTGCTTACTTTTCGCTTTCAAAAACTGATTGAATGTACTTTTTTGTATCAAGCGCAATTTGATCCCAATCGAACTGCGTTAAAAACTTGTCCCTGTCTATAAATAAGTTCAACACCTCTAAATCATTTAACTTTTTAGTAAGCATTGGTTCATCGCCGACTTCGAAATAAGTATCTTCAGGCGCTTCTATATCTAAGTTAGGAATAATGTTACTTAACAATACGTTAGTACCTGAACTAATGGCTTCTAAAGCTACAATTGGAAGGCCTTCGTGATAAGACGGCAGTACAAAGACCTTTGCATGTTGGTATAAAGCTTTCAGTTCGCTACCAGAACGACGCCCTGCGAAAATAATATTTTCAGATGCCATTGCTTTTAGCGACGTCGAGTATTCGTCTTCGTGGTCGGTATTACCTACTATAACAAGTTTAAGCTGGGTGCTTGCATTCTTATAAGCGTTTATTAGGTTATGAAAACCTTTTTCGGGTACTAAGCGCCCTACAGTTACAATGTACCCGTTACTAATAAGGTTGAGTTCAGAGGGTAAATCGCTTTCGGGTGAACAGCCAGTAAATGATGGCAACATTCCATTGGGTACGTAGTGTATTTTGTGAGCATGTTTTGGGTACTGTTCTTGTAGCCGCGCTGTTAGAGACTTGCCAACCACAAACATTTTTTGAGAAAAAACAACCCCCATTTTTTCACCAAACTTTAGAATGCTTTTTGCGAAACTATTCCACTTTTGCCTGTCGTAATCGGCACCATGGTGAGTAACTACCACCTTCATACCTAGCAATCGTGCAAGGGGGGTAAAAAGTGCTGGTCCTATAGCGTGCAGATGAATTACATCTGGCTTTAAAAACAAACGAGCATAAAAAATAGCAATAAAAGTGTGCAAGAAAGTTTCTAAAAACTTGTTTCTTACGGCCCATACCGAACGCACTTTAACGCCTTCATATTCGTGAGTTTTTTTACTCAAATACGGCGATCGACCAATAACAGTAATATCGAAATCACCATTTTTCATTCGAGGGTAAATATTTTGGCAATGGGATTCAATCCCTCCCATTACATCAGGAATTCCTCGCAATCCAATTACAACAATATTCATTAAGTAGCATTTCCCTGTGTTGGATTTATTCCCATAATTTTCTCAATTCTGGAAGTTGGCGTTTTGCGCTGATTATCCGGTTTGCTTGCGAAAACCTGAGCACCGATTAGGCTAAAGAAAATAAGCCCCTCTATATTCCACAATGGCATTGTTGCCATATTCATTGCCAAAAAACCTATGAACGATAGCAGTAATAACTTTCTCAATCCCGGTTCAGATACCGATATTGCTTGAAATACTATAGAAAGGCATAACAGAATAAAGATTGACAAGCCAACAATCCCATATTCGTATAAATAGGAAACAAACGTGTTGTGGGCGTAAAGTTCAAAAGCTTTGCTCCATGTACCAGGTCCAAAACCAAAAACTTGATTTAAAAGGTCAGCGTTAACAAAAGCATTTATATACAAACTCCATATATAAACTCTGGCTGACATAATATCCTTTTCAGCCTCGCTAAAATAAATAGGCGCTTTTAATACTAAATCTAGATTTGAAATTAGGGTCCCGATGTCAGCGAATCGCTCACGCATTGATATAGACACAGCCATGAAAGACACAATGATAACCATAGTTACAAGCGTCATCACTGATACTTTCTGAGATGGTTTAATTCGCTGTTCGATGAGGTTGTAATAGAAAACAGCGACTATAGGCAAAACGGCTAACATTGCAGTTCTATAATTAACCAAAATAAGTAAAACCACGGCTAATGTGAACAATGTACTGCGAAACTTAATACTGCCGCGCTGCGTTAACCCAATAACGAAAACGAAACTTGCCACAATCATTGAAAAGGCAGCTTCATGATTGTAACCGCCAATATAGCTAGCTGATCCATCTGCCTCAGTAGCTTTAACCTCACCCAAAAGCAGTGAAAAAACTTGTAAAGTAACAGGCATTACAAAAGCAACAGCAAGCTTTTTGAATGTTTCAACATGCCCCTGCATGCGGATTGAAAGAAACAGTGCGCCAGAAAGAACTAGGAAATAACACCATTTCACCAAAACATTGATGGTGCCGGGTATTTCGAAATTTACTATGCCGCTTGCCGCAATCGCAGCGAAGAAAAGGTAATAGGGAAATAGTTTTCTTAATGTAAAAACGGCGGTAGGTATTAATAATAAACCTAAGCCTGCTACACCAATACTGCCCAGAGCATTAATCGAAAAACCCGCTACCAAAGAAGGGTACGTAATAGTATGAAACGCTGACAAAAAGAATCGCAGCCAAATAGCGCAAATAGCAAACGCTAAATATTTATTGCAGTTCCCCGTTATGGTGCGATACACCATAATGAAGCTTATTAGGCCAACAACTACCTTTAACCCTTCGAACATGTTTATTTACAAACCTTTTCAATAATGGCTATTACTTTTTCTTGAAAGGCATTGTAAGAAAATTGCTTTGCACAGCTTTTGCTCTTTGCAGCGTAAGATACCCGAACAGTTTCATCACTGAATGAGCTTAACGCGCTTGCAACACCTTCAGCGTTATTTAACTCACACAGAATACCGTTTTTTTCCTCACTAGCGCCAGTTACTCTGTAAGGATATTGTTCGGCAATAATTTCCGCAGGGCCCGACTCACAGTTTGTTGCTATTACTGCTTTTTCTAAACACATAGCTTCAACAATGGCGTTAGGAAACCCTTCAGCATTCGACGTACTTACAAAGTATTCGGCATTACTTAAATAAGGGTATGGGTTTGCTTTAAAGCCAAGAAACTGAACTTTGCTATCAATTCCTAGTTCTTTAGCTTGCGCTTTAAGGTTGGCTTCTTCATCGCCTACGCCCAAAATCACCAAGTTTTCTGCTATGTTTGCCTTGGCGTAGGCGTTAATTAGTAAAGAGAAGTTTTTATTTTTAACTAAGCGCCCTACTCCAATAATATAAGGCTTAGTCGGTAGGTCCGACACACTTTCTGAAGCCTGCATCTGAAGTTGGTCGATATCGTAAGGGTTGTACAACACCGATACCTTGTCTCTTGATACTGAATAGTTATCGATAAGGTCAGCTCTTACACCTTCAGATACAGCTACAACGCTGTCGGCTTTATTGTAAAGCAAACGAACTAACAAACGGCTTACACTATCCTTTAGGCCGCCAGATAGGTGGCTTGTTGTATTAACCCGCTCACTTATTATAGCTTTAAACTTTAAGCGTTTGGCTAACGTAACGTTCAAGAAGTTACTTCGCGTTAAAAAGCTAAAGCAATATTCTGGGTTTAGTTCTGCCAAAACAGGCTTAAGCTGTTGATAGCCTGAAACTAAACTGCCTTGGGAGTTAAGTACTATTTTATTAACGTATTCGGGGCAAACTTGAGATTCAGGCAAGTCATCTAGCAGAATTAGATGTACAGGAATGTTTTTAGCAACGAAATAAGATTGCATTATGGTTAACAATTTAACCATTACTCGTTCAGCGCCACCGCCTTCAAGTGAATTAATGATAAACACCGCTGGACGCGCTGAGTACTCCATGAAAGTTCCTTTTCGTTGTAAATTTACTACAAAGCTGAGTAATGATACCAGAAGGTGTGCAAGTTCATAACCCACACCCTGTACTTATATGTTCAAAACTCTATTCGAAGATAGGTTAAACATAAAATGTGCCAAAAAGATCAATAATAAACAAAAAAACTTAGTGGCAACCAAAATGCCTTTCAAGTTCTTAATAAGTTTGCCATCATTGTCTTATTGGTAGGCAAGCTATGCTATAGCATGGTAGTGAAAGATTTTTTACACTTGCCTTAATCTATTGCATAAAGTACCTACGGTTTGCACCAAAAGAAACGTTTTTGTCTTCCTTTTCTTACCCATTCAACTGTGCGCAGCATGCTAACCGCTGTTCGCTCGGCTGTTGTTGTAGGTCTTACCTTACTGGCTGTTACCTCACCCATTGCCCAACAAAAAACCGTATTCACACCGCAAGTTTATGCACGCATTGATTCAGTTTATGGCAGCGAAGCAAAAGAAGACGTTGCTAAATGGAGACAATTGGTTGCTGAGTTACAAAGTGAAGATCTAGACGAAAAGCTTTATCAGATAAACCGCTTTTTTAACCGTTTTGATTTTGTAGACGACCTTGTTCACTGGCAACAAAAAGACTATTGGGCAACACCAATTGAGTTTATTTCTACCGGTGCTGGCGACTGTGAAGATTACACTATTGCCAAATACTTCTCTTTAATTGAGCTTGGCGTTCCTGAACAACAGTTGCGATTAATGTATGTAACCGCCTTAGAATTACGCCAACCCCACATGGTTTTGGCGTATTATGAAACCCCAACCTCTATTCCACTTGTTTTGGATAATATAAATAGGCGTATATTGCCTGCTAATAAAAGAAGAGATTTGTCACCCATTTATAGCTTTAATGGTAACGGCTTGTGGGCCGCAAAAGCTATGGGAACGGGCCGTAAGCTGAGGGGAAGCGGCCCGATGAAGATGTGGGACGATATGGTAGAGCGGCTAGACCGCGTTATGTACGGAGATAAAGAAGAATAATGAGACTATCTACCCAATTAAGTACAAGCTTACTCGTTTTTTTAATACTGGTTTTTGCTGGTTCTTTCATAATAAACGTCAAGCTAACCAGAGAGTATGTAAACGAGCAGCTAGCCACCCACGCACAAGATACTGCGACTTCGCTGGGGCTATCTGTCACCCCATATTTAAGTGAAGCTAATGGTATTGCGGTAGCCGAAACCATGGTTAATGCTATTTTCGATAGAGGGTTTTATCAATACATAACCATTACCGATATGGAAGGTAACTTACTGATTGAAAGGCGCAACCCTAATACCATTGATACAGTGCCAGACTGGTTTACTAACATAGTAGAAGTTACACCACCGGTAGAGAAAACCGAGTTAAACAATGGTTGGACGATGGCGGGCGAGCTTGCGGTTCAAAGTCACCCAGGGCTTGCTAATGAAACCTTGTGGGAAAGCGTTAAACAAAGTGCGTTTATGTTTTTTGCAGCCTTCGTTTTTGCCTATATTGCCCTGCTCTTTATCATTACTGCCATCACAAAACCCCTTCGTATTGTGGTAAACAAAATTGAAGATATTCAAAATCAAAAGTTTTCTCACATTAACTACAAACCTTTTACGAAAGAACTTTCTTTTATAACTCAGGCGGTAAACAGGCTTTCTTCCTCCGTTGAAGTAATGTTTAAAGAATTAACCCAAAAGGCAGAGCAGTTCAGAATTCAAGCGTTTGAAGACAGTCTTACCGGTGTGCAAAATAGAAACGCTTTCACCCGCCATATGAACGCGCTACTAAGTAAAACTGCCACCTCGGATGAAGGCTATGTAATTTTAATACGTCTTGCACAACTAAACGCTATTAACATGACATTAGGCGCACAAGATGGTGATAAGTATGTTACTGGTGTAGCTGACGAGCTTAAAAACTTCTCATCTAGTATTCAAGAAACATCATTTTTGTTTAGGATATCGGGCGCTGATTTTGTGTTAGTTACAGAGGCTATGACAAAGCAAGAATGTGAAGCGCACCTGCAGGTACTTAATACCACTTTGTCTCACTACAACCCGCTTAAAGATGGCAGTAAAGCAGTATGGATAGGTGCAGCGCAATTCAATGACCAGCAATCTTTTTCTGAAATTATGGAAAACGCTGATAGCGCGCTTATGGCAGCCACAAAACAACCCAATGGCTGGCAATTTGCGTCTGAGCTTTCTCTCATTCACAGCAACACGGCGTGGAAAGAGCGTTTAAACCAAATATTACACCAGCAGTATGCCGATATACTTATTCAGCCTGTAATGAACGTTGACCAAAACACGCCCGCTTATTTCGAGGCGTTTGCCCGATTTAAAGACAAAGATACTGGCAACCCTATACCAATGTCTCAATTAATTCCGGCGTCAGAGCGCTTGAACTTAATTCCTGAGGTAGATAAGTTGGTGGTAAGTCTAGTGCTTAATAAGCTAGCAAAAGATAAACGTAATGTTGCCATTAACATTGCGAACGCGTCGCTAGCCAATGCTTCGTTTAGACAGTGGCTATTAGGTGTACTGAACCAAAATGAAGCGCTGTGCACTTATTTGATCTTTGAATTAGAAGACTCTGCGTTAATACACCATAAAAACGATGCGGTATCATTTTGCAAGTCGCTGGTTAATTTAGGCTGTAAGATTACCATTGAACATTTTGGAGACAATCTTGCATCCTTAGTCGGGTTGAGGGCTATTCAGCCTCATTTTGTAAAAATTTCCGGCAAACTTACGAAAGATATTCACTCAGACAAAGACAGTCAGCTGTTTGTAAGTAGTTTATTGAGTATCGCTCGTGGGTTAAGTATTAACATTATTGCTGAACTTGTTGAGAATGAAGCGGAATGTGTCGCTTTATCAAAGTTAGATGTTTCATATCAACAAGGGTTTTATTTCGCGAAACCTTCGCTGTGGCAGTATTAATACACGCGTAAAATGAGCATAAGTGAATAGATGTACAACAAAAGCGAGATCTTGTACGTTCACTTGTTGTACAATATGGCTATATGGTGTTAGCAAGAAGCTAACCCGACGTTTTTAATCTAAGGATAAGTTATGCGTAGCAACGTTTTTTTATCTGTGCTTTTAAGCGCTTTAATCGCTTTTTCGACAGTTTCTTTTGCACAAGAAGGTAGCGTACCAGGCCTACAAGTTAGAAACCTTTTGGTTACTGAAATTGAAGAAGGTGCCGCGGTTGAGCAAGCAGCTAGTGAAGTAAGCCAGACCGTGCTTGATGAAGCACTATTTTTTGATGCATCAGCTATGGCTTATTTAGGTGAAAATCAGAATGCTTTCGAATCATTGGTGGGCCTTTTGAATGATAACGCCACCGGCTTTGAACTTGCTATAGCAGGTTTTACAGCACTGCCAGAACAGGCTTCGCAGGTTGTAACCATTGCTATTCTGATGTTCCCAGAAGATGCTAATGAGATTTATAACATTGCCCTTCAGATGCAGGTTATAAGCGAAGAAGACGCGCTATTAGCGGTTATCAATGCTGGTGTAGACCCTAGTACCCTAACTGCAACTGCTGCAGGCGCGGCTGGCAATACGTTTTCTCCGCTAGGTGTAGGTACGGGTGCTGCTGGTGCTGGCGGTGGCGACACCACTATTTCAGCGAACTAAAGTCCATTACATTTAAATCTCGCGCTAGTACGTTGTAAGTGCCTATTTCTAATACCCAGAAAACCGAAAAGTTTCTTTTCGGTTTTCTTTTGTTTACCTTGTTTTGGCTGCCTTTATCACTAGGTGCCAATCGCCCGTGGGCGTGGGCACTCATGCAAATGTCAGTTTTCTTTCTTGGTGGCATTCTATTACTTACGCACAAATCTCTACTTTCAGAGCTATACGCACAATACAAACTGTTAGTAATTGTTTGGTTAGTATTTTTAACCTGGCAGCTTATCAATATAGTCCCTCTGCCCTTTTCTTTGGTTGAAGCTCTGCGCCCCGAACGCGTTAATTTTTTACTTAATGAAAATATTCAGGGTATGGAAAATATAAGCTCGCAATGGCTACCTCTTAGCTTCGATGTGGGCCAAAGCGACGTAATATTCTTTAAATCCCTGGCCTATTGTTTCTTATTTTTTATAACGCTGACTTTGGTTAATACAGGCAAGCGACTTAGATACATACTAATAGTGATAAGTGCTGCTGGCGTATTTCAGGCTATATATGGTTCGTTAGAAGTATTGTCTGGCTTACAGTATAGCTTGGTGTTTAAGTTGCCTGTTTCGCATATCGCCACGGGAAGTTTTGTGTATAAGAACCACTACGCTAACTTTCTTTTGCTATGTTTAAGCGCTGCTATTGGTTACATGATAGCGAGTTTGCGTGTTCGAAGCGGTTCTAGCCCTAGAGAGCGATTACGTAGAATAGTGCGTTTTTGGTTAAGCAATAAAGTGCTGTTTCGTATTGGTATTATTATTATGGTTATCGCGTTAGTTATGTCTCGCTCTAGAATGGGTAACAGCGCTTTTTTCATAGCGATGACTGTTACCGCCACACTAGGCTTAATTTACTTTAAACCGCGCCAAAAAAGCTATGTAGTGCTATTTATCAGTATGCTGGTAATCGACATTCTTATTGTTAGTAGCCTTTTTGGACTTAAGCAGGTACAGCAACGCTTAGAACAAACCAACTTAACACAAGAAAGCAGAGATGAAGTTGTTACTGATGCCCTGCCCCTTCTTTCTAAATATGGAATTATCGGCACAGGCGGAGGCACCTTTTATACGGTATACCCTCAGGTACAAAGTGAATCTATTCAGCACTTTTACGATCATGCTCACAACGAATACCTTCAGTTTGCTATTGAGTTTGGCATAGTAGGCGCAGCCATTATAGCCGTACTTGTATTGCTGTGCGCGAAAAGCGCCTTAAGCGCAATACGACACCGAAGACATCCACTGCCAAGAGGAACAGCCTTTGCAACTGTTATGGCGGTTATAGGGATGGCATTACACAGTACAGTAGACTTTCCTCTACAAGCACCAGCAAATACCGCTATATTTATTATACTGTTAGCGCTAGGTGCGTTAAGCCGCGATATACCTATGGGAAGACAAGATAAATAACCAGCATTGGTTTTATAACACAAGGGGATTTGTGTGGTATTAAAGATAAAGCGACCGATAAAAGAAGAGCCAAACGTTCAACATATGCTGGAACGTATGCCTGAAAATGTTGCCGATTCTTTTACTGACGACCAACTGTTTCACTTAAACACAGCCCTGGCCGGTCGGCGATGGGGTAGCCACAAAGTTGATGTAAGAGGCACTATAGGTTTACTACGAAGCCGATATTACTTCGTTTTATTGGCAGGCCGAGATAAGCGCGACCTATCGCGTACCGAGAGCCGTATAGGCAAACTGGTGATGGCAGCCGTTATTGCTTTATTCTTATGCGTTTCTTTAGTACTAGGCTTAGTGCTGCTGTATATTTTAAAAAGCTGGTTGGGTATAAATCTTTTTGAAGGGTTTTCGTTAGGCTTATGGGATTGGCTAAATGGAAAAGGCTAGCTAATCATAAGTTATGCATTTGGGAATGCGTTTTCGAACTGGGTAACTGGCGTCGCGCAACCATCTACAAACGGTTTCACTTGCATTGTGCTTTTGTATTGCCTTTAAAACAAAATCTCTGCTTAGCGGGTTTTGAAGGCCTAAATTCAAATGCTGTTTCAATTGCTCTTTAATTTTTACGTAGTGGATAGACCTTGCACTAAACATCTCTAAACCGAACTCCACAATAAACTTGTGCACTATGGCATCTTGTGGGCCGGCTTGCTTCGCATTTTTTAAGTAATGATAAAACTCATCATCTAACTCATCACGCTGCAGTTTTACAGATGCCAAGCCAATCCAGCTGCCACTCCAAGTAGGCCTTAATAACAGGCTTTTTTGATAGCTTTGTGCCGCATTGTTTAAGTTATCACTATGGCTCTTTAAGCCTAATTCAGCATCGCCCGATTCTTCACCTCTCTTTTCAACAACGGCTTTCCACTCAAATAACTGCCCTTGTATCTGATAATACAAAGCGTTGTCGGGGAAGTAATCGATAGCGCTGCTAATTTTACTTAGGCCCCTGTCAATTCGCTTTATTGAAGCTTTGTCAGGGCTTAGTTGCCACCCCTCAATATCATTTTTCACGCTGTAATACGCGTTACCCGCAATGAAAAGCTGGAAGCTCCACAAAAAACAGAATGCGGCAAGTAGCACCATTGTCCACTTCAGTATTAGGCTGTTATCTTTGAAGATGTTGAGTAAATGGCTAGTCATTGATTGGTTCATTTTTTGGATCGAACGACACTATCTCACCAGGCCGGGTTACAAAAACTTCTTGCGCGAATTCATCACTGAATGTCGATACAACTTCGTAGGCGGCGCTCATATCGTTAGGCCTACGTATAAGGTCATGGGTGTCTGACGCTACAACATGAAATGCTTTGTTTCGCATCATAGCTAATGCAAAGTCTTCTACTTTGTCACCAAAACGACCTGTTAACGCACCTGCGGTAACTTGGAACATACAGCCTTGTCGCTGCAGCCAATTAAATTTGTGTTGCTCGGCTAACAGCTCACGATTGCGCTCTGGGTGTGCAATAAGTGGCTGTACGTTATTTTTCAAAAGCCATTTTATAAGTACTTCCAAGCCTTGCGGTATATGACTATGTGGCATTTCTAGTAGCAAGATATGCTTGCCATTATATTCGCCTAAAAAAGGCAGTTCTTTTTGCTTGTACCAAATAGGAATTAGCTCGTTGACGCGTACTTCTGCGGCAAAAGAAAGAGAAAGAGGAATAGCGGCGCGGTTTATTTCTTTTTGTAATTCTAGAAAAGTATGTTCAATAGACTTTAACGTATTGTCAAAGTAGCCTTTATGTATATGTGGTGTACAAACCATATGGCGAACACCGCCATCTACAGCTTGCTGCGCCATTTCCAAGGCAATGTCTAAAGACCTGGCACCGTCGTCGATGCCAGGCAATATGTGGCTATGTAAGTCTATCAATAAATGCTGTTAGCTGTTTTTATGACTGGTATACCCATATTGGTCATAAAAGCCAGCGTACCTTTGTGCTGCTCCTGATTTGCGTAAGTCTACTTGATTTAGTACTACCCCATCAAGGCGATGTCCTACTTGTAAGAAGCGAGACAGCCCATTATTAATAAGCTTTTCACTGGTACTATCAGCACGTACTACGTAAATTACCGAGTCACACGAGTTCGCAATCAACATTGAGTCGCTTACCGCTTGAGTAGGTGCAGTATCAATGACAACATACTTATACTGTGTTTTTAACAGCTCAATAAGCTCGTTGAAACCTTTATCCGACAATAGTTCCTGCGGGTTAGAAGGTATGGTACCTGCTGATAAGATGTCGATATTAGACTCTTCATCCCTCACCAAACACTCATCTAAAGTGTGTGACTTCAAGATAAGGTTTGCTACGCCCGGCTGATAGTTCGGAATGTTAAATTGTTTACCTACACTAGGGCGACGTAAGTCGGCATCGATAAGAATTGTTTTATCTAGCTGACCCAAGGCGAACGCCAAGTTTATAGAAACCGTCGTTTTACCTTCTTTAGGTACACTTGAGGTTACCATTATGGCTTGTTGCTCTTTGTCTAAATTCAATAAAGACAAGCTAGTACGCAATGTGCGAACAGACTCGGCAAACTGATGCTTTTTACCGTCGAAGAATGAGCGAACAGGCAAATCGGTCTTTTTCTTGTGTGGTAGCCAAGGAATAAGGCCCAACATACGTTGACCAAGCTTGCGCTCTACATCTTCTACCGAGCGTATACCGCTATTAAGCGTTTCCATCGCAATAGCTAAGAACACACCAAAACCCACGCTGAATACAAAAGCTGCGCCAATTAACAATTTCTTGTTTGGTTTTGAAGGCGCGTAGTTTGGAAGCGCTTCATCCAATACTCTGGCGTTTGCAGATTCAAACCCACCTAGCTCGTCTGTTTCTTTTAAACGTGTGAAAAATGAATTATATAACTGCTGATTAATATCAACTTCGCGCTGAAGGGCTTTACGCTGATTATCCAATGCGGATAGGTCGCGGAATTCGGCTTTTGCACGAGACACTTCTCGTTCTAATTGCGCCACCCTATCTTCAGATACTTCGTATTGCGTTGTAATGCTTCTAATTAGGTCGCGTATTTGGCCGCTTAGTGTTTCTCTAATTGATGAAAGCTCGGCATTTGCTGCAATCATACGCGGGTGTTTCGGGCCGTATACATTGCTAAGCTCACTTACGCGCGTCATCGCCTTAGCTTCATCGCGGCGTACGTCTCTAATAGTCGGGTGGTTCAGCACTTCAGGCAGGCGTGCAATGTCATCTAATGAAACATCATTACGCGTTTGCTTGTAAATAACCGCGTTTAATTTAAGCGCCGTTTGCGCATCTAATAATTGCTTACTTAGCTGCTCTAGTTCTTCAGACGCTAAACCTACTACACCATCAATGTTTACCACTTGGTTTTCTTCATAGAACTTCGCCAAGTTACGTTCAGCAACATCTAATTTTTGCTTCAAACCTTCTAAACTTTCCGTAAGAAAAGACGTCGCTTTTGCCGTCATATCCAACTTAGCTTGAAGGTAGTTTTCGATGTACACATCAGCAACAGCATTTGCTAATTCAGCCGATAGCCGCGGAGACTCAGTAGTAACGGTAATACGCATTACTTGCGTGTTATCTACCATCTCTACTGACAATGCCCTCATCAATAAGGACGTAGCTTTACGTTTTTTAGCCGCTAAAATTTGCTCTTCGGTAAGTTCTTTTGGGTCTTCCTGAGGCAAAAATGGTAATGCTTCTAGAAGGCTGGCTTTAAGTTGGTCGACAATACCCGGCTCTTCTTTGGCTGGCATAAACTCTTCATTATTCCATAATGACAAGCTTTCCACCGTACGCTCTGCAATTTGACGCGACTGCAATATTTCAAACTGAGTTTGCATGTAGTCTTTACGCTTGGTATCTAAGCCATATACTTCTTCAATTGAAACAACATTTGCTTTGTCTGCTTCTACCAAAATAGTGGTGGTAGAGGTATACAAAGGCGTCATGCGCATTACCAGAAGCGCCACAAGTAATGTGAACGCAATTGCTAGCGAAATAATACGAAATGCGTAACGCTTTATAATTCCTAAATAGTGAGCAATGTCGATGGTTTCATTTTCAAACACACCGGCATTTGACTCTTCCCTGCTATTTACTGCCATTTTTATTCCTGAACGCTACGTATAATTTAGAAGAAACGCTGATTAATGGTGATTATGTCACCGGGCTGGATCATGTCGCTAACCGTTACTGTGAACTCGTTAGTTCTGCCATCTTTTTCGCGAATGATGGTAATTTTGTCGCGCGCTGCGCGTTCGGTATACCCGCCTGCTAACGCGGCCGCTTTATTTACTGACAACCCTGGTTGATAAGCATAGCCGCCAGGGCGCTTAACTTCGCCATCAATAAAGAACGGGCGATATTCTACAATAGCGACAGAAACAGATGGGTTAACAAGGTAATCCCCTAGTAAACCGTCGTAAATAAGCTGCTCTACTTGCGCTGCAGTTAGGCCTACAAGCTTTATTTCACCAAGAAATGGATAGTTAATAGTACCAACATCTGGCAGGCGAACCTCCATTGAAAGGTCTTCTTGCCCAAAAACGCTTATTTGAATTCTATCGCCAGAGCCTAACTGATATTGGCTCATACTTAAATTGCCCTCTTGGGCCATTACTTGTAACGAGCCAAAAAGTAAGAATATTAATGAAAATAAGCTAACCGCTTTTTGCTTCACAGTGTTACCTCTACTGTTACACCAATTTCGCTTTTGTCGTAGCCGATAGTGTCTCTGTTACTATCTCTATCTGTGTACTGATAAAAAGTGCTGAATTTTAACCATCTACGTGCTTGATAATTTAGCGCTGCAGAGTAGTTCATCAATTCGTCATCCCTATTAACAATATCTATTTCATTGAATACATATTCGTCATTTTGCTGCGTAACGCTAAAAGACGTGCTGACTCTCTCTAACCAATCATGGTTCCATCGCACACTATAATTTTGACCTCGAATGAAGTCACCCTCACCGTTGGTTTCAAACGTATCTGCGCTGGTAGAGATTCTTACAGTTGAATAGCTAACAGGTTGCCAATCAATACCAACCTCCCAGTCGGTACCATAGAAAGTACCACGAGATTCATCATCAAAGTCTTTTTCTTTATAACCTACTTTCGCAAAACCGGTAGTTGCAGCAGTACTCTCCCATACAACACCAACGAGTATACGAGTTTCATCATTGTCACGAGTAACTAAACCAAGTTGTTCGTCATATTTTACGAAAGTCTTTGTTACATCAACAACCATACTTGTTGCGGAGCCAATCTGGTAACCAAATTCAGCGCCGACCATGTTTTTTGCGCGGTCACGAATAATGTAAGCATCTTCGGTTCTATCGTAATCAAGGGTTTGACGACGTGCCTTTAAGGTTATCATGCCATCAGTAGTAGCGGCGCCGTAGCTATATTCACCATATAAATTGCTGCTTTTATAAGTATCTGGCGTCGATATATCTAACCCTGATCCAATTGAAAAACCAGTACCCCGGTCTTCGTGTCCGTCTTCATATTGAGCAAGTGCGCTTATGCGATGACGGCTGTTTAATTCAAAGTCTCCCGAAGCTTCTACAAAATGGTCAATGTAATCATCATTTTCGCTAGAGAAATAAACACCTTTCTCTAATCTATAACCAACTTGAATTGGGTTTCCGTCCACCTCTGTAGCAGCAATTAGCTCTGGTGAAAGTGTTGTTCGCCAGCTATAGATTTTACTTTGATTGTCTCTGGCATTCGCTACATTATCGACATAAGCCATCGACGATGAAAATGATGGAATTAAATCGAACTGCCCTGCTTGAATTCGACCGGCCTCTTGGGCATATAGTGTCGGAGTGGCGCAAATAACCGACATTGCTATGATGCTTTTGGTCCTTTTAAACATGTTTTTTCCTTCCTTCGATGACCTATCTGTAATGACAAACTATTAACTGTAACTTTGTTTCGGTTTAACACACCGCACAAACAAATAATTGTATAAAGAAACAAATTGCATCTTTTACAGCTTTTGGTGCTTTTTTACCGATTTTCCTAAACTATATTTTACCGACAGCAATAGACGTGCCGTTTTTACGGGTTCGTGCTTTGATGTATAAGAAGTCGGTTCATTCACATCTAAGTTAAACTCTCTCGCTTACTAACACGTCAGCCAAAACGAAAGTATGCACTAAAGTACTTAGGTAATGTTTCAGCTATATGTCGTCACGCTATTTCGCTTAGTATGCTATCGTATTTATATAACTAATGGAAAGTACGTGGGCGTTATTCTACTCTTTCTGCACCAAATTAGTACGAAATAAAGTCGTTTGCTGTAATAAAATTACAATAACGGTCCAATATTGTTACAATGGCGAACGATGAATCTAAAATAACTAAGCCAATTGCGTATAGTTGAATGAGTGGCAGAGGTGGCAACACCTTCAGGCATGACTCTTGCTTAGATTTAGACAAATGTATTAGCTGTTTTTACTGTTTACGTAATATTTGGATCAAGTTAGTAAGATAACCAATCCATTCACGGCGGCCTTCACTTTTCACCTAGAGATTACCTAAATGGACAATAGAGTAGATTCTAACAAAGCGATTAAAGCTCATCCGGTTGAACCCAATACCAACGGTGGTTTAGTTGTTAGAAACCAAAGTGGTTTTTCTACTGTTTACAGACTTATTGACCTTTCCCTTGTCACTATTCTTTATTATTCATCTGCTGCGTATTACGGAAATCAGATAGACACGACAAGCCTTATCCTTTTATTTGTTAATGTAATTTGCTTTCAAATTTCTGCAGAAGGCGTAGAGCTCTATCGGTCTTGGCGCGGTCATGGAACCCAAGAAATGCTAAGAGCAGCGGCTATCACGTGGGCTTTGAGTATCTTAGGTACTATGACGATGGGCTATTTCTTTGTTCAAGAAATTAAGACCCCGCCGCCTGCAATTTTATTATGGTTCGCATCGTCATTTGTTGTGTTGATAATGTGGCGCTTTGTAATGCGTAAATTTTTATTTCGCATTCGTAAAAGTGGCCTTAACTCTCGTCGTTCAATCATTATTGGCGCAACTCAACTTGGCGCAAATGTCGCACTTCAGATACAGCAAAATGAGCATTTGGGTATTAAGTTCAATGGCTTATTTGACGACAGAGAAGCAGATCGGCTGCCTCACGAAATGCAAGGTGCGGTGCTTGGAAATATAGAAGCCGCGATAGAAATGGCAAAGCGCAATGAAGTTGATTACATTTACATTGCCCTTCCTATGAGTGCGGAAAACCGTATTCGTAGCATCTTAGAGCAGTGTAGTGATACTACAGCGAACGTTTATGTTATTCCGAACTTCTTCATGTACAACCTATTAAACGCTCGCTGGCAGACGGTAGGTAACGTACAGGCGCTAAGTGTTTACGACACCCCGTTCCAAGGTGCAAGCGACGTTCTGAAGCGTTTAGAAGACGTAGTCTTAAGCTCGTTAATTCTTATGCTGATATCTATACCCATGTTGGCAATTGCAGCAGCGGTTAAACTTACGTCCAAAGGGCCCGTAATTTTTAAACAAAAGCGTTACGGGTTAGATGGTAAGCAAATTACAGTGTACAAATTCCGGTCTATGACCACGCAAGATAATGGTGCGGTTGTGAAACAAGCAACCAAAAACGACGCGCGTTTGACTAAGATTGGTGGTTTCTTAAGAAGAACCTCTTTAGATGAACTTCCGCAGTTTATTAATGTTCTGCAAGGCCGCATGTCGATTGTAGGCCCTCGCCCTCACGCTGTGGCGCACAACGAGGAATACCGTAAAATCATTACAGGCTACATGTTACGCCATAAAGTTAAACCAGGAATTACAGGCTGGGCACAGGTGAATGGTCTGCGTGGTGAAACAGAAACGACTAACAAAATGGTACAGCGCGTAGAATACGATTTAGATTACATACACCGCTGGTCTATTTGGTTCGATATCAAGATAGTGTTCATGACCGTCTTTAACGGATTTATTAACAAGAACGCCTATTGATAACGTTCACTAGAGTTCGACAAAAGCGGCAATTTGCCGCTTTTTTTGTGCCCGTAAATATGCTGATCTACCACACCGCGCGACCACTGAATTGAAACTACAATAACAGGTTGCCCACCCGAGATAAGAAAATCTCTTGATATGCCCGGCTTCGATTTTTAGAAATCGCGCTATCGTCTAAGTTAACCATTTGCTTGTCGGTGCGGGTTGTTGCTACTTACTTTATTGCTATGCTCTTACATCTGGAGCTTATTCGCAATTCCTTCACATAAGATCCTATATAAAATTTTTGCTATACTGCGCCGCTATATTTCTTAACCTTAAAAGTCATAAAATTGAGCTTATTCATTTCTCTAATTCGCAACGCACTTGGCGGTGTTATCGCCTTGCTTGATTTAATAACTCGTGGCAGAAAACTTAAACGATTGCCACAAGAACAACAGCAGGTTGAAAAAGCCGTACAAGAATTAACACTTTATCAATTTTTTGCATGCCCTTTTTGTATTAAAACACGCCGCGCTATGTATAAAATGAACTTGCCTATTCGTAAACACAGCGTATCGAGTGGGTCACCGTATCGCAATGAATTGGCGCAAGGTGGAGGAAAAGTGAAAGCCCCTTGCCTACGCATACAAACTGCTGAAAAGGATATTTGGTTGTACGAGTCTTCAGAAATTATTAAGTATTTGCAGCAACGCTTTCAGTAAGTTATTTATATTAGCTGCTTAAAGGCGTGCAAGGTCAGCGACAAGGTAAATACCATAAATAGGGTGATTTATCTAAACCCCAGAAACGAAAAAAGGCGAGCATCCTGCTCGCCTTTTTCCGAAAGAACTTAAACTTAATTAGTTAATAATTAAGCTAATGCGCCTTTAGCCGCTTCGACTAGTGCGCTGAAAGCTGCTTTGTCATGTACTGCGATGTCGGCAAGGATCTTACGATCGATTTCAACAGACGCTTTCTTCAAACCGTTAATGAAACGGCTGTATGACATACCATTTTGACGTGCAGCAGCATTGATACGTGCAATCCATAGTTGACGGAATTGACGCTTGCGCTGACGACGGTCACGGTAAGCATATTGACCAGCTTTAGTTACAGCTTGTACCGCTACGCGATATACACGTGAACGTGCGCCGTAATAACCTTTTGCCTGCTTGAGGACTTTTTTGTGACGAGCACGTGCGATAGTGCCGCGTTTTACTCTAGCCATTAATCAGTCTCCTAAGTCTTATACGTAAGGCAACATGCGCTGAACCAATTTGGTATCAGAGTCATGAACCAGTTTTTTGCCACGAAGGTGACGTTTACGCTTAGAGCTCTTCTTAGTCAGAATGTGACGTAAGTGAGACTGTTTGCTTTTAAAGCGGCCAGAACCCGTTTTCTTGAAACGTTTGGCGGCACCGCTTACAGTTTTCATTTTAGGCATTGCTAAAACTCCGCATTGTTTAATATCGGTATTTTTCGTGTTGCAGTCACTTCATACCGGCTAATGTTTAGCAGCAAGGTGTTTAAGGGTGCAGATTCCTTAAAACTTTAGACCGTTACTACTTCTTATTTGGGGCTAGCACCATGATCATCTGACGGCCTTCCACACGACGTGGGAAAGATTCGCATGTAGCGATATCTTCCAAATCACCTTTAACGCGATTTAGTAGATCGATACCGATGTCTTGGTGCGCCATTTCACGACCGCGGAAGCGGATCGTAACTTTGGCTTTATCACCACCTTCAAGAAAGCGACGCAGGTTGCGCAGTTTTACCTGGTAATCGCCTTCATCAGTGCCAGGGCGAAATTTAATCTCCTTGACCTGAATTTGCTTCTGTTTTTTCTTCTGCTCTTTTTGAGCTTTACTTTTTTCGAAGAGGAATTTGCCATAGTCCATAACTTTACAGACTGGCGGCTCGGCATTTGGACTGATTTCTACTAGATCTAGGCTCGCTTCTTCAGCGGCACGCGTAGCATCTGCTAGCGAAACCACACCAACCTGTTCACCGTCTTTGCCAATTAATCTTACTTCTCTGGCTTTAATCTCATCGTTAATGCGGGCTTTGTCGCCCTGAGCCTTGTTGTTAGCGCCTTTAATGTGCTATTCCTCCAAACATTTAATTCTTTTGTCTGCTTCTGGGATGGTCGATTGACCTAAAGTAAAACCAAAAGCAGACACCTTACTTGTGCATTATACACAAATTGCTCAACTATTTAATTGTCTTTTCTACAACTTCTTGTTGAGCCATGGCAATAAAGTCTTCCAGGCTCATTTTGCCTAGGTCGTCGCCGCGACGAGAGCGCACTGCTACTTCGCCCGCTTCCATTTCTTTATCGCCCACAACTAGCATATATGGAATACGCTTTAACGTGTGCTCGCGGATTTTAAAGCCGATCTTCTCATTTCGCAAGTCAGACTTTGCTCTAAACCCTAAATCTTGCAGTTTTTTTACACAATTTGATGCGTAATCAGCTTGTTTGTCAGTAATGTTCATTACTACAACTTGCTGAGGTGCTAACCAAAGTGGGAAGAAACCTGCAAATTCTTCGGTCAAAATACCGATGAAGCGTTCTAGTGAACCCAAAATAGCGCGGTGAATCATTACCGGTACTTTGCGCTCGCCATCTTCAGCGACATAAGTAGAGCCTAAACGACCTGGCATTGAGAAATCTAGCTGTACGGTGCCGCACTGCCATGCACGGTCTAAGCAATCGTGCAGCGTGAACTCAATTTTCGGCCCGTAGAACGCACCTTCACCAGGCTGATAATCGAATTCGATATCGTTGGCTTTAAGTGCTTCCGCAAGCGCAGCTTCAGATTTATCCCAAATCTCGTCAGCACCTACACGCTTTTCAGGGCGAGTAGACAGCTTAACTTTGATATCTTCAAAACCAAACGCTGCGTATGTCTCATATACCATCTTAATACAGTCACTTACCTCTTGTAGGATCTGTTCTTCCGTACAAAAAATATGAGCATCGTCCTGCGTAAAGCCACGAACACGCATTAGACCGTGTAGTGCGCCTGATGGCTCATTACGGTGACAGCAGCCAAATTCCGCCATTTTTAGCGGTAGGTCGCGGTACGATTTCAAACCTTGGTTGAAAATTTGTACGTGGCCTGGGCAGTTCATCGGCTTAACAGCATATTCACGCTTTTCAGATTCAGTGGTGAACATGTTTTCTGCGTACTTGTCCCAGTGACCCGATTTTTCCCAAAGCGTACGGTCCATCATTAATGGGCCTTTTACTTCGTCGTAGCCGTATTCGCGCAGCTTCTTACGCACAAAGCTTTCTAGTTCGGTGTAAATTGACCAACCATCGTTGTGCCAGAACACCATGCCCGGCGCTTCTTCTTGCCAATGGAATAAGTTAAGTGCTTTACCAATTTTACGGTGGTCGCGCTTTTCCGCTTCTTCTAAACGCTGTAGGTAAGACTTAAGCTGCTTCTTGTCAGCCCATGCAGTACCGTAAATACGCTGAAGCATTTTGTTGTCACTGTCGCCACGCCAGTAAGCGCCTGCCACTTTCATTAGTTTGAAGTGGTGACAGAACTTCATGTTTGGCACGTGAGGACCACGACACATGTCTGTGTATTCTTCGTGGTGATAAAGTGCTGGGCGGTCGTCCTTGCTGATGTTCTCATCAAGAATTTCCATTTTGTAGCTTTCACCGCGTGCTTCAAATGCATCGCGTGCTTCTTGCCAGCTCACTTTATTTTTAACCACGTTGTAATTGGTTTTAGCCAGTTCAAGCATACGCTTTTCTAGTTTGGCTAAATCTTCCTGGGTTAGGCTTTCTTCCATATCAACATCGTAATAAAAACCGTTGTCGATAACTGGGCCGATAGCCATTTTGGTGTTAGGCCAAAGCTGTTTAATAGCGTGACCTAACAAGTGCGCGCAACTGTGACGAAGAATTTCTAACCCTTCATCGTCTTTTGCAGTAATAATTTGAAGTTGTGCGTCCGCGTCAATCATATCAACGGCGTCAACTAGCTCACCGTTTACTTTCCCTGCAATGGTTGCTTTGGCTAAACCAGGGCCAATATCGTTTGCAACGTCTAGTACAGAAACAGCGTTATCGAAAGCGCGTTGGCTTCCATCAGGAAGGGTAATTACAGGCATTTTAATTCCTTTACAGTGGTGACGCCTACTCTGCGCCACATGCATTTATTTGATAAATTTAATCGTGCTTTTTAGCACTCGAAACTTGCTTAACTAATCCACGCTAGCTATCTACATTAGCTATCCAAAATAGCGTAACGGTAGAACACATGCGGTGCGCTTGTTTAATAAGCTTTTATAAATCAAGCCGTGTTAAAGCAAGTGGTGGATTATAACCAGTGTATGGTCAACTTCAATATTGAAAAGCCTTTATTCACTAATTAGTGTGTCATTGTTTATATCAAATAGGTTTTTAATTAGATTTGATGTCGTAACTTATGCATTTCACCATTTTTAACCCATACTTTAGTTGAAGGCGATAATGGTGAATAAACAAGCCCCTTGTATGCAAATCAAATTACATTAGGCCAATAGCTGCAGAACACCCTTTCCGCCTTGGGCTTAAGCATTAAACCAAGCAGAGTATGTAATATGTGGCACTTTATCAGCGAACATATTTCAGATGAGACCCAGCAATTTTTTAGCTGCCAAAGGGCCGAGCGCGTAAGCGGTGGCGATACTCACGAAAGCTACATCATAAAAGATGAGACCCACAGGTATTTTGTAAAAACGAGGCGCTACGACGACACCCAGCAACTTTCCCATGAAGCTGAAGGGCTGACTGCTATTGCCAATACACAAACCATTTGTACGCCCCAGGTTATTTGTCACGGTATTACGGCAAACGAATCGCCCAATATGGAGTATTTAGTACTTTCTCATATACGATTTGTTGAGCCTGCTGTAAGCGATTATTTTACGCTAGGGCAGCAGCTTGCTGCACTACATAGCGTTAACGCCTACACCAGCTACGGTTGGCCCCACGACAACTATATTGGGGCCAGCGTGCAAACCAACGGACGCATGGCATCGTGGGCCGACTTTTTTGCCGAGAAACGCATTGGCAGTATGTTAGAACGCTTGTCATTGAATGGGCTATGGACAAAACAAAACGGCGATATTGATAATATTATTACGAAAGTAAAACACCTTCTAAGCTTACATCAACCCCACCCCTCACTGCTTCACGGCGATTTATGGGCGGGTAACGCAGGCTTCAACAAAAAAGGGCCCGTTTTGTTCGACCCTGCCGTGTATGTTGGCGACGGTGAAACAGACCTTGCTATGGCTGAACTGTTTGGTGGGTTCCCTGATACCTTCTTTGATGGCTACCATCAGCACACGCCAATTGAAAAAAATTACGCTTTAAGAAAACCAATTTACCAGCTTTACCATATTTTAAATCACGGGTTATTATTCGGCGCGCATTATATTGCGCAAGCCGAACAAATATTAGAAGACATCTATAGGCATTAAAAAAGCGCAGTACATAAGCCTTACTACAACCGCCAAACGATTTAAAATAGAGAGTAGCTTTTATTATGACAAATTCAGGCCCTGTTGCATTTCCTGTAGCAATGATTACTGGGGCAGCTAAACGAATAGGCGCCGCCATGGCGTGTAAGCTACACAATGAAGGCTATCGCATTATCATTCATTATGGGCACTCTAAAGACGATGCTTTTGCGCTGGCTGAAAAGCTAAATAGTCAACGACCGGATTCTGCCGCCTGCCTACAAGCCAACCTTTGCAATTCAGACGAAGTAAAGGCGCTAGGCAAAAAGGCACTAGATGTATGGGGTCAGCTAGATGTGTTAGTAAACAATGCTTCAAGCTTTTACCCCACGCCCGTGGGTGATATTTCAGAAGATGACTGGGATTCTCTAGTAGGAAGCAACGTAAAAGGGCCGCTGTTTTTATCGCAAGCGCTAGCCCCCGCTTTGGAAGCGAACAAAGGTTGCATTATCAACATGGTCGACATGCATATTGACCGGCCCCTGCCCAGCCACAGCGTTTATTTGATTGCTAAGTCGGGACTTGCCTCGCTTACCCAATCGTTAGCTATAGATTTAGCTCCTAACGTACGTGTAAATGGTATCGCCCCTGGCGCTATTTTGTGGCCAGAGCGGGAAATGGATGATGCAGAAAAAGACAAACTGCTATCAAGCATTCCGCTGGGCGAACTAGGTACACCTGAAGACATTGCTAATACGCTGTCGTTTTTAGTGTCGGCGGCCTATATCACTGGGCAAATCATCTATGTTGACGGTGGTCGCGGCCTTCATACTGGTGCATCAGCATGAAGGCTTTACGCAACCTGACGTTTCAATTGAAAAGCGCCCGCGGCTGTAAGAATAAAAGCCTCTGCGGCTATGGGAATAACAGCGCACGCGGCTATCAGAAAGAAAGCTCTTGCGGCGTCCAAGATACAAATATATACAGCGGCGGTAGATTCATAAAACTCTGCCGCATCAGCATTGTCAGCGCAGGCATAGTTACCTTGTTCGGGTGCTTTGGGGGCAATACGGTAAAGCAGAGCATTGAAGATTATGCAGAACGTCTTTCTAGAGTACTAGACACGCCCCTACCCGATACATTCAACGACAAGATCACTACCCCACTTCCTAAACTGGCCGACTCAGCAACGCTAAAACACACTATAGAGGGTGTTAGCATTAACTTGCGCGAGTTTTATGCACTGCAAGATTGTGAGTTAGGCACTGTGGTTGCCGAGCGCAATACATCGTTGGGAAAAAGCCAGCTGCCGTCTCAAAGACTAGCTTATGAAAGCAAGTTGCTTAGTGTTTTGAAAAGCTGTGAGGCCGCATTAGTAGCAAGTGGCAGGGTAAGTGACAGGGCAAGTGATAGTAAAAGCGCAGATAAAAACGCGCTTAAAAAAAATAAGGCGCTGGCCGAAACGATTGCTTCGTGGCGTGAACAAAAGTCCCAAGATTACAGCAAAACGTGGGCGAACCTTATTCAAGGAAGCCAAGAATTAAGGTTGGCGCTAAACACCCCTGAACGTCTTTTTTCCGTTGAAAATAATAAAGACGCCCTTTCAAGCGTTAATGCGCTGTTTTACCTAAGCAGCTTGAATAATATGTCATTTTCTTATGGCGAAACGGCACCAAAGCAAAGCGCTGAAACGTTAACAGCTGAACAGAACCTCGTTGGCAATGCTTCTGAAGGTGTTACAGGTAGCGCCAGTGACGAGGTTATTAATGAGAACTCAATAAACAGCGATGAAAGCCTTATCGACAGCAGCGAGTTAGAACAACAGCTACAAATTATACGTTCAGCTCGATTACCCGCTACGCTGTGGCATACACAACAAACGTTAACGCAAAACCTTTCTTTGCTTACAAACATGCTAACCAATGAACTTGGTGCAGTGAGCTGCCCGGAAGGCCGCGCTAGTGATAAAGCTAAGATACTGCGAAACGTGTTTTACTTATTTTTTATTGAAGAAATACAGCCCGTGGGAAGCTTGGTAAATCAATACCATTACAAGCTAGCTCCCTTGTGGGAAGACTGGCTTAAACAGCCTTCATTACATGAAGAGTTCAAACTCTATATCAAACAGCAATCTCAAGACGGTTTTGATGAATACAGTCGCGCTATGAAAGCCCATGTTAACCTGTGGCAAGGGTTTCTTGGCAGGTGTAACCTTTCACCTGTACCACCGGTTTAACGCCCCGGTATTAGAGAATATTCTCACCGGCCTCTGGGTCTCTCGACTTGCGGGCCTGCTCTCTTATTTCATGGGCTTCTGATGATACGTCATCTTCATTAGATGTTGGCTGTTGGCGATTCTCTGTTTGCTTATTGCCTTTATGGCTATCGTTTTTGTGGCTATCAGTTTGTTGCTGCTCGTTGCTGTGCGCTGAAGTACCTGAAGGCTCAACGGTATAATCACCGGCAGGACTGTGGCCTAACGGGTTCTTGCTCTTGTTCTTATTCTGGCTCTTGCTCTTCAAGTTATCAGCACTTTCACTGCTTTTAGCTCTATCACTTTTATCACTTGAATGTTCAGCCGCAACTTCTTGGGCCGATTCTTTTCCCCCAGAGAACCCTGTTGATACTCTTTCCTTGCCATCTGGGTCTAGTTTTGGGTTTAGTTCCGAGCTAAGTTCTGGTTTTAGCTCTTGGCTGTCTTCTGTATTGTCTTCGTGACGTTGCGAGCCTTCCTGTTCGCTTTTTTCAATACTAAGGTTCATACCCTCTGGGAATATTCGTTCTCGAGCATCATCCGGCATACTAATATTCGCATCTAAGAACGCTTGCGTGATATTACGCATTAGCACAGAAGCCATTTTTAATACGCTGGTTTTCTCTACATCCACCCAAAAGTAAACTTTTACGTTGTATGTAGAAGCGCCTAACTCGTCAATAAGAATTTGCGGTTCAGGGTCGCTTAAAACATTGCCTTGCTCTGCTGTAACCTCTCGGGCAATTCGCTGCGCATCTTGTATGTCGGCGTCGTAACCTACCCCAATAACAAAATGGCCTCGCATAAGCGGGTTAGCGGTTAAGTTCTTAATCACGCCTTTGTAAATGGTCGCGTTGGGTATTTGTATGTGGTTGCCGTCAAAATCCACCAGCGTTGTCGCGCGTGCCGTCACTTTCTGAATAATGCCGGTGAAGTCATTAATTTGTACGATATCGCCTATTCGGAACGGGCGTTGAATGGTAAGTAAAAGGCTTGAAATAAAGTTCTCTGCAATATCGCGAAATGCGAAACCAAGAATAAGCCCAACGACACCGGTACCGCTCACTACCGCGATGGCAAAGCCGGTAAGCCCAGCTAAGAACAGAAAAAGATAAATACCCAGTAGTATTAAAAGCAAACTAACGCTTCGCTGTATTACTGAGCGCAAAAGCGGAGATGTGGTAGTACGCGTTAACGGCTTAACTAAAACCTTTGCAACGTGTGGCGCCAAAAGAATAAACGCCACCATAATAACTATGCCTAGCGCCATGCCTGGCAAACGATATATAAAGCTATCCCACAGCTGCGAGAGCAACGACTGAGCGCTCGATAAGCTAGTTATCGCACCAGCGTCATCATCTTGCTGAAGCAAAGTTTGTGTGAAGGGGTTGAAAGCTAATTCTTTTAATTTCAGCGCTATGCCGTTTAAGTTTGTAGCTACGCCGCTTAAACTTTCGGCTAAGCCGCTGGAAAAAAAACTATTCTCTAAGCACTTATCTGCGATTGTTGATAGCAAAGTTTGCAAAGCACTGAACATAACCCTACTCCTTGGTGTTCATGTGTGATTGTTATTAACAAAAGTTGTTACGAAGCAATAACTAAATAAGATCCCAACCCAATGGTGAACAAAAAGCTTCCCCATATGGCATGTTCAATAACCACAACAGGCGTTGAGTTTGTTTGCATATACCTGTAGCCAAAAATAGCACCGCCAATCCAAGAAACTACTACTGCAATCCAGTTTCCATATACCAAATGAGCTAGACCAAATAGAAAAGTACTTAGCCCCCATCTTGCGTATTTGGAAGGCAAAATACGCTTGTAACGGTGAAAGAAATAGGTACGGAAAATAATCTCTTGTGGAATAACCGACACTATGGGGTAAATCAGCAATGTCGCTACCCACATCCATGGTTGATTCATAGGCCAGTGCAAAAATAGTTCGGGTTTTAAAAAGTAAACCACAAGCGCTAGTAAACTCGCCCACGGCAAAAATAGCCTAAGCGTACTTTTAAAATGTATTCGATAATCTTCCCAATGCCACAACTTAATTCGTTTAAATTGTTTATCTGCTAACAAGACAGCCAAACAGCAAAGCCCCATTACCCCTAAAATAGGCATGAGGTAATCTGCAAAATGCTTAATCCAGTAAAGAACGGCAAAAGGAACTGCTACAAATAGCAAGATCAATTCAGACCACAGCTTTGCCACAACTCACCTCTTTCCTAAAACCACGCTGAACTCGCTGAAGACCTTTCCAGTAAATCGGGTGTGCCTAGAAAAACAGCAAAACAGCTAAGCCAACAAAATAATTACCAACTGATGACACTTTCGTGAATTTTTACCGTTAGTAAGTATGAAAGTGTAGTGCCAAAATGTAGGGCTTGAAGAAATAATTAGATGCAACTTTAGCCCAATAAAGGCGTTAGTTTAGGTAAGCCATTACTGGCTCTAAACTTTTTAAATTTGGTTTCGGTAGATAAAGTTTGAAGGACGGCATTTAATAAACTATTTATTCGTTATTCTCGCTTTTATCTTCGTAATCCTCGGTGATTTTCAGTGGAATTAACTAGTAGATTTCACGTGGTGATTGTATATCGAACAAAAGTCGTGAAATAATTGCACAAGATGTATAAGGCGATACCAATGACAAAAAATAGCCCTAGCGACGTTTTACAACAGATTGAAAAACACTATGCCGCGTTGTCACCTTCGGGCAAATCTATCGCGCATTACATTCAGCAAAACCCTATCGCTGTGCTTAGCCAGTCCACCTCATTCATTGCAGAAAAAACAGGAACTTCGAAAGCCACGGTAAGTCGGTTCTTTCGCCAGCTGGGCTTTGAGTCGCACCAACAAGCCAAAGACGCATTAGTGCAACTACGTGAGCAGGGCGTGCCTGTAGTAAACCCATCAAGCAGTGTTTTACAGCATGAAAGTGATAGTAAAAATTTAGCTAATACATTCGACGGTACATCGTCCGATGCACTAAAAGATATAGCTACACTGCTTGCTTCAGCAGGTCAGGTTACTTTAATTGGGTTTCGCAACGCTTACCCAATCGCCCTTCATTTTAGACAGCAGCTTAAGCAAATTAGGACATCGGTTCGCGTACTTCCCCAACCTGGGCAGACCCTTAGCGAAGATCTTATTGACCTCACAGAAAATGATCTAGTGGTACTTTTCGGCTTCCGTCGTAGGACCCGCCAGTTCAAGTTTGTTTTAAACAGCATAAAACACTGCAAAACTGTGCTAATAACCGACCCTACAGGCCAAGGTTATCGCAATGATGTAGACCACCTGCTTGTAACCCACATTGGCAGCGACTCTCCTTTCGATAGCTACGCCGCGCCTATGAGCTTAGTCGCATCTCTGTGTAACCTTACCTACGACGCATTAGGTAGCAAGGCCGCAGACCGTGTAGATGCCATTACTGATATCTACATTCAGATGGATGAACTAGAAAGTCCTAAACGTTAACCCTTCCCATAGAACACTTTTTAAGCAATACTATAAAGGCGGTCGTAGCACACAATTACGATTTCGCAAGCGAAAATGGAACTTTTTCGATAAAAAGAAGTATAAGTCTTAATGACTTTAATTTTACTGCAGTAAGCGTGTAGTTGAGGTGAATATGGATAAAACGCGAGTAGTCATGGAAGAGGCTAACGGTGTACTAGACTTTTGGTTTGGTGAACTGTCACCTGAACAATGGTTTAAAGAAGATGCAGCATTAGATAAAACCATTGCTTCACGGTTTTCTACGTTGCGCACAGCGGCTGTGCGTGGTGAACTTTGGCCTTGGCGCGCTACGGCCACAGGTAGGCTTGCCGAAATTATTCTTCTTGATCAATTTTCCCGAAATATTTATCGCAATCAGCCAGATGCATTTAGTGCTGACAGTATAGCGCTGATATTGGCTCAAGAAGCGGTAAGTGTAGAAGCTGACAAAATGCTTACCCCGCAACAACGGGCGTTTCTGTACATGCCTTTTATGCATAGCGAGTCGTTAGCTATTCACGACGTAGCGCTGGAACTCTTCTCTCAAGAAGGGCTTGAGAAAGAATACACTTTTGAGAAACGCCATCAGGCGGTCATTGAAAGGTTTGGACGCTACCCTCACCGAAATTCAGTGTTAGGCCGTGAATCTACAGCCGAAGAAGCTGCCTTTCTGAAAGAAAACCCTCAAGGCTTTTAGCTACTAACTGGCACAACTACGCATATCCCAAGCTATTTACCCCATTCAAATAGCCCAGAGAAAACGCAGAGAATAGTACACAGCTTGGTAAGGCTGCTTAACCGTAACCCGCTGTAACAGTGCCTTCCTTTGCGTTCTCGCTCACGTTTTCTTTTATACCTTTTCAGTAATTATTTCTATTGAAGCGAAAAGCAACGATCGTTTCTCTTGACTTTATGGTGAAACAGTTGTTTCATGAAGGAAAGACTAATAAAGAAACAATAATTGATAAGTAACGCGCTGTGAGCTCTCCTTTTGTCCTAAAGCCCTGTGATGCAAAGTTCACGCAGGCGATTGAAAACTTAGAAACAACCTTTAATGGCATTAATAACGGTGAGGGCGAAATGTCGTCTTTAAATAACCGGGCAAGCCAAGGGGTAACTGAAGATTCAACAAAAGCGTGCGATGTTAAAAAACCGCTAAGCGGTTTAGGGCTTGCGGTAAAAGATTTATTCGATATTGAAGGTTTACCAACAGCAGCAGGCAACCCAGATTGGTTGGCAACGCATCCCGTACCAAAAAGTACGAATAGCTGTGTAGCGAATATGCTTAAAGCAGGTGCTGCGTTTAAAGGTAAAACCATTACTGACGAACTTGCCTACAGCTTACACGGGCAAAATAAGCATTATGAAACGCTTGTGAACCCGGTAGCGCCAGCTCATATTCCTGGCGGTTCTTCGTCGGGTTCTGCGGTTGCGGTCAGCGCACACCTTGCCGATATTGGTCTCGGCACAGATACAGGTGGCTCTATACGCGTACCGTCTAGCTATCAGGGTTTATGGGGGCTTCGCACCACCCATGGCGCTGTGGCTTGCGACAACATGGTAGCCCTTGCACCATCGTTCGATACTGTGGGATGGATGACGAGAGATTTAGATACACTGTCAAAGGTAGCCAATGTTTGTCTTGATAGTGCTACGCAAAGTGACATACCTAACGAACCTCGCTTGGGTATAGCCGCACACTTATTTGAGCAAACCGCTCATACATCGCTTTGCCAAACCTGGCTTAACACTCTTGAAGACAGCAATAATTGTATTGTGCTGTCAGAAACACAAGTTGATTTAAACAAGTTACAAACCGCCGCTACATTTCGCACTTTACAAGGCAGTGAAATTTGGCAGCAGCATGGCGAATGGATTGAAAACACTCAACCCGACATCGCTAACGATATTATGTTGCGCTTAGATTGGTGTAAAACCATAACAACACAAGATGTAGAACAAGCTAAAGCGCAGCAAACTGTGGTAAGAAACCATTTAACTAGGCTATTTGGAGAAATAGATGTTTTGGTTATTCCCACAACACCTGGTGTTGCACCTCGATGTGACGCCGATGATACGACTCTGGCAAATGATAGAAACGCTCTGCTCGCGCTTACGGCAGTAGCAGGGCTTGCTGGTTTACCCCAGCTTCATTTACCGTTGTTCACCCTACACAATGCCCCATGCGGTTTATCGCTTGTGGGTAAAAAAGGCAACGATCTTGCACTTCTCGCGTTAGCTAAAACGCTAACCACTCGCTAAAGATGTAAAGCGCGCAAAGTATCTGTTTAACTTCATTTAAGTGACGGTTATGCCGCACTAAAGTAAAGCACAGAGCGCGCTATCGCATTTAAGTTGAAAGAAGAAACGGAAGTAAGACGAGACAACACGTCTGTTTACCTAGCTATTGACTAACTAGGGCTAAACACAATGGCGTGGTTGCTGAGTTTTTGAAGGAAATAATTATGAGTGAAAAACCTAATATTGCGTTTACAGCCCCTCACTTCGCAGCATCACAAGTGGGCTTAAACATACTAGAAAAAGGCGGTACCGCTATTGAAGCTATGGTAGCCGCTGCAGCCTCTATTGCCGTTGAATACCCACATATGAACGGCATGGGCGGTGACGGATTTTGGCTCATCAGTGAGCCGGGCAAAAAGCCTATTGGTATCGATGCATCAGGCGTAGCAGCAAAAGGCGCAACACCCGCATTTTACGAAGGTAGCGATGCCATACCAAGCAGAGGCGGCAAGTCTGCATTGACCATGGCCGGCGCAGTGGCCGGTTGGAAAGCTGCCCTAGATATAAGCCATGAATGGCAAAGCGGTTTACCACTAACCACGTTGTTTGATACGGCGATAAGCCAAGCTAACTGGGGTATTGAAGTTACTCAAAGTTTAGTTGATGCCAGTAACAAGACCTTTGACGAGCTAAGCGCTGATGAAAACTTCGCGCAATTTTTAATTAAAGGCAAGGCGCTTAAAAAAGGCAAAATTTTAAAGCTGACAAAGCTGTCAGAAACCTTAAAGCATTTGGCAGATAAAGGGCTTGATGATTTTTACCATGGTGAATTAGCGGCAAAACTGGCTGAAGACTTAGAAGCGGCTGGCTCGCCTATTCGCCTTGAAGATTTCAACAATTACAAAGCAACGATTGTTGAGCCATTGTCAGTATCTACCAGCAAAGGCAAGCTTTATAACCTACCTGCACCAACGCAAGGTATAGCCTCGCTTATTATCTTGGCACTTTATGACAAGGTTCAGCATTTAGGCAATACCGATGCAGATATGGTGCATTTACTTATTGAATGTACCAAACAAGCTTTCATTGCCCGTAACGCGAATGTAACCGACCCGTCTCGTACCCCGGTAAATTTACAAAGCCTGTTAAGTGACGACGCACTTGATGAAATGGTGAAAAACATTTCACTAGATAAAGCATTGCCGTGGCCACACGAAGCCAAGCATGGCGATACCATATGGATGGGCTGCTGCGACTCAGAAGGTCGCATGGTGAGCTACATACAATCTCTTTATTGGGAGTTTGGTTCAGGCATAGTTAGCCCACAAACCGGCATTGTATGGAATAACCGAGGCACTTCGTTCTCGCTAGACTCAAACAGTAACCAATATTTAGCGCCTGGCTTAAAGCCGTTCCATACCTTAAACCCTGCGTTTGCCGAGCTTATCGACGGACGCCGTATGAGTTACGGCACCATGGGTGGTGAGGGTCAACCTCAAACCCAAGCCGCGCTATTTGCCCGCCATATTTACCACGGACAGCCTATCGACAAAGCGATTTCCCTTGGTCGATGGTTACTTGGCAGAACCTGGGGCGATCAAAGCCACAACTTAAAGGCAGAGCGTGATTTAGTTGAATACGTGGGCGAGAGCTTACTGGCAAGGGGGCACGATATGGTAACGGTAGACCCTTGCAACGAACTTATGGGCCACGCGGGTGCCATTATTCGCGACACAGAGGGCTCGGTTAGCGGCGCGAGCGACCCACGAAGTGACGGCAAAGCTTACTTCGGTCATCGCTAGGTTTGTTTTAAAACCTTCGCTTCGCAACCCCGTTTACTGTGAAGCGTCTGCAAAGACGCTTCTTAAACAGCTTAACGCATACAAAGTATTTAAATAGCAATTGTTAAAGAGATAGAAATCACATGCAGTTTTTAATGGATAACCTCACGGTTATATTATCGCTCGCGGGAACGGGCGTATTTGCCGGCATACTAGCAGGTATGCTTGGCGTAGGTGGCGGTATTGTTATTGTGCCGGTACTATTTTTTCTTTTCCAAGCACTTGGCGTGTCGCCTGAAAGTGCCATGGTTATTGCCACGGCCACGTCGCTTGCGACTATCGTCCCTACTTCAGTTAGCTCTATTCGCGCTCACCACAGTAAAGGCAACGTCGACTTTGCGCTGCTAAAAGCATGGGCAGTATTTATTCTAATTGGGGTACTTGCGGGAAGCTATGCGGTAACCGTGGTTAACCCAACGTTCTTGACCCTGTTGTTCGGCGTTATCGCAACCTTATCTGCCATCAATATGCTTATTGGCAAAAAAGATGCGCTATTTAAAGGGCTACCGGGCCGTGCAGGTCAGTCAGTAATGGCAACGTGTATTGGTTTATTTAGCTCTATGGTGGGTATTGGCGGCGGTACGCTAACCGTGCCTACACTCACTTTTTGTAATTACCCAGCGCACAAAGCTGTGGGAACTGCTGCGGCGGTCGGCTTAATTATTTCGCTACCCGCAGCACTTACATTGTTATTCGTAGGAACCACACCTGCTGACGCCCCCTTCGCAACATACGGCTATGTAAACTTGCTAGGTTTTGCGTGCATTGTTCCGCTAACGGTTTTATTTGCACCAGTCGGCGCGACCATTGCCAACAAGCTAGACGCTGGTTTACTTAAAAAAATCTTCGCCGTTGTTCTCATCATCACTGGCTTGCGCATGCTAGCGCAAGTGCTTATCTAGGAGTGCCCACATGTCTAAAGAAGCGTCTACAGGAACTTTCGCACCACTTAATCCTCCACCTCGTTTGTTAATGGGCCCTGGCCCTATTAACTGCTATCCACGTGTGTTAAGCGCGATGTCTACTCAATTAGTGGGCCAGTACGACCCGGTAATGACAGGCTATATGAATGAGACAATGCAGCTTTATCGCGATGTGTTTAATACCCAAAACCAGCAAACCTTTTTGGTCGACGGTACGTCGCGCGCGGGTATCGAAGCGGTTTTGGTATCGGCAATAGAGCCAGGCGACAAAGTCCTTGTGCCTATCTTCGGGCGCTTCGGCCATTTACTTGCTGAAATTGCAGAGCGTGCCGACGCTAAAGTACACACCATTGAAGTGCCTTGGGGTGAAGTATTTACGCCTGAGCAAATAGAAGCGGCTATAAAAGAGGTGAAGCCCAAGCTGCTTGCCATAGTACAAGGCGATACCTCTACCACTATGCTTCAACCGCTTGAGCATATTGGCGCCATTTGTGAGGCGAATGACGTCTTGTTTTACTGCGATGCAACCGCGTCAGTAGGTGGAAACCCACTGGATGTTGATGCATGGAAATTAGACGCAGTATCGGTTGGCCTTCAAAAGTGTTTGGGTGGTCCGTCGGGCAGTGCGCCTATCACTCTTAGCGACAAGTTTGTTAAAACCGTACGTACTCGTCATCACGTTGAAGCCGGTATTCGCGATGCCCATCACGAGGCGGCGCGCGGCCCTAAAATTCGCTCTAACTACTTCGATTTACCTATGATCATGGATTATTGGGGCGAAGAGCGCTTAAACCACCATACCGAAGCGGCCACTATGCTTTATTGCGCTCGGGAATGTGCACGTGTGCATTTAGAGGAAGGTCATCAAAACGTTATTGCACGTCATAAAGTGGCTGGTGACGCCATGCTTGCCGGTATACAAGCTATGGGGCTTAAACCATTTGGCGACCTTAAGCACAAAATGTACAACGTGGTTGGTGTTCATATTCCCGACGGTGTTCACGGTGAAGAAGTACGCGAAACCCTACTGCTGCGCTTTAATATCGAAATTGGCACCAGCTTTGGGCCTTTAAAAGGTAAGATTTGGCGCATTGGTACAATGGGGTACAACGCCAGAGAAGATGCCGTACTGCATACACTCCAGTCGCTTGAAACCGTACTTCGCATGCAAGGGTTTGCGCTACCTGCGGGTAAAGGGGTAGACGCTGCACTTAGCGTTTATGCTGAGGCTAAAGCAACGGGAGTTGCGAATGGGTGAATTCGTAGAATTTACTGAACTAGCGACCCAGGTTATGGCAAGGTGCGAAACGCTAGGCACCTTAAGCCAAGACCCCACTTGCCTAGACAGACGCTATTTAACCGAGCAGCACAAGCTTGCCAACCAACTGGCGTCTGGCTGGATGATTGAGGCGGGCATGACCACTTGGCAAGATGCCGTTGGCAACATTTGGGGACGCTATACCTCCAGTGTGCCCAATGCACCGCGATTAATTCTAGGAAGTCATCTCGACACCGTTCCTAACGGCGGAAAGTACGACGGAATGCTGGGCGTAGTTGCTGCTATCTCAATGGTTGCTATGTTTGACGGCACACAAACTAAGTTCCCGTTCCACATAGATATTGTAGGCTTTTGTGATGAAGAAGGCACGCGTTTTGGCACCACGCTATTAGGCAGCCGGGCGCTAACTGGCAAATGGCAAGAGCAGTGGCGTCACTTAAAAGATGAAAACGGTGTAAGCCTAGAGCAAGCCATGGCTAACTTTGGGCTTAGTTTCGATGCGGTTAACAGCGCGGCTATTTCCCCCACTGATATTCTGGGCTATTTAGAGCTTCATATTGAACAAGGCCCTGTTTTAGAGCAAGAAAACCTGCCTGTAGGTGTCGTAAGTGCTATTGCAGGTGCCAAGCGTTTTAACTTTACCGTAGAAGGAATGGCTGGACACGCCGGTACTGTGCCTATGTCTATGCGTCGTGACGCCCTATGCGCAAGTGCAGAAATGTTACTAGCGGTAGAAAGCATAAGCCTACAACGCCCGGGGGTTGTGGCCACCGTAGGTAAAATTGAGAATGCGCCGAACGGCGTAAACGTAATATCTGGGCGCACGCGATTCTCCCTTGATATTAGAAGCGAGGATGATGATTTACGCGATTCAGTATTGGCAGAAATATTGCAAAAATTTGATGACATTGCGCAGGCTAGGCAGTTAACTCTCACCCGCGAGCAAACCCATAGTGCGCCTGCGGTACATTGCGATAGTCAGTTAAAGCAAGCACTTGTTCGCGGTGTTCAAGAAAGCGGTATAGCACCACGAATTCTTGCTTCAGGAGCGGGTCATGATGCCATGGCTATAGCAGATATTTGCCCTGTAGCCATGCTATTCACACGCTGTAAGGGTGGCATAAGCCATCACCCAGCTGAGTCTATTACCCATGAGGATGTGGCTGCCAGTTTGTCGGTGCTTTATAAAACCATAAGCAAACTCAAGCACGCGTAATGTTCAAATCAGTACAGTCTTAAACAAGGGTCGATAATGAAAATAACAAGGATTTACAACGATGAAGCGGGCAAAAGCCACTTTGGCGAGGTCGAAATAGCGCTAAAAGACGGCGGTCCTATCGGTATGCTTTCAGAGAAATTTGGTGCAGATAAAATTATCTTTCGCGAGACACCTGCCGACTATGACTTCAAATGGCACCCTGCCCCTGCACGACAACTTCTTTTCATTATAAAAGGTCGTGCCGAATTTACAGTATCAAACGGAGAGCGCCATGTATTTGGTGCGGGCGATGTACTGCTGTTAGAAGATACCGAGGGTGAAGGTCACTGCTCTCGCGCGATGTACAATGAAGTACGTCACTCAATTTTTGTCACGCTAGATGAAGGTGTTACGCTTTAAATTAAACCTTCAAATCTTTCATGAAAAAATGCGCTAATTTAGCGCATTTTTTTGTTTAAGCACCAAATTGGGGCTTATCCATTCATCACTCTTATCCATCAAGATATAAGAATCAAAAATTAACTATTAAAAACAGTGTGATACAACAGCCATCACTAGCAGACCAATTGGTCAATATCTTGCAGTCATTGAGCAACTGTTATTAAGAAATATTGCTCATGTCTTCAAATCACAGCGAATTACTTTACGACCTTCACGATAGCCCGGCATTTCTTCCTTCTCTTACCGCGGCGTTCCAGCACTTATTAGCCAGCTTTGTTGGCGTTATTACACCAACACTCATTGTCACATCAACACTAGGTCTTACCGAATATACACCTTACCTTATCAGCATGGCACTGTTTGTTAGTGGCCTAGGTACTGCAATACAAACAAAGCGTATTGGGCCGGTAGGTAGCGGGTTGGTAGCCATTCAAGGTACCAGCTTTGCGTTTATTAGCGCGCTAATTCTGGCGGGAAACCAAGTTAAAGCAAATGGCGGTACGCCCGAAGATATCTTAGCACTGTTGTTTGGCCTCACCATGGCAGGTGCGCTTGTTGAGGTAGTGTTCAGTCTATTTGTAGATAAACTTAAACGCATCATTACCCCTTTAACTACTGGCATTGTGATCACGGCCATAGGGCTTAGTTTAATTAACGTGGGCATGACCGACCTTGCAGGCGGTTTTCATGCTGCGGACTTTGCGAGTACTGACAACCTAGCGGTAGGTCTTGGCGTGTTGCTTGTTATTGTATTTTTAAACGCATCTCACAATCATTGGCTACGCTTGAGTGCTATTTTTATTGGCATGGCCATTGGTGCAACTTATGTTGGGTTTACAAAAGGTCTTGATTTTAGCGGCCTTGCCTCTTTATCTATTGTCGCTATTCCTACGCCGTTTGCATTTGGCATCTCATTTGATATCAATTTGTTTTTACCTATTGCGCTAATTTACTTATTCAGCGCTATAGAAACAGCGGGCGATCTAACGGCCAATAGCCTTTTCTGTAAGCAACCCGTAAGCGGCCCGGTTTACTTAGCCCGAGTAAAGGGCGGTATTTTAGGCGACGGCGTAAATTCGCTACTGGCCGGTATGTTTAATACGTTTCCGAACACTACCTTTGGTCAAAATAATGGAGTTATTCAGCTAACTGGTATCGCAAGTCGCAAAGTGGGCTTCTTTGTTGCTGCTCTGTTTGTTCTTATTGGCTGCTTTCCAATTGTTGGTGGTGTGCTGCAGGCTATCCCTAAGCCTGTTTTAGGCGGCGCAACATTAGTGATGTTTGCCATGGTTGCAGTAGGCGGCCTTAAACTTCTTGCCAGCTATGCGTTGGATAGACGCAGCAGTTTGGTTACGGCTTGTGCCCTTGGTATGGCAATTGGGGTAATGATGGTACCCGAAGCCTTGGCCGAACTACCTAACTGGCTTGAAAATATTCTTCTTTCCCCTGTTACGTCAGCAGGACTTACAGCGGTTATTTTAGATTTAACGTTACCCGGGAAAAAAGGCGCTAGTGATAAGTCAGAAGCTTTGGCAACCACCGTCAATCAACTTACAGAAAGTAATGCGAGTGAAGCTTTGGACGACTCGGTCAAAACCGCTTCCCCTGAGGTAAGAAAGCGTACTAAAGAGAATCGCAGCAACTCAGCAACTTCACCCCATAAAGCGATATTAGGTATAAAGCAGCGCCAAGTGCTGCGCCCTGCTCTTTATAGTGCAAAACCACGGTAGAAATCACTGCGAAGGTGCAAAAATAAGAAAAACCTTATTCGTTAACACAATAATAACAACATAAGAACAACATTATATTTTTAAATCCATATAATTCAGCAACTTAAGAGCAGATTAAAAGTTGACCAACTGGTTAGGAAGTTGGCACTCATCCTGCTAAACCTCTTGCATACAGCAAGGCGCAATAGAAATAGTGCGTTGATAAAGCCCTAAAAAAGGGCAACTAAAAATAATGAGGAAACCATGAAAAACACTACATTCGCATTATCTCCTCTAGCAAAAGCCTTAGCGATGACAACGGCGGTAGCATTGTCATCTCAAGCATTTGCACAAGAAGAGACAGAGGTACAAGAAAAAGATGTCGAAAAGATTCAGGTAACTGGGTCACTAGGCAGCTTGCCCGGTCAAGACGTCGAGTCGGTATTTGGCTTTGGTAAATCTATTCTTGAAACACCGCGCTCAGCATCCACTATTTCTCAAGAGCAAATGGAGCGTTTTAACGTTTCTGATATTGATGAATTAGTAGCATTTGCGCCAGGTACGTTCACCCAGTCTTTCTTTGGTGTTGCAGGCTCACTTGACGTACGTGGTACGCCAGGTGAAACATACTTCCGTGGCGTTAAGCGCTTAGATAACCCGGGTAACTACCCTACACCTATCGGTGCTTCAAGCCGTATCGACATTGTACGTGGTCCTGCATCACCTATTTATGGCCCATCTAAAATTGGTGGTTATCTAAACTTTAACCCTAAATCTGCACGCGCTTCTGGCGGCCAGTATCTAGATGCCCCAACGGGTGCATTGTCTTACACCACTGGTTCTTGGGATAAAAGCATCTTAACCGCAGAAGTTGGCGGCCCGACTAGCGTCGCTGGCAAAGAGATGGGTTACTACATATACGGCGAGCTAGAAAATTCAGACAGCTATTACGACAATACGCAAACTGACCAAACGGTATTACAAGCATCATTTAACATTGATATTACCGACAACCTTCGCTTCGAATTCGGTGGTATGTACCACGACTATGACGGCAACCAAGTTGCTGGTTGGAACCGTCTCACCCAAGAGCTAGTTGACGACGGTACTTATATTACAGGTACAGCACAGCCTCTAGACACTGATGGCGACGGCCAAATTAGCCACGAAGAATACGCTGCGGTAAACATTGCCGGCGAGAGCTTCTTCTATGTTCCAGCGTCTAGCTTTACGGATGATGAAGCCACAGCGTTAATGCAACTAGAAAACGTTGGAACCACAACGCTTAGTGGAAACCAAGTACTGGTAGCGCCTGATGATCAGCTTGGCAACGAAGCTATTACACTGTATTTCGACACGATTTACTACACAGATAACTGGGAAATCCGCAACCAACTTTTCTATGATGCATACGACAACATCAATGAAAATGCCTACGGTTTCTCACAGTTCCACGACAGCTGGGTTGTTGAAGACAAGCTAATTTTCGCTACCGAATATGAAAACGATGGCCTGCTTGCACAGTTTCAATTCTCGCCATCTGTTCGTTATACCGACTTCGAACACGGCGATGATTTCACGTTTGAATATTTCAACCGTCGCGACCTAACCATGCCATCATCAGCACTGGATCGTCGTTTATTGTCTACCCGCTCAGGTAAAAACTACGATAACTATGACGTGGGTAACTACCTAGACCTAGGTATTGCTGCAATGACAGACTTAACTTGGGATTGGGGCTTAAACCTAGTGTTAGGCTTGCGTTACGACACTATTGATATTGAAAGTACTTCACGTACCGACCTTCTGTTAGGTGCAACAGGCGATGAAACACCAGAGTATGCTGAAGAAACGGTAGACGGGTGGTCTTGGAACGCCAGCCTTTCATACGAATTCGAATTTGGCCTTATTCCTTACGTAACTGCGGCAGAACAAGCCACACTTGTAGCAGGTCAAGGTGCGGAGATTGGCGTTAGCCAACTAGGCGACGGCAGCGCATTCGATACCTCTGAACTTCTTGAGTTTGGTATTAAAGGTTCTTTGTTAGAAGATACACTGTATTTTGCACTTTCATCGTTTGAGCAAGAGCGTACCGATTTTAACGCGCAAAACACGGTAACTAATAATACCACCAACAACAAAGGTACTGAGTTTGAACTTCGTTGGGTAGTAAACGACAACCTTGTTGTATCTGCAGGTTACACCAACATTAAGGTAATTAACCTTACAGCGCTTGAAAATGGTAACCAGTTTGGTTTCTTGGGTGCTGAAGACTTAGTGAACCTTGAAGATCCTTCATTAATCTTCGGTGGTAACGTGATTGGTCTTAACCTTATCGGTGAAGGCTTTAATAATACAGATGGACGTAAAGCAGGTATCCCTGAAAACATCTATACGCTAACTGCGACTTACGATTTCCAAAATGGTTATGCGGCTAACGTAAGCGTGGTAGATGTTGAAGAAGTAGCATCAGGTTTCTCTGCTGCTGTAACGCTACCGGCTTACACGCTAGTGAATGCTGGCTTATCTTATCAGGCTGAAGACTGGTCATTTAACTTAACCGTTAAAAACCTAACTGATGAACGTTATTTCCGTTCTAACTTCCCTGATCTATTCGGTAGCCAAATCGTTCTTCCTGAACTACCGCGTCACTTTAATGCTAAAGTTACTTACTCATTCTAAGTATGCTTAGCCTGTGAATGATGTCACGCTTTCCATCAAACGTGGAAGGTTAACTGCATCATTTACTAAATCACGTTAAATTAAGAGCTCAGTTTTCTAACCCTGGGCTCTTTTTTTTAGGAGTATTTTATGTCTTTAGCCCTATTCATTCGACATTTTGCACAACGCGCGCTTTTCCATATTGCTAAACACCGCAGTAATTCTGCTTTAAGCAAATCATTTGCACTAGCAGTGTTTAAAGGCGTTGTGATAAGCACACTCTCAGTCAATGCATACGCTAGTGAAGAAGAACCACCTATGGAAGTGAAGGTTGTAGTGGTGAGTATGTTTGAAATTGGTGATGACGAGGGTGACGCACCCGGCGAATTTCAGTTGTGGAAAGCCCGTCAAAAACTCACAACGAAATACCCTCTGCCCCACGGCTTTCACGACATTTACGCAAACCCAGAAACGGGCGTTATTGGCATTGTGACTGGCATGGGCATTGCGCGTGCTTCTGCGGCAATAATGGCTCTAGGGCTCGACCCTCGCTTTGATTTGTCAAAGGCCTACTGGCTGGTAGCTGGTATTGCAGGCGTCGACCCCGCCGATAACACTATTGGCAGCGCTATTTGGACCGATTATGTTGTAGATGGTGACCTAGCACATCACATTGACGCAAGAGAAATTCCTTCGGCGTGGAGTACAGGTTACTTTCCCCTTTTCACCCACGCACCTTATGACAATGCCGAATCAGTGGATGTGAATAATAGCCCGAACGGCGAGGTTTACCCGCTTAACCTTCCTTTGGCAAAATGGGCCTATTCACTGACCAAAGACACCAAACTTTCAAATAACGATGCAATGGATGCGTTACGGGCAAAATACACTCACTCACCTAATGCAAGGGGACTTCCCAATGTGTCTATGGGCGCCCATCTATCTGCGTCTACTTTCTGGCATGGAGAGAAACTAAATACATGGGCGAATGATTGGGTAGCATATTGGACCAAAAACAAGGGCAACTTCGTGACATCGGGCATGGAAGACTCGGCTACGCTTCAAAGTTTGTCTTATTTAGATAATGCCGGTTTGGTAGATAAAAAACGCATAATGATTTTAAGAACCGCGAGTAATTTCACTATGCAGCCACCGTCGCTAAGTGCATCAGAAAATTTGAAACTTGAAAGCTCGGGGGAAGGTTATGCAGCAATGAATGCCGCTATTGAAGCCGCGTATAACGTGGGATCCCGTGTTGTCGACTATATCACTGAGAATTGGGATTCAGTAAAAGATACCCCCCCTAGCGTTAAATGATAGAAAAACAACAGTCATCATTTTGCGCTTCACAGCCAAAGTTACCCAATACTGTCGCCGCATGTATTGTTAGCGATATTTGTAACTTTAATAAACACTGGGCTTTGCACTTTAATTAAGGTGCAAAGCCCTTAAGCTGCTACTGATTTTGCATCTAGCGCTATCTTAAGCTGTAACGTTACATCATTTTGCACAACGGGCTTTGCCAGAAAGTCCTGCATTCCCGCGTCGCTGCAGCTAGCTTTATCTTCGGCTGTCGTGTTAGCGGTAACCGCAATAATTCGGCCGTGCTTAGGCATTAGGTTTTCTTGAAGTATTATTTTCGTTGCACTTACGCCATCTAATACCGGCATAGCACAGTCCATAAAAATGATATCGTACTTTTTGGCTCTTGCCATTTGTACTGCGACTTCTCCGTTTTCCGCTTCATCGGGTAGGTAATTAAACTTTTCTAGCATAGAACCTAAAACCAGGCGATTTATGTCGTTATCGTCCACTACTAATATGTTTAAAGGTACACTTAAAAGCTCAGAGGACAATTCCACATCGCCAGTGGCTTTTTCATTTAATGACGCCATTTCAATGGGTATAGCCACGTCAAAACAGGTTCCCTTACCCACACTTGAGCGCGCTTCAAGCTCACCGCCCATTTTGTCAACGAGTTGGTTTACTATAGATAAACCTAACCCGTTGCCGTTTAGCTCTTCTGACGCGCTGCCGGTATCATTCTGAAACGGCCTGAAAATCCGTGACAAAATATCATCGCTCATGCCTACGCCAGTGTCTTCAACTGAAGCAAGTAGAATGGGAACCTCACCTTGATGTTTTAGCGTAACCTGCACTGAAATATAGCCTTTAGCAGTGAACTTTACGGCATTCGACAACAAGTTAGTTATTACCTGACTTATTCTTGCGGCATCGCCATGTACATAGGTCTTTTCGTCAAAAGACAGCACAGCGTAAAGCCGCACGCCTTTTTCAGCACATTTAGTTTTAAACACATCGACAATGTCTTCGCACAAGGAGCGAACGCAAAAATCGCTGTGTTTTAGGCTAAATTCCCCGTTGATAATTGATGTATAATCAAGCACATCGTTTATAAGCGATAACAAACGATCGGCGCTGTGTAGCGCAATGTCAGCTTTTCTAATTCTTACGTTGTCTTTCGTTTCAAACTTTATAGCTTGAAGCATGCCGGTGATGCCGTTCAAGGGCGTTTTTAGCTCGTGGCTGATTCTAGATAGCAACATACCGCGCTCTTTCGAGGCGGCTTCTGCCTCTTTGCGTCGCGCATCCAACTCTAACCTGAGTTGAACCGATTTATTCACATTTTGACACGTTCCAAACAAGCGAATGCACTTCCCATGCTTCATCTCTGCCATACCGTGGGTTTCTATCCACACCGAATTACCTTTTGCAGTGATAAGTTCGAGGGTTGCGCTCCATGGCTCACCGGTCTCGATAGTGTGAGAAACAATACGGCTTATTTCATTTCTATCAAACCCTTCTTTATAGAAGCTGATTGCCGTATCTAGCGTAGGCATGTAGCTATCGTCCACCTCGTGTATTAAACGAGTTTGGGATGACCAGGTTAACTCGTTGGTAATAAGGTCGACTTCCCACGTACCAACATTCGCTACGTTTTGTAGTTTTTCATACAGCGTGTTTTGCGTTGATTCAGCTTTTTCTATATGAAACTTGTTCAAAGTAACGGACAACCACTCGTCGAGCAACGCCACTTTATCCAAGTTACTTGGCTGGTCTGGGCATGCATTGATGAACACTAAACAGACGTATCCGCCATCGAGCTTTTGAACCTGGCCCCTAATGTATTTTTCCGCGCTGAAATAGGTGGTAAACCACTGCTTAAATGCTAGAGAACACTTAGCACTGCTTACGGGAAAACAATTGTCCACTGGCGTGCAGTTTGCGAACGAAGGTATAGATTTAAAACTGGGAGGGTAAGCAGATGAGGCTTTGACTAGGATGTTGACGGTATCCTCTTCGAGGTGCAATAGCAGCGCTTGGAAAATCCCAAGCGAGTCACAACCACGCTGTAGTAACTGAGTTAGCGATGCTTTTAGCTGCTCTTCCAGCTTCACATTCAAACTCGATTGCTCGTCGAAATAAACCATTGCTCTTTACCTAAGCCTCAAACGTGTACCAGAGTGGTACTATCCGCTGCTATCAAAAATTTTGGGAATAGTACGTCATTACATTTGATGATAGCGTGCAAGCAAGACTTGCGACATTAAACAATAGGATAGTTTACGGCCTTACCTATATTTAACCTTTTGCTTGATTTCGGCCTAATTCTTTAGCTTCAAATAACGAGACATCAGCGTCTTCAATTAAGGCTGCAATGTTGTCTTGAACAACTTCCGTTGCTTTCCAAACCGCAAAACCTGCGCTGATAGAAACCCGATTTTGAATGCCTTTGCCGTGGGGTATTTTCGCTTCGGCCACAGCAGTTACTAACTGGTTTGCCACAAGCTTAGTACCTTTATAGTCGTTATAAGGAAGAATAACTAAAAACTCTTCACCGCCGAAGCGTATCACAGCATCTTTAGGTCTTTTCACGGTATCAGAGACTATTTTCGCCACTTTTTGAAGACACAAGTCACCTTCAAGGTGTCCATAGGTATCGTTAAAGAGTTTGAAATAATCGATATCGATCATTATTGCCCCTACCGACCCCTTGTCTCTGGCTACCTGCTTTACCAATAAAGGAATTTCCTTGGTCAGGTACATTCTATTGTAAAGTCCAGTAAGCTGGTCGTGAAATGTCATCATTTCAAGGAACTCGGTACGCAGCTTGTTTTGAAGATGTGTTTTCACTCGGTGAGTTAGCGTTGACGCGTTTACTGGTTTCATCACAAAGTCAGATGCACCTACTTCCCAGCACGCGTTTTCACTCTCAATATCCATGGTAGATGTGACGAATATAACTGGAATATCTTTGGTTTCTGGAGTCGCTTTTAGTGTTGCACACACCTCAAGACCACCTATATCAGGCATATTCATGTCAAGTAAAACCAGATCGGGTAGCGATTCGGCACAGTAGGAAATAGCAGCGCTGCCAGATTCGACCGTTGTGCAATGAAACTCTGCTTCAAGTATCGACTGTAATAGCATTCGACTCATTGGCTCATCGTCGACAATAAGTACATTGCACTGTGAGTAGGGTTTAATTTCTTTTCTGTCCATTGTTTTTTCTAATGCGAACTGCTAGCGGAACAAGCGCTCTAGCATTGTAATATATGGCTTTTTTAATAATTATAGCGTTGCTATACAGTCTAACACCTAAAAGGAAGATGTATATTGAAAAGGTTAACTTTAGATACGCTATAGGTATTAGGAAAAACACCTAACAAGCGATGAATGGAAATAAATAAGATAGCCGCCTTCAATCAGGCGACTTCTTCATTACCAATAAATTGCGCAAAAAAATCGTCAATGGCTATGGGACGACACATAAAATAGCCTTGCCCCTGATGACAGCCTAGCGCTTTTAACTCATTAAAGTGTGATTGGGTTTCTATGCCCTCTGCTACGATAGTCAGCTCCAAGCTTAAAGCTAAATGTACGATAGCGGTGACAATATCGTGAGCTTGCTGCTCCTTATCCATATCAATAACAAAGGACCGGTCTATTTTTAGCACGTTCAGAGGAAATTGACGTAGATAAGATAAACTTGAATAACCCGTTCCGAAATCATCAAGAGCTAAAGTGACACCTAGCGACGTCAACTTGTTGAGGATATCACGTGTTTGCTCAAAATCGTGCATTAGCGCCGACTCTGTCACTTCAAGCTCTATTGAACTGGCTTCAATGCCCGTTGCGTGAATGATTTCTGCAACTTCATCCGCAAACCCGGGGTTTGCTAGCTGTTTGGCAGCCACGTTCACCGCTACTTTAAAGTGCTTGCCTCGTTCATTACAACGAGCAATGAACTCACAACTTTTCCGAAGCACCTGTTTACCGAGCTGGTGTATAAGTCCGGTTTCTTCGGCGAGGGGAATGAATTCGTCAGGTCCTATTACATTGCCGTTTTCATCGAACATTCTAACTAAACTTTCAGCGCTGAATACTTCGCCGCTATTAAAGTCGTATTTTGGCTGAAGATAGATCGCTAAACTGTTGTTTTCAATTGCCTGTCTAAGCTTAATCTCCATTTCGACCCTATGATGCATAGCATGTTGTAAGTCTTTTGAGAAAAAGCTGAACGTGTCTTTGCCTTTTGATTTCGACCGATACATTGCGGAATCAGCATGGCGCATCATTTCCTCTGCGTTCACTGCATCCTGTGGGTACAGGCTTATTCCTATGCTTAGGCTCAACCTATGAGACTTTCCATCTATCTCTATAGGTACTCTACCTGCCTGCAGACAAGCCATGGCAATACTATCTGCACTAAATCCAGAGCCTATATCTGATAAAAGACAAGCAAACTCGTCACCGCCTACACGTGCCAGGGTCGCGCTGTGCCCTAGCGTGTCTGCAAGACGCTTTGCTACCGTCGATATGACAAAATCACCGACCTGATGCCCTAGGCTATCGTTGAGGTATTTAAAGTTATCGATGTCTATTAGCAGTAGCGCGATGCTTTGCTTACTAGTAAAACTTCGCGCTATAGCCTGGACGATGCGGTCGTGAAGTAACACACGGTTAGGCAAACCTGTAAGCTGATCATGGTTGGTTAAATGCGTCATCTTCACCGCCATTTCTACGGCTTCAGAGACATCCTGAAAAACCATAACAGCCCCATTAATATTACCTTCATCGTCCACAATTGGAGATGCCGTATCTTCAACCCTAAAAATTTGCTTGTGCTTACTGACAAGGGTTGCGTTATACGACATTGCCACAGGGCGTTTCACCTCTAGCGCGTAAAGAGCGGGGTTTAACAGTGGTTCACGGCTTGATGCATCGCGCAGATTCATTACTTCATCAATAGGCTTGCCTAAAGCATCCTGCACACTGTATCCGGTAAGCCTTTGTGCCACGGGGTTTATGAATGTGATATCACCCGCAGCGTTAATTGAAATTACACCATCAGCTATGGATTTCAATGTTATGGCTAGTTGTTTTTTTTCCGCCTCGAGCTCTTGGTTAACTTTCTTCAATAAGTCTTTTTGAGATTGAAGCGTGAGATGGTTCCTGACCCTCATTCGACACATTTCTATATCGATAGGCTTTGAGATAAAGTCTATCGCACCGAGCGACAAGGCGTTGTGTTCGTTTTCAGCGTCGCTATGAGAGGTAACGAAGATAACAGGAATTGAAGCGGTACTTGAACATGCTTTGAGTTGCTTACACACATCAAAGCCAGAGAGCTCAGGCATGCTTATATCTAAGACTATCAAGTCAGGCTGATGTGACTGTATGACAGAGAATGCTGTCGCGCTTTGTGAGACCGTAACCACTTCTGCTAGAGACGCTACGGCATTTCGCAATAACGTCAGGGTTGTTGGTTCATCGTCAATGATGACTACTTTCTGTGTCTCATATTCCATGAGAAATACCACACTACATTATAAACTCCTTATGTAGTATCGTCCGACATACGCAAAAAAACATTAACCTTTAGTCTAATTCAGATACTAAAAGCGCATCAAAAATGATAACTCATTGACTGCAATACTTTAGGTGACGCACAATTAACATACTATTAAACCCTGTACTAATTGCTTGGTGATAAGAATGGATACGTTACATACGCATAAGGCGCTTCCAAAAGAACAATTATGGAATAAAGATGCTGCTCTAAGCAGGCTTGGGGGTAACGAAGGGTTACTAAACCGCATTGTGGAAATGTTTTTAGCTCAAATAACACAGAAACAAGAAGCCTTACAAAAAGCCGCAACTGAGTTAGACGTGGATGCAGTTAAATTTTCAAGTCATGCGATGAAGGGTGTATCAGGGGATGTAGGGGCTGATGCTATTCGAGAAAAAGCGTCATCTATTGAAAATAAAGCCAAACAAGGTGATTTAACAGAAATAGCTTCAGACATAGAAGAACTAAAAAGCTTAATTGAGCAAACGCTCATTGTTATGCAACCTTAAGGCGAAGCGAGCTTATTGAGACTTCCATTGATAAGCTCGCGCTAGTTTTTAAGTCTTGCTTTTGCAGGTCGCTTACATAGCCCCAGTTACTTGTTTGATAAGTGCGTTTTTCTTTTCTTCTGGTAAGAAACTTGCCTTAAAACTGTTTGCGGCCAGCATGCGAATCGTATCCTCATCTATGTTTAGCGACGTATGAAGCGCTTCAAAGTTTTCATTCAAAAAACCACCAAAATAGGTGGGATCGTCAGAATTAACCGTTACTAATAAGCCAGCATCTAACAGCTGCACGATATTGTGCTCTTTCATATCATCAATTACGCATAGCTTTAAATTACTTAGTGGGCATACGGTAAGCGGTATTTGCTTTTCTTTTAGAAGTGCCATTAGCGCCTGATCTTCCTGGCAGCGTACGCCATGATCAATGCGGTCTACGTCAAGTAATTCAATCGCTTCCCAAATATAAGATGCCGGCCCTTCTTCCCCTGCATGAGCAACAATCTTAAAGCCTAAAGACTTCGCTTTTTTGAAAACCCGCTCGAATTTAGACGGGGGGTGACCAAGTTCAGAACTATCGAGGCCCACCGCCGTGATATGCTGATAGTAAGGTTTCGCTGCATCTAGTGTTTCGAAAGCTTCGCTTTCCGGCAAATGTCTTAGGAAAGACATGATTAGGTAGCTACTGATGCCAAATTCGCTTTCTGCTTTTTGTATAGCACGTAAAAAGCCAGGCATAAACACATCAAAACCTATACCCCGCTCAGTATGGGTTTGAGGGTCAAACATGATTTCTGTATGAACGATATTTTCTTCAGCGCACCGAGATAAGTATTCCCACATCAGCGTAAAGAAATCATCTTCATCTCTTAATACTCCTGCCCCAGCGTAATAGAGGTCAAGAAAGCTTTGTAAATCTTTGAAATTATAAGCGGCTTCAATCTCTTCCACGCTTGCGTAAGGAAGTGATACACTGTGCTTTTCAGCTAGGCGCCACATTAGTTCAGGCGTTAAGCTACCTTCTATATGCAGATGCAGTTCGGCCTTTGGTATGTTTTTAATTATTGATGACAGCGACATGGCCCCTCACTTATTTGCACCATAATAATGCAATAGCATTTAATTGGTGCGTAATAGTTTATCTTTAATGCTATCTGTAAACGAGTTCTATTGCTCATTTAGGTTTTTGTTTGCGGTTTTTATAACATCATCTATGTTGTTTACTAACCGTTTGGCTGGCTTTGTGCTGCCTAGCTAGTGACCTTGAGTCACGCAATGATTGTTATTTAATCATTGTACTGAAATGTAAGTTAGCACAAAACACACCAACAAGTTGACTAATTGGTCAGTTTATTGCTTTCAAACGCACAAAACACTACATAAAACACAAACAGAGAACTCTAGATGTCCAACAACGTTATTGAACGGCTATTTAAGCTGCAGGAGCACGGTACAACGGTAAGAACTGAGATCATTGCAGGTCTTACTACGTTTGCGGCTATGTCTTATATCCTTGTGGTAAACCCAGGTATTTTGGGTCTTAGCGGTATGCCGGTGGAAGGTCTAATTACAGTGACAGCAGTCGCGGCCTGCATTGGCACATTAATGATGGCCCTGATGACCAACTACCCTATTGCACTAGCGCCGGGTATGGGTTTAAACGCTTTTTTTGCTTTCACTATCTGTCTTGGCCGTGAGATTCCATGGGAAGCTGCTCTCGGCATTGTGTTTTGGAACGGTATTCTCTTTTTAATACTTTCTCTTACCGGCGTGCGAACCAAAATAGCTGAATCTATCCCGCCTTCCCTTAAGATAGGCGTTCAGTGCGGTATAGGCTTATTTATTGCCTTTATCGGCCTTAAGAATGCAGGGCTTATTGTTGATAATCCAGCGACCTTTGTTCAGCTAGGTGACCTTTCTGAGCCGGCAGTCATGCTTGCTCTAGTTGGTATTATTTTTACTATAGTTCTTATGGTTAAACGCGTTACCGGCGCTATATTAATTTCAATTGTTACCCTTACTTTAATCGGTGCTTTTATCCCTACCGAAAGCGGTACGTTAACTGCTACACCATCTGCTGTTGTAGGCATGCCTGAATCTATGTCGAACACGTTTATGGCAATGGACTTCTGGTACCCTATCGACCATATCGCCGAGACATGGGACCTTATTTTCGCGCTTATGTTCGTGAACATGTTCGACACTATAGGTACATTAATAGGCGTATCTCGCAAGGCTAATTTACTAACCCCTGAAGGCAAGCTACCTAAAATAGGCTCGGCTATGACTGCCGACGCATCTGCAAGTATTGCTGGCGCAATGGTAGGCACATCGCCAGTGACAAGCTATGTTGAGTCCGCCACTGGCGTATCGTCTGGAGGAAGAACCGGCCTCACCGCTGTGGTAGTGTCTGTATGCTTTTTATTGTCGCTTTTCCTCACACCGTTAATGAAAGTCATTCCGCTAATGGCCACTACCCCAGCACTGCTAATGGTAGGCATTTTAATGATGGATTCGATTCGACATGTAGATTTCGATGACTTAGGGGCTTTGGCTACTGCGTCTGTCGCACTTATCGCTATGCCACTTACCTTCAGTATTAGTGAAGGCATTGCCCTTGGTTTCATTACCTATGTGGGTATTAAGGTGGGTACCGGTAAATTTAAGGAAGTGACCCCACTTACTTATGCATTAGCTATCGTTTTCTTACTTAGATACTTACTAGATTTAAAATAATCTAGCGGTGCGTGCGAGTGATGTTGTGCGCAACGACTTGCGTTAGATACAAAAAAGGTGGCTTAAATGCCACCTTTCTTTTTTATTGAGCAATGTGAACAAGCTATTGGTTTACTTTAAACCGTCGTATGTGAAGGTAACTGCTTTATCACCCATAAACACGATTTTCACATGTTTACTGTCTTCAGCGCCCCATGTACACGCCATAGTGCCCATTGTTTTACCGCAATTGTCAGCGGAACCTAAAATAGCTTCAACTTCGTCTTGAGACATGCCCATCTCTAACTTGTCATAGTTTTCTTTGGTTAGTTTTGAACATGCGGTCAGTGCTAGTGCACCTAAAGCAATGATGGCTAATTTTGATTTCATGGTGTTATCCTTTATCCAAATAGAAGTGAAAGCAACCTATTGGCCCCCTTATCTTCCACCTTACTTTATGTCTATTACGATGGGCGTACTGTAAACGCTATGAACGTGCCTTGTCACTACCGTCTTTAGGATGAGTGGCTACCCAGTGACGCGCAATCTGTTCTCGCGTGGCTAACCACACTTTGTCATGTGATTTCACGTACTCGATAAAACGCTTAAGCGCAGCAAGCCTTGCAGGTCGACCTATAATGCGATTGTGTAGACCAATTGAAAGCATTTTAGGCGCCTCTTCCCCTTCCTCGTACAGTACGTCAAACGCGTCTTTTAAATAGGTAAAGAACTGTTCACCACTGTTAAAACCTTGCGGCGTAGCAAAGCGCATATCGTTCGTGTCTAACGTGTAAGGCACCATAAGTAGCGGCTTGCTGTAATGGCAGTCGTAATATGGCAAATCGTCAGCGTAAGAATCGGCACAATATAAAATATCGTCACGCTCTGCTATTAGTTTAAGCGTATTAGGACTCGTTCTTCCTGTGTACCATCCTACTGGCTTCTTACCCGTTAACTGCTCGTGCAGAATAATCGCTTCATCGATTTGTTTGCGCTCATCATCTTCACTCATATCTTGATAGTGCACCCAGCGCATGGCGTGGCTGGCTATTTCCCAGCCTGAATCCATCATGGCTTTAACAGCGTCAGGATGCCGCTGCATGGCCATGGTAACGCCAAATACAGTCACGGGGATGTCGTACTTATTGAGTAAGCGATGTAAACGCCAAAAGCCTGCGCGACTGCCATATTCGTAAATTGACTCCATACTCAGGTGGCGATTTTTGTAAGCCTGCGCGCCGATAATCTCAGATAAGAATATTTCGGATGCTTCATCACCATGTAGTACACAGTTCTCGCCACCCTCTTCGTAGTTCAAGACGAACTGAATGGCTATTTTAGCGTTATTCGGCCAGTTCGCATGGGGGACATGTTCACCGTAGCCAATAAGGTCACGAGGATAAACAGATTCTGTCATACTACACCTCGAAACTTTCGGGTACCGCAAGACCGCAGCCGCCTAGCACAAGCTTAACCACTTGTTTTGTGGCGTCTTCAAAATCTGCTTTTGTCATTTTCTTACCCCGTAGTCGGGTAATTTGCGCTGAAAAATCTGCATAGTGTTGGGTGCTGGCCCAAATGGTATAAAGCAAGTATTCGCCTTCAACGGGGGGCAGCTTACCCGCATTTATCCACGCTTCGATAACCGCGAGACGACCTTTCATCCATAGTGCGTGCTCTTCATCGAAGTATCCGCTTAAATTCTGCGCCCCGTTAATAATTTCCATGGCAAAAATCTTTGAAGCCATCGGGTGAGTGCGTGACACTTCCATTTTTTCTGCAATGTAATTGGCAAGCACTTCGGCGGGGTCATCTTCTACCGTTGCTTTGTCAAAACGCGAATTCCATAATGAAAGCGTTTCTTCTAATACCGCTACGTAAAGTTCTTGTTTCGTTTTGAAATAATACAAAACATTGGTTTTTGGAAGCCCTGCTTCGTCAGCAATCTTCTGTACTGCCGTACCTTTAAAACCAAACTGCGCAAAACATTTTTCAGCGGCTTGGAGTATTTTTCTTCTATTCATAGCGCCAACACCTGCGTCAGCACTTTTTACCTTCATCATTATTATCTAAATTCCTTTGCAATCAACTTTGCAAGCGTACAGGCAGGATAAATGCTGCATGCCTTTTCGATAGGTTAGCATTTATTGCCAAGGTGTTGCTATGCTCTTAAAGTTCAGAGTTACCCACCATCTGCGCCCCTCACTAATGAAATGAGCCATTCAGAAAGTATTTATTGTGCATTTAACTTAAAACCTAGCACGAATCTTGCCTTATTCTTTTTACAAAATGATGCTTTGCTTGTTAAAGAAAACGTGGAAAGGCGTTATATAACTTTCCAATAAATCTACACAAAATCATGGCCTTTTATAACGCGGCCATTTTTTATAAGCAATAAATTGACCAAATGGTCTACTTTTCTTAGAAAAATACAGCTATATTAATGAATACAAGAATGAATATAACAAGAAGGTGTGAGTATGATTCGCTTTCTAATAAATAACGATGTTGTTGAGTTAAATGAAGCGCGAGCCGACCTCACCCTTCTACAGTTTATCCGGGAACATCGCAAGAAAACAGGCACTAAAGAAGGCTGTGCGGCAGGCGACTGTGGCGCTTGCACGGTTGTACTCGTGGAACCCGCATCATCTGAAAGCGCTACAAAACTTAGCTACCGAACCGTGAATAGCTGTATCACGCTAATGAGCGCAGTTCACGGTACGCAGCTATTGTTCGTAGAACATTTAAGCGATGGTAAACACTTACATCCCGTGCAGCAGGCGCTAGTCGACCACCATGGTTCACAATGCGGTTTTTGTACACCAGGGTTTATCATGTCGATGTTCGCTTTATACCATAGCAATTCAAAGCCTAATCGCGACCATGTGTTAAATGCTTTATCTGGCAACCTGTGCCGCTGTACTGGATACCGCCCTATAATCGATGCCACGCTTGCGGTATGCGAGCAAGCACCTGATGATAAGTTTTCCAAGCGCCAAGATCAGACTCTTGCGACATTGCTTTCTTTGTCAGGTGTGAAGCCTTCTGGTACCGGCAATATACATACGCCAACCTCGCGAGAAGAATTAAAAGCGCTTATTAAGGCGAACCCTAACGCACAGTTAGTAGCAGGCAGCACTGATCTAAGTTTGCAGTTCACCCAACAGTTAAAGAACGTAGAAACGCTAATCAGCGTTACGCATATCGATGCACTAAAACAATGCACCAAAAACGAGCATTCTCTTATTATTGGTGCAGCTGTACCGCTCAATGATGCAGCACCGCTTTTACTAAACGCATTTCCACAAGTCGCTGAACTGGTAACGCGCTTTGCGTCTTTGCCTATTCGCAACCAGGCCACAATTGGGGGGAATGTCGCCAACGCATCACCTATTGGTGATATGCCTCCTCTACTACTTGCGCTGAACGCTATGCTGCATTTGGATAATGGCGAGCGTGTTCGCACTATCCCAATTAGCACTTTCTTCACGGGTTATCGCGAAACGACACTCGCTAATGATGAATGGATAAGCGCAATAGAAATACCGCTTAAACAGCCTAATCAAGCACTGGCCGCATATAAAATATCAAAACGTTTTGAAGATGACATATCGGCGGTATGTGCAGTGTTTAACGTTGCCTTAGAAAATGGCAAGGTTCAGGCGATTACCAGTGGCTTTGGTGGTGTGGCTGCTGTGCCGTCAACCTGTGAAGCATTGGAAAATGCTCTGAAAGGTAAACAGTTCGCGAGCAAAGAATGCTTGACCCTAGGCAAGCAAATCTTATTTGATGCGTTTGCGCCTATTGATGACGTACGCGCAACAGCACAATATCGCAAAACCGTGTTAGCTAACTTGTGGCACCGCTTCTGGTTAGAAAACCAAACAGTTAACCATATTGAAACTCGGGTGGTGCAGCATGCGTAAATTAATTGATGCCCCAAATCCTTTAGAAACAAACGGCGAACAAGGTGTTGTTCACGTTTCTAAAAAGCACGAAAGTGCGACACGTCAGGTACAAGGTAGCGCCAACTACGTTGATGACGTTGTTGAACCTCAAGGTACGCTTTATGGGGCAGTCGGTGTAAGCCAGTGCGCCAAAGGTACTATCAGCTCTGTAGATCTTGACGCCGTGCGCCAAAGCGAAGGCGTTGTTGATGTCATCACCATTGATGACGTACCTGGCCATAAAGATATTGGCCCTGTGTTTGAAGGCGACCCACTACTTGCGAACGGCGAAATCAAGTTCTTCGGTCAACCGGTGTTTGCGGTACTTGCCACTTCAGTAAATCTTGCCCGACAAGCTGCGCTAAAGGGCAAAATAGAAGTAGACGCAGTTACACCTGTACTTGATGCTGAAGCCGCCCACCAGCAGCAAACATTCGTTCGTCCATTACATAGATTTGGCCAACATGCAGCCCGCGTCGACAGCACTATTGAAAAAGCTAAGTACCAGGCACATGGTTCACTAAGCATTGGCGGTCAGGAGCACATGTACCTAGAAGGCCAAGTGAGCCTTGCGATCCCCGATGAAGAAGATCGCATGAAAATCTACACCTCTAGTCAGCATCCAAGTGAAGTGCAAAAGCTAGTTGCAGAAGTGCTAGATGTTAAATTGCACCGCGTAATGGTAGACATGAGGCGTATGGGCGGCGGTTTTGGCGGTAAAGAAACCCAAGCCGCACAATGGGCTTGTATCGCTGCCCTGCTCGCTTCACGCAATCAGTGCGCCGTTAAGCTTCGTTTGCCGCGCTTCACCGATATGCACGTTACGGGTAAACGCCACCCGTTTGAAAATGAATTTGATGTGGCGTTTGACGAAACAGGTAAAATTGAAGCTACTCGCATGACTATTAATGGCATTTGTGGGCACTCTCCTGACTTGTCAGATGCTATTGTAGATAGGGCCATGTTCCACGCCGATAACGGCTACTTCCTAGGCGATAGCGATATTGTTGGTCACAGACTTCAGACCAATATGGTATCGCACACCGCTTACCGTGGATTTGGCGGCCCGCAAGGCATGATTATGGCTGAAGCCATGATTGACAAAATTGCACGGGCTATCGGCAGCGACCCGCTATCGGTGAGGAAGCGCAACTTATACGGCCCGATAACCGGTAGTTTTACTCCATATGGCATGAAGGTAGAGCACAACCTTTTACCTGATATGATTGCCGAGTTAGAAGAAAGCGCGCAGTATTGGCAGCGCCGGGACGCTATTGCAGCATTTAACCGCGAAAGCCCAGTTATTAAAAAGGGTCTAGCGCTAACGCCGGTTAAATTTGGTATTTCATTTACCGCAAAGCACTTAAATCAAGCTGGCGCTTTAGTGCACATTTATACCGATGGCAGTATTCAGGTAAACCACGGTGGCACAGAAATGGGCCAGGGCCTACACACTAAAATAGGCCAGATTGCAGCGAATGAGTTTGGTCTAGATTTGGATACTATTGAAGTCACCGCAACGCGTACGGATAAAGTGCCGAACACCTCGCCAACAGCGGCATCTAGTGGTACTGACTTGAACGGAAAAGCCGTACAAAACGCGTGTATTACTTTAAAAACCCGCTTGGCTGAATGCTTCGCCAAAAGCTTAGGTCTAGAGGGCCGCGCTGCTGATGTGAAGTTTATTAATCAACATGTTGTACTAGACGAAAACAGCATTGCTTTTACAGAGCTGGTTCAACAAGCCTATTTTGATCGTGTGTCGCTGTCTTCAAGCGGTTTTTATAAAACGCCTAAATTGCAGTACAACCGTGATACAGGCGAAGGCCGCCCGTTTTTCTACTTTGCTTACGGCGTTTCAATGAGCGAAGTCTCGGTAGATACGCTGACTGGCGAATATACGGTAGATAAAGTTAACGTTATTCATGATGTGGGCAACAGCCTTAACCCTGCAATTGATATTGGCCAAATTGAGGGCGCATTTATACAAGGTATGGGCTGGCTTACCACGGAAGACCTAAAATGGAATGAGGCAGGCAAGCTGATAAGTGAAAACATGGCGACCTATAAAATTCCTGCCATTGGCGATACGCCTAAGGAGTTTAACGTGAAGCTTTTTGGTAGAGAAAACGCTGAAGACAGCATCTACCATTCAAAAGCTGTAGGTGAGCCACCGTTTATGCTAGCGATCTCAGTATGGTGTGCCTTAAAAGACGCGATATCTAGCCTATCTGGCTATACTGTAGACCCGCAGCTAGATACGCCAGCCACGCCTGAACGCGTGTTAAACGCTGTCGCTGCAATCCAACAAGCAGCTCAACACTCAGATCAACAAACCGATAACCGAGGTGCTGCTGTATGACTCGCGCAGCCCCATCATTTCGTGCGACGCATTGGCACGAGGCAATAGCCGAGTGCCAGGAGCGTAATGAGGGCTATGTCTTAGTTACCGTTGTAGGTACAGCTGGCTCAACTCCCCGTGAGCCGGGCAGTAAAATGGTAGTCACCGCTTCGCACAGCATCGATACCATTGGCGGCGGACACCTTGAGTTTGACGCTATTGCCCGCGCCCGAGAGTTTCTTGCTAAGGGCGAAAAATGTACCCAGCTACACAGCTACCCATTAAGCAGTTCTTTAGGGCAATGCTGCGGCGGTGCAGTAAAGGTATTGTTTGATGTGTGTAATGTTCATCAGCAGCACATTGCCATCTTTGGCGCAGGCCATGTAGCAAAAGCGCTAGTGCCAATTTTGGCTCAAATGCCAGTGCGAATTTCGTGGATAGACAATCGAGAAGATTTGTTCCCATCATCACTACCTGCCAATGTGCAAAAGGTAGTGGAAGAAGCGCCTGAGAGTGAGGTAAGACACCTCGATGAGAACAGCTGGTTAATAATACTCACTCACGACCACCAATTGGACTACCGTATTACCGAACAAGCATTAAAGCAGCCTTCTCTGCCTTTTGTTGGGTTAATAGGTTCAGATACTAAAGCAAAGCGTTTTATCACTAAGCTTACCCAGCGCGGGTTTGACGACAATGCGCTAGCAAGGCTGTTCACGCCTATTGGCAATCGAGATATTCCTGGAAAGCGCCCTATTGAAGTTGCTGTTTCTATATCAGCGCAAATCATTGAACATCTTCATGCAAACCACACAGCAGTGGCTTCAGATAAGAGCGCTGAAACAAATGCTGAAGCATATACGGGTGAACACACAAAGCACCCTGCTAAAGTGGTGTAAATAGAAAAGGATACCAGCAGTGACACTTACTGAATTAAATACACTAAGCGCTGACGAAGCATTTTCTTGGTTTGAGCAATGCTGCGCGGCAAAAGCATGGATCTACCAAATGGTAGAAGCCCGCCCTTACAGCGATCAAGACGACCTGGTTAATCAAGCAAAAGATGCTTGGGCAAAATGTAGCGATGATGACTACCTAGAAGCCTTTACCGCGCACCCAATGATTGGTGACGTAGACTCATTGCGTAAAAAGTTTGCCAACACTAAAGCTATTGCTGCCGGAGAACAATCAGGTACTGCTAGTGCGTCTGAGGCCGTCTTGCATCAACTAAAAGAAGCTAATCACGCCTATTTAGACAAGCATGGGTTTATTTTTATTATTTGCGCTACCGGGCTTTCTGCGCAAACCATGCTAACAGCACTGCAAGAAAGACTGCCGAATACCACGCAGCAAGAAATATCTAATGCTGCCGCACAGCAAATAAAGATAACCCTGTTACGTATTAATAAAGCGCTTAATTAGTGCGAAGCCTTAATCGACAACCTCGGCGCTTATGCCATAGGCAACGGTAATACGAATTTAAAAAATTTTAAGGACTATAGTATGAATACGCTTTCAAGCCACGTACTCGACACCACATTGGGTAAGCCAGCGCAAGGCATTGCACTTACTCTTACATTACCTGACGGCAGCACCCTCTCTGGTGAAACCGACAGTGACGGCCGCTTTAAAAATTGGGGCGTTGATGATGGTTTTGCTGCAGGGGTTTATAACTTGCGCTTTCACTGCAAGGAGTACTTAACACAAACTCATGGCAGCAGTTTCTATCCACACATTGATATTACGTTTGAACTTGTTGAGAATGGTGGTCACTATCACGTACCACTTCTTATTTCTCCATTCGGTTTCAGCAGCTACAGGGGCAGCTAATAAACATGCAGCTTTTTCGTGCAAGCATTGCGCACTTTCCTAAACAAGCCACACAATTTGATAATGACATTGCCATTTTTAAAGATGGTGGCTTGCTAGTAGATAACAAAGAAATAAAAGACATTGGCCCGTTTAGCGACATTGCTGAACGTTACCCTGCGGCCACTGTCACAGATTTTTCGGGTAAGTGGATTTTACCGGGCTTAATAGACAGCCACCTGCATTACCCGCAAACCCAAAGTATTGCCCACTACGGTGAGCAGCTATTGAGCTGGCTTGAAAACTACACGTTTCCCACTGAAATGCAGTTTGCCGATAGCGAACACGCCGACACCATCGCAAAAGTATTTTTAAACCAGCTACTAAAGAACGGTACCACTACAGGGTTTGTATTTACTACCGTTCATAAAAGCAGTAGCCAAGCACTATTTAGCGCCGCCAGTGAAATTGATATGGCGATAGTGGCAGGTAAAGTGTGTATGGACAGAAACTGTCCAAGTGCGCTGAACGATTGCCCCGACACAGCACAAGCTGATAGTGCAGAGTTAATTGAAACTTGGCACAACAAGGGGCGTAACCGCTATGCGCTAACGCCTCGTTTTGCCCCTACTAGCACGGAAGCCCAGCTTGCCGCACTAGGAGAACTTGCCCAGCAGTATCCCGACGTATTCATCCAAACCCACTTGTCTGAAAATTTAGACGAGATTGCATGGGTAAAAAGCTTATTCCCTAACGCTGACGGCTATCTGGATGTTTACGACAGCTACAATTTGGTGCGCGAGCGTGCAGTGTTTGGCCACGGTATTCACCTTACGCCTAACGAATGGGCGCGCCTTGGCGACAGCGGCGCTACGGTTGCGTTTTGCCCTACATCTAACTTGTTTTTAGGCAGCGGGCTTTTTGATATGACCGCAGCGCGTGCGAATAAAGTACATGTTGCCATGGCTACCGATGTGGGCGCAGGTACCACATTCAACATGTTTAAGACCTATGGCGATGCATACAAGGTCAGTCAGCTGCGCAACGAGCCCATTAGCCCGCTGGAAGGGTTTTATCTTATGACCCAAGGCGCAGCAGTGGCCCATGCGCTTGATCATGAAATTGGTAACTTAAACCCAGGTTCTACCGCTGATTTTATTGTTGTAGAGCCAAGGTTCGATGAATTAACACGATTGCGTATAAAAGAAGATGCACAGTTCGATGATGTATTTTTCGCGCTTAGTATTTTAGGTGATGACCGCGCTATCGAGCAGACGTGGATAAGCGGTACCTGCCGCTACACCAAAGAAGATAAAGAGTAACAAGCTACTATAGGGCCAGCCGGCCCTAAATAAGGAGAATAATAATGCCGTGGCTAGATTGGATAAGTTTATTTGTACGTTGGTTTCACGTTGTGGCCGGTGTAGCTTGGATTGGTGCGTCGTTCTACTTCATATGGCTAGACAACAACTTGCGAACGCCACCTAAGTGGAAACAAGACAAAGGGATTAAAGGGGATTTATGGGCCATTCATGGCGGTGGCTTCTACGAGGTAGCAAAATACGCCTATGGACCAGAGAAAATGCCCGAAACATTACACTGGTTCAAATGGGAAGCCTATACGACTTGGTTATCAGGCTTTGCCCTTTTGATTATCGTTTATTACTTCGGTGCCAGCGCTTACCTTATTGATCCATCTGTCAACGCCATGTCGCCAGCTACGGCAATATCACTAGGACTTGGATTAATCTTTGGTGGGCTTGCCATATACGAATTCGCATGTCGTAGTCCATTGGCCAAATACCCTCTTGCTTTTGGTATTGGGTTAGTTGCTCTAGTGTGTGTTGTTAGCTATCTGTCTACCCAATGGTTTAGCGGTCGAGGCGCCTATATTCATGTAGGAGCCCTTATTGGCACCATCATGGCAGGTAACGTATTTTTCAATATTATGCCTAACCAGCGCAAAATGGTAGCTGCGGTAGCTGACAAAAAAGATATAGACCCTGCGTGGGGCGCAAGTGCCAAACTTCGCTCGGTACACAATAATTACTTCACGCTACCCCTGCTGTTTATTATGATTTCAAATCACTACCCAATGACCTATCAGCATCCTCAAAATTGGCTGGTACTCATTGCCATAATGGCCGCTGCAGCGTGGATACGCCATTTCTTTAACCTGCGTCATGTGGGTACCACTAAACCAAGTATATTAGTCTCTGGCGCTGTCGCCATGCTCGCTATAGCACTGTGGGTATCTTGGCCACAAGCATCTTCAATTCAACCGTTGAGTCATAATGACGCGCTACCTTCTTCAGCCATGAGCGCAAACACAGCGGCTCAACCTGATTTAAGCGTGCCTACAAGCGAAATAGAAAACGAAACATCCACAGTGGTTAGTAACGAAACCGTCGCGAGTCTAATTAACACTCACTGTGTAAGCTGCCACTCGCGCACACCAACCGATGAGATTTTCAAAGTGGCGCCTTTGGGCGTAGTCTTAGATTCATGGGAGGATGTTGAAAGGTTCGCGCCACAAGTGGTTCGAAGAACCACAGTGACCAAAGACATGCCGTTTTTGAACAAAACAAAGATGACCGAAGAAGAAAGGCAAATCATAGCGCGCTGGTTTGCACAGCGACAGCAGTAAAATACGTTGAGCGATGTAGCTGCTTAGCTACATCGCTTTATCCCACTTGCTATTTGGCGCTGCTAAAACTTGCCCACGTTGCTTTTTTTCGTACATTACCTCATCTGCTCGGTCTAACCATTCCTGAACAGATTCAATACCTTCGTTCCACTGCACCCAGCCTGCGCTAAAGTTGATAGCGATGGCATTGTTGCCCTCAGTATGTATTTCAAATTTACTGTCTTGAATTCTGTCGAAAAACGCCGCTGTTTCAGATTCGTCCGTGCCATAAAGCAAAATTATAAACTCATCACCGCCGATACGACCAAACCTGTCGCTATCGCGCAAAAGTGACCCCATTCTTTGTGAAAATTCGACTAACGCTTTGTCACCAATTTTGTGACCGTATTTATCATTGATTTCTTTAAATTTATTGAGGTCAACATAAACAAGAGTAGACGCTTTTTGACCTCGTCCCATTCGAGCAATCTCATCGCTTAACTGACTAAAAATCTCTCTTCTATTGGCAAGCCCTGTAAGTGCATCGGTTTTAGAAAGATGCTCTAATTTAGTAACAGCACTCATCAAAGCCTGCTGCTGCGACTTCTCTCTCGTTACATCGTCTGCGGTACCTAGAATAAGCGAATGCATCTCGCTGTTGTCATAGATCAGACTGCCTCGGTCGTGAAGGTGCTTTACCTCGCCTTTTGAATCATAAATACGATATTGAATATCCCAATTTTGCAAAGGCCGCTGACTGAACACTTTTAAAACCCGCGCTCTATCATCTTCGTGAACATGGTCAATAAATCCAATGGGGTTACAGTAAAGCTCAAATTCATTGCGCCCGAAAATCTTTTCATACCCATCATTGACATATTGCAGCTTTTTTAAATCAGGCGTCGCTACCCAAATAAAGGTTCTGTTCGAAAACGCACTAACAATTTTACTGAACAGTGCATCAACTTGAAAAAGCTCAGATTGAATACGCTTTTTTTCATCAATGTCCTCGACCACAGAAATAAAGTAGTCTGGGTTACCCCGTTCGTCTCTAACCATGGAAACAGTTAGCTGAGCCCATACCTGTTCTCCGTCGCGCCTTAAATAGCGCTTTTCCAGCGTGTAGTTATCAACCTCGCCTTTTAAAAGGCTTTCTAAATAACCCAGATCTCGGTCTAAATATTCTGGAGAGGTTAATTCTTGAAAAGTAAGTTTAGTAAGTTCCTCATTTGAATAACCTAAAAAATCACACAGTGGTTTGTTCACACGGATGAAGCTTCCATCCACACTGACATGGGCAAGTCCTACTGGACAAGAGTAAAAGGTTTCTTCAAACATAGGGCATCGCCCCGCTAGGTAATTGCATTCCGTCGCCTCAATAAAAATAGTGCTCACGTTAAGCACTTAGCTATCTTATACTTTAGTATAAACAAGTATAGATTAGTTTTTTTTCTTAGCTAACGCGAATAACTAAGAATATGGCTTAGATATCTCTAATACTCGCGCTTGCAAACACCTAAAAAGTATTAAGGTAAGTTGCCAGTCTCTCACCTTAAAAAAGTGGCAAATCATCTTTAAACACTACACAAAATTTTAAGCGTGCATATGTTTAGAGTTTTTTACTAAGGACAAATTTCATGATCGAGTTCTCAGTTATTATTTTTTCTAAGCCTAATCAAAATGAAGCACTGTTGGATGTTTTAAAACCTTTGGTTAGCGCTAGCCGCGAGGAAAAAGGGGCTGTAATGTATGACCTCCATTCAAGTGAGGAGGGTGTGTTTGTTATTACGGAAAAATGGCAATCGCAAGCAGCACTTGATGCCCATGAAGCTACTAAGCACTTTACCAATTTTCAAGAAAAAGCGAGTGACCTTGTTGAAAAGGTTCTTAGATTACCAATAGTGCCAGACTAATTTTAAGATGTTTGAGAACTTAAGCGCTGCTCTATTGCACATTCTAAAGGCAGTGAACAAATGCGTTCACTGCCTTTATCTTTCCGCACGTTTTTTTGCGTTGGTTAATCGTTCGTATGGCTTTCAGACCAGACTCGCAGTTGTTCGAGGATATCTAAGGCAGAACGGCCAAAATCCGTCAGGCTATAAGCAACGGCTATAGGGCGAGAGTCGATAACATTGCGTATAACCATACCGTTGTTTTCAAGCTCTTTTAAGCGCTGGTCTACCATCTTGCGGCTTGCTCCACCTAGCATTCTACATAAGTCGTTAAACCTAACAGGCTCGTCTTTTAAATGATAAATAATAGAGCCTGTCCATTTACCACCTATCAAACGCATGCCGCGTTCAATCGCGCACGGCTCTGTACACGTATTTAAAACGGTTTTTCTACCCTTAGCGTCTGTTTTTATTTCAGTTTTCATTAATGTCCTTTAAAAAAGCACCTAGTAACTAAAAGTAAACTAATTGCTTAGTTGAACAAGGTAACTAAACTATACCACATAAACCATTTTGGCTGACAGTCGTATATCTCTTGTCAATTAGTCTACTTTATAAATAAAAGGTTCACAAAGTACTAAAACCCGAAGCATAAGACTAATTCAGATAAACAATAATACTGGGCAAAAAACAGGCAAAACAGACCGTTCAAACCAAGACTTACCTTGGCGAGAGCATTTAGACTCTAACTTCACGGTGATGATTACCATGATTGAATTTACGTTAAATGGAAAAACAGTGCAGACGGATGCTGCCTCAGATACGCCCCTTGTTTGGGTGATTCGCGACGAATTTGGCTTAAAAGGTACTAAATTCGGATGTGGTGTGGCCATGTGCGGCGTATGCACCGTTCATATCGATGGCAATGCTATTCGTTCATGCTCTTACCCTGTCTCTCTCGTTAATGGAAAGAAGGTCAATACAATCGAAAGTTTAAACGGTGAGCACCCTTTGCAATCGGCTTGGGTTGAGGAACAAGTACCACAGTGTGGCTACTGCCAGTCTGGTCAAATTATGCAGGCAGCGACACTACTGGATAGCAACCCTAATCCTAGTGATCAGGACATCGTTAATCACATGAATGGTAATTATTGTCGTTGTATGGCTTACACAAGAATAAAAAAAGCGATCAAGCGCGCCGCAACTTCTACGGTGCAGCATTACGACCCTAAGGCTTCATCAGAAGGTGAAAACGCATGAGCATTAAAGACCTATCTAAAGAGAAAAAAGACACAATAAACTTGTCTCGTCGCTCATTTGTGGCGGGCTCACTTAAGACATCACTTTTCATGGCGTTTGGTGCCTCGGCAATACCATCCGTGTTATCAGCTAAAGAAGCTATAGAAAACAAAACATTTTCACCTAACGTCTGGTTTGAGATGGACACCCAGGGTCACGTGACGGTAAATATCGCTAAAGCTGAAATGGGACAGCATGTTGGCACTGCTTTAGCGCGTATCTTAGCAGACGAACTAGAGTGCGAATGGGACAAAGTTTCCATTGTGCACGTTGATACCGACCCTAAGTGGGGTTACATGGTGACAGGCGGTTCATGGTCTGTTTTCCAAACTTACAAACCTATGTCGCAAGCAGGGGCTGCTGGCCGCCAAGTACTACTTAGTGCCGGTGCTAAATTATTAGGCGTACCAGTATCAGATTGTGAAGCCAACGCGGGCTTCGTAGTGTCGGGCAGTAAGAAAATCAGCTACGGCGATATTGTTGCAAACGGCAATATAGATAAGGTTTATTCGGCTGACGAATTAGAGAGCTTACCGATTAAGCCTGGAAATAAGAAACACCTTATCGGCTTGGGTAACCAATATAAAGCACTCGATATACCACCAAAAACAGATGGTACAGCGGTTTACGGTATTGATGTTGAAGTAGACAACATGCTGTACGCTCGCCCCATACTTCCGCCTACTCGTTATGGCAGTAAAGTCACTAAGGTGGATGACAGCCAAGCGAAATCATTGCCCGGTTACAAAGGGTACAAAATTCTCAACGACCCATCAGGTACCGTTGAAGGATGGGTTGCGGTACTCGCTTCTGACTATCCGACGGCAATCAAAGCTATCGATAAAGTGAAAGTCAGCTATAACGCGGGTAAAACAGGGAATGTGAGCGAAGCTGATATTCAAAAAGAGGGTGAACGAATCTGCCGTGACAGAAGTGAAGGTACGCTATTTGTCGATGAGGGCAATATCGAGAATGCTGGAAAGCAGGCAGCTGAATCAATCGAAGCCATGTATACCACAGCAACAGCAAGTCACTTTCAACTTGAGCCGCTAAACGCAATCGCTGAATATAAAGAAGGCAAATGGCATGTCCACACGGGTAACCAATGGCAAGGGCTTACACTGCCAGCAGTAGCAAAAGCCGCAGGCGTACCCGACTCTGATGTAGTCATACACCAATACTACCTTGGCGGAGGCTTCGGACGACGCCTTTTTGGTGATTGGATAATTCCTGCTCTACTTACCGCAAAAGCCGCTGGGCAACCTGTAAAGATGCTTTTCATGCGCCCAGACGATACCATGTTTGACCAACCTCGTTCAGCATCGACCTCGTTGTTTAACGCCTATTTCGACAACGCTGGGAATTTCACAGGGATGGAGCACGCACTTGCTGCCGGCTGGCCAACATTGGCAATGGCTCCGGGGTTTATGCCAGACGGTGTTGATGGTAAAGGCAAATTCGATCCGTTTTCCGCATCGGGTGCAGATCATTGGTACACCATGCAACATCACCGCGCCCGAGTGATAAACAACAAAGTCGCGCAAGAAACCTTTACTCCGGGATGGCTTCGCTCTGTAGGTCAAGGGTGGATAGTGTGGGGACTTGAAAGTTTTATTGACGAAGTAGCACATAAAGCAAACCAAAACCCCGTAGACTTTAGGCTGTCTATGCTAGACGGCAAAGGCAAACAAGCGGGTAAAGCGCCGGAAAGTGTTGGCGGAGCAACGCGCCTAGCTCACGCTTTGAAAAAGCTTAAAGACAAGACGGCTAATGTTGCACTTGGTGAGAACGAAGGTATTGGGTTTAGTGTAACTGCAGGACAAGAACGCACCATGCCTGCATGGCTTGCTACTGCAGCGCATGTTCATGTAGATAAAAGTAGCGGTAAAATCACGCTTAAAAAATTATGGGTAGTAGCTGACGCGGGTATTGTTGTTCATCCAGATGGCGCTATGGCACAAATGGAAGGGTCTTTGCTATGGGGAACTAGCCTTGCGTTATTCGAACACAATGAGATAAAAGACGGCTACGTGGCAAAGAAAAACTTAACCACTTACCAGCCACTTAGAATGAATGATGTCCCTGATATGGACATTGAGTTCATTGAAAGTAATGAATTTCCAGTGGGACTTGGCGAGCCAGGAGTTATTGGCGTAGCACCAGCTGTAGGTAATGCGGTTTATAATGCGGTAGGTGTAAGATTGCGACACCTCCCCATGTTATCAAGCGACGTCAAAAAGGCGCTTAAGGCTTAGGGTCTAGCTATTTAGTATTAAAGTTAGAGCGCTGACACTAAACATGGAATAGTTGAGCAAAGTAAAAAACAACCCGCACTTTTGCGGGTTGTTTTATAGTAAAAGGAAGCGCTTATTTAACCTGTTGGGGGCACTAGCTTGTTGCTAAAAAAGATAGTGAGCACTTAATACAAACGACTCTGACCCCGGGTTAGTGTCCCCTAGCCCACCGTTAGAAATATGACCAACTTCAGCCTCTAGCGAAAAAGTTTCAGAGACGTTGTATAAACCAGAAAGCGATGAGTAAAACTCAATGGTGTCGCCTAGATTTTCAGACTCATCGACAATACCGGCATGAAAAGCAACACGCAGGGAAAAGTCATTGTATTTGTAGACGTCTTTTGCCAACCCCGCAGCGAAATAGTGTTGACCTTGATCTGCGTTTACCAAGAGAACTGTTGGTCGAACTCCGTAAAATGATTCAAGCGGTTTGTGAACATAGGCCACATGCAATGCGTAACGGTCTGCGTCATCAAACAGATTCCAAACCGCAGCCCCAGCTTTGAGTTCTGTGCCCTGAGGTAGAGCATAAGTGGAAAGCGATGCAAAAGGTGAAAGTAAAGATAATGCAAGTGCGAGTGTTTTTACTGGTGTTTTCATGTTTATACTGTTTTAAGCAAAATTAAAAGTAGCGTTCCGTCTAAGCTTTTTCGGAGTTGTCTTCGAAGGTATTTCCATTTGTGAGTTCATAATGGTAGTTAGGTTACTTTTTTCAACCTACTAATTATTAGTAACCTTATAACTTTGCGGAAACAGACATTACGAATTGCTCTAAACGTAAATATTGAATAAAGGATAAGACGGGTGACTGCTGACCTTTGGTGTGCGCTTAACATCAATAAGACCCAAACAGCGTCAGAAATATTGGCTGTAAAACTGAGTAGAGATGTATGACAGACGAAAACTCCATTAAACATGCTATTGAAAGCACCAAGAGCAGTAAAAAAGTACTGGTTTTGTTTGCCCACCCCGCACAAACGCACTCTGAAGTAAACGTGCCGCTCTTCCATGAAGCCCAGCTAAATAAACACGTTACCGCGGTAGACCTATACGCAGAGTACCCCGATTTCAATATTGATATTGAACGGGAACAGCAGCGTTTGATCGATCACGATGTCGTTGTGTTTTTGTTCCCTCTTTACTGGTATTCGACCCCTTCAATTTTAAAAGAATGGCAGGATTTGGTGTTGGAATATGGGTTCGCCTACGGTCATGAAGGCACTGCACTTAAAGATAAATTGTTTCTTTGTGCGTTGAGTGCAGGCGGTAAAGAAGAAGCCTACCAGACTGACGGTTTCAATCATTACACCATTAGACAACTACTTCAGCCATTAGAGCAAATGGCGCAAATCACGCATATGACCTACATCGCTCCGTTTGCAATATTCGGTTCCCGTACCGCCCAAGAAGAGCATCGGGTAGCCGAACATAGGGGTAAGTGGACAACTCTGCTTAACAAATTAACCTCCAATACCCTCGATTTAGAAAAAGCAAAGTATATCGAGAATCTCGCAGACCTTTGTACATCTCAAGGAGATTAACGTGACTGGCTATTTTCTATATGCATTTATTTACCTTATTGCCGCAGTAATAGCAGTGCCAATAGCAAAGCGCCTTGGGTTAGGATCTGTACTTGGTTATTTAATTGCAGGCCTTGTTATCGGGCCAGTATTCGGGCTCGTTGGCGATGAGACGGTTGCCATTCAACACTTTGCTGAATTCGGCGTAGTAATGATGCTGTTTTTAGTGGGGTTGGAGCTAGAGCCTCGGTCACTATGGGCAATGAAGTCCAAACTAATAGGCTTAGGCGGGCTACAATTAGCACTCACCACCGTTCTTATCACCGGCGTCGCCTTGTTTCTTGAACAGCCTTTTGGCATTGCTCTTACAATAGGCCTTATTTTTGCCCTTTCTTCAACCGCTATTGTTTTACAAACATTACAAGAAAAAGGCCTTCAGAAAACAGAGGGGGGCAAAAGCGCCTTCTCCGTCTTGCTGTTTCAGGATATCGCCGTTATTCCCATGCTTGCGCTTATTCCTCTTCTTGCCATACCCGAGCTGGTCGAAGCAGGAAATGCACATGGCGGCGATACAGGATCGCACGATAGTCTAAACCTTGTTGAAGGGCTTGCCCCTTGGGCTTCAGGTCTCGTGATCATTAGCTCAATTGCCTTTTTAACCATCGGAGGACACTACTTAAGTCGCCCATTATTTAAGTTTGTGGCCGCATCTGGATTACGAGAAATTTTTACCGCAACCGCGCTTATGCTTATTATCGGAATTGCAGCTTTAATGGGGCTGGTTGGGCTCTCTCCTGCCCTTGGCGCATTTTTAGCGGGTGTAGTTCTAGCTAACAGTGAATTCAGGCATGAGCTTGAAGCCAATATCGAACCGTTCAAGGGATTATTACTGGGCCTCTTTTTTATTACGGTAGGCGCTGGCATTAACTTTTCTGTGCTTTCAGAAAACCCTGTGTTAATTGCAGGGTTAACCCTTGCTGTTATGTTAATTAAGGCCCTAGTTCTGTTTGTTATTGCCTTATTATTTAAAATAAAAGGTAAGAATAAATGGCTATTCACACTAAGCCTCGCACAGGCCGGTGAGTTTGGTTTTGTACTGTTAAGTTTCGCCTCGCAAAACTATGTATTGCCTAGCGACATCATTTCTATACTTTCTTTAGTCGTGGCCATTTCTATGTTTTTAACGCCGGGGCTTTTCATTTTATTCGACAAAGCCATAATTCCTCACTATAAAAATGCTAAATCTCAACGTGATGAAGATGTTATAGACGAGAAAGGCACTGTGGTCATTGCCGGCATTGGCCGTTTTGGGCAGATAGTAAATCGCCTCTTAGTGGCCAACGACGTCAAAACGGTTGTGCTCGATATTCGCTCTGAGCAAATAGACCTTTTCAGGCGCTTCGGTAATAAAGCTTATTTCGGCGATGCATCTAAACCTGACATATTGCATACCGCTGGGGCACAGGAAGCCTCTTTATTGGTTATCGCCATTGACGACAGAAGTACAGCTGCAGAGATGGTGAAATATGCTAAGCACGCCTTTCCCAATGTAAAAGTGCTTGCCCGTGCCTTTGACCGTGGGCATGGCTATCGGTTGCGCCAGTTAGGCGCAGATTTTGTAGTATCAGAAACCTACCATAGTGCGCTAGAGATGGGCGCAGAAGCATTACGTTCACTCAATATCCACCCCTTTCACGTTGAGCGACAGAAAATGGCTTACAAGAACATTGAATCTCAACAAAACGATGTGCTGTATCACGCGTGGGTAGATGACGCGAGTGGCGAAAGGATAGACAACAACTACCTTAAACTGTTCAGCGAACTAGAATCGCTTATTGAAGATGCACTGAAAGCAGATTTACATGACAAACATTCGAAGATGCGTGGCTGGACGCCACCACCAAAAGGGTATGCTGAAAAGCTTGCGCCTGATGAAAAACCAAGTAAAACAAATGAATAATGAGTGTGTAACTCTGCGGAGCTTAATTTGCGCTTTTGAACTGCGGGTCGAGGCGTTAATTGGTATTCGCCGATTAACGCTTGTATTTGTGAACAAAAATTCTGATCGAAAACGATAAATAACGCTATAACCTTTAAGTACATTGAAGTATGCGTATATTAGATTTTTACAACATCCTTCTTAAAAAGAATGGATATACGCGTAATAAAACATAACCCATTGCCAAAATGGGGATAAAAAGTGGTTTATTTAAATGGAGAGTTACCATGTTGTCTAAAAAGAGTCTCTTTAACAGTGTAGCTATGCGCGCTGTAGTTGCATTTGCTGCACTTGCTGGCTTAAGTGCGTGTGAAGACGCCCCCACTCCACCAAAACCCGTCTCATCAACACCGGTAACTCTTTATAAAGTTCAACATTCAGACGAGACCATCGCTAAATTCCCAGGGCAAGTGGAAGCAGCAGAGTATTCTAACCTTTCGTTTCGCATTGGCGGCAAACTGCAAGAACTCAATGTAAAAGCGGGCGAGGAAGTTAAAGAGAACCAACTTATCGCACGGCTTGATGACAGAGACGCAAAAGCGCAGCTCGCCACCGCCCAGTCTCAGTTCGATGTGACTTCCGCTATGTTTGAACGTATGGAAGCATCGGTTGAAAAAGGCGCGGTAAGCCGCTCTACCTTTGATGAAGCGAAAGCCAATTTTTTAGCCGCTAAAGCCAGCCTGACCAATGCACAAGACCAGCTGAGTTATACAGAGCTTCGTGCACCTTTTGCTGGGCTCATTGCCTCTGTGCCCGTTGAAAACTATCAAGTAATTGTGCCTCAGCAAACCATTGCCGAGCTTCATATGCCAGGCGCTATTGACGTAACGTTTCAGTTGCCAGAGCAAAAGATGCGCATGATTGACCGCTCTAGAGCCCGTAAAAACCGTACCTCAGAAATGGCGTGGGTCACTTTCTCTGGCATGCCAGAAAAACGTTATGCTGCCATGTATAAGGATCACGAAAGCACTACACGACAAGGCGAGCTTAGCTATGAAGTGACCATTACTCTACCAGAACCAGAGGACATCAATGTACTGTCTGGTATGAGCGCTACTGTATTGCTCGATATGACCAAACTGATTGAGTCTGATGCGAAACTTTGGTTAGTCCCTTTTGGCGCAGTGGTTACCGACAATGAAGAGCCAGAAAAAGCCATTGTGTGGCGCTTCAAACCTAGCGGAGATGACGAAAAGAAAGGTACAGTCGAAGCGGTAGAGGTCATGATTACACGCGCTATTTCAAACGGCTTGTTAGTTGAGGGCCCGCTAAACGACGAAGATAAAATTGTCGCTGCTGGTGCTCACCTTGTAAAAGAAGGCCAGGCGGTTACTGAGTGGACGAAAGAAGGAGGCCTGTAAATCATGGTCGAGTATTTTTTTCGTCAAAAAGTCATAAGCTGGATGATCGCCATCATTTTAGGTGTTGGTGGCATTGTGTCTTTCTTAGGTCTTGGTCAGCTAGAGTTTCCTGAGTTTACGATTAGAAGTGCTCTAGTGATGACGCAATACCCGGGGGCAACCCCCGAACAAGTTGAAGAAGAGGTTACGCTTCAGCTTGAAAAAGCGATTCAGCGTATACCCAACGTAAAGCGCATTAGTTCTGTAAACATGGTAGGACTGTCGCAAATTACCGTTGAATTAAAGAGCAGCGTTCAAGCTAAGGATTTAGAGCAATACTGGGACAACTTACGCCGTAAAGTGGGTGACGCACAAGCTTCACTGCCACCGGGAACCGGTACATCGATAGTTAATGATGACTTCGGCGATGTGTATGGGCTTTTAATGACCTTACAAAGCGAAGACTATTCATTAAAACAGTTAGAAGATTTTGCTGACCTTATGCAGCGAGAAATTCAGCTTGTCGATGGCGTTAAAAAAGTATCCATTGCAGGCACCGTTTCCGAGCAAATTATCGTGTCTTTAGATCACGATAAAATGAAAGCCCTTAATGTTTCTGCAGAATCTATTGCCGGTCTGTTAACTGCGCAAAACGTGGTAGGCAACGCAGGTTCAATTAAAGTTCAAGGTAAGCGTCTTTCTATTCAGCCCACGGGTGAGTTTGATAATTTGGAGGCATTAGGCCAGGTGGTAATTGGCTCACCGGCTAGCGGCCTTATTCGCTTAACTGATATTGCCACCATCGAGCGCAAGCTTAACGATACCCCCTCGCTTCTTTACCATAGTTCTGGCACCCCTGCGCTGTCTATTGGCGTATCGTTCGCGTCGGCAGTCAATGTAGTTGATGTAGGCAAGCGACTTGATACCAAAATTGCCGAGCTAGAACAGCGTATGCCACTTGGTATGAGCCTGAATACTGTTTACAACCAGCCTTCGGTAGTCGACGATTCTGTAACCGGCTTCCTCATCAATCTTGCTGAAGCGGTGGCCATCGTTATTTTTGTACTGCTGCTATTTATGGGCTGGCGTAGCGGCGTGCTGATGGGGCTTATTCTTGTTCTTACTATTCTTGGCACCTTTATTTTAATGTCGATAAAAGGCATTGAACTTCAAAAAATATCCTTAGGTGCGCTTATTATTGCGTTAGGTATGTTGGTCGACAACGCCATTGTGGTAACCGAAGGCATGTTAATTGGTGTGAGAAAAGGACAAACTAAGCTTCAGGCGGCCAAGGACGTAGTCTCTCAAAACGGATTACCGCTTCTTGGCGCGACCGTGATCGCCATTACCGCTTTTGCACCTATTGGGCTTTCCCCTGATGCCACGGGAGAATTTGTTGGCTCCCTTTTCTGGGTTCTGTGCTTCTCGTTATTCTTAAGTTGGATCACAGCGCTGACCATTACCCCATTCTTTTTCGACTTACTGTTTAACACAGAGAAAGAACGTCAATCAGATAGCGAGGATGACGACCCTTATAAAGGTATTATCTTCACCGTTTATAAGCGAATACTTACTGCTGCCATTAATCATCGATATATCACTATTGTACTTGTCGTACTTGCCCTAGTAGGCAGCGTCGCGTCGGGTAAATATGTGAAAAACGCGTTCTTTCCTAACTCATCTACTCCACTGTTTTTTGTAGACTTACGTCTGCCAGAAGGTAGCGATATTTTAACGACTGAACAATCGATACGTCGTTTAGAAGAAAAAGTGATGGATATGCCTGAGATCGCCAACATTACCAGCGTAATAGGCGGCGGAGCACAGCGTCTTACACTAACTTACTCGCCTGAAGACCGCTACGCGAGCTATGGGCAACTTATCGTCGAGACCAATACAGTGGAAGCTCGCGATGCCAGAATGCGAGAAATTATTGAGTTACTGCGCGAAACCTTCCCCAACGTGCAGTACAAAGTACAAGCTCTACAAGTAGGGCCTTCTGCAAAAGCGGCCATTGAGGCCAGAATATACGGGCCTGAGCCTGAGGTTTTGCGTGAAATAAGTAGTGACGTTGAAGCTATATTCCAAGCAGAACAAACCATGGATAGCGTGCGCTTATCATGGAGTAATAAAGTCCCATTTATTGAGCCTGTATTCTTGGAAGAACAAGCCAGACGTATTGGGGTAACCCGAGATGCCGTTCACACCGCATTTCTCCTTAACAATGAAGGTGAAACTGTCGGGCTATACCGCGAAGGCAGCGATTTAATTCCGATTGTAATGCGCAACGATCCGAACCAGCGCTATGATATAGACAACCTTGCCTCGCTTAACGTGTGGAGTCAGGAGCAAGGTAAATATATCAGCATGGCTGACGTAATAAGCAATGTTGATGTGACCTTGAACAATCCCATTATAAAACGCCGAGACAGAGTTCGCATGTTAGCTGTCTATGCTGAACCACTTCCACTTTCTGGGGAAACAGCCGCTAGTGTGCAGGCTAAAGTTCGGCCACTTGTAGAAGAACTTGAACTGCCCGATGGCTACCGTATTGAATGGGGCGGAGAATACGAAACATCAACAGATGCACAAAGCGCACTGTTTGCGAGTATGCCCATTGGAATTTTGGGTATGTTTATTATTACCGTATTACTGTTTGGTCGATTGCGCCAAGCGTTAGCCATATGGGGCGTAATACCACTTACCACTATTGGAATTATTGGTGGCTTAGTACTAGTAGGTGCCCCATTTACCTTTATGGCGCTGCTTGGTAGCTTGAGCCTTATTGGTATGGTGCTTAAAAACGGTATTGTGTTGATGGAAGAGATAAACGTGCAGGCGAAAGGTAATAGCGATGCGTTTGATGCCGTAGTTAAAGCATCGGTATCTCGTGTACGCCCTGTTTCTATGGCTGCTATCACCACAATATTGGGTATGATCCCCCTATTTTCTGACGCGTTCTTCGCATCAATGGCAGTGGTTATTGTATTTGGTCTGACCGTCGCCACCGTACTGACACTGCTTATTTTGCCGGTGCTACACTGTACATTCCACGGTATTAAGTCTGAATAAAAAGCGCGTACAACTAATTTAATTAGTTGTACGCTTTTTTGTAGTGCTAATCGCAACTGCAGCCAAGATCTTACAATGTGAATAAAATATCGCTAACAGCCAGTGTCGAGATAGCTTCTGATGCTGGCTTTATTTTTTCAAAGCCTACAACCTTTCCCTCCCAGCAAAACTACACTATTCAGTTTACTTTTTAAATAAGTTGTATATCATAGGTAAACTACACTGTGCAGTATACTTTATAAAAGGCGAGATCATGCACGTTAATATTCGCACACACTTTCTTGTTGGAGTTTTATTTATGACATCTCTCTGTGGCTTTTCTAATACTCATGCTGCAAATGCGTCACAACCTGAAAAATTCACTAATACTCATGTTGAATACAAGACGACATGGCGAGACATGTGGAAAGTGACCAAAGCGTATTTTCGTGACAACAGAGATGCAGCAACGCCAACGTTTGACATACCCGTCTCGGCACTGACACCTCAAATGCTTGACGCAGTTGCAGAAGATAGCGTGATAAAGCTGGGCCACTCTACTACCCTATTGAAACTTGCCGAGCGTTTTATATTAATCGACCCGGTATTTAGTGAACGAGCGTCTCCTGTGCAATGGATAGGACCCAAGCGGTTTCACGATGCTCCAATATCACTTCAAGACTTACCTGACATCGATGCAGTGATAATTAGTCATGATCATTACGACCATTTAGATAAGAGCAGTATTGAAATACTTCAAAGCAAGGTTGGCGTGTTTATCACACCGCTAAAAGTAGGTAATCATCTACGTAACTGGGGTGTAAATGCAGATAAGATTGTAGAGTTGGATTGGTGGCAAAACACTGAAATTGGCAATATTGAAATCGTTGCAACCCCTTCTCAGCATTTCTCCGGGCGAGGATTATTTGATAGAGATGAAACCCTTTGGGCTAGCTGGGTTATCAAATCTTCAACTACAAGCATTTTTTACAGCGGCGACTCGGGCTATTTTGAAGGCTTTAAAGCGATTGGTGATAAGTATGGCCCGTTTGATTTGTCGATGATTGAAACTGGTGCTTATAACGAATTATGGTCTGACATTCACATGCTGCCTGAAGAGAGCCTGCAAGCGCATATTGATGTTCAAGCCAGTGTTATGATGCCAGTACATAACAGTACTTTTGATTTAGCACTACATAACTGGAACGAACCCTTAATAAAAATTACAGATCTTGCTGGTACAAAAGGTGTCCCTACCAGCATTCCTATCTTTGGCGAAATAGTACCTATAAAGCGTGCTGGTGAAGTCCCTAATAAGACCTGGTGGATGGAAAACAGATAAAACATATAGACAAAGAGGAGGCTTTATTACTACTCGCTTAACATTTTGTTTTACTGTACATTTATGGTTACATTGTATAATTCGCACTCATCTCTTGAGTAAGCTACAATTAGATAAAATGCTGTGCGATTAAAGTCTAAGCGCACAGAGAAGCTGCGCGACCGCTATAGCGAAAATCAATTTTTCAGTTGAAGGAGATAACTGCTAGTAATGAAGCTATCTAGCCAAACTAATTTGGGTATTGTAACCCTTTTGTTTTTAGCATTTACTGCATTGTCCGTCGCTGAATTACGTGAGCTACAATCAAACACGTCTGAGGCGGTAACGCTGCAGGCTGAAAAAAGTGCGCTGGTATATAAGAAGGGTGTTACTCAACAGGTTCCTCTTTCCCCTCAAGCTGAGCGTCTAGCACTAGAAACGTTACTAGAAAGTGCCGTGGCACAGCCCTATGTATCTGCCGCATCGGTTATTGACTCAAACGGTAAAGAAGCGTTGAGCGCAAAGGCCGCAAGCGAAAACACCGTGCCACCGTGGTATTCACTCGTTGACCCAAGCCCTGCTTTTGTGAAGCGCATCGCTTTATACAATAGTGAGAATAACCTCGTACTTACGGCAAGTAAAAGTACGCTTGCCAGTAATTTACTTGCTGTACTAATTAAAAATATCGCTGCTTTTCTCGCTCTTGCAGTGCTTCTTTCACTTTTCGTTGTACTCGTTAACCGACGCATAAAGCGCCCCGTTGATGACACCGTTAAAAAGCTCAATGAGATTGGCAGCCATAACTTTACATCGCCTGAAATAACAGCGTCGAGTGAAGATTTTAAGCCATTAACCGAAGCGGCTAACTCACTTGCAGGCACATTATCTACTAAATTTGATGAGCTAAAGCGTCAAGCAGAACTATTTAAAAAAGAAGCCAGTAAAGACTCGCTCACAATGCTAGCTAATAGAGGTGCTTTTGAGCGTCATATGCGCGCTCTTCTAAATGAAAATGCTTCTGCTCAAGAGAAAGAGCTTATCATTGTCAGACTAGCTCACTTAGGCAGTATAAATACGAAAATGGGTATGGTTCCGGGCGATAATTACATAAAAGCGGTGGCAAATATTTTGGTAGAAGAAACCAAGAACAACCACAATATCCGCTTTGTGTTTCGATTGTCGGGCGGTGATTTCGCACTAATCAGCGAAGCTATGGAAAGCGCGGCCCGAGAACTTATGCTTACTAATCTTGCAAAGCAATGTGCAAGCGCATCGCCGCTTCGAGATGGAACCAAAGCGACCTACATGGGGATCACTCGATTTGTCGGTACAATGACAATGCCGCAAATTATGGAAAGTGTGGATAGCGCTCTCATTACTGCAATGAAAACCCAAAACGGCTGGCAGTTGGCATCAGAGATATCAAAAGTACACAGTAATACTCAGTGGCGTGAGCGATTGAACTACATTGTGTCTCAACAGTACGCCGATATTATGATCCAGCCTGTAATGAACACAGACCAAAACATTCCGGCTTATTACGAAGCATCAGGACGTTTTAAGGATAAGGATACAAATGACGTAATCCCTATGGGGCAGCTGATTCCAGCCTCGGAGAGATTAGATCTTATTCCACAGGTGGACAAGCTTGTCACTACTATCGTACTGAAAAAGTTAGAAGTAACTTCTCAACATGTCGCTGTAAATTTAAGCATAGTGTCAATTGCGAATGCCGAGTTTAGAGACTGGTTAGTAAAGGAAATCGCTAAGCGTAAGCCCTTAGCCCATAGACTGAATTTTGAAGTAGAAGATGCCGCCTTAATTCAGTATAGAGAGGTGACAGAATCGCTTTGCCGCCAGTTAATTAACATAGGCTGTGGAATTACTATTGAGCGTTTTGGTGATAATTTTGCTTCACTTTCTGGCCTACGGGCGATACAACCACAGTTTGTAAAGCTTTCTGGCAGGCTAACCCAAGGTATTCATACAAATAAAGACAACCAGCTATTTATTTCAAGCCTTGTGAGTATAGCCAAAGGCTTGAACATAAAAGTGATAGCAGAAATGGTAGAAAACGAAGCAGAATCAGTGGCTTTGAATAAGCTTGGCGTTGACCATCAGCAAGGTTATTATTTTGCTAAACCTGCTCTGTGGAATGTGTATTAATACGCCGGTTATTAATACTCCATAGATGATTACCGCGCTTTAAGACGTGCGCGAATGCGTGTAAAAGGTTAAGACATAATAGTGAGCGCCTTAAACGTTTTTTAGACCTACCAACTTTGACCTGAATATAAGCTTTCTATGGCGTCAGCGCTTACCGGCCTTGAGTACAGATAGCCTTGTACATATTCTACGTTTAGTGATTTACAGTAGTCAGACTGGCTTTCTGTTTCTACCCCTTCTACAACAATCTTCAAGTTTAGTTTATGTCCTACATTTACAATGGCTTCCATTAATGCGCTGTCGTAGTCATTCTCCGGTGCGCCCTCTAGAAAAGAGCGGTCAATTTTTAGATGTGTAACAGGAAAATGCTTCAAATAACTTAGTGAAGAATAGCCAGTCCCAAAATCGTCAATTGAGATTTCTACGCCTAAATCTCGCTGTACTCGAAGATCTTCTAAAATGGTACTGTCTGATTTAATTAGTACGTTTTCAGTAAGCTCTAAACCGATATCTTTAGGCTGCAAGTTGTATTCGTCGCGACAAGCAGTAAGGCATTTAAAATAAGAGCTTTTTTCTAGCTCTTTGCCTGAAACGTTAATATCGATACGAATTTCGATGCCTTTTTGCTTCCATTCTTTCGCCTGTTGGCACGCTTTTCTAAGTACCCAGGTTCCTATATCGCCTATAAGCTCACCGCGCTCAGCGATAGGTATAAAGACATCAGGAGGTACAGCTTTAGTTTTATCTACAGGACACCATCTAAGCAGCGCTTCACATGAAGTAAACCCACCTGTTTTGCAGTCGACCTGAGGTTGATACACAAGCTCAAATTCATCATTGCGCAGCGATTCTCTTAAATTCGCTGCTACGTTTCTTTGCTCGCGAAGACGCTGGCTTAGCGCATCTGTGAAAAAATGATATCTGTTGCGGCCTTCAGCCTTCGCTTGGTACATAGCTGCGTCGGCGTGTTTTAGAATGTCGTCAATCACATCGCCATCACGGGGGTACAGGCTGATGCCAATGCTAGAGGTAATATGGACGTTTTCAGTACTTAGCGCAAAACTCTCACGAAAACACGCGGATAGGGTTTTCGCGATTTCCTCACACCTATTTTCGCAGCTTACGTCGTTAGCCAAGTAAACGAACTCGTCGCCGCCAAACCGGGCAAGTACGCCATTAGCGTTATCAATGCAGCCTGACAAGCGCTTAGCCACTGACTTTAGCAATTCATCGCCCCAGGAATGCCCCAAGGTATCGTTAACCTCTTTGAACATATCTAGGTCGATAAAAAACAGCCCAAAACCTGTGTTAGATGACCGTGCATCGTCAATAACAGAGGTTAAACATTGTTCTAACGCGCGTCTGTTGGGTAAATTCGTAAGTAAGTCAGTGCATGCCATTCGCTCCAACTCTTGACGTATCTCGTGCTGTTCAGTTAAGTCAATATCAACACAATACATCTCTGGCGAGTCTGTGCCCTGCTTTAACATTACGTGAGAAGAAAAAACGTGAATGGGCCGACCGCCCTTTTTCTTTAATACCAATTCATCGGAAGGAATAGGCTCGTTAAACTCTATCCAGCGCTGATGAAATTTAATAACGTCATCGCGCATAAAGTTAGGGATAATGAGGTCTTCAAGCTTTTTACCCAGCGCCTCGGTTTCGCTGTAACCATAGATATCTTCGCTTGATTTATTCCAGTAGATTACATTTCGGTACTTGTCGTATCCTTGCACAGATACTTTTGGTAAGGCGCTAATGAGCTCAAGGAACCGCCTCTCAGCAGCACCATGTTGTCCAAACAACAAGGGCTCTTCGTATCTCTGCAAGCTCATCGTACTCCCGTAACTACTTTTTAAGTACTCAGCGTTCATAAAAATTTTCAGCACTATTTCAGTGTAGTCTAAAACCAATAGTTAGATGGTCTTATAAGACGCAATAACGAACACAGAGAATAAATGAATACTGTAACTGCTCATACACCATACCGTGTCAATAGCACAAGTAGGATACGACAAAGGTTGTAATCTTTGTGATGGAGAAATAAATGGTGCGTCTACCCTGATTCGAACAGGGGACCTCTACCATGTCAAGGTAGCGCTCTAACCAACTGAGCTATAGACGCATATAGAACTGTGTTGCACCTGTAAGGTGGGCGAATGCCGGACAACGGCGCGTATAATACTTAGCATAGGCGCCACCTGCAAGAAAAACTTATTAAAAGAAGGTTCAAGTGACTAATTTGACAGCAATTAGCCATTTACCTAACGATTAACCATTCCATTTTATATCATATTAAATGGAAGCGGCTTGATAGCGTCCACTAAGGTTCCGTCGTTTACAGCACGCATAAAGTATTCACCCAGCCTGTCGGTCTCCTTTAGTACCGTTTGCCAGTATTTAATGCGCGTGTCAGCATCGAGCACTTCAAAATCTTTCCTGTCGGGAATTTTGCTGTAAGGTAAATTTGCTACAAAAGAAGCTGAAGGGACTAACATCACCACATTATCGTAGCTCGAACTATGGGGCACCCTTCCCTTTAAGCCTTTATCAAACCATCCCGGGATAGGTTTATTGTAAAAGTGCGGATACAGCACTAAACCTTCATCCGGTCCAAACGACAGGTCAAAATGGTAGTCGATAATACCGCCATCGCGATACATACCGACAGGCGCACCTTCAATTTCCGGTACACCTTCGATCACAACAGGAATTGAACCCGATGCTAGTAATGCTGTGTGTATGTTTCCCTGTGTCAGCTCATGGTATTTGGTAGGCAGCTGGTATGGGTCGTTAATAGCAAAGTCCGTATTCGGAGTAGAAAAGACATAACGTGTGTATAAGCGCGACAAATTTTTGCGATTAACCGTGTTAGCCGCTGCGCTCATAGCTAAGCCCGAAAGCTGTCTGAATTTACTTTCAAAGCGGGTAGCGCCTAAACACTTAGCAACAATTAGGTGGGCTTTGAAGCGAGAGTTAGACAGCACCTCTTGCTTGCCTACTTCGTTTACCATTTCTTTCAACAAATCTTCAGCTTTAGCGGTAATTTCTCTCGGTGTTGGTTTTTCGCTGTACGTTGTTGTCGAGTAAGACGTCGCTAGACGGTTTATGGCAGACAACGGGTCGTCTTGGACAGCGCAAATTGCTCGAAACGCACCTGCTGATGAGCCTATAACATGTATTTGATGGTCAATATTGGCAAACCATTCAGGAAATAGCACGCGGTCCAGGCCCGCAAGTGAAAACCATTTAGGGCCGCCAGAAGCCCCCAGGAAGTAACTAAACAACTCGGGCGTAAACCCGTTTTTCATTATAGTTTCACGTGCTTTCTTACCTGCATATATGTCTAAGGGTGCCACTCAATTTCCTTGCTAAGTTTTTTTAGATGAAGCTTCAATACAAGCTTTACTACAAGCGCTAACTAATAGCGATTTTAAAATATTTATAGGGCAACAAGCCGCAATTAGTAAACGCCTAAGCTGCACCATTTAATAAGTTCAGGGGAATTTAACAGTTAGAGGGGTAAAAGTAACCTTTATGGCGATAGCCTCACATCTGCTCAGACCAGACTTAACAGGGATTTCACCCGAATTTTAAGGCCTGAGTGCATCTATCACTTTTAGAAATATTTGGTACTCATCATCAGTGATATTTTCTAATCGCTTATTTTGCCAGCGAGTGATTTTTGGTAACAAGGTTTGATAAATTTGCTCTCCTTTTATGGACAGTGAAATAAGCGTGGCACGCTTATCATCTGCACAGGCACGTTTATGGATAGCGTCTCGTTTCACCAGTCGCTCTAACGCTCGTGAAACTTGAACCTTATCGAGACGCGTTGCCATAGCGAGTTCTTTTGCTGTTAGCGAAGCCCCTAGCGCACTATTATTCGTAGCGCCTAACGTGGCAATGATACGCCACTGTGGATTGGTGAGCTTATATTCAGCGTATTCCTTTGCGAGGGACTCACTTAAATCGCTTGCTAGCATGGTCACCTTATAGGCAAGCATATCGTTAAGCTTCATGTGCTACTTCCTTTGTAAAAGCAAGCCTGTTAACGCCTAATACAATGAGTGTAAAGCTAGCGTACCGAAACCTGCTTTACCTTTATCACGCCAACCAGACACGCATTATTGATTTACATTTCATTTACCTCTAGCCTAAATCACATAGTTTCATTTGCAACTACTTTATTATTGGTCTGGGAGCAGAGCCTAACTCTGGCCCTGCCTATTGGAGCGTATATGGATAACTTGTCTTATTTAACGGGCTTTAACAACGAACATGAAACTGAAGCGCTGCCAGGCGCGCTTCCTAAAGGTCAGTTCAGCCCGCAGAAGGTGAACTATAAGCTCTATGCTGAACAGTTTAGCAGCACTGCATTTACCGCCCCTAGGGCTGACAATCGCCGTAGCTGGACGTATCGCCTACGTCCATCTATCGCAATGGGTGACTTTAAAAGAGTCGATAATGGCCTAGTGAGAACTGCGCCAGAAACTGACGTGCATTGTCCACCTAATGTATTGAGATGGAGTCCGGTGCCTCTTCCTGAACAAGAGATTGATTTTGTAGATTCGCTCATCACCATTGCCACTAACGGGGATGCTAAGACGCAACTGGGTATGGGCATACACTGCTACAGTGCTAATGCTAATATGCAAAACCGTGTTTTCTATTCATCTGATGGTGAAATGCTTATTGTCCCTCAGCTTGGCGATATGCTCATTACCACCGAATTCGGCAAGCTCAATTTGTCTGTGGGTGAAATTGCGGTCATCCCTCGAGGTGTTCGTTTCGCTGTTGACCCAACTAATGGACCAATTCGTGGGTATGTATGCGAAAACTACGGCCACCCTTTTGTATTGCCCGAACGCGGCCCGGTTGGCGCAAATGGCTATGCTAACCAACGAGACTTTTTTTACCCCACGGCTTGGTTTGAAGATAACGATACGCCTCATACCATGGTCAACAAGTTCTGCGGTAACCTATTTGAAGCCAAACTTGATCATTCCCCTTTTGATGTAGTGGCTTGGGTAGGTAATTCTGCGCCTTACAAATACGATCTTTCTCGTTTTAACGTAATAAATACGGTAAGTTTCGATCATCCTGACCCGTCTATTTTCACCGTGCTAACCTCACCGTCTGAGCTAGAGGGTACAGCGAACGTAGACTTCGTTATTTTTCCACCCAGGTGGATGGTAGCGGAAAATACCTTTCGCCCACCTTATTACCACAGAAATATCATGAGTGAATTTATGGGGCTTATTGAAGGGACGTACGATGCAAAAGAACATGGCTTCGTGCCGGGTGGTATGAGCCTTCACAACTGCATGACGCCACATGGACCTGAAGCTGAAGTTTTCGAAAAAGCATCTAACGCTGAGTTAGCACCCCAACGCTACGAAAACACATTGGCGTTTATGTTTGAGTCTCGCTATGCCATTGCTCCGACGGAATTTGCTTTAAATAATGACATCCGCCAACAAGACTATTTGGCGTGTTGGAAAGGTCTTAAGAAATATTATGATGGGCAGAAGTAAGCGAGCTACTCTCTCTGAATGCTTTTTAGTACTAAAAGGTTTACTCGTTTTATTACCTGTATCAATTTATGAACACAGGCATCAGCCGCAAAACTTGTTATATTTGCATTATGTTCAACAGGTTAGGGCAAAATTATTTGCTTTAACCTAGCGTTACCACCGCAGGTGAAAACTAAACGTTACAGCCTCGCTTTCCATCATTAAAACGGTCATGCACACCACCTATTGCCTGATTTTTCACTGCAGCCTTACAATCGAGTAACAATTATAAAATATGATTTACGTTGAGGATGTATTGCTATGGCTGATTTGTTTGAAAACCCAATTGGATTGGATGGGTTCGAATTTCTAGAGTTCACTGCGCCAGAAAAAGGCATACTAGAGCCTATCTTTGAAGCAATGGGCTTTACCCTTGTTGCACGCCACAAATCAAAAGACGTTGAGCTATGGCGTCAGGGAGACATCAACCTGTTGAGTAACTACGAAAAAAACTGCCATGCGGGCTACTATGCTGAAGAGCACGGTCCTTCAGCGTGTGGCATGGCTTTTCGCGTTAAAGATTCCCAGCACGCTTATAAAGAAGTACTTTCTCGCGGTGCCCAGCCTATGGACACACACACAGGTCCAATGGAATTGAAACTACCCGCTATAAAAGGTATTGGTGGCGCTATGCTGTACCTTATTGACCGTTATGAAGGCGAGAACACTATCTATGATATCGACTTCAATTGGGTTGAAGGGGTAGACCGCCATCCTGAGGGATGTGGATTCCACACCCTCGACCACCTCACCCATAATGTGTATCGCGGTCGCATGGATTTCTGGGCAGGGTTTTACGAAAAGCTATTTAATTTCAGAGAAATTCGCTACTTCGATATTAAAGGCGAATATACTGGCCTACTGTCGAAAGCTATGACAGCGCCAGACGGTAAAATTCGTATACCGCTAAACGAAGAAGCGGTTGGCGGTGGCGGCCAAATCGAAGAATTTTTGATGAAGTATAACGGTGAAGGTATACAGCATATCGCTTTTGCTTGTGACGACCTGGTGGCATGTTTAGATAAGTTGAAAGCAAGAGGCATGAAGTTTATGACGCCTCCGCCCAATACCTATTATGAAATGCTAGAAGAGCGCCTACCTGGTCATGGTGAAAACGTAGACGAACTTCAAAAACGCGGTATTTTGCTTGATGGTACTACCGAGAATGGTGAACCACGTTTGTTACTTCAGATTTTCTCTGAAACCGTATTTGGCCCGGTGTTCTTTGAATTTATTCAGCGCAAGCAAGATGAAGGTTTCGGAGAGGGTAACTTCAAAGCCCTGTTCGAATCTATTGAACGGGATCAAGTTAACCGCGGTGTGCTGAACAAGTAAACGCCTCGTACTGAACGAGTAATCTCGTCGCGCTAGGCGAGTAAAATCGCTTAATAGGCTATCTAGAAAGGCAGCGAGTAGCTCTACACGCTGCCTTTTTTATTTTTCGTTTTGCTCTCGTAGTGCGCTATTTCTAATTTTGGTGGTATTAAACCCCTGTTTAACTTTGCCCTTTTTCATAAAGCGCACAAGCAGCACCACTTGGGTCAAGGATCACACAGAAGCTGTCTTTGCCATGGTGACGTATGTCACCCACCTGCTTACCGCCCTTTTCAGTTACCGCATTTAACGCTGACTCAAGATTTTCCACCGTAAAATAATTAATCCACCCGCCGGGATACTGCGCATTAACACCTTGCTTATGACAAATACCGCCTACTGGCGTGCCGTCAGGCTTCAGCATGACGTAATCATTGTAGCCCCCCATATCAATAGGTTCTTTCTTCCAGCCCATCACAGCTTCATAAAAACTGACGAGTTCATCTGCATTTTCTACAGTAATATCGCACCATGAAGAATCTGACATTGTCTTTTTCTCTTTTGTTAGAGTTAGAAGTAAGGTTCAATTGCGTTCGTCAAAGCTTGCGCTAAACGTGCAATATAGCTGTTTTGCTATAGCTGGTTTTTTATAGCAGAATCATGCTTTTGCTGTGCCTTGATCCAAATATTGACCCAAAACTTAACTTAAACCTTGTTCCTGCACATTGGAGTCAACCCTCCGCCTTGTTTCTGACTTTAGTACGTTCCGAAATATTTGTTAAATAAAAGATCGATTTAACTTACTCACGGTTTCAAGCAACAGTTTTTAAGCGGCAGATCCCCGGTTAGCCGCCGCTTCTTAATGTTCTAAATTTTTTAAAAAAGTGACGCTTGTCAAGCTAAGAAATTGCAAAATGACCAAACATTTTTTATTTTAGTTGTAGACATGGCCTGTGGAAAATGCTTGTTAATTTGAGAATGTTATCCACTGAACATTGTTTGTACAGTTTATTTAATCATTTAATATCAGCAACTTACAATAAGACCCCAAACTACTCAACAAACTTATCCACAGATTAAGTGGATAACACGTAGCACTTAATCACAGTTAGTGGTTTAATGTGAATATCTTCGAAGTTATCTTTTTTCCGGTTTTTCATGCCAAAACAAACACTGCTAGTTAGAGAATCTTTGTTTACAATTCATAGCTTGGATCCAGAAAGTGATATCCCAGCCTCTGTACTCAATAGCCCATTATTTTTTCTAGGTAAAACAGAAGATGAGTTGTCTATCGTTGTGCCAGATTCTATTAATGTTCCCTCCCTTGATAGCGATGAAGGTTGGCGTGCCCTTGAGTTGCTAGGGCCTTTACATTTGTCTATGGTAGGGATCATGGCACAAATAGGCGAAGTATTAGCATCAGCTAAAGTCGCCATTTTTGTCGTTTCAACCTTTGATACCGATTTCTTCTTAGTAAAAGATAACAAACTAAAAGATGCTATCAGCGCTCTTAAAGGCGCGGGCTATACCGTAAATCAGGACATTTAGAATAGTGAATGCTAAGCAATTACAGTGCCCCCCAGAAAGTTTTGCCAAGCAATTCGTCACCGTAAGTCCGTTTTCGGGGCAGGTAGTATCGCTCTCAGATATCGATGACCCTTTCTATAAAAATGGGCTTATGGGGCCAGGTGCCGCTTTAAGTTCTAACTCAAATACCGTGATTTCGCCTTTCGCTGGCAAAGTAATTAGTATTTCGCCCTTAGACTACGCTATAGATATACAGTCTACTGCTGGTCTAAAATGCAGAATTAAATACGGCGGTGACACAACTTCTCTGCATGGCGCACAATTCGTTTGCGCGTTAAAGCGCGGAGAGCAAATTAAACCCAAACAGGTACTTTTTACCGTAAATGCCGCATGGCTGAAACAGCGTGGTGTAAGCAACACTTGTGCGCTAACTTTACTCAATGCCCAGGCGCTTATCGGTGTATTGCCTACTCACCAAAAATTTGTAGAAGCCGGTGAAGACACACTTCTAACACTCTATCTATAACTTCATTCTTAACCTAAATATAGGCTTTAACCTCCAAAAACCATCGCGAGTGAGTTTAACAACGTATCAACTGCTTGTATGATGTAGCAAATAAGAAAAGTCGACAGCTGAAATCCTGTTGGTGCTCAAGGCGCGCCTAGCGTTTTCTTCTTATGCACCGGCATAAATACTGGACTTAATGACACCGTAACAGCGGTGCCTTTATCAACGAAGTAGTACGGAATAAATCACCATGAGCACAATCCTTTATGGGATCCCTAACTGTGACACCATCAAAAAAGCGAAGAAATGGTTAGCAGATAACGATATCCCGTTCACCTTTCACGACTACCGCAAAGACGGTATCGACAACGATTTCCTTGTACGCGCTGAGTCTGAGCTTGGCTGGGAAACCATGTTAAACAAACGTGGAACAACCTATCGCCAGCTAGAAGAGCAAGAAAAAGCAAGCTTAGATAAAGACAAAGCGCTCGCTTTGTTAGAGCTTCATCCAGCTATGGTTAAACGCCCTATTCTTTTTCACGATAATGCTTTTTACATTGGATTTAAGCCTGCACAGTATGAGGAAATATTTTGTTAAACGACTCTGTTATTGAAATTGCTAAGCAACTCATAAACCGCCGCTCAGTAACGCCAGAAGATGCGGGCTGCCAAGAGGCCATGGGCGAGTTTCTAGGCGCTCTGGGGTTTGATAATGAAACTATGGTGTTTGAAGACACCACTAACCTTTGGTCTCGCCGAGGTAAAGAAGGCCCCGTATTTTGTTTTGCTGGCCATACCGATGTGGTACCAAGCGGCCCAGAATCGGCTTGGAAAACACCACCTTTTACCGCGACAGAAGTTGATGGCTATTTGCACGGCCGCGGCGCTGCCGACATGAAAGGAAGCCTTGCTGCTATGCTAGTCGCCACTCGTGAATTTGTGAACAAGTACCCAGATCATAAGGGAAGCATTGCTTACCTTATTACGAGCGACGAAGAAGGCCCATTTATTAACGGTACTACACGCGTTATCGACACTCTAGAAGCGCGAAATGAAAAGATTGACTGGTGTATTGTTGGTGAACCCTCTTCAACAGACGAAGTCGGTGATATTGTCAAAAATGGTCGTAGAGGCTCATTAACTGGCGATTTAGTTGTAAAAGGCGTACAAGGCCATGTTGCCTACCCTCATCTAGCTAACAACCCTGTGCACAGCGCCATGGCAGCGCTTGATGAATTAGCAAAATCACACTGGGATAACGGTAACGATTTCTTCCCACCCACCAGCTTTCAGATTTCAAATATTCACGCAGGTACAGGGGCAGGTAATGTAATACCAGGCGAACTTCACGTTTGCTTCAACTTCCGCTTTTCAACGGAAGTGACCGACCAACTTCTTATTGAACGTGTCACCGCTATTTTAGACGCCCACGATTTTGAGTACGAAATAAACTGGACCTTTAATGGACAACCATTTTTGACCGATACAGGCGCGCTATTAGAAGCAACCCAAGGTGCGATTGCTGCGGTTAAAGGTACACCAACAGTACTCTCTACTGCTGGCGGCACATCTGATGGACGCTTTATTGCACCTACAGGAGCGCAAGTTATAGAGCTAGGCCCAGTTAACGCCACTATTCACAAAGTTGACGAGTGCGTAAAAATGGCTGACCTAGAGCAACTTGCCGATATGTATTTCGGTATTTTAGAACGCTTGCTGGCTAAATAGCGTTTTTGTCCTACATGAATCAGATTCCGCAACAAGCATGGCTAGGCCAGCACAACGACTACCTTGTTGATGCTGGCAATGGCCATAGGCTTCATCAAGACGTTATTTCGCCCTTTCTTGCTATGCAAGATGCTGCACACAATGACGGTATAGACTTACAGTTAGTCAGTAGCTTTCGCGACTTTGATAGGCAAACTGCCATTTTTAACCGCAAGTGGACGGGGCAGGCGCAGCTTCTTGATGTTAACGGCGAAGAACTTCCTTTCGAAACGCTAAGTGACAATGAAAAACTCCATGCAATTTTGACCTGGTCTGCGCTACCTGGCGGCAGTCGTCATCATTGGGGTACCGATATTGACGTTTACGACAGAGCTGCTGTGCACAATTGGGGCGGCGACTTTAACCTAGTAGAAAGCGAATATCTTAGTGGCGGCCCCTGCCATAACCTTTCCTGTTGGTTAGCTGATAATATGGAACAGTTCGGCTTTTATCGCCCATTCTCAGTGAATACTGGTGGTGTGGCCGTTGAACCTTGGCATTTAAGCTTTAAAAGTACAGCAAGTACTTTTGAAGGTGCCAGAAACCTAGACGGTTTTACACAAGCCATTGAACAAAGCGGTATAGAAGGTAAATCGTGTATTTTGCCGCAGCTACCTAACTTGTATAATCGCTACGTTTTGAACAAAGGGCGCTAGCCTACGGAATTTTTATGAGTACTACCTGGGTCATCATCGTTATTGTTTTGGTATTAGGCGTAGTTATTGGAAATATTACGTTACTTAAATACAGCGCTAAGTTTAAATTCCCTACCCCCTCTAAGCCTTTTGATGATGAAGGTGATGAATATGATGACGAGTACGACAATCCAAAGAGAAGCGCTAACCGCCCACATGCCGAGAATGAAACGGCGGGCGACCATGCTTCGTTGACACAAACAAATAATGGTAGTGGCGACAACGCCAAGAAATCCGTGAAATAGCTTTTCATTTAACTCTATTATCGCTCATTACCGCCCTTTATCGAAAGTGACGCTTGAAGCGAGCACCTAACCCAATTTTTTAGTTAGGTGCTTTTAGTCAACATGTGCATCAAAGGATGCCATTTAGGCTAGCTGCTAGCACAGACCACTCACTATCTTTCCATTACATAAATACACTCTACGAGGTTCTAGACGTGTCTAATAAACAATCCTTACTTAGCAATATCGGCGTTCAAGTTGTCATTGCTATGCTCATTGGTACTGCCGTTGGTGCTTTTATGGGCGAAAGCGCTGAAATGTTCGCACCTTTGGGAGCTATTTTTATCAACTTGATAAAAATGCTGGTTATTCCACTGGTCGCCGTGGCGCTTATCTCAGGTGCAGCGGGGCTAGGTAACAGCACCAACGCAGGAAAAGTGGGGCTATCTACCCTAGCCTACTTTGGCTTAACCTCAGCCCTAGCTGTAGCGCTTGCGCTAATAATGGGTGAAGTGTTTAAGCCTGGTATTGGTATTGATGTATCATCGGTGCAAGGCATGTTCTCTGGAGAATATGCCTCTAAAGGCGAGCTACCCTCTTTTTGGGCAACTGTGACAGGCATGATCCCAACTAATGTGTTTGCGTCATTAACTAACGCTAACATTCTACAAATTTTAGTGTTTTGCTTATTCTTCGGCATTGCCCTTTCCAAACAGCCGAAAAAGAACCGTGAGCCTATTTTAAATGGGGTAAACACCATCGTTGACGCTATGGTGTGGATGATTAACTGCGTAATGAAAATTGCCCCTATCGGCGTTTTTGGCTTGATGGCAGAAGCTGTGGGCACATTCGGCTTTGCCGCGCTCATGGTGGTGTTCAAACTTTTCTTAGTGTTTATTGCCGCTATTTTAGTGTTTGGTTTTGTGGTCTACCCCATACTGGTTCAAGTATTTACAAAAACCTCGGCTAAATCTTTTCTTGTTGCGATGAAAAAGCCGCAAGCAGTGGCGTTATCGACGGCATCATCTATGGCAACGCTGCCAGTTACTATGAACACTGTAGAAAATGAACTGGGTGTAAGAAATGCAACGGCGTCGTTTGTACTGCCGTTAGGTGCCACCATTAATATGAGCGGAAACGCTATCTATTACGGCTTAGTGGCGGTGTTTTTTGCGCAGCTTTTCAATATCGATTTATCAATGGGCGCCTATGTCGCTATTATCCTAACTTCTACCCTTGGCGCCGTTGGACAAGCAGGAGTACCTGGCCCGTCATTCTTGGTCGTTGCCGTATTACTTGCTGCAGGCATTCCTATTGAAGGCTTACCTTTGTTGTTTGCCCTCGACAGAATTTTCGACATGATCCGTACCGCCTTGAACATTACCGGTGACGCGGCTTGTGCCGTGATTATTGATACTATTGCTATTGATAAAACTGATATTGATGATAGTGCTATTGATAAAACTAACATTGATGATAGCGCTAGCGATGCGACCTTTAAAGAAAAGGTGGGCACAGATAAAAGCTAGATAAATGTCCATTTAATTGACAGTGAAACTGCCAAAAAGAAATGAGTTTTACAGAAAAAAGGTGGTCACTTCACAGTGCCACCTTTTTTTAACCGTGCTAGCAATATATAGCTTAAGTTAGTTTGGGTTATTGTGCTTGTTTAGCGCCTTTGTTTTTCACATACTTTTCAAGCCACTGGTCTTGTTCCCAAAGAGTGTGTAATACACTTTCTTTCGCTCGGTATCCATGACTTTCTTTCGGCAGCATAACTAATCGTGTCACTGCGCCTAAGCCTTTCAGAGCGTTAAAATAACGTTCACTTTGCATAGGGTAGGTTCCCGAATTATTGTCTGCTTCGCCATGTATTAGTAAAAGTGGCGTCTTCATTTTCTCAGCATGCATAAATGGCGACATAGTGTAATACACGTCTGGCGCATCCCAGTAATGGCGCTCTTCCGACTGAAAACCAAACGGTGTCAATGTACGATTGTAGGCACCAGAACGGGCAATACCGGCAGCAAATAAATCCGAATGGGACAACAGGTTTGCCACCATGAAGGCACCGTAGCTATGACCGCCTACCGCTACACGCTCTGGGTCGATAAGCCCTTTTTCGTCTAGCGCATCAATTGCTGCCTTTGCGTTGGCAACTAGCTGAGGCCTAAAGGTGTCGTTAGGCTCTTCGTCCCCCTCCCCTACAATAGGGAAAGAAGCATCGTCTAGCACAACATAGCCTTTGGTTACCCAATAGATAGGCGAGCCGTACCATGGATAAATAAAACGATTAGGGTTTTGTGTATTTTGACCTGCGCTAGATTTATCCTTAAATTCTTCTGGGTAGGCCCATAGGATCATAGGGTAGCGTTTGCCTTCTTCGTAATCTGTTGGCAAATATAAGGTACCTGTTAAATCTAAACCGTCGTTACGCTTGTACGTAATCACCTCTTTCTTAACGTTTTGAATGCTTTCGAAAGGATTTTCAAAGTGGGTTAACTGAGTCAGCGTGTTATCTTTTAAACTACGGAAATAGTAGTTCGGGTAATCTCGCTTAGACTCAATTCTTACCAACAAGCGATCGTTTTCCATATTGAAATCGCGCAAGTCTTCAAATTTATCTGTGTATTCACTTAAATAAACCCGCGATGTTTCAAGGGTTTTAAGATTGAACTTATCTAAGAACGGAAACTGCCCTTCAGGCGTAAACCCATCTCCCAGCAAAAACGCATTCTCACCATCTAGCGCAAGTACATCTTTGAAGTATTCATTTTTGCGAGTAACAAAGCTGCCTGGGTCGCTGTATTTATCTTGATAGCTTCGATTTGAGATAATCTTTGCAGGCTTACTTTGGTCAGGACTAAACAAATAGGTTTTAAGATTGCGGGTATTCCACCAATAATCCATGGCTATTGCAGTACTGTCGTCGCTCCAAATAAAACGATAAAACCTGTCTTCTGTTTTAAGGATTTGCTCGGCATCGCCACTAAATGGCGCAGCAAGCTGCATAAGCTTGTCACGGTGTGTTACCTCTTTTTCAGGGTCTCCCCCGTCTAGCGCTTCAGCGTATACAATTGTATTTGGTTTATCGTTGCGCCACTGTACGTCGCGAGGCCCGGTACGAACAGCCATGAAGCCTTGTGGTAAGTCTTCGATAAGCGGAACGTCGACAAGTGTTTTAACTAGCGTTCCATTTTTATTATACAAGCTGATAGTGTGAGGAAAGCGGCGGTAGGTCACCAAATAAGAAAACGGGGTGTTGTACTCCTGCACCATCACGTAGTCGCCGGCAGGAGAAACGCTAACATTGCCATACATCCCTGATGCTAACCAAGGTGAAGGCTCCCCTTTTAGTGGAACTTTATAAATTTCAGAACGGGCTAATTGCTCAAAATTAAACTCGTCGTTTTTGTTTTTCAGCAAGTCCTGATATGTGCGGTTTTGTGCTTTTTTACCGTCGCTTACTGAAATCGTTGGGCCCGTTGGCACCGCTACGCTGGTGTCGATCAAGTCTTTTCTATCTTTGGGTACGACTTTTACTAAAAGTGAAAGACTATCTGCATTCCAATTTAAGGTATCGCCCATGTTCGCATTTATGGGTTTATCAAAAAGCTTTCTCGCCGCTGCCGCTTTGATATCAAGCACCCATAGCTCAACACCTTTACTTGTAGTGTGAGTGAACGCCATATAGCGCTGATTCGGTGACCAAGAAAAGTTGGTAAGACGCGGTGTTTCAGGCATGCCTTTAACAGCAATGCTAACTTTACTCCCTACGCGCTGAACTTCTAATTTATTATAATAAGTAACGCGACTTCCAATGTTGGTGACAGGGTCAATTCTAAGGCCGGCTAAGCGAAGCTCTTCTTTCGATAAGTCTTCTATCGACTTGTAGTTATCGCGAAACAGCAGCACCATATTCTTCTGAGCATCGTCTACAAGAGTCGCTGGCGCTAGCGTAACATCTACTAAATCTAAAATTTCTTTAGACGGTTTTTGGTATTGAAGACCATCCTGCGCAAATAGCTGACAGGAGCATGCGGCAAATAGGACAAACATCCATTTTCTTAGCATTCTATTTCCTTAATAAGGGTTTTTGAGGGTAAAAAACAAAAAAAGCGAGACATTGCCACTGTTGATAAACAACGGGCTCTAGCCTCGCTTTAATTAATTGATAAGCGCATACTTTAAAAACTATACACTTTTTGTATTTATACCGGCGTCGTTTTTACTGCAGTACCACTAATGCTCACCATTAGCATGCTGCCTTTATCACCAATTACTTGATAGTCTAGATCTATACCAACCACCGCATTCGCGCCCATGCTTCTTGCTTCGTGTTCTAATTCGGTAAACGCTAATTTTCGCGCGGTGGTAAGCTCTTCTTCATAAGACCCCGAGCGTCCGCCTACAATATCGCGAATAGACGCGAAAAGATCTTTAAACACATTTGCGCCCATTACGGCCTCGCCCACAACAATACCGTAATAGGCTTCAATTTTGTGACCTTCCAAAGTTGGGGTAGTTGAAACAATCATGCGTAACTCCTTTTATTGTGAACTGTTAATTTACCGCTATTTAGGCATACCTGCCTAGCTGTTGTCTTCAAACCATTGCTTAATGGTCTCAACAAGTGCTTCCGCTTCACTGGTGTCATAGGCCACTGTAGGCTGGTTCCCCCATACAGGTTTTGGCCAAGCACAGTCGTTTTCAAAACGCGCGACGTGGTGTACATGAAGCTGTTTTACCACGTTACCTAATGCGGCTACATTTAGTTTTAGTGGTGAAAATATGGCTTGCATCGCTTTTGAAGCCAGCGCAGATTCTCTTAGTAAAACCACCTGATCATCTTCTGATAAATCGATAATTTCCGCGATATCATTTTTCATAGGCACCAGTATGAGCCACGGAAACTGACTGTCGTTCATTAACAGTACACGACACAGCGAGAGATCACAGACAAAAAATGTATCATTGTGTAAACGGCTATCAAGTTTAAACATCTAGCTTATCCAGTGTGGTAGGCACTACGGTTAATAAGGCACGTTGCCCAATGGCCACCTTTGCGTTAGGAAAAACAATAGCTTCACCGTCTTGCTCAGCAACGTATTCTTTGCCTGGTTCAGACGCCAACACTGTGCCTTTAGGGTAGTCAGTGAAGTTTGGGGTATCGTCGTCAAAATGGAGTTTAAACTCTTCTTCCTGGCGGTTTATTACTTGGTTCACGCGGTAGATATCAAGGTCGTCCATATTTACCGAAGGTGAAAAGTCTTGTTCCGTTATAAGCTGCGTTAGTGCGTTTTTAGCATCAGCAAACCGGCTCATGTCGTTCTGCCCAAACGGGCGTACTTTTCCAAGTTCAACGGTAAACGCATGGGCGTTATATTGATAAGAAGAGAAATAGCTGAACGTGGTGGTTGAACTTTCAGAAAGTAGAATGGTTTTTACCCCACACGCCGCAAGGAAGGCAAGCTGCCCTTTACTGTGAACTCTGTCGTGAAGATAAGGGTATACCGCAAACTTTTCATTTTTAGAAGCGCGTATTGCCGTGTGCAGGTCGTAGTGATAACGGGTGCCTTCAGCCGCTTCAAAGAAAGACGCTACCGCCTCTTCTAACTGCTTAGCACGCACACGTTCGGCGTTCACTAAACCCTCACCTTTTGAGTGCGCCCCGCTAAACAATCGGTTCATGTTCTCTTCGACAAAGCGCTCAGCAATATCCATAGCCGGTAAATTACCGAATAAAAACAGCACATCATGTGCTAACGTCATTGCCCCTGTAAGGATACCTTTAACCAACTCATCACAAATTTCGATAGGTGCAGTTTCATTACCATGAACACCACAGGACAAAACAATGCGTTTACTTGGCGTAGAGGTAGGCTGTACAGAGAAACTAATGATGCCAGGCGCAGTGATACTAACGTCGGTGCCGTTGGCTAGCGTAAATTGGTGAGCACGTTCGAATAACTCGGGTTGACGGCGAGAAAGTGTTAAAAATTGGCCGCTTTCGATAAGTTCTTGCATAAGTGTGAGCTTTGTTGACTTTGTCTAATCTCGAATGACTTAAGTGTACCGAGACAGTCTATCAAAATCACCTAATCTCAAGGTTTTATTGCGCTAGGCTGTAACTAATAAATAACGCTTTCACACACTGGTAGCAATATTTTGCATGCCCAGGCCGCGCTTTAATAACCAGGGCATAGCAATATTTAACTTAAATCGGTGACCAAAATTGGAAAGTCTAGAAACCAAGATGCAAAAAAGTGCAGAGCCACTTAGGTTTATTGCGGTTGACTAGCGTTGGCAGTAGTTAGGCCTGTGCCCTTCTTGGCGAACTACCGATAATAATTTCTTGCTGAGTAAGTTGAACAAATTCAGTGAAAGGTACGGCACGAGAGAATAAATACCCCTGCCCTTGGGAAACCCCGACTTCTCGTAGAATATGAAGCTGCTCTACGGTTTCAATACCTTCAGCGACTACACAACACCCCTTAGCGTGACCTATAACTTTTGCAGCTTCAATAATCGCCCTATTGACCGGATGTGTTTCTAATTCCATGACAAAAGATTTGTCTATTTTAAGCGCATCAATATCTAGGTCGCGAATATAGGCAAGGTTAGAATATCCCTTGCCGAAGTCATCTACCGATATAGCCACACCAAGACTTCTTAGCTCATCTAGCTGTTTTTTCACCATTAGTGAATTGGATAGCGCAACGTCTTCGGTGAGTTCTAATTCAATGAGGGATAGCGGCAAACCATAGGTATCACTTAACATTCTCAGTGTAGGTATTAACTGATTGTCATAGAGCTGAGTAGGTGAAATGTTTACCGACAGAACAATCGGCATTCGTAGCCCATCCAGTTCAGCGAGTGCTCTAAACGCTTGCTCCAACGTCCAGTAGCCCAGTTCATTCATCATGTTGTATGACTCTGCGGCTTCAATTAACGGCCCGGGAAACAATACACCGTCAAGAGGATGGTTCCAACGCAACAGGCACTCAGCCCCAACAACCTCAAGGGTATTCAGGTCAACTTTGGGTTGGTAATAAAGCTCAAGTTCATTTTGGGACAGTGCTCGCTTTAGGTCCGCTTTTAGCGCCAAACTTCTGCCCGTATCAGATTTGTCTGACTTGGTCAGGGCAAAGTAGTTTTCGTATTTATTTTCTTTGGCCTGCTTTAATGCAGATTCTGCGCGAGATACAAAAGCGGTAATCTCAAACCCATCGTTTTCGCCGCATACCACGCCAACATTAAAATCAGCGATAAATGCCGTGCCGTCATAATGCATAGGTGTTTTGAAATGTTCTACAAGGCGCTCGAACATTTGTCGCATTACGGTTTCTTTATTTTCGTTGGGAAAAACAATTCCAAATACATCGCCGCTAATTCGGCCAATAAGCACATGTTGCCCAAAAAGGTGTTGAATACGGTTAGCAATTTCAAGCAAGAAACGGTCGCCGACGTGTATGCCTAAACTCGTTGTTACATCTGAAAAACGCACAACATCAACCAGCATCAAAGAAATAGAGGTACTTTGAGACGCCTGCTTTAAAACGCTATCGATAAACGCATAGCGATTGGGAATGGTTGCCAGTGATCTATGTTGGCTCATGATGTTTTCCTTGAGCTTTACGCTTCTAGGTACTAAAAACAACTACTTATATAAGACCATGCCGATACAAATGGCGCAACGACACGTGCGTATAATTTTGCATACCTTCTTATACTTTTGTACAACATTGTCTGATTCTGTGCCCCTGTTTAGCCAATAGCTACTTAACTATCGTTAATAAAATACCAAAGAAACCTTTCAAGTAAGGCAATACTTTGTGAGGGCGCACTGATTTAACAATATAGACGCTTTTTTAAGAAGTAATAAAAAACCCGGCTAGTTTAACACTGCCGGGTTCTTTCTATACGCTTCTGCGATTAGCTTTCAATCTTACACGGTGAAAGCTTCCAAACGCGCTCTACGTAGTCACGAATTGAGCGGTCTGAGGTGAACTTACCCATCTTCGCTGTGTTAATAATAGCCATTTCCGCCCAGCGCTCTTTGTCGCGATACGCAGCATCAACGGCTATTTGCGCATCAGAATAGGCGCGGAAATCCGCTAGCACCATGTAGGGGTCGCCGTTATCTAGCAAGCTTTGCTTGATAGATACCAGAGCACCCGGTTTACCCGGCGTGAAATAATCGGTTTCTAACCAATCCAGCACAGCTTTAATCTCAGGGTCTTTGTAGTAGTAATCATGCGGGTTGTAGCCGCTAGCTTTAAGCTCATTCACTTCTTCTACAGTAAGGCCAAAGATAAAGATGTTGTCATCACCTACTTCTTCAGCAATTTCAACGTTTGCCCCATCAAGTGTACCAATAGTAACCGCACCATTTAGTGCAAGCTTCATATTACCTGTACCTGATGCCTCTTTACCTGCCGTACTGATTTGCTCAGACACGTCAGCGGCAGGGATCATTTTCTCCGCTAGCGACACGCGGTAGTTTGGTAAGAATGCCACTTTGATCTTGTTATTAACGCGCGGGTCGTTATTAATCTTGTCAGCAACTTTATTAATCGCGTAAATAATGTCTTTTGCAAGCTTGTAGCCTGGTGCTGCTTTTGCACCGAATACAAATACACGTGGGTGCATATCGTAATCTGGATTTTCAAGAATACGACGGTACAACGCCATAATATTAAGTAGTGCTAAGTGCTGACGCTTATACTCATGCAAGCGTTTAATTTGCACATCGAAAATAGCGTTTACGTCTACTTCTATATCCAATGACTTGCGAATCTCTTCTGCTAGCAACTCTTTGTTCTCAAGCTTCACTTTCATGAATTGCTTTTGGAACGTTTTGTTGCTTGCGAATTTTGCCAAGCCCTGCAGCTTGTCTAAATCCCTTGGCCAATCATCACCAATTTTCTTATCAATAAGCTTAGACAGCCCAGGGTTACACGCTTTCAGCCAGCGACGCGGCGTAATACCGTTGGTAACGTTAGTAAGCTTGCCTGGGTACAGTTCGTCAAATTCAGGGAAAAGCGATGATTTAACAAGACGAGAGTGCATTTCTGCCACACCGTTAACCGCAAACGAGCCAATTACCGAAAGGTGACCCATTCGCACCATCTTTTCGTTACCTTCCTCAATGATTGAAAGCTTAGCTTTCATTGCATTGTCGCCAGGCCACTTCTTATCAACCTCTGCCATAAAGCGGTGGTTGATTTCGTAGATGATTTCCAAATGACGAGGAAGAATTTTCTCAATCATGCGGGCAGGCCACTTTTCGAGCGCTTCTGGCAGCAACGTATGGTTGGTATAGGCGAATACTTTGGTACAGATACCCCAAGCTTCGTCCCAACCTAACTCTGCGCGATCTACAAGAATACGCATTAGCTCTGGTATTGAGATAGCTGGGTGAGTGTCGTTTAGCTGAATAACAACCTGGTCTGCGAAACGGCTCCAATCGTCACCGTGGGCGCGCTTGTAACGACGAATAATATCTTTTAGCGAGCACGAGCAGAAGAAGTATTGCTGAATAAGGCGTAGCTCTTTACCTGCTTCGGTTTCATCATTTGGATAAAGCACTTTTGAGATGGTTTCTGCCTGCACGTTTTCACGCTGTGCGTCAACGTAGCCACCCGCATTAAATACGTCCCAATTAAAGTAATCAGACGCTTCTGACTGCCACAAACGCAGTACGTTTACGGTTTTACCTTCGTAGCCTACAACCGGAATATCCCATGGTACACCTTTTACAATAGAACCAGGGTGCCACTCTTTAAGCACGCGACCATTTTCGCCGTACTTTGTTTCTACGTAACCATAAAGAGAGACTTCTTGTATAGATTCTGGACGGCAAATTTCCCAAGGGTTACCGTAATCACGCCAGCTATCTGGGCGCTCGATTTGTGCTCCGCTCTTAATTTCCTGGCGGAACAGACCGTGTTCGTAGTGAATACCATACCCAATAGCAGGCAATTCCATGGTAGCAAGGGAGTCAATAAAACACGCAGCTAGTCGGCCAAGGCCGCCGTTACCAAGCGCCATGTCAGGCTCTTCTTCAAGAATATCTGAAATCTCAACGCCTAGCTCTTTCAGTGCGCCGCCAGCAACGTCGAACAAGCCAAAGTTTTGCAGGTTGTTTGAAAGTAGACGACCCATAAGGAATTCGGCCGAGAAGTAATGAACGGCGCGGGTATCGTTCAAATAGTGACTCTTCTGCGTCTTGCGCAATCCTTCAAGCACTTGCTCTTGAATAGCCGCACAAGTTGCTTTCCACCAAGCGTGGTTGTTTGCTTTGTTTTCGTCGGTGCCTAGGGTGCAGTGTAAGTGTTTGATAACCGCTGCTTTGAATGCAGCCTTATCGATCACTGGAGAGGGTTGCGTCTTGGTCGCTTTTGCGTTCATTTTGCGTCTCACTCTTAAGTAAAGCGGTGTTCACACACCGAAAGCGTAATTTAATTACAGAATAACTTCAGAATATGACAGCAATATAGCAGTGACTCACACCTAATGTTGTAATAATTTTGTTAAAATAACAAGAAAGCCGCATGAATTCGTATGCATTCATGCGGCCTTTTACAATTTAGTTACAAACAAACCGCTAAAGCGATTTATTTTTGTACTTATTTAATAATTCTACCTACTAGGGTTTCAGCTTCGCCAATTAACTCTTGTAAGTGGCTTTCACCATTGAAGCTTTCTGCGTAAATTTTGTAGATTTGCTCAGTGCCAGATGGGCGAGCCGCAAACCAGCCGTTTTCTGTTGATACTTTAACACCACCAATGGCTGCATTATTACCCGGAGCGTGAGTTTGCACAGAAGTTATAGGCTCTCCTGCCAAGGTATCGCTAGTGACTACAGACGCATCCATTGCTGAAAGTTTCTGCTTTTGCTCAAGGGTCGCTGCTACGTCTACACGGCTGTATACCGGTGCTGCAAATTTTTCCGTTAGCGCTTTGTAGTGCTCGCCAGGATCTTTGCCTGTAACGGCTAGAATTTCTGCTGCCAACAAACAAAGAATAAAGCCGTCTTTATCTGTCGCCCACGTGCTTCCATTACGCTCTAGAAAAATACCACCCGCACTTTCTTCACCAGCAAAACCAATAGTGCTGTTAGATAGACCCTCTACAAACCATTTGAAGCCAACAGGCATTTCAGCCAGCGGCTTACCTAGACTATTCGCTACACGGTCAATCATGCTGCTAGATACGAGTGTCTTGCCGATATTCAGGTCACTTGGCCAGTCTGGACGGTGGGTATAAAGATAATTAATCGCCACGGCCAAATAGTGGTTAGGGTTCATCAGCCCTGCGCTTTTGCACACGATACCATGACGGTCGAAATCTGGGTCGTTGCCCCATGCTAAGTCAAAGTTGTCTTTTAGCTCAATTAACCCTGCCATGGCGTAAGCAGATGAACAATCCATGCGAAGCTTGCCGTCTTTGTCACGACGCATAAAGCCAAACTGAGGGTCGACAGCATCATTAACCACCGTGATGTCTAACCCGTATTTTTCAGAAATACGCGACCAATATCCTACTCCGGCGCCACCCAATGGGTCTGTGCCTAGCTTTAAGTTCGCTTTTGCAATCGCTTCCATGTCGATGACTTTGGCTAAGTCTTCGATGTAAGGCTCCATAAAGTCTTCTTCACGGACCAGTTTGCGCTCGGTAGCTTGGCGAATATCAATACGCTGAACATCTTTGTTGCCATCAGCAATTAACGTGTTTGCGCGATCTTGAATTTGCTTAGTTACATCGCTATCGGCAGGGCCACCGTGTGGGGGATTGTATTTAAAGCCGCCGTCTGAAGGAGGGTTATGAGAAGGTGTAATAACGATCCCGTCCGCCTTGTCTTTATTATCAGCACGATTATAACGAATAATAGTGCGGGAAATAACAGGCGTTGGCGTGTAACCCATGCTTTCATTATCTGCACGTTGCACCACAACATCTACGCCGTTGGCACATAAAACTTCTATTGCAGTGATCATGGCTGGTTCAGATAACGCGTGGGTATCTTTACCAACGTATAGCGGGCCGTCAATGCCTTCTTGCTTGCGGTATTCTACCAAAGCTTGGCAAATTGCACTGATGTGAGTATCGGTAAAGGTAGCGTTTGAAGCGGTACCTCGGTGGCCTGAGGTTCCGAAGGAAACCGCTTGGCCCGGGTCATTCATATCCGGTTTGTAGCTGTAATACTGGCTCACCAACTGTGGTACGTTAATGAGTTGTTCCTTTGCTGCATGCTCTCCAGCCTGCGGATGTAATGCCATGAAAAAAGTCCTTATTTAGAAGTTTCGTTATTTGTTGCTTGGCTTGCTATTTACCTTCTGAAGAGAAACGTGCGACGACGGTTTCAATTACATCAGGTTGATAACCTAGGTTACGCAAAACTTGTTCCAGCATGTTCGTTTTCTTGGCAGTGTTATTATTTGTCACTACCCAGAACGGGCTATCTGGGATAGCTTTGGGATTTGTGCTGCTGCCATTTTCAAGTAACGCTTCCTTACTTGTCGCAAAGTAAGTACGGTTTTTACCCTTAATGCTTTCAACACGCGCAAAATTTTCTGCATTAAGCTTGTGCGCTGCACTTAAAACAAACAAGAACTGATCAACCCGTTTAGTAAAGGTGCTCAATGCATCTTTTGACACGGCATCCAAAATGTCTCGCTTGGTGTGGGCGTCGTTTGAAAGCGATGTTTCAGTAGCCGCCGCTGGCTTTTTCACTGCTTTAGTGCCAGTGGATGTTTTCGCTGCAGCAGTTTTTACAGGCGTGGCCTTTGCTGGCGCTTTCTTCGCCGCAGTTCTATTAACCGAGGCTTTATTTGCCGTTGACCTTACCGAAGCGTTAGACGCTTTTGTAGCAGTTTTGGCAGATGGTGCTTTAGGTTCCACTTCTGCTTCTACCGCCGAGCTTGGTTTACTTGTCGACTCTGTAACGTCTGCACTTTTTGTTTCGCTTGTTTTTGCAGGCGTCGATGAAGCTTCACTAGGCTTTGAGCCCTGCGATACAGCTCCGTCTTCAGGTAAAAGTAAACGTCTTAAAATTTGCGATGCACTCTCACCAATATGCTTAGTCTGGCTGGCGATGAAGGCATATAAATCGTCATCTATTTCAATGCTTTTCATAACTACTTCCTTTTTAAGAGGCACCATTATAGACAACACAACTAAAGTACGCAGCACTTAATAGCAGATGTTTTGAGGAATCGTGAATATTAAAGGTTGAACAGACCCATTGCATACCAACGTATAAATTTACAAAGGTATAAGAATAGAAAGCGATACCCTATCGTTGCTACTATGATTAAAACTATCGTCATTAGCATGACAGAGTATTTTTAAATAAAAGTGACAAAACTATGCGCCAAGATATTATTCGTATTCAGCAAGCTCTTAGTCAAAAAATTATTGGTAAAGAGCACCAGTTGAAACTTGCCATTACGTGTTTACTGGCCAATGGTCACTTGTTAATTGAAGACTTACCTGGAATGGGGAAAACCACCCTTTCACATGCCCTCTCACAAGTTTTTGGTCTTCAATATGCGCGTATTCAGTTTACGTCAGACTTACTACCTTCCGACATGTTGGGCGTAAACATTTTTCACAGTCACGAAAGCGATGAGAAAAAACGCTTTTCTTTTAAACACGGCCCTATTTTCAGCCAAGTAGTTCTGGCCGACGAACTAAATAGAGCAAGCCCTAAAACGCAAAGTGCCCTATTAGAGGCAATGGAAGAGCGCCAGGTAAGTATTGATGGTGTAACCCACACACTTCCCTCGCCTTTTTTTGTGATTGCTACGCAAAACCCTAGCTATCAATCTGGCACTTACCCTTTACCAGAGTCGCAGCTAGACCGCTTCTTTATGCGTATTTCACTGGGCTATCCTGCTTGGGAAGCCGAAAAAGCTATGCTTTTGCAGCAGGACGCTTCAGCGCCTCTCAGCCAAATTCTAACTGAAGCAAATTTACACCAAATGCAAAGTGAAGTGTCTGCTATTCATACGAGCGATGCCATTCTTCACTATATTTTGCGACTGGTAAGCGAAAGCAGAGAGAGCGGCGACTACCCTAACCCACTTTCACCAAGAGCAAGCCGAGCAATACTTCAAGGTGCTAAGGCATGGGCATATGTGTGTGGTAGAGATTATGTGACGCCCGACGATGTTCAGGCTGTATTTGTGGCAATTACCGCCCACCGATTAAGTTTATCTTCCCACCAAGGTTCCCAGGGACAACATAACCAAACTTTTGATGGAGAGAAACTGAGCCAAAAATTACTTAATAGTATCGACCCATTAGCAGCGTAGTATTTATGGATTGTTGGAGTATTACACGTGCGTAAAGGGCCTGCCTCCTTATCAAATTACTTCAAGCAGCGACTACTGAAGTGGCTAGATAAGCGTGTTCCGGCTTCCCCCGAACATCACCTAAACTTGAACAGTATTTTTATACTACCAAGTGGGTTTGGCTGGTCGTTTATTATTTTGTCACTGTGCTTGTTTTTACTCGGGACTAACTATCAAAACAACTTGATGTTACTGCTTAGCTATTTGTGCTTAAGCATTATGCTACTCACGTTATTTTACACTCATCAAAACTTTGCCCGTCTAGCACTTAAAGCTCTTCCGCCCGACTCATTTCACTGCAACTTAGACGGTGAAATACACCTTCAGATCATCCCTCATAAGAACACTCCAGCGAAACCCTGCAGTGGCGTACTGTTGGTAAAATGGCTGAATGTAGTGCGCACAGAAGATACGCACACTCAAAAGACAACTGATGGCGACACATCCGCATTTTTAGAGCGAAGCTTTAGCTTTGCGTTAAATAAACATTCAGGCTCAAACAAAGACCAACGACAAAGCCTCAGGGTACCTTTGCAAATACCAAAGCGAGGGCTGTTTACTTTGGGGCGAATGACCATCGCCTGTGACTTTCCTCTTGGGCTTTATAAATGCTGGACTCACCTTGATTTTGACCAGCAAGTTATTGTGTATGCCAAGCCTCAGGAAGGCCCTATCACTATCAATAGGATTGCCAATACAGATGAGTCTAAAAGTGTTAGTGAATTGAGCGACCCAACCAGTAACGAAGACTTTTACGCATTGAAGGATTACGAAGTTGGACAGCCACTTAACCGGGTATCGTGGAAGCATGTAGCTAAAAATGGAAACTGGGTTTCTAAATCTTTTACTTCTGTGCAAAGCGACAGCTATATACTTTCGATACCGTCTAATACGGATTTAGAAACTGCGGTTTCGGCGCTTACTCATGCCGTACTTTCTTTGACAAAAGCGGGGTCTTGGACAAAAGCGGAATCTGGGTCAAGTGCGCAAAGCGGGTTCGGTGTAGAGTTTAAAGGACTAAATATTGCGCCTGACCACGGGCCTGAACACATACATGAATGTCTTAGCGCACTTGCTTGTTTAGCGTCTGCAAGTAACACAGACCATAATACGTCATCGTTCAACTCAACCACAAACAGGCCCGTATCTTTAGCTTCCAAGCAAAAGAAGAAGATGAGGCCTTTAAAGTGAATATCCTTACTTCTAGGCAGTTTTCACAATTAGCTGTTTTAAAAAACGTATTTAGCCAACCCCAATCTGCGGCTGTTCTTCTACTTTGCGCAGCCTTTTCCCTAATACTCTCTACGCTTACCTCACCTTTAATGATATGGGTATTGATGCTTAGCGGGTGTGCTGTGGTGGTGAGGGTCGCAGGCCTTAGCACACTGCACAACTTACCTACTTCACGTACGGTGAATTTACTTGCTGTACTTGCCGTATTTGCTTTGTCTTGGTTTGGTTTTACAGTAGGTCTTCTTGATAGCATGATTAATTTGTTGACGGTAGCGTGCGCCTTAAAAATCATGCTCGTTAAGAATAAGCGAGATTTTCACCTGCTAATATGTACCAGCTTATTCTTAATCGGCTGCGGTTTTATTTCGTCACTGAGTGTATTTGCATGGATAGGCTATACAGCTATATTAGCATTACTGCTCGTCGCAACGGCGATTTTTCACGGTGCTGGTGTTTCTATAGCGAGAAGCTTTAAATTCGTCAGTATACTTATCGTTCAAGCTTTTCCCATTGCGCTACTTTTATTCCTATTATTGCCTCAGCTTCCGCCCCTTTGGCAAATGCCCACGTCAAAATCCACGGAAACCGGGCTTTCCGATACAGTGACGCCTGGTGATATAGCATCACTTGCTAGCTCATCTGAACTCGCTTTCAGTGCTACCTTCAATAGTGAAGAAGAGGTTCCCGATGCGCCTTTGAGATACTGGCGTGCAATGACACTCGAGCATTTTGATGGAAAAACCTGGTCTATCAGTAACAAACGCAAACAAGCCGAGCAACAGTTAGCCTCTATGGGTAAACAAACGCCTCTAACCAACCTAGCATTAAAAGAATTATCCCTTGTAACTGACTATGGATTAATTGTAGAGCCTACTCAACAAAGGTGGCTATTCGCGCTAGAACCTTCATCGCCTAATAACCTTGAGAACAGTATTACTGTCAGCACGCTATTTGATTATACCTTGCGTGCCGACACGCCTATATCCAGCAAAAAAGCCTTTCATTTACGCTACTTTCCAAACGCACCGATCATAAACGGAATAGGAAACTTTGAAGCGCAACTAAATTTGCAAGTTTCAACAAATGGCAACCCCGAAGCCAGGGCTTGGGGGCAAGCACTAGCTAATCAATACAGCAATGCGCAAGAGCTCGTCAATGCGGTAATGCGTGAATTCAATCAAGGGGGGTTCCGCTATACCCTTTCCCCAAATGCTATGCCCGTGGACCCTATAGACAGCTTTTTATTTGAGCAACGGGCCGGCTTTTGCGCTCACTATGCTGGCGCTATGGTATACGTGCTTCGCGCAGCTGGCGTACCGGCTAGAATGGTAACCGGCTACCAGGGTGGTAGCGCGCTAAGTGATAACGTCCTTCAAGTAAGGCAGTACGATGCCCACGCATGGGTAGAAGCCTTAATAGACAGCAAGTGGATACGTTTCGACCCCACCAGCATGGTCGCGCCGTCTCGATTATCTTTTGGGCTGGAACACGCGTTAGAAGAATTAGGGGAGTCACGCGAAACAACCATATTAAGTGAATTTGGCAATTCTGCATTTTTTGCAACCTTGCAAGGCTGGTTTCAGAAACTTGACTATTCGTGGAGTAAGTGGGTGCTGGGTTTCGATAATACAGCCCAGACCAACATGCTTGAGGAACTATTAGGGGCGCTGACTCCGCAGAAAATGCGTGCAGTATTTTTATCGGCGCTTGGGTTAATCGGGCTCATATTGGCGCTATATTTTTTACCCAAAAAACAAAAGGTCCACCTGTCGCCTTCGTATCGCATATTGCTAAAAGCGATAAAGCTTGTTGAAACAAAGACAGGGGTACGTAGAGATAACAAGAGCTTATCAGCCTATATAAATCAAACCAGCGCTTATTTACCCCCGCATGCAGCCAGGTCATTTAAAAAACTCTGTGAGCTATTTGAACGTGAGCATTATGCAAAGAGGGATCGAAGCTCTGATAGACATGAAGTCATGAAGCTTCAATTAAAAACACTCAAACAGTCACTCAAATAGAGATTCTATCTAAAAGCGTAAGTGCGCGTGTGAAATAGATATCGACATTGCACCTTAAACATTCACGCCCCCACCTTTTTAGTGCAAATGGCTGAATTTCTAACAGGACTGCTTTTTACTTCCGCCTAAAAAAATAAGCTTAATATAATGTTTTAAATAGATTTTTTTTAAAACCATCGCTCATTTTTATCTATTGGCACTTTTTTGGCTACTCTTTTGTTGTTTTAAAACCATAGTTATTAAAGTTCGAAGCGATGGCTGCTATGTATTATTGCTTAAGAACTTTGGTGTACAAAGGCGTGCACATATAAAGCGTTTTAAAAAATTACATTTGATAGCTACTACAATGCACAATTTTTGGACAAAGGCGTCCCCAGTTCTTTCTAACGAGAGTGCTGCGGACGCCTTTTTTTGATCTGCAAGAGCGCATGTAGATAGCTAACTTTCGGAACACAACTGGCAACTTATTAATAACGACAACGTGAGGTGAAACCATGGCTTATCTTCTCCCCGCTGAGTTTGCGACCAAAATGGTAGATGCAGGCGAAGCGAAGATTTATATGTCTACACGAGATACTTTAATACGCGCTTATATGGCAGGCGCAATATTGGCACTCGCTGCCGTTTTTGCAATTACCATAGCCGTTCAAACTGGTATTTTCCTACTAGGAGCCGTGCTGTTCCCGGTTGGCTTTTGTATGCTTTACCTTATGGGTTTCGACCTTTTAACCGGCGTGTTTGTATTAACGCCGCTAGCATGGCTTGCCCAGCGCCCAGGGGTTACGCCGAAACAGATATTACGAAACTGGGGCTTAGTCTTCTTAGGTAACTTCGGCGGCGCATTAACCGTTGCCTTTATGATGTCGTTTATTTTTACCATGGGCTACAACGTAGATGGCGGCGCTATTGCGACCAAGGTTGCCAGTATTGGCGAAGCCCGTACTTTAGGCTATGCAGAGCATGGCGCAGCTGGCTGGTTCACCATTTTCATCCGCGGCATGCTATGTAACTGGATGGTGTCACTAGGCGTTGTAGGAGCGATGATCTCAACCCACGTAAGCGGTAAGGTGTTGGCTATGTGGATGCCCATCATGCTGTTCTTCTTCATGGGTTTTGAACACTCTGTGGTAAATATGTTCCTTTTCCCATTTGGTCTTATCATGGGCGGTGATTTCTCTGTAATGGATTACTTCATTTGGAATGAAATTCCAACAGCACTAGGCAACCTGGTAGGCGGTTTAGCTTTTACTGGCCTAACGCTTTATACCACCCACGTGAAGACATTGCCAAAGCGTACAATCCCTGTTGATAAAGCAGCGGCATCTCAAACGCTACCTATCTAATCAAACTATTTAGCCAAACCGCCATCACGACATGAACTTTTATAGTAAGTCGTGATGGCAACATTATTTCCTATTTAAAAGTAAGTCGATTGACCAATGCCAGTATCTATGTAACTGTAACTAGGTAACAAGCAATTGAATATGAATAAGCAAGCAGCGCTACAAACATCGAACTACCCGCTACCTTGCACACTTTCAGTAAGTGCTTTTTCAACCCCTGGCGTTAAAGACATAAACCAGGATGCTTACACCTATCATGTATCTTCTGACGAGCTAAATCAAAGTAGTATTTTTGTGGTTGCCGACGGTGTCAGCAGTAGCACGGTAAGCCAGATTGCTAGCGATTTAGCCACACGCCAGTTTACTAAGCTGTTTAATATAGCGCCCGAACAATGGACGGTTAAAACCCGCGCCGAAACCATTATTAAAGAAATTAATGCACTGCTTTATACCCGAACGCAGAAAAGCGCTTTTTGCTACACCCCGGAAAAAGGCTATGTGTGCACGTTCTCAGTAGCAATCGTAACCGGCAATCACCTTGACGTATTTCACGTTGGAGATAGCCAAATTCAGGTTGTTACAAGTGATGCTAAAGACCCTATATTGCTAACACGCCCTCATCGACAAGCATCAGATAGTGAACCTTCACAAACTTACCTTACTAATGCGTTGGGCGTGAAAGCAAACATCGATATCGACCATACTTCATTAACGTTAACCTCACCAAGTACCATAGCGATAAGTACCGACGGCGTTTATGAATTTGTAGCGATGCCGAACATACTTAATAAAATAAATAATGCTTATACGCTATCTGAAAACCAAGCTGCTTTAGTGGTACACGAAGCGTTTAACAATGGAAGCGATGATAACCTCACCCTTCTGCTTATAAAAGTCGAGTTCGGTAATATTGATGTTGATAGTAGTGGTGATATTGATGGTGAACAAAGCCTGATTACGGCTATTGGAGAAATAGATACCAACTGTCACGGCGTATCTAATGCAGCCGGCTATAACGATGGTAAATTACCACCAAAGACTACCGGCGATTTAGCGTTTACCGAACTTAAAACAGGCGATGAAATAGATGGCTTTAACTTAGAGCGACAGCTTTATACTTCTGCGCGCAGTCATGTATTTATCGCCACGCGACGCACGTCACCCGTTGCAAACCCGTATGATACTGTGGTTGTAAAAACACCAGCCACTGACTTTTCTCAATCACCTGAAATGCTAAACGGTTTTCTAATAGAGAATTGGTTTTTAAGGCGGGTCGACTCACCCCATATTGTAAAAAGCCCCACTTTTATGGACTTGGGTTATCAAAACACACCCACAGCCTTTTATAGCGTGAGTAGCTATGTACAAGGGCAGACCTTGGCACAGTGGTCTATTGATAACCCTACACCTTCATTAGAACAAGTTCGGAATATTGTTGAGCAGGTCAGTAATGGATTACAGGCAATGCATCGCCAGGGCATTCTTCACAGGGATATACGCCCCGACAATATTATCATCAGCGAACACGGTCACTGTACCCTTATTGACCTTGGATCAGCTGCCTTAAAAAATGCACCTAGTCTTTATAGTGATGCGCCTATTCCTGGCGCAGCACTCTTTGCTGCACCAGAGTACTTTTTAGGAAATGTAGGCACCGAGCGCTCCGATTTATTTTCCTTAGCCGTACTCACTTATTACCTTTTATGCGGTCGTTATCCTTACCATACCAAGCTTGCCCACTGTCGCACTTTTGCTGAACAGAAAAAACTAAAATACGAGACGGCGTTAGATCCTAAACGGCCAATACCTACTTGGGTTGATAGTGCGCTAAAGCGTGCCTTACACATAAACCCTGACAAACGCTACTCTTCGCTTTCAGAGTTTATTCACTCGCTGCGCTACCCAAATCCTTCTGAGCACACAACGTATCAGCCCTTAGTAAAGCGCCATCCGCTTTTTGTCTACAAGGCATTAATACTGGCCCTTATTGTTTGCAACCTAGTAACGCTAATTTTGTTTAATTAACCTGTTGAGGAAATACTAATGATTACATCAAGAACACAAGTTACCGACATGATTCAATCAGCCAAAATTCTAAAAGGCATAAAGTGGAGCCAAATTGCTGAGGTTGTAGGTCAGTCTAAAGAGTGGAGCACAGCTGCATGCTTAGGCCAGATGGCCATGACAAAGCAACAAGCAGAAGCGGTAGGCGAATTACTTGAACTTTCAGACGAAGCCATTGCGTGGCTTCAGATAGTACCTTATAAAGGCTCATTACCCACAGAAGTGCCTACCGACCCGCTTATTTATCGCTGGTATGAACTTGTAAATGTATATGGCACTACCTTAAAAGAACTTATCCATGAAGAGTTTGGCGACGGTATTATGAGCGCGATTGATTTCTCAATGGATTTACAGCGCGAAAACGATCCGAAAGGCGACCGCGTTAGCGTAGTTATGTCTGGGAAGTTTTTGCCGTACAAAATGTACTAAAGCCATGTACTAAAGACATATACTAAACCCCAATGCTATAGGCATAAAAAAGCCGGTCGAATGACCGGCTTTTTTGTATTTTTTTGAAGCGTTAGCTAACACAAGTTAGCTAACGTTCGCAAAGGCTAATTACTTAGCGTCTTTACGTGCTTTCGCTTCTTCAATTACTTTGTCAGCTACGTTCTGAGGACATGCTGAGTAGTGGCTGAATTCCATAGAGAACTGACCACGACCAGATGTAATTGTACGTAGGTGACCGATGTAACCAAACATCTCAGATAGAGGTACGTCAGCCTTGATGCGAACGCCAGTAGCGCCAGCTTCTTGATCTTTGATCATACCGCGACGACGGTTAAGGTCACCGATTACGTCACCAACGTTGTCTTCTGGGCTGAATACGTCAACTTTCATCACAGGCTCAAGAATTTGAGGACCTGCTTTTGGCATTGACTGACGGAATGCACCTTTAGCTGCAATTTCGAACGCGATTGCTGATGAGTCAACTGCGTGGAAACCACCGTCGAATAACTCAACTTCAACGTCTAGTACTGGGTAACCAGCTAGAGGACCTACTTCCATCATACCTGCGAAACCTTTTTCGATTGCAGGGAAGAATTCTTTAGGTACGTTACCGCCCACAACAGTAGATGTGAACTTGAAGCCAGAGTTAGTTTCGCCTGGCTTGATGCGGTAATCAATCTTACCGAACTGACCAGAACCACCAGACTGCTTCTTATGCGTGTAGCTGTCTTCAACTGCTTGCGTGATAGTTTCACGGTATGCAACCTGTGGCTGACCAACTTCTAGCTCAACGCCGTAAGTACGCTTCAAGATGTCTACTTTGATATCAAGGTGAAGTTCACCCATACCTTTTAGGATGGTTTCTCCTGAATCTTCGTCAGTTTCAACTTGGAAAGATGGATCTTCTGCTACTAGTTTACCGATAGCGATAGACATCTTTTCGTTAGCGCCTTTGTCTTTTGGCTTAACAGCAATCGAGATTACTGGCTCAGGGAAGATCATTGGCTCTAGAGTACAAGGGTTCTTAGTGTCACAAAGCGTGTGACCAGTTTGAACGTTCTTCATACCTACAACAGCTAGGATGTCACCTGCTTGTGCTGAAGTAAGCTCACTACGTTCGTCAGCGTGCATCTCAACCATACGGCCAATACGCTCAGTTTTACCTGTAGCACTATTAAGAACGGTGTCGCCCTTGTTAAGTACACCAGAGTAAATACGGATAAACGTAAGCGCACCAAAACGGTCGTCCATGATTTTGAACGCTAGCGCACGGAACGGCTCTTCAGTAGATACAGTTGCAACTTCACCAGTAGGCTCGCCTGTGTCTTTGTCTGTAAGAGGTTGTGGGTCTACTTCTGTTGGAGAAGGTAGGAAGTCAACAACCGCGTCAAGAACCAGCTGAATACCTTTGTTCTTAAATGCAGAACCACAGTATGTTGGGAAGAACGCAAGGTCACGAGTACCCTTACGGATACAACGCTTGATGTCTTCTAGAGACGGCTCTTCGCCATCCATGTAAGCCATCATTAGGTCGTCGTCTTGCTCAACAGCAGTTTCGATTAGTTGCTCACGGTACTCGTTCGCTTTCTCAACCATGTCTTCTGGGATATCTACTACTTCGTAGTTTTCAGGAAGACCTGTGTCATCCCAGATGTACGCTTTCATGTCTAGAAGGTTAACAACGCCTTTGAAGTCGTCTTCGATACCGATTGGAAGCGTCATTACTAGTGGGTTAGCAGCAAGTACTTTCTTAACTTGGCCAACAACACGGTAGAAGTCTGCACCCATACGGTCTAGCTTGTTAACGAAGATACAGCGTGCAACGCCAGATTCGTTAGCATAACGCCAGTTAGTTTCTGACTGAGGCTCAACACCGCCAGAACCACAGAATACACCGATACCGCCGTCTAGTACTTTAAGTGAACGATATACTTCAACTGTAAAGTCAACGTGTCCCGGAGTATCGATGATGTTCATGCGATGATCTTTCCAGAAACAGGTTGTTGCCGCTGACTGGATGGTAATACCACGCTCAGCTTCCTGCTCCATGAAGTCAGTTGTTGATTCACCATCGTGAACCTCACCAGTTTTATGGATTTTACCAGTAAGCTTCAAGATACGTTCTGTTGTGGTAGTTTTACCCGCGTCTACGTGGGCGAAAATACCAATGTTTCTGTATAAAGATAAGTCTGACATTAGTTCACTTTCATTGGTTCAGAGTAAAAAAACGGCTGGATTATAAAGGATTTCTATACCAGATTTACACCTTTTTTAGCATAAACCTCAAATTCGCTTGTCAAAATCCGCGCCAGCATCGATTCTTTTCTATAAGTATCAACAACTTAATATGTTATGACACTTTTTTGAAAAATAACAAAATCACACCTCATCAGCTGAAGTGCGAACAATTGTTACTGTAACTTCATCTCTGTCGTGGTAGAGATGCCTAACCTTAACCGCGAATGCATCATCTAAGGCATTTAAACGGCTATTTAGCAACGCCATGGCTTCGACTACAGTTTCATAGCGTTGTTTCATAGGTAGCTTTAAGTTAAAAATGGCGTGGGTCGCCCAGTGCTTGACCAGCCAATCCCCCATCAATTTCGCTACTCTATCGGGTTGCTCTATCATATCACAGACAAGCAGATCGACGCGACCAAATTGTGGTCGATACGTAAAACCGTCTGCTGCGTGATGTTCAACCAACCCGGTACTCATTAAACTATCGGCTACAAGTCCATTGTCGATAGCTTCCACATACATGCCGCGCTTCACCAATTGATAGGTCCAGCCGCCAGGGCACGCCCCTAAGTCAACCGCACGCCCACCGCTTCGAAGTACTTTCGTTTGCTGAGTGTCACTCAGCATGTTTACTAGTGCATCTTCAAGTTTAAGCGTAGACCGGCTAGGCGCATCACTTGGAAATTTTAATCGGCAGATACCGAGATGATCGCGACTTGCGTGGCTAGGTAATGTATAGCCAATATGACAGATTTCAAATGACTCAAAGAAAATATGCAGCTTAGGTTTACCTAAATTTTCTTTTGCAGTGAGCCACCTCGCCTTTCTTAGCGCTTGGCGAAGAGGTACGGTAAACTTACGGCAAAACTTAGCGAGGGTTTTCCCATCCTCGGTATCGGGGTACTCCACGTCGATGGCACCAAAAATAGAAAACGGTTTTTCTACTTCTTTTAGTGCTTCAAGTACCTGCCCCACTCTATCTTCTTTTTCCACTTCAGTTAAGGTGACAAAAACAGCCACTAGTTGGCGAGGAAAGATACTGTCGTGAACAGCAAACTGGGTAATGGTTTGCTCTAATTGCGCGGCATCATATAAATGGTAGTGCACAAAGCCACTATTTTTCTTTGACACTGGGTAGCCGTAACATTGAGCTTCACCGTATCGAGATGTAAGTTCGTTAGCCGTGTCATTTTCATACCCCGGTCGGCAATAGCCTAAAATACTAGCATTAGACATTACCTGCTCCTCTGTTTTTGTCCGTTTTTTCGGCTTGCGCCATGTGTTTAGCATTTGTCTGGTCTAAATCAGATAAGTTTTGCAGTGCCCTTTCGTTCTCTTTAGACCTTCCCACAAGCAAACCAATCATTAATAAAGCCCACCCAGCGATAAAGAATAGGCCGCCCAATGGGGTAACTGGACCAAACCATTTAATACCACTGATGGCGAGCGCGTATAAACTTCCGCTAAACAATACTGTACCGGTAACAAAACAAAATGCCGAACGGTTAACCCACTTCGATGAGACGTAAGCAGACAAAGCGGGCAATAGCAACAAGGCTAGTGAATGATACATTTGATAGCGCACACCTATTTCAAATGTGTTGAGTTGCTTTGTACTTAATACACTTTTTAAACCATGTGCGCCAAAGGCACCTAGCACAACCGCTAAGCCTGCAAGCGCCGCTCCAATGACAAGATAAGGTTTAGCAAGGCTAGCCAACCTACGTTTTTCGTTACTCATTAATTTAATCGTTCGCTTTCATTTCAAATGTTGTCCTGTATATTAACTGGACAGATTGCGGGTTATAAACGCCGCGGTCAAATCAGCAGCTTTAACAATGTGTTCTTGTTGGGTTTTACCGCTAGCCTTTCGAGGTTTGAAGCTGTGATCACCGTCTTCTAAAAATACGCATTCAATAGCTGATGATAGCGCGTAGTTCTCTTCACCACTTTCAATCTCACTTTTAGTACCAAAGGTATCTCTTTCCCCTTGGATAATAAGCAGAGGTTTTGCCGCTGTTAGCAAGTGTTCTGTGCGGGTTTTCTCCGGCTTACCCGGTGGGTGAAATGGATAGCCCAGCGCTATCGCGCCTTTTACATTGCTTATACCTTCATACACCATAGTGGCCATACGCCCGCCCATAGACTTCCCGCCGATAAACACGGGTAAGTTATGGAGGGCTTTGTTATCTTTGCTGCAGAACTCAATTACCGCAGCAAAGTGTGGCATGAGTTTATCGGCTTTATCAGGAGGTCTGCGCTTACCCGTAGACTTAATGGTTTGCATATAAGGAAAATTGAAAAGCACCGTAGATATGCCCTTTGCAACAAGTTCGTTTGCCATGTCTTGCATGAACTCATGCTCTTTACCTGCACCAGCACCGTGCCCAAGTATTAAGCATGCGACAGGCGCTTTGGCTACGTGCACTTCCATATCAAAAGCAACATCCTTTGTGTTAGCTTCTGTATTGGTTTGTAGATTGGGTCCTTGTATTTTAGCCATACTACAACAAATCCTCTTGTTCAGCTTCAACCAGCGCTAAGATCCAGTCTCTAAACGCTGCAATTTTTCCTAATTCAGCCTGTGACTCCTCACAAACCAAATAAAATGCGTCGCGACTCTCTACCCGTTCTTCAAACGGCATCACAAGACGACCTGCTTCAATTTCTGGCCTAGCGAGTACGGTGTTACCCAACGCGATACCTTGACCTAGCGCAGCCGCTTGCAATACCAACATAGAATGGCTAAAAACCGGGCCATGATTTACATTCACGCCAACAACGCCAACATGTTTTAGCCAGTTTTTCCACGCGGTTCGGCTTAAATCGTGAAGCAACACATGGTGCCTTAAGTCAGACAAGCTAGAAAGTGGCTTAGGCCCTTGAAAAAGCATGGGTGAACATAGCGGCGTTAGAAACTCTCTGTGCAGCTGATCAGCCTGCAGACCAGCCCAACGCCCCTTGCCGTAATATATTCCAACGTCCACATCGTCTTCTAAGAAACCCTCGTCGAAGTCTACCGCTTTTATGCGCACGTCAATATCGGGGTGAGCCAAACTAAACTTATGAATACGGGGTACCAACCATTGGCTTGCAAAGCTAGGCGGCATGGCGACTGTAATGGCACCTTTACTGCCCTTCGCAAGCAATCTTTCTGTCGCGTCCTGTAAGTTTTTAAAGATATCTTTTAACTCTAAGAAATAGGCCTGTCCCTCCTCGGTCAGAAGCAAGGTTCTATTTCTTCTTAGAAACAGCTTCATAGATAAGAAATCTTCAAGGGCTTTTATTTGATGACTTACTGCTGCTTGAGTAACAAATAATTCGTCCGCTGCCTTGGTAAAGCTCAAATGGCGCGCCGCCGCTTCGAACGACTTTAAGGCATTAAGAGGAGGTAAACGTCGGTGCATATATTGTATTCAAATCCAGTGTGACCGAAGCATGACAAATTCATTAGTTTTTCTAATGACAGCCCATACTTTTACTCGTTTTATTTTTCACCACCTACTGATTATAATTTACCCGAAATTAAGAAAGAGCATTTAATTTCAATCAATTATGCCGACCAAATGTTAAACATTTTAACATTAGCCAACAATTTTTTAATTATTTTTATTAGGTGTGAAAATGAAAAAACTACTTTTAGCTAGCGTTTCTGTAATGGCTTTCGCAAGCGCTGCTGCAAATGCTAACGCACAACCAGAAAAGATCAATCTACAATCTTTAATCAACACGGCAATGACCAGTGTAAAAATGGCTGAAGTCTTGCCAGAAAACGATGCTCACATCGTTGTTAAGAAGCAATCAAAAGCAATTTTAGCTGAAGAGATCCAAGTTCAGCTTCACAAAAATCTATTAGCAATGGCGAAAGGTGAAGAGCGCGTAACCGTTTCTGAAGCGGAATAAGCAACTCACACACCTGATACGCATGCCGGTGCTTGCACCGGCATACGCCATCAACATAAGCTTAGGTATTACTTGTATCTAACGCGTCAAAACCTTTCACTAATTCATCTAACGCTTTCATTTGCTGCAAATATGGCTCTAATTTCGCTAGCGGCAGTGCACAAGGCCCGTCACATAGTGCTTCATCAGGATTAGGGTGTGCTTCAATGAACAAGCCCGCTAAGCCCAACGCCATACCGCTTCTTGCTAGTTGAGCAGCTTGTGCTCGTCGACCATCTGCAGAGGTAGCACGACCGCCTGGCATCTGTAGTGCGTGAGTCGCATCAAATATCACTGGCGCATATTCTTTCATTGCGTCCATACCAAGCATATCCACAACAAGGTTGTTGTAGCCAAAACAGCTGCCGCGTTCACAAAGAATAACCTTATCGTTGCCCGCTTCGCCAAGCTTACCAATTATATGGCGCATTTCGTGTGGTGCTAAAAATTGAGGTTTTTTAACGTTTATTACACTACCCGTTTTTGCCATAGCAACTACCAAGTCGGTCTGACGTGCTAGAAAGGCAGGTAGCTGAATAACGTCAACTACTTCGGCAACAGGTGCCGCTTGATGGGGTTCGTGTACATCAGTGATAAGAGGTACGTTAAAAGTCGACTTGATTTCTTCAAAAATACGTAAGCCCTCTTCCATACCTGGGCCGCGGTAAGACGTTACTGATGAACGGTTGGCTTTATCAAAGGAAGCTTTAAAAACGTAAGGTATATTGAGCTTTTGCGTTACTTCAACATAATGTTCAGCAATTCGCATCGCAAGGTCGCGTGACTCAAGTACGTTCATCCCTCCAAACAGTACGAAGGGCAAATGATTGGCAACCTCGACGTTACCTACATTAATAATCTGTTGAGATTCAGACATTATCTATTTCCAATTAAATCTTAAAAAAGAGGTTGTTTGGTCACTGCAACCATAGCTGTTGCCATTAGGACCACCAGCGCGGCAACGAAGAAGCCCCACTTGCTTAACGCTGTCTTAGCCTTTTTAAGCGCAAACAACCCAAACACAATGTACAGCACTACTCCGATCACCTTAAATGTGAGCCATGCGTTAACGAACGGATATTGAGACAGAATAAAACACAGCCAAACTGCACTAGCTAAAAGCACGGTATCAATGATATGAGGGAGAATTTTCACCCACTTTTTGTTCAACGCTGTGGCGTCGAATTGGCTCCAAATAAACCGAAAGACAAAGAATAAAATACTTAAGCCAACAGCGGTTAAATGAAGGTGTTTTGCCATCATGTACATAGTGTGTTCCTGTTTTTATTAGATGATGAGCCTGCTGCTCGTTACTCTAACACATGTGCTAATTGGGCATTGCTTGATCTTTAAAGCGAAAATCAAGTGCCCTCTAGAAGACAACTATTGTTAGGCCTTTCTTTATAAGGGCTTTGGCAATATCCGATTGCCCTAGCGTCACATTTTAAAGTGCGAGCAGTCATCTTAAAGGCAGGTGCATTTGGTTACACCTGTCTTATTTTTATAGCGCGCGTTTAAACGCTGTTATTGTAACGTATTACAGTACGTAAATAACGGGGAAATGCATCACTTCGCATCAGGATATTGAGCTTGTATTGCTATAAAAGCGGGAAGATCGTTTAGCATACATTCTACCAAGTGTGGGTCGAAGTGTTTACCGCTTTCCTCTTTTAATACAGCTTCAACCTTATCAACTGTCCACGCGGGCTTGTAGGGTCGTGAGTTTATTAGCGCATCAAACACATCTACCAATGTGGCAATACGGCTTTTAATATCTATTTCTTCGCCCTTAAGGCCATCGGGATAACCTGTTCCATCCCAACGCTCGTGATGTTGTTTTGCTAACATGGCGGCGAGCTGAACCGTTGGGCGGCTTGAGTCTTGCAAAATTTGATACCCAAACTCTGCATGCTGACGTATGTTGAAAACTTCTTCTTCGGTTAAAGGCGTTGTTTTTTTCAAAATAGCTTTTGGCACAATAGAGGTACCAATATCATGCAGCGGTATAGCAAGGCGCAGAGTATCAAGGTCCTGTTCACTAAGCCCTGCTTTTTCTGCCAATAGTTGCGCCATTTCAACCATTCTCGTTAGGTGATTTGACGCATTTGATTCATGCTCTAAAGCGCGCCCTAAGCGCTCAATAATTTCTTTCTGCGTTGCTTCAACATCAACGGTTTTTAGTACGTTATCGAACGCCAGCTGCACACTATCTGAAAAGCGTTTCACCAAATGCCGATCATTATCACCAATTCTTCTGGGCAAACCCGACAAATACAAAAGTGCACCGTCGTGAGTTTTGCTGTTACAGTAAGCCACAACGTGATCTTCTGCATATACAATCTGCTTATCGCGCATTGCCTGTGCACATAGTGCATATTCTTCTGCACTAATCGCATCTTTTAGCGGCACGCCTTCTTTGCTGGCATATTCGCCATTTCCTGCAAACACATAAAGTTCGTCTTTGCCCAACTGACTATTATCTGTATCGATTGTTCTCGCAGTAGTGGCAACCGCGGTAGTAATGTAAGCAGCATCTTTAGAACAGCCTAAAATCGAGGCAAGCTGTTGGATGATGCCCTGCATGAATTTTTCGAGAGAACGTGAAGAAAACAAATCAACAGAGGCATCGATGATCTTTTCAAGGCCGCGCCTGTTTTCTTCAATAACAATAATATCGCGATAAGAGCGCAGTGCTGCAATAATAACAGTGAATAGTTTTTGTGCAGTTAGTTCGGTTTTAGATTTATAGTCATTGATGTCGTAGTTAATGATGACATCTTTTTCTGGTGCTTGGCCGGGTTGGCCGGTGCGTAAAATTATGCGAGTGAAGTGATTATCGAGTTCGTTGCGAATGTAGTCTGCCACTTGAAGGCCGGCATCATCGGTTTCCATGACTACGTCGAGTAATACAACTGCGATATCATCATGGGTTTTGAAAATAGATTTAGCTTCCTCACCGCTATAGGCACTTACAAACTCTAGCGTTTTACCATTTAAGCTAAAGTCATTTAGCGCCAGCTTGGTAACGGCGTGCACTTCAGGTTCATCATCAACGATAAGTACTTTCCAACTACCCAGATCATCCGCTTCATTTTCATCGTCGTCTTCTGCGAAAAGAAAGTCATCATTCATCTGGTACGTCCTGTCCTGTAAGAGATTGTTTAACTTGGCGCTTTTTAGTTTTCTTTGACGCTAAACAAATACTAATGCAAAACCAGATATAAGCAAGTTTGCAATTAAACAGCAATAGTTACTGCCAATTCTATGCGTGATGAAAGTAATGAAAGCGCTAGCGCCACTGACCTAGCGTCACGCGGTCGTTGTTACCGAAATCTTTGACAGTCTTAACCTTAACAAAGCCTGCATCAGTGAGCAGTGTATTAACCGCACTTCCTTGATCGAAGCCGTGTTCGAAGGCTAACAAAGCCCCTTTATTGAGGTATTCAGGCGCATTCTTAATAATGTGCTTTATATCGTCTAAGCCATCGTGGCCCGAGGTTAACGCTGTTTTCGGTTCAAAACGCACGTCGCCTTCATCAAGGTATGGGCTGGTTTCTTCGATATAAGGCGGGTTTGAAACAATAATGTCGAAGGTCTGGCCATCGAGTGCACTAAACCAGTCACTTTGCACGAAGCGGGCATTAATTAAGTTGTTAGCTTGTGCATTACGAGTAGCAAGTTTTACCGCTCCCTGCTGGAAGTCCACACCAGTAACTGATGCTTTAGGTAATTCGCTTGCTAACGCCAGAGCAATAGCGCCCGTGCCCGTTCCTAAGTCGCAGATTGATAGAGGATGAGCTAGATGTTCATTGGCCCAGTTGAGCACTTGCTCGACCAGCACTTCAGTATCAGGGCGCGGTATTAAGGTATCCGGCGAGGTAAATAGTGACAGGGTCCAGAAATCGCGCTTGCCGATAATATAAGCAACAGGCTCACCCCTTTTTCTTTTTGCCACTGCAGCTTCAAATTGCACCTGCTCAGTGTCATCCAAAGTTTTATCTGGCCATGTGAAAAGGTAAGTTTGAGACTTGCCTAGAATACTTGCCAATATAACTTTGGCATCAACAGAGGGTGACTCACCACCCTCTAGTTGTTTAACAGCCCATGCTAGGGCGTTATCTATGCGCATTATCTTTTTTAACGCTATTTTTGCTGCAATACGAAATTATTCGTCAGAAAGCGAGGCTAACAAGTCAGCCTGATGTTCTTGCAAAATCGGATCGACGAGCTGTTTTAGATCCCCTTCTACTACTTCATCTAAGCGGTAGATGGTCAGGTTGATACGGTGATCGGTAACGCGACCTTGCGGGAAGTTGTAAGTACGAATACGCTCTGAGCGGTCACCACTACCTACTAAACTCTTACGGGTAGAAGCTTCTTCAGCCGCACGCTTTTCTTCTTCAATTTGATTTAAACGCGCTTGAAGTACTGACATAGCCTTAGCACGGTTTTTATGCTGTGAACGCTCGTCCTGACACTCTACAACCAAGCCTGTTGGCAAGTGAGTAATACGAATAGCAGAGTCAGTTTTGTTAACGTGCTGACCACCCGCGCCCGATGCACGGAAGGTATCGATACGAAGCTCAGCCGGGTTGATTTCGATGGCTTCTGACTCAGGGATTTCAGGCAAAACAGCAACAGTACATGCAGAGGTGTGAATGCGACCCTGTGATTCGGTTTCTGGAACACGCTGTACGCGGTGACCGCCCGACTCGAACTTGAGCACGCCGTAAACGCCATCGCCACTAACGTTAGCAACCACCTCTTTATAGCCACCGTGTTCACTTTCGTTGGCATTTACCAACTCAACACGCCAACCGCGGCTTTCTGCATAACGGCTATACATACGGAATAAATCACCTGCAAATATCGCCGCTTCGTCGCCACCCGCACCTGCGCGAATTTCTAAGAAACAGTTGTTATCATCGTTTGGATCTTTAGGCAGAAGTAAAACCTGAAGCTCAGTTTCAAGGCGCTCAATTTCAGCCTTAGCTTCTTTCATCTCTTCTTGTGCCATTTCACGCATTTCAGCATCGTCTTCGTTCAGCATTTCCTGTGCTGAGCTTAAGTTTTCTTGTGCTTGCTGATATGCATTAAAGCCAGCGACTACATCTTCTAGCTGACTGAACTCTTTTGACAAGTTGCGAAACTTATCCTGATCGCCGATAACTTCAGGGTCGCCGAGTAACGCCTGAACTTCTTCGAAACGCTCGACTAAGTGTTCGAGTTTCCTAACTACCGACTCTTTCATATGCTTCTTATTACCTTATTTATTATTGTCTGACGAATAGTCAGATAAATCTAATGCCTGTCCCATCCAACGGCTTAACGCCGGGTCATCGTGCATGGCAGCTTCGCGTAACGCTAGGGTTGTAGAATGCAACAGCGTATTAGTTAGTTTATACGCCATTTCTTCTAATACCGCTTCGGCATTTTTACCTTCCGCTAATTGCGCTTTGGCTTTTTCCACAATATCGTCACGCTGCGCCATGCCTTTCTGGCGATACTGTCTTACTAAATCTATAGATTGCTGCGACTGTTTCCATGTCATGTAGTCGCCAGCTTGCTTGTCGATAAGCTTTTCAGCTTCTTTTGCAGCTTGCTCGCGGTTTTCTAAATTCTTTTGAACAATGTGCTGTAAGTCATCGACAGTATAAAGATAGGCATCACCTAGCTCGTTTACTTCTGACTCTATATCTCGCGGTACTGCCAAGTCGACCAAAAACATAGGCATGTTTCTACGCTGTTTAAGCGCTTTTTCCACCATGCCTTTGCCAATTAAGGGCAGTTGGCTAGCTGTAGAGCTTATCACGATATCAAAATCTTTTAAGTGCTCTGGTACTTGCGACAAGGTAAACACGCTTGCATCCAGTGTTTCGGCTAAGGCTTCTGCCCTGGCCACCGTTCTGTTTGCGACGGCTAAGCAGCTTACGCCCTGCTCTTTCAAATGCTGTGCAACCAATTCAATAGTTTCACCAGCGCCTACTAGTAGCACTGAACGCTTTGGTAATTCAGCGAAGATATGCTTGGCAAGTTGCACTGCTGCATAGGCCACGCTAACCGCGTTCGCCCCTATATCAGTTTCACTGCGAACGCGCTTCGCCACTGAGAATGTGTGTTGGAACAGCTTATCAAACTCACTGCTCACCATACCTGAATGCTTTGCATCACCAAACGCCTGCTTTACCTGCCCTAATATCTGAGGCTCACCTAAGATGAGTGAATCAAGGCCGCTGGCTACGCGCATAATGTGCTTTACTGCTTCATCTTGCGCGAGCACATAGCTATTGCTGGCAATCTCTTCTACGTCTAAGTGATGAAAGTCACTTAACCATTGTAGGAGCTTTTGCCCCGTATCGTCCTGGGTATTGACGTAAAGTTCGGTGCGGTTACAGGTGGATACAATGACAGACTCATCTATGCCATCCAGCTTTTTTAAACTCGCAAGCGCTTCCACCAGAGAATCTGGTGTAAAAGCCACTTTTTCACGAAGTGCTACTGGTGCTGTTTTGTGGTTAATACCGAGGGCGAGTAAAGTCATTAAAATCTGTGCTGGCAACGTCGGAGCGGCATTGTACGAAAAACGCAAAATGATTGAAAGTGTTGGTGAAACTGTGTTCCCATAATGTCACAACTAAATGTGTTTTATTTTTATACGGGTATGTTGCCTTAATGATTCGCTTATTTTCCTTATTATTCGCTCTTTGCTTTTTATTAAGTGCATGTACGACCGCTCCGAAAGGCCCAGAAAATGCGGTAAACCTAACCGCGCAACTCGAAAAAGTGGCTGAAGTCCACCAGTGGCAAATGCGCGGAAAAATTGCTTTTCGCCAAGGAAAAGAAGCGGCAAGTCTTAATTTAGTCTGGAAAAACGATTCCGGCGATTTCGATTTTCGATTAACTAATTTCTTAGGAGTAAGTCTAGTTAATCTAACCGTGAACAAAAACCAGTCAGTATTAGAGGCTGACGGCGAAACCTATGTAGATGCTTTACCAGAACCACTTATTTATCAAATTACCAAAATGGTAATACCGGTAAAGCCTCTTTTGTCTTGGGTAAAAGGTCTGCCCCTTGAAGGCGATAAATACACCTTAACCGAAAAAGGGCTTGTGAATACCCTTGAAAGCTATTGCCAAGGTTGCCGCAATTGGCAGGTGACTTACGGCAACTACGGTAGTGTTGATTTAGAAGATGGAACATCTGTATGGCTACCGCACAGCATTACGCTTACCCAAGATGAAACTCCAAATATGCCTAAAACTCAGCTTAAAATTAAAATATATCAGTGGACTCTGTAGTGAACGAATCTGAATCAACGCAAAAAGATTGGTGGCCTTCCCCCGCCAAACTCAACCTGTTCTTACACATTTTAGGCCGATACGACAACGGCTACCATCAGCTTCAAAGTTTATTTCAAATGCTGGATTACGGCGATGCCCTCGCCTTTGATATAGATAATGCCAACAAAGAAGGCATAGATAATTCAAATATCCGAATGGAAGTGCCATTAGATGGTGTACCCGATGATGATAATTTGATCATAAAAGCCGCGCGATTGCTGGCAGCAAAAACCAAATGCAATAAAGGTGCTGTTATTTCAATTGATAAACGGCTACCCATGGGTGGCGGCATTGGGGGCGGCTCATCGAATGCAGCAACAACCCTTGTCGCGCTTAACCATTTATGGAATACAGGGCTAAGCGAAAACGAACTAGCCGAGTTAGGATTAAGTTTAGGTGCCGATGTACCTATCTTCGTACGAGGCCTTACAGCATTTGCAGGAGGTGTGGGTGAAGAGATAACGCCCGCGCCACAAAAAGAAATGTACTTTCTTGTCGCAAACCCTAATGTTCATGTAAGTACGGCTGAGGTGTTTACTTCGCCCGAATTGCCCAGAAATACACCTGCGATACGATGGGAAGACTATAAATTTGAAAAAACTTGGAATGATTGTCAGCAATTAGTCGCGAATCGCTATCCTGAAGTTGCAAAATTATTACAGTGGTTGGTACACTACGCACCGTCGCGAATGACGGGCACAGGTGCTTGCGTATTTGCCACTTTTTCTGACTACACTTTAGCCGAACAGGTTAGGGCTAAAATGCCTGAAGCCTGGCAGAGTTTTGTCGCAAAAGGTGTGAATCGCTCACCACTATTAGACAAATTAGAACAACAAAAATAGCGTGTACGCCACATCGGACAAGAACTTAAAAATTGGGGTATAGCCAAGTTGGTAAGGCAGCGGGTTTTGATCCCGCCATTCGTAGGTTCGAGTCCTGCTACCCCAGCCAAACCTCTTTTATCAACGCACTGAGGAACCACTTGTGCCAGATATGAAGCTCTTTGCAGGTAATGCCGTACCAGAACTTGCCCAGAAAGTTGCCGATCGCCTCTACACCAAACTTGGAAATGCCAAAGTTGGCCGTTTCAGTGACGGTGAAATCAGCGTAGAAATTCATGAAAACGTCCGTGGCTCGGACGTTTTTATTATCCAGTCTACGTGTGCGCCTACTAACGATAACCTTATGGAACTTATTGTGATGATCGACGCACTACGTCGCGCATCCGCTGGTCGTATTACAGCAGTAATTCCTTACTTTGGTTATGCACGCCAAGACCGTCGTGTTCGGTCAGCTAGGGTGCCAATTACTGCGAAAGTAGTGGCTGACTTCCTGTCTAACGTTGGTGTTGACCGCGTACTTACCATCGACCTACACGCCGAACAGATTCAAGGTTTCTTTGATGTTCCGGTGGATAACGCATTCGGTACTCCTATCCTTCTTGCTGACATGGTAAGACGTGACTTTGCCGACCCTGTTGTCGTTTCTCCTGACATTGGCGGTGTTGTTCGTGCACGTGCTACTGCGAAACTACTTAACGACACTGACCTTGCCATTATCGATAAACGTCGCCCTAAAGCGAACGTGGCTCAGGTAATGAACATTATTGGTGATGTTAAAGATAGAGACTGCATCATCGTTGATGACATGATTGATACAGGCGGTACGCTTGCAAAAGCAGCAGAAGCACTTAAAGCACATGGTGCTCGCCGTGTTTATGCTTACGCTACTCACGCTATTTTTTCGGGTAACGCTGCAAACAACCTTAAAGAGTCTGTTATTGACGAGATTATCGTTACCGACTCGATTCCATTAAGTGCGGATATGAAGCAAATCGGAAAGGTAAAACAGCTTACTCTTTCTGAGATGCTTGCTGAAACCATTCGTCGCATTAGCAACGAAGAATCTATTTCAGCAATGTTTGAATACTAATTCAAACTAAAAAACGAGTGAAACAGTGATAAAAACCACTGTTTCACTCGCTTCTTTTACGGGAAGTGTTATTTAGTTACCCGTTTCTTCTTCTTCGTCGTCTTCTGGCATATCTACGTCAACAACAGGTACTTCAACTTCTTTAGTCTTTGTTTTTACGTCAACGTCCATCGTATCGACGTCATACTCAGGCATTTCGCCACCTTCAACATCAACGTCTGGCATTTGTCCATCATCGGTTTTCTTTACTTCATATTCCGGAAGCTCGCCAGACTCAACGTCAACATCAGGCATTTCACCCTCTTCAGTTTTGTTAACATCGCATGCAGTTGCCGCTAGTGCCAAACTCGATACCGCAAAAATTTTAGTTAAGTGCTTCATTTTCTCTCCTTAAAAACGTTGCTTTTGATAATCCCCAAATAAGGGTATGGAGATTATGCTAGCTGCGTAATACATTGCCTTTTGACTAAATAAGTAGGTCTCGGGGCTGTTATTACATAAGTCAATGGTTATGAAGCAGGCTCTATGCCAATCGCTTTACAATATAGGGGGAAGCGCGGAGGACGAAATTCCATTTCAGCCTATTCTTCCCTTTTCGATAATGAAAGTTCTATGTTTTTTTGCTGCATCACTTAGTATAAAAAGTTGTTGCCATCGCCCTATGAACAGCGGTTTAAGCAAATTTATAAAACTTTTTCTTCGCCAGTTACTGTGAAATAAAAACATTTATAATCTTCCCTTAAAAATTCTTCGTTTTTGTAAAAATTAAAAATCTCTCTCGTTTAAAAAAATGAGCTCTACTTTTTAAAACGTGAAAAAGATGTATAGGTTTCTACGTTTTTTGTAGAAATTACTTAAACACCATGGAAAACTGTAAAACAAAGAACAAATTTATTTGGTAGAACCCAAAAGTTATGTACTGCAGTGCGCTTTACTCTAACTTGGTGCTAGCTGAACGCTAACGATAAAGCCCTACTCTTATCTAATAGAGGAATATAAGAATGACAACACATCGCCTTAAACTTGCACTTATTTTTACTTCTGTACTTACGCTTGCAGCTTGCTCTGAAGAAGAAACGAATAAGGACGTCACCATGGTAGATAAAGAAAAGCAAATGGACACAAAGGCTGAGTCTATGCCTAAAGAACTGGTTGCTGAGCCTGTTACACAAGCTGAAGCCATTGAAGAGAACGTGAAAGGTGAAGTATCTATGAAAGGCAGCATTATATATAAAGACTTAGAGGGCGGTTTTTATGCGTTTATTGCCGAAAACGGCGACCGTTATACGTTACATGGCCTTGACGAAACTTATCAAAAGAACGGCCTTGTTGTTGAAGTCAAAGGTACACCTAAGCCTGACATGATGACGTTCACCCAATTTGGTACTGTACTTCAGGTATCAAGCGTTAAAGTTCTTGATACCAGCAAGGTTATTGATAACCTGCAAACGAAATAGCCGTATTCTGTGGTAGGCAAGTAGCCTGTTATTGTAATACAGCTCGCATAGAAATCTGTCTTTACTGTTCTTGTTATAATAAAAGCGCGCCTAGGCGCGTTTTTATTATTAGTATCGTCAATTTTATACTTGCCCGCTTCTATTTTTATCAGTGTTGGCAATTGTATGTTGTAGTGGGTGGTGTTAGAATTCGCCGCCCTTGAATTTTGGGCTGATGATTTATTGTGCGTAAGAATGTATTTTCAGACGTGACAAACATCAAATTACAGTGGGTTTTGGTCGCAAAAATCCACATCATTAGACTTATATTTTTTGGAGACAGACAATGTCTGAAGCAAATTTCAAACTAGATGCTTCTGTTCGTACAGACCTAGGGAAAGGTGCGAGCCGCCGCCTACGTCGCGAAGATAAGCTTCCTGGTATCATTTACGGTGGTGAAGAAGCACCAGTTTCTATCACACTAGATCACAACAAAGTTAACAACTCTGCTGACTTTGAAGCGTTTTACTCTCACGTTCTTGAACTAAACCTTGACGGTAAAGTTGTTGAAGTTCTAGTTAAAGACATGCAGCGTCACCCGTACAAGCCAAAGATCATGCACATTGACTTCCAACGTGTAATCGCTGGCGAAGACGTTCACACTAACGTACCACTTCACTTCGTAAACGAAGAGAAGTCTGCTGCTGTTAAAGCTGGCGGTATCGCTGAGCACCACGTAACTGAAATTGAAGTTACTTGTCTGCCTAAGAACCTTCCAGAGTTCATCGAAGTAGATATGGCTGCTGTTGAAATGGGTCAAACGCTACACCTTTCTGACCTAACACTTCCAGCTGGCGTTTCTTCAGTAGAACTTGCTAAGAACGACGAAGCTCACGACCTAGCAGTTGTGACTGTTAAGCCTGCTCCTAAAGCGGCTGACGCAGAAGAAGACGGCGAAGAAGAAGCTTCAGAGGAATAATCCTCTTGGCTGATATCCGCCTAATCGTGGGCCTGGGTAATCCAGGCCCCGAATATGAAAATACCCGACACAATGCCGGTGAATGGTTTCTCAACCAACTTGCCGACACCTATAACGCCCCGCTAAAACCAGAAACCAAATTCTTCGGTAAGACTGCTCGCATTACTATTGCTGGTAAAGATGTCCGTTTGCTCTACCCCACTACGTTTATGAATAAAAGTGGACAAGCCGTAGCAGCACTGGCTAATTTTTACCGCATAGAACCAGAACAAATATTAGTAGCATTTGACGAATTAGATTTGCCTCCCGGCGTAGCAAAATACAAAGTGGGTGGAAGTTCTAGTCAAAACGGCGTACGTGACATTGTGGCTAAAATGGGTAACAACAAGAATTTTTTGCGTTTGCGCATAGGTATTGGTCATCCAGGTCATAAAAGCCGAGTAACCGGCCATGTTCTTGGTAAGCCACCAGCGGATGAAAAGGCAGCTATTGAAAGCGCCGTTGATGAAGCGGTACGCTGTACCGAAATTTTGCTGAAAGAAGACCTTAAGCAAGCACAGAACAGGTTGCACTCTCACAAAGGGTAAACCTAGCCAGTTTTCACTTTTCCAAACTAAGGATCCATACCATGGGTTTTAAATGCGGTATTGTTGGCCTACCAAACGTAGGTAAATCAACACTTTTCAATGCATTAACAAAAGCAGGTATCGAAGCGGCCAACTTCCCTTTCTGTACCATCGAGCCAAACACAGGCGTAGTACCTGTGCCAGATCTTCGTTTGGACAAGTTGGCTGAAATCGTAAATCCACAGCGCGTTATTCCTACTACTATGGAATTCGTTGATATTGCGGGTTTGGTAGAAGGCGCATCTAAAGGTGAAGGCTTAGGTAATAAATTCCTAGCGAATATCCGTGAAACCGACGCTATCGGTCACGTAGTACGCTGCTTCGACGATGAAAACATAGTTCACGTTGCAGGTCGCGTTAGCCCGAAAGATGACATCGACGTTATTAATACCGAGCTTGCGCTATCTGATTTAGAAACCACAGAAAAAGCACTTCACCGTGTAGCAAAACGCGCTAAAGGCGGCGACGCTGACGCTAAGTACGAAATGAAAGTACTTGAAAAAATTAAGCCGCACCTAGATGAAGGCTTATTACTTCGTTCGCTTGAGCTTAGCAAAGAAGAACTTGCGGCAATCAGCTACATGAACATGCTTACTCTTAAGCCAACTATGTACATTGCTAACGTGAATGAAGACGGTTTTGAAAACAACCCGTATCTTGATCAGGTAAAAGAAATAGCATCTGGCGAGAATGCGACTGTAGTAGCCGTTTGCGCATCTATCGAGTCTGATATCGCGGAGCTTGAAGATGACGAGCGCGAAGAGTTTATGCAAGACATGGGCTTGGAAGAGCCGGGGCTTAACCGCGTAATTCGTGCTGGTTATAACTTGCTAACCCTTCAAACTTACTTTACTGCAGGTGTTAAAGAAGTGCGCGCTTGGACTTTCCCTGAGGGTTCAACTGCACCACAAGCAGCGGGTAAAATTCACACCGACTTCGAGAAAGGCTTTATTCGTGCCGAAATAGTGAGCTACGATCACTTTGTCGAATTTAACGGCGAACAAGGTGCTAAAGATGCAGGTAAATGGCGTCTTGAAGGTAAAGACTACATTGTTAAAGATGGTGACGTTATCCACTTCCGCTTTAACGTGTAATTTCTAATGTAGAAATTAGTGCTGTTTACAAAAGCCACCGAAAGGTGGCTTTTTTGTTTTCTGTAAACAATTGTGAAGCATACATAGGGCTGATATAACTAATAAAAAAACTAACGACTTTTACAATGATTTTTAAACAGCTTAGAAATTCTTACCCATTCTCAATATCGCAAAGCAAATCACAGCGATACTCACGGCTTAAAAAACGACAATCTTTATTTAAAGCCTCCGTTAGAACATTATGTTTACTAGGCTTTGCGAGTTTTTCCATTGCCAGTGAAACTCAGATTAAAGCGGTAAACACACAATCAGACATCAGCGGCAATGAAATGGCACCAACATTGGTGAGCAATTCCGATAGTTGGTATCAGGTACCCCAAGCTAATACGGTGACTTTTAAAACCGCACATGGCGATGTGGTTATTGCACTTCACCCAACACTTGCGCCAAAGCATGTGGCCAGGTTCAAAGCGCTTATAGACGCAGGCTTTTACAACGAGCAAGCGTTTTATCGTGTAGTAGATGGGTTTGTCGCACAAGCGGGCAGCAATGACACCCACGACACATCTCGATTTGCAGCAAATCTGCTTAAGCCAATAAGCGCTGAATTTACTCAGCCACTTAATAGCAATGTAAACGTCGTTGAATCTAAAGATATGTTTGCACCCAATACTGGCTTTTTAGACGGATTCCCAGTGGGTATAGATAAAAATCGAAAGGAAATGTGGGGGCTTCATTGCCCTGGCGTTGTGGCGTTTGCTCGCAATAGCGAAAAAGATACCGCCAGTACCGAGTTTTATATTGTAATTGGTCAAGCACCACGACACTTAGATAGAAACATGTCGGTGGTAGGCCGTGTAGTGAAGGGGATGCAATTACTTCAAAAGTTGCCTAGGGGCAATATGGATACAGGCGGCGTTTTAGATGACATAACGCAAGAAAGCAAAATTAAGCAGGCTTTTGTGCATGCAAGCAATGCAACACCTTATTTCATACAAACTCCTCACCATGAAGAATACAAAAAACGAGTGAATACAGGAAAAAACCTAGATAACCCGTTTTTTCATGATAATACCTATGGCCCGCGCCCTATTGACGTGTGTTATTACCAAACAAAAGCCAGTGACAAAGCTTGGTAAATGAGTACTTTACCCCTTGCAAGTTGTTCAAATTCACGGCTTTTTGTGCGTATTTCGCCCTAATGCGCACACTTAATGAGCATTTAAAAAAAGTTAGTAAAAAAGGGGTTGACGGTTGCCAGTCATATACGCATAATACGCGCCACTTCCTGAGAGGGAAGAGAATAGCAAGGCTACGTAGCTCAGTTGGTTAGAGCACATCACTCATAATGATGGGGTCGCAAGTTCGAATCTCGCCGTAGCCACCAATTCTCTGTTATCTCTTTTAGGAAAGTCTAGCTGCGCGGAAGTGGTGGAATTGGTAGACACGCTGGATTTAGGTTCCAGTGCTTCACGGCGTGAGAGTTCAAGTCTCTCCTTCCGCACCACGACTGGGGTATAGCCAAGTTGGTAAGGCAGCGGGTTTTGATCCCGCCATTCATAGGTTCGAGTCCTGTTACCCCAGCCATTCTTTTTGAATGACTATTATAGCTAGCGTCTACGCGGAAGTGGTGGAATTGGTAGACACGCTGGATTTAGGTTCCAGTGCTTCACGGCGTGAGAGTTCAAGTCTCTCCTTCCGCACCATTTGGGGTATAGCCAAGTTGGTAAGGCAGCGGGTTTTGATCCCGCCATTCATAGGTTCGAGTCCTGTTACCCCAGCCAAATTCTTGAGAAGCCGCTCATCGAGCGGCTTTTTATTGAAGATAAAAGTTTAGGCTACGTAGCTCAGTTGGTTAGAGCACATCACTCATAATGATGGGGTCGCAAGTTCGAATCTCGCCGTAGCCACCAACTTTTACATTCCTTAATTGGAAGTCTACATTGCGGAAGTGGTGGAATTGGTAGACACGCTGGATTTAGGTTCCAGTGCTTCACGGCGTGAGAGTTCAAGTCTCTCCTTCCGCACCAAAATTGGGGTATAGCCAAGTTGGTAAGGCAGCGGGTTTTGATCCCGCCATTCATAGGTTCGAGTCCTGTTACCCCAGCCATATTCTTGAAGAAGCCGCTCTTTTGAGCGGCTTTTTTGTTTGTGTTTACCCTTTCTAAATAGTAATGATAGATTTTACTTAAAAACTCTACGGCCTTTCCCTTCTAAATGAATAAATTTGCTATATGCGAGCATAAAACGTCATAGTTTCAGTACGTTTTCATTGTCCAATCATTTAACTGTCGTGCTAGTATTGGTTCTTTATCGATATAGCTCGGCTTACCCTAAGGTTTAGCAAATATATGTTTGCTTAAACTGAAGCGTTTGTTCTGACAACGCACCTGTCATGTTCAGTTCATCTTTACACGCCGAGCAGCTATTAAAACAATAACGAAGGAAAGTGCGTGATAAACGAATTCGTTTCATTAGTTAACAATATTCTGTGGGGAGACGGCCAGGTACTTATTATCATGCTTCTGGCGTGTGGTATTTGGTTTACCGTAAAACTAGGCGGAGTACAGCTTAGACATTTCGGTCATATGTTCAGCCTGCTTAAAGGCAGTAACACCTCTACTAAAGACGGCATCAGTTCATTCCAAGCTTTGTGTACCAGTTTATCTGCCCGCGTAGGTACGGGTAACTTAGCTGGCGTTGCAGTTGCTATATCACTAGGTGGTGCAGGCGCAATTTTTTGGATGTGGATGATTGCCCTATTAGGTATGGCCACCGGCTTTGCTGAAAGTGTTTTGGGCCAGCTTTACAAAGTACGTGACGAAAACGGCGAGTTCCGTGGCGGTCCTGCGTACTATATCAAGCAGGGACTCAATAAAACGTGGTTAGCCGTTGCCTTCTCGCTTTGTTTGTTCTTTGGCTACGGTTTTGTTTTCAGCGCTGTTCAAGCTAATACTATTACCGATGCATTAAACAATGCGTACTCTTTCCCTGCTGAATATGTTGGCCTAGCCATTATTGTCCTAGCAGCATTAATTGTAGTGGGCGGGCTTAAAAGCATCGCTCGCTTTGCCGAGTTTGTGGTTCCTTTCATGGGGATTGGCTACGTGCTAGTAGCGCTTGCCATTACCTTCATTAATATTTCCGAACTGCCAGCTATGTTACTTGATATTATAAAATCAGCATTTGGCTTGCAGGAAGCTGGCGCGGGCGCACTAGGTGCAGCTATTAAAAATGGAATCCAGCGTGGCCTCTATTCAAATGAAGCGGGTAGCGGCTCTGTACCGCACGCAGCGGCAAGTGCTGTTCCAAACCCTAATCATCCAGTATCTCAAGGTTACATTCAGATGCTTGGCGTTTTCTTAGATACCCTAGTACTGTGTACGTCTACTGCCTTTATCATTCTACTTGCTGGCGGTTCAAGCTCTGATCAAATGGAGGGCATACGCTTAACCCAAGACGCGATGAGTAGTCACTTAGGTGAAGGCGGTACCGACTTCGTGGCAGCCGCCATTAGCTTATTTGCATTTACATCTGTAGTAGCAAACTACGCCTACGGCGAAAGTAACCTGCACATGTTCAAGCTAGATAACAAAATAGGCCGTTTGGTCTACACTATTGGCTATTTAGGCATGATTTACTGGGGTGCACAAGCAGCGCTACCTCAGGTATGGGCCATGGCCGACATGGCGCTAGGTTTAATGACGGTCATCAACATCATCGCTATTGTATGGATGACCCCAACCATTGTGTCTATCAGCAAAGACTACTTTAAGAAAAAAGACAGTGGCGCAAACATGGAATACAAAGCGGGTGACTGTGAAATACAGGGTAAGTCAGAAGATGGCGTGTGGGATTAATTTCGACTTTAAATTAAGTTAGATGTTATTCCCGTAACTATGACTAAGTAGCTCTAAATAAGTCAGCTACAGCAAGAAAGGCTAACCTGAGGTTAGCCTTTCTTGCTGTAGCCATGAGTCGGCAAAAACAATTCATCATGTCATATGCATTTACTAGCAGTAACGTAAAAGTTATGAAGTCCTAAAGCGCCACTGGCAAATGCCCTGTCTTAACCCAAATTACTGTTTCTTCGTCAACGTAAGGATGATGCTGACTCATATGCGGGCTTCTTATCCATGTACCTTTGGGGTATTTACCATGCTCGTCTTTAAACGTCCCCGACAATACAAATATTTCTTCGCCACCGAAATGCTTGTGGGGCTTAAATACCTCGCCAACAGGCCACTTAACCAGCGCAACATGTTCATGCTCAAAGTTGTGAAGCGGCATCACCTCTAAACCGCCCTGCCCTTGCAGCCATTCTGCCGTATTCGTATTCACTCTAACCTCAGCTAAATCGCGCTTATCGAATTGATTCAGTTTAACCAAGATCACGCAGCCTTCTTTGCTAAACGGGCTGTGTTTACTGCCTGGTGGATTGCGCAGGTAAGTGCCTGCAGGGTAGTCTCCATTCTCATCGGAAAACACGCCTTCAAGCACTAGAATCTCTTCTCCGTACGGATGGCTATGCTGTTTGAAGCTAGCGCCAGGCTCGTATTTCACTACACTGGTTGTATGACCAGACTCTTTTGCTTCACGCTCTAACGGCTTACGCCAAACCGTGGAAGATGGCGACGGCTGCCACTCTTGCTTTTGTGTATTGATAGCTAAGCGTTCATCAAAGTTCATATTTAACATTTAGGTCACCGATTGGTATTGGCGCGTTGTCGCTATTTTCTTAAAGACCGTTACTCAGGTCTTAGCATTTCGAAAAAATTATCTTGGGATATAGTGTAGTAATCACCTCGTCCGCCGCCACGACTCACTGGCGCACTTTTTAGCGTACTGTAAACACCGTTTTCAATTAGCGACTTATCAATGTGTACGCCCACGACTTCGCCCATAATGAACCAACTATTCACCGCATCACCTGAAGCCGTCTTAAGCTGTACCACATCCGTAAGCTTACACTCCATGCTCACCTTACTGGCTTTCACGCGAGGAACCTGCACTATTTCGCTTTCTACGGCTTGAAGTCCAGCGTGGTCGAACTCGCTTTCCTCAGGTGCTAAAGGCTTGCTTGTTTTATTCATCGCATCCACCAAATCTTGCGATACAAGATTCCAACAAAACTCACCCGTTTCCTGCACGTTTATCAATGAATCTTTCTTACTGCCTACTACCGAAAAGCCGATAATTGGCGGCGTATAATTAAGGGCATTGAAAAAACTGTAAGGGGCAAGGTTTAGCACACCCGCTTTTGATTTTGTAGAAATCCACCCTATGGGGCGCGGTGCAATAATCGCGTTAAAGGGGTCGTGTGCTAAGCCATGACCTTCTTTTGGTTGATAAAAATGCGTTTGTGACAAAACCATTCCTTAAAATGTGTGGTAGGGTAAAACTACTACTGATATGAACGCTTACACGGCGTTTTTCAAGGGCTTTAGATTAAAGGTTGTTTATGACTGCACGAAGTGTCGCATTTTCGAGAACAAGACTTACTGAATTAATGGTACCGTCATTCGCTAATTTTGGCGGAAAAGTACATGGTGGCGTTATCTTATCTTTAATGGATAAGGTCGCTTACGCGTGTGCAAGTAAGCATGCAGGCGCCTACTGCGTTACGGTAACTGTCGACGGCGTTGAATTTTTACAGCCCGTTGAGGTTGGCGATCTTCTTCATCTAGATGCAACTGTGCATTATGTTGGGAACACATCGTTAGTTGTGGGGATAAAGGTAACCACGGAGAACATAAAAACGAACGAGGTTAAGCATACTAACAATAGCTTCTTCACCATGGTAGCCAAAGATGACAGCGGTAAACCTGTGGCCGTTCCTGAACTTGAACTATCTACTCACTATGAAATGCGAAACTTTGTCACCGCTATTCGTCGCAGTAAAATTCGTAAAGAAGCGCAAGTTAAGCTTCAACGTGATTACGATGCATTTATTCCTAAAGAAGACTTTGCGCTTCTCGATGCGCATAGATGCACCGTTAATTTTGACCGGGATGATGTGCCTGTAAAACAAAACGATGAAGGTTAGAGGGTAAATCTGAGAGCAAAGGACTTATAGTAGTACCGCAATATACATTTAATTTTGACTATGTTGCGCTGTCCACCAGTAGCATCTTGCCCAGCAAATAAAAAGCCCCCTAAGGTTGTACATCTAACCTTAGGGGGCTTTTCAAATTACTACTCTAGTATTTCTACGTTTATTCTGAGCGCTTAATTAAAAACGATATGCAACTTTTCCGTAAACAAAGCGGCCGGTGAAGCCGTAAGGCGAAAAGCCTGAGTAAGAAAACAGGCGAGAGAAAGTCGTTACTTCATCAACAAGATCTCGCGTTGGCTCTGGGTATACATCAAAGACATTATTAGCACCTACAGAAACGGTTAACCCTTCCGTTAGCGCAATGCGGATATCTAAATCTGTAATCCATTCTGACGGAATGATTTCATTTCTTGCTTCAACTGATGATGGATCTTCTACTTCACCATACCGTGTAGTACGAAGCGTAGTGGTGTAACGGTCGTAATTCCACGTGACACCTAAGTTTAGCTTGCTGTCAGGTGAAGCAGTTTCGAAACGACGAAGCTCTACATCATCAAACAAGTTATCCTGATCAAACCCTGCATTTTGAAGTACATCAGGTGCATCGATTACACTGGTTACTTCATTATCATTAAAGTTAGCGCCTGCGTTAAAGTTGAATGCACCGTAGTCTGCCGTATTAAGTGTATAAGTAGAAACAATATCTACGCCCTCGGTACGTGAATCAATCGCGTTTAAGAAGAATCGCGCTTGGTTAGCGCCCGTTCCCTCTAGTAATGCTTCAATTGCTTCACCCGAAAGGTTGTTAGACAGCACAATACGATCATCAATATCAATGCGGTAGAAGTCTACGGTTAAGTTGAAGTCCGCTGTGGGCGAGTAGGTAAAACCTGCACTGTAGTTATTCGACTCTTCTGCATCTAAGCCTGGGCTACCAAGCGCTTGTGCAACCTCACTTGATGGCGCAAAGGTGCCAGTTTCAGTTGGCTCGCCGTCAACAAATACGGTGGCAATAGAGGTAAAATACTGCTGCTGAAGAGACGGTGCTCTGAAGCCTGTTGATACCGACGCACGAAGAGCAAATGCATCACTGACAGTTACACGGTGCGACATTTTCCAGTTAAAGGTGCTGCCAAAATCAGAATAATCCTCATAGCGCCCTGCCACTGCTACATTCCAGTTTTCTACAACATCGGCTTCCACATCAACGTAAAAGCTGTAGTTGTGACGGCTATTATCACCTGCAGACTCTGGAGTGAAGCCAGGGAATACTTGCGCGCCAGCCGCGCCAAACGGCCCATCTACTGGGTCAGTTACCGCACCACCGGGGCCAAAGGTACCTTGAATGTATGAGTTTTCTTCGCCTGCAGTTATTTCGTAGCTTTCGTGACGGTATTCAGCCCCCATTGCGAAGTTCATTTCACTGTAGAACAACCCCGTATCAACCAATCGTGACGCGTCTGCATTAATGATAGTGGTATCGTACTCTAGCGTACCGGCATCAAACTCAGTTTGGCTTGTTGGGCCAAGTGACGTGTTTAATGTGTTTACTACACCGTATTCTAGCTCGTTACCACCGTGAGTCAGTGACAAATCATAATTCCAGACATCCCCATAACCTTTTATGCCAGCGATAAGCGACATATCTGTAATGTCGGTTTGGATAGAAGGTAAGAAACCATCTTCATAAATCTCAACGATATTACGTGAGTCTTGTGCCCGACGATAAAAGCCACTACCAAGAGAGTCACGAGTGCTATAACCGGCTGTAGTGTAAAACTCAATGCTATCGGTGAGTGCTTTACCCGCATTGATAAACAGTGCGTAGTCTTCTACCTCGCCATTTCCATAAACGTGGTTGTAGCGATTAACCGTAAGCTCACGAGGGTCTATATTACCCTCTGCATCGCGGGCATAGTTTTCTCGCTGATCGTAGTCTGCGCGATTTGCTTGGCCGCGGTCGCGATATTCTGCAGAAACGTTTACAAAGCCATCGTCACCCCACTCAAAGCCCATGTTACCGCGAAGGGTAAAGGTTTGACCGTCGGTTACCTCTCGGTCACTGCCTTCTTCAAATGCTAAATTACCGTCAGCGCCAATACTTACCCCTTCAAGGTTAGGTACGCCGTCCATAGTCGTTACGTTAGCACCGTAAGTCGCCGATACTTCGCCACCTTCAGCGGCGTCTTTCAATACTATATTGATTACGCCAGCGATAGCGTCTGAACCATATTGCGCTGCCGCTCCGTCGCGCAACACTTCAATTCGTTTGATAGCGTTAGCAGGAATTGCGTTTAAATCTACTGCCGACGAGCCTCGCCCTACCGATCCATTAAGATTAAGCAGCGCTGAAGTATGACGGCGTTTTCCATTTACCAATACCAAGGTATGGTCAGGTGCTAAGCCTCGCAGCTGGGCTGGACGCACGTGATCTGTACCATCTGTAACAGAGGGTTGAGGAAAGTTAAAGCTTGGCAGCAACTGATTTAAAATCATATTGGTTTCAGTTAAGCCCGTCGCTTCTATCGAAGAAGCGTCGATGATATCGATGGGAACAGGAGAGTCATTGACAGTGCGACCAACTCGTCGTGAACCTACAATTTGAATTTGCTCAACATCTTGCTCATCAACAGAAGCTTGGTCTTGTGCAAGAACCGACGTGGAAAAAGGCATTCCAGCTATTGCAGAAGCAATAAGGGAAAGCTTAAAAGCAGAAGCGTTAAATTTTGCCTGTTGCATTGTGTTGTTCCTGAATTCTTTTAAATTTTACTTATTGAAGTGTGCTGTCTTGTACTTAACCGCGTTGATTTGGGTTTAAATACAATAACTTCATTCTGTTGTTGGGGTACTGCTAAACGTCAGATTGTCTGGGTAGACTTATTATTATTAGAGATGAAAAGCACCGGGTGCTTTCGAACTGAGTAAATCACAAATAGATTCGCTCGCACAATACTAAAGTAGTAATAAAAGCGTAATATCGACGACAAGTAGATTTTTAAAGGTGAAGCGACGGAATTATCTTTTTTTAGACTAAACGAGCCAATAATAAGGGGTTGTAACTCTTGGGAGCCATTGTTGCCAAACTAAATGGGATACAAAAAAAGCGCTCTGTTAAGAGCGCTCTCTATCATATTGGGTGGGGTTAGCACTTACGCCTTTTTAAGCTTCTTCTTAAGTTTTTTGAGCTTCCCTTCTTGCTTAGCAATTTTAGCTTTAGTTACCTTTATTTCTTTTTTAAGTTCTTTTTTCTTAGCCATGATTTAGTTCCTTATCATTATTTGTAGTGTTGACCTTACACAAATGTTATTTGGTAAAGCCGTTATTTATCGCCATGCTTGGCGATAAATTCTCGAATAAAATGCCTAACTTCGCGAGCAGCTGACGTGTCCATCTCTTCGCATAACGCGATAAATTGCGCCCGCTCTTCGTCGTTAATACGAATAATCATCTGACTATTCTTTTTCTTCTTTTTGTTATTTTTCTCAGACATTTACGACCTGCGCTAAAAGTAAACTACATTATCCGAATTAAAAATGTATAGCCTATGTATATACATTTCAAGAGGTTTTGAACTTTTTCGTAGGATTTTTCATAAAAGCGTCATAACGTTGTCACAATAGTGACTTTAGGCTAGGACATAGTTCTGTTATGAAAATAACGTCAACTAATGCAAAAAATCAGAAGTGAAGTAGACATGACACAAGCACATTCGATAACTCACCTATCTTGTTTCATTGAAGCGGTTGCTATTGCAAAGCAAAACAAATGTAATAACTGTGATGACCTGAAAGCACTGTTACAGCAGAAAGGTTATGAAGCGTTAATCGCGAGTGAAACTGTAGAAGAGTTGAGCCCCCAGCTACCCTTGGCGTCCTAAACCGTTATTTTCGATGCACTTAGCATTCCTGTTTACGGTATGAGTCTGAACCACTATTAAGTGCGCAGATAATTGAGCGTTTTCGCTAACTCTTCTGCCCATCTCCAAAAACGAAAAACGGAAGCCAAGCTTCCGTTTTCAATCGTTCGCGTAATACGCTTACTTCGGTGACCATTCAAATTGCTTGAACGGCTCATCAACCGGTGTTTCGGCTAAGTGGTTTGTATAGTTACTCATCACTTTTTGCGCCAAAATAAGAATAATTTCAAGTAGTTGCTGGTGCTCGTAGCCTGCACTATAAAACGCATCTAGCTGTGCACTATCAACATTGCCTCGTCCGCGAGTTACGGCAAGTACGGTCTCTTTTAGCGTATTTAATTTGCTATCAGACAATGTTTCATCGTTGCGTAGCTCTTCAATTAAGTCATCACTTACTTTCATGCTTTTAGCAATACCAGTATGCGCAGGTACACAGTAATGACATGCGTGTTCTACGTTTACTGCCTGCCAAACTACTGTTAGTTCTTCTGCGTTGAACGAGGTTTCTTGGGCTAGCTTGTGTAGTACTTGATAACCTTCGAGCAACGTTGGCGCTTCTGCCATTACTGCATGTAGGTTAGGAAGCATACCGAATGCGCTAACCGAATTATCGATTAGTGGCTTTGCCGCCTCTGGCGCTGTGTCTTTTGTGTGTAATTTAAAATCGCTCATATCACTCTCCTATTGATGTGACTAGAAATTAAAGTAACCCTTTTGATTACCCTTACCTCTTTAATGTGAGATCAATAATATGTTTACTTGAACGATCGTTCAAGCGATAATTGAACACATGTTCAAAATATTCACGCATAAGGTATGCAGCTATGAAATATGATCACGATGATATTATTGAAAAAGCCACTACGCTTTTTTGGCAACGAGGCTTTCATGCTGCGGGTATGCGCGATATTCAACAAGCGTTAGATATGCGCCCCGGCAGTATCTACGCTCGCTTTCAAAGTAAAGAAGGTTTATTCAAGCTTGTTGTTGAACAATATGCGCAAAATAGCGCAGCGCGGTTAAAGCAAGTAGCACAGGCCGAATCGCCTTTAAATGCGCTTTATAGCTTTTTTGAAACGGCACTAACTGGCCCTGATGAACAGCGCTATATGCGCCAGTGCTTGCTAGTAAAGTCTATTGCAGAACTAGATATCATTGGTGATGTGGCAAAAAAAGCCGTACTTGAGAGCATGCAAACCCTTAAGGCTGGTTTCAGAGATATTATAGAAGCCTGTATAGAAAACGGTGAACTGCCTGAACATACACCAACGAAACTGGCCGCAGAGTGGCTTCAAAATCAATTCGTAGGTTTACGTGCGTTCGCTCTTATGCAAGATGAAAACACAGCAACTATTCAGATGATCGACAAAGTAATGATCGATTTAAAAGGGCAATGGCCTCAAAAAACGCATTAATGTGGGTTACGGCTGAAAGGGGCTCAAAGGGGCTGAAACAGCGTATTTTCACAATGAGTGCTTTAACAGCAGTTGCATAGAATATGGCTTAAATAAACAAACGCCTCGGAATAACTCTCTTTATCCATGCGAAAAAGTTATTTTTGCTAGCTTTTGAATCAAGAGGGGTTCGCTTTATTTCAATCCACTGTTCTTGGTCATCAATTACTTTACCATCAGTAAAAGGGACGTATAACTGGTCACCTTCAAAGTGGGTTCTAAACTCTAAGTAAAAGTCGCCTTGCAGCTCCTCAAGTAAGGCATCAGACTCTCCCAACCCGTCGGGAAGAAAATAATAAAACTGAGTAAGAATAAGTCTTCCTTCCGCACTCAACTGGTAACTCCCTGTGTATCCATCCCAGCAAGCAGACATTACCTCAACCTTTTCGGGGTCAGGTTTACTCTTCAACTGATAAGAATGTTTTTCGCCTTCTTCTGATGGGTGCCCTTGCCAAATATAGTAGAGGCTATAGCCTTTTAAACTAACTAACGGACATTGATTAGAGAACCCCTGCGAGAACTGTACGGTCATTCCTTTGAGCCTTTTTAATTATGAATAGAGTTAGCTTAAACAAATGGCAAGATTTTGCGACTTTTCAAAACCTAAGCAAAAGCTTTTAGGAGAAGAGCAAACGCAGTAATTGCGCAACAAGCAATATTCCCATTAAAGGCCAAATCCACTTCGCCCATTTAGCCGCGTCTTCATTACTAATGCGCATTTTAGAGCGCTCTATTAGCGGTATAATCAATGCCAATGCACCAAACAATACAGCCAGTAAAATTAATACTTCCATTATCGTAACCCTATCGCATATTTAAGCACTTGTTGTTTAGCAGGCTCCATGCGCTGCGCCACAGAAAGCAGCTGGTTTCTTACCCATTTAATGGGGGCAATATCGTTACTAAACAAGGTATAGAACCCATCCATTGCGCTCATCATTACCAAGTTATCTCGCTTTCGTGGCCTTTCATAGTCGTTGGCGAGCATTTGCAAAAATCGTTTATCCGTAAGCGACAGTTCACCAGTACTGTGGCTGCAATTAATCTTAGCGGTAACAGATAAAAACGCCTCTATATCTTTAAAGCCTAAGTTCACACCCTGCCCCGCCAATGGATTAATGGTGTGCGCTGCATCGCCAATTAGCACACAGCAGCCCTTAACATAGTGATTAGCATGAGAACGGGTAAGCGGAAAAACCGCTTTATCTAAAACAGAAAAGCTGTTGTCATTTTTAGTGAGTTCATCAGGAAACGTTTCAAGGATTTCACTTTCAAGTTGGCTAGCTTTTAAACTTTTTATACGTTTTAGTTCGTCGTGCGAGTCGTACCACACGAGCGAGGCATAATTGTCGAACATAGGCAAAAACGCTTTTGGGCCGCTTGAGGTAAATTGCTGCCAGGTCACAGGCTCTACAGGCTTTTCCATTTTGATTGTTATACCCATTGCCTGTTGGGCATACTGCCAACCTGTAGTGCCAATACCGGCCGCTTTTCTTACCTGAGAGTTTGCACCATCGGCACCAATAAGCCACTTAGCCTCAATCGTTTTGCCACTAGATAGTTTAACGGTAGCAGTATTGGCTAACTGAATGTCTTGCACTGTATGCCCACTAATAAGCTCAACATTGTCATACTGTTTTAGTGCTTCGTGGCAACCTAGTTGCAACAATCGGTTTTCTACAAAGAAACCCAACTGAGGCATGTCGATACTTTGGGCGGTAAAATCTGTTCGATGAGACGGGTGGTCCCATACACTTAAACCTGTGTAGGGTTTCACGCGCATGGCAGCAATATGGTCCCACGCTCCCAATGCTTTTAATAGAGTAACCGACGCCTCACTTATGGCAGAGACCCGTAAGTCCGGGCCATCTTCAGCTTTATATGTTGCAGGTAAATAAGGCTCGATTACCGCTACTTTAAACTGCTGTTGGGCCAGACCTAGGGCGAGTGCCGCACCCACCATACCACCGCCATTTATACAAAAATCGACCATTTACTCTCCTTAAAACACGCACTTGCATTATGTCTTAAAACACAAAGCGCTGTGAAGTAAAACGTACAACAGGCTTGGCTTAGATCAATTCTTCACGAATCGTCGTAAGACACTGGGAATATGCCTGCATAACAGGTAAAATATGCGGCTATTTTGAACATCTTCCTGTAACTGACATTTCCGATGCATTTTGCATGGGCGCTTTCAACGCCCTATGCAGGATAACATTCTGGCAGACACCTTAACTGAACCAAGGTGATACTGCTTTCACTTACAGGAACACTAACAGGTTATCGAATAGTTGTTATGACTAAAAAGCTGTATATCAAAACCTGGGGCTGCCAAATGAACGAGTACGACTCGGAAAAAATGGCAGACTTACTAGACTCAACGCATGGCTTTAGCGCTGCACAAAGTGCTGAAGAAGCCGACGTTATCTTGCTTAACACCTGCTCTATTCGCGAAAAAGCGCAAGAGAAGGTTTTTCATCAACTTGGTCGCTGGAAGACGTTAAAGCAAGACAAGCCTGAACTTATTATTGGTGTAGGCGGCTGTGTGGCTTCTCAAGAAGGTGACACTATACGCCAGCGTGCGCCGTTCGTAGACTTGGTATTTGGCCCTCAAACGCTGCACCGTTTGCCTGAAATGATCAACGAACTTCAAGGCGGCGCAAAGTCAGTGATTGACGTGAGCTTCCCTGAAATTGAAAAGTTTGATCGCCTGCCTGAGCCACGTGCTGAAGGCCCAACGGCGTTCGTTTCAATTATGGAAGGCTGTTCAAAATATTGTACGTTCTGCGTAGTACCTTACACCCGTGGTGAAGAAGTAAGCCGCCCAGTGGACGACGTATTGCTTGAAATTGCACAGCTTGCAGGTCAAGGCGTACGTGAAGTAAATCTTCTAGGTCAAAACGTTAACGCGTACCGCGGTGAGAATTACGACGGTACAATTTGTCGCTTCTCTGAGCTGCTTGAATTGGTTGCCGCCATCGACGGCATCGATAGGATTCGTTACACCACATCTCATCCGGTTGAGTTTACTGACGATATCATTGAAGCATACGCGTCTATCCCTGAGTTAGTTGACCACCTGCACTTGCCTGTTCAAAGCGGTTCTGACCGGATTTTGAACCTGATGAAGCGCGGTCATACTGCTTTAGAATACAAATCTAAAATGCGTAAGCTGAAAAAAATTCGCCCTAACATTAGTTTGTCGAGCGACTTCATCATTGGCTTCCCTGGTGAGACCGATGCCGACTTTGAAGCTACTATGGATTTAATTCAGGCCGTGGATTATGACCTTAGCTTCAGCTTTATTTACAGTGCTCGCCCAGGTACACCTGCTGCCGATGCAGTGGATGATGTAAGTGAAGAAACTAAGAAGCAACGTCTTCACTTACTACAGCAGCGTATTACGCAGCAAGCCCTTCGTATTGCGCGTCACATGGTTGGCACTGAGCAGCGAATTTTGGTTGAAGGCCCGTCTAAGAAAAACCCAATGGAGCTTTCTGGACGTACTGAAAACAACCGCGTAGTAAACTTTGAAGGCACACCAGATATGATTGGCGAATTCGTTGATGTAAACATCACAGACGTATTTACCAACTCACTTCGTGGTGAAGTTGTGCGCAGAGAAAGCGAAATGGGCTTGCGTGTTGCAGTTTCGCCCCAATCTATCATGGCAAAGCATCAGGCAGATTTGCCTAATGAGCTTGGCGTGGGTCAATTTAACCCAGCCTAAAAACAATTTTATAGCGAGGAAAAGAGTAGCTTGAGTACATTGGTTAGTAACGAATTTGATTTAGAACCGGCAGATAGCAAACGTTTGTCGAGTTTATGTGGCCCCTTTGATGACAACATTAAACAAATTGAGCGCAGGCTGGGTGTAGAAATTACCTACCGAAATAACGCGTTCAAGGTGTTGGGTGAACCGCAGCAAATAAAAAGTGCTAGCGAATTACTTAAGCTTCTTTATATAGAAACACAACCTATCAAGGGTCGTATTCCTGAGCTAGAAGCAGAGCAAGTTCATCTTGCCATTCAAGAAGCCCGCGTTATTGAAAAAGACGCAACGGGTGGTTATGGCAAAGAGATCAATATTAAAACTAAGCGCGGTGTTATAAAGCCGCGTAACCCAAACCAAGCGCAGTATGTGGCAAACATTGTTAACCACGATATTGCTTTTGGTATTGGGCCTGCCGGAACAGGTAAAACTTACCTTGCTGTAGCCGCTGCTGTCGATGCGCTTGAGCGCCAAGAAATTCGCCGAATATTGCTTACCCGCCCAGCGGTAGAAGCTGGTGAAAAACTCGGTTTCTTGCCAGGCGATCTTTCGCAAAAAGTAGACCCTTACTTGCGACCGCTTTACGATGCCCTATTTGAAATGCTGGGCTTCGAAAAAGTAGAAAAGCTAATGGAGCGCAACGTAATTGAAGTTGCGCCATTAGCCTACATGCGTGGTCGCACGCTAAACGACGCCTTCATCATTTTGGATGAAAGCCAGAATACCACGGTAGAGCAAATGAAAATGTTCTTAACCCGTATTGGTTTTAATTCAAAAGCCGTCATCACCGGTGACATTACGCAAGTAGATTTACCTCGAGGTGCAAAATCAGGCCTACGCCACGCCATCGAAGTATTAAGCGAAGTGGATGACATTTCCTTCAACTTCTTTAATGCGGAAGACGTGGTTCGCCACCCTGTGGTTGCGCGTATTGTAAGAGCTTACGAAGTGCACGACGCTGAACAAGAGCGTATTCGCAAAGCGCGAAAAGAAGAAGCGTTGCGTGTTCAGCGTGAACAGTCGGCGCCCAGCCTTGAGCCAACTAGCAATAATAGCCCTGAGCTAACTGACGGCAACAATCATGAGCAATCAAACGATGCTCGAACGAAAGACGACAGTGCATCGTGACAGCCATTATTGATGTACAACAAGCATTTGAAGGTGACGAGACTATTTTATCAGCCATTCCGTCACCTTCAGAACTTGAGCTTTGGGCTAATGCTGTTCTCAAGTATGAAGGTTTGAACGAGCAAGAAGTCACCATTCGCTTTACCGACGAAGCAGAAAGCCAAAGCCTCAATCGTGAATACCGAGGCAAAGATAAACCGACAAACGTGCTATCGTTTCCCTTCGAAGCGCCGCCCGGCATTGAAATCAACTTATTAGGCGACTTAGTTATTTGTGCCCCTGTTATTAGTCGTGAAGCTGAAGAGCAGCAAAAGAGAGTGAGCGATCACTACACGCACATGACGGTTCACGGTCTATTGCATTTAATGGGTTATGACCATATTGACGATGCAGATGCCGAGGAAATGGAAAGCAAAGAAATTGATATTCTAGCTAGCCTTGGTATAGATAACCCTTATGAAGTCAACGATTAACAAATAACCATAACCATTTGTTATATAAGTAAATTAACACTTAATAACAATAAAACATTGACGACCAGCACGAACCATTTTAACGTTGGCGTTGACCTAACAATTAAACGGACATTATGAGCGACGATAATCCTCACTCTACCAACGGCTCATCAGGCAAGAGTTGGTTAGATAAACTAAAAAATTCGATTTCTGGCGAGCCGAAAAGTAAAGAAGAGTTAGTATCGGTTATTACTGATGCTGAACAAAACGACATCATAGACCCACAAACCCGCGAAATGATTGAAGGGGTAATTGGGGTAAATGAAATGCGAGTGAGGGATATCATGATCCCTCGCGCTCAAATGACCACCATAGATGTAGAGCAAAAGGTAGAAGAATTTCTACCGGTGATGCTTGAATCTGCCCACTCACGTTTTCCTGTTATAAGTGAAGATAAAGACCATATCGAAGGTATTTTGCTTGCAAAAGACCTGCTTTCCTTTGCCTTCAATGCAGAAAAAGAATTTAACCTTCGCGATATTCTTCGCCCAGCGGTTATCGTTCCAGAAAGCAAACGAGTAGACGTTCTACTTAAAGAGTTCCGTCAGCAGCGCTATCACATGGCTATTGTTGTAGACGAATATGGCGGCGTGTCTGGCTTGGTGACTATCGAAGATATTCTAGAGATTATCGTGGGTGAAATTGAAGATGAGTACGATACCGAAGAAGACGGTACCGATGATATTCGCCCATTAAATAAATCGACATACTCGGTTAAAGCGTTAACCCCAGTGGATGATTTTAACGAGTTTTTTGAAACCAAATTTAGCGAAGAAGAAGCCGATACCATTGGTGGTATTGTGCTTAAAGCGTTTGGTCATATGCCTGAAACCAATGACGAAATCACCATCGGCGATGTTCAGTTTAAAGTGACTAACTCTGATAAGCGCCGACTTATTCAACTTAAGGTTTCAGTGCCTTCATTGGAATAGAGACGTCGTCACAATAACGTTTATTTCAGCACAGGGTAGCGCGAATTTTTAAGCGCTTACCCCGTGTAAAACAAAACCTATCACCCACCATCAGATGACTTCTATGCTGAAACGGTTTATCCCCCATTTTCTTCTTGTGTTAAGCGGCGCAAGTTTAACGCTAGCTTTTGCCCCATTTAATATGTGGCTTTTAACTATACCTGCACTCGCACTTGCTATACGTCAAGTTATCAAGCTGAAACATCGACCGTTTATAGCTGGGTGGTTATTTGGTGCAGGCTGGTTTGGCGCTGGTATAAGCTGGGTACACGTAAGTATTGCCGACTTTGGTGGGCTACCTCTTATCGGCTCCATTGCCTTAATGGCATTACTTTGTGGATATTTGGCGATATACCCAGCGCTTGCCACCAAATTCACTGCCAAGTATTTTTCTCCCCAATTGTGGCCCATGGCACTGCCTTTTTTCTGGGTTGTGGCCGAGTGGTTGCGAAGCTGGATGCTAAGTGGCTTTCCGTGGTTATCTTTAGGCTACAGCCAGCTAGAAAGTCCACTGTCTGGTTTTGCGCCTATTATTGGGGAAACGGGTATAAGCGCGCTTATCGTTATTAGCGCTACCCTATTTGCACTGATTCACAATAAGCGAACTTTCGCCAACGCAGTGCTGGTTGCACTATGCTTGTTTACCAGTGGCTATCTGCTTAAACAGCATACTTGGGTAACTCCAAACAAAACCTATTCTGTTGGCATGGCGCAGGGCAATATTGCGCAAAGCTTGCGATGGGTGCCAGAGCAAGATGGCCCTACTATGGACACGTATTGGAAATTAACCGAGAGCTTGTGGAATAACGACCTGATTATTTGGCCTGAAGCGGCCGTTCCTAAGCTTGAGCCATTAGCCCAACCTTATCTTGCCAAAGTTAACGAAAGAGCTTTTAAAGAAAACACCGCGCTTATTACTGGTATTGTTAACTATAACTGGGAAACTGACGAGGCATGGAATAACCTCATTGTGCTCGGTAAACGCACGCCAGATGCTACGTACCCTGATTACCAATATTTCCACAACAATCGCTTTTCAAAGCACCACCTATTACCGGTAGGTGAGTTTGTGCCTTTTGAAGACTGGCTTCGCCCCCTCGCCCCTCTATTCGACTTGCCGATGTCGTCATTCTCTCGCGGTGATTACCAGCAGGCTAATCTTGAAGCGAATGGCATCCACCTAGCACCCGCTATCTGTTTTGAAATTGCGTTCCCTCATCAAGTTAAGGCAAACGTATATGAAGATACCGACATGATCATTACAGTAAGTAACGATGCGTGGTTTGGACATTCTCACGGCCCTGCTCAGCATTTGCAGATTGCGCAAATGCGCGCGCTTGAGTTGGGGCGCCCTGTGGTTAGGGCAACAAATAATGGCATTACGGCCTTTATAGACCACAAAGGCGAAGTAACAACTCGCCTACCTCAATTCATGGCCGGTAATATTTCAGCGCCAGTTGTTGCAACTCGCGGGTTTACTCCGTATTACCACCTGCAAGAGTTAGGTGTTTCGTTTATAGTTATTTTGCTGTTTGTTTGCGCGGTCTTAGTTAAACGAAGGCAGCGCTGATTGCTCGACATAAGCGGGTTGAAACAATGTTTATGCTATGCCAATGTAGGCCCCGTCTAACTTGTATAAGTTAAAATACAAATAGGGCTGAATTTGCGGTATTAACTTTACTAATGAGTCGTTTTAACCTCAAAGAATTCGCCTATCAAAGGAATTGAAGGAGAAGCTATGAATCTTAAGGCTATATTGTTTTCAGTAATTGTAGTTCTAGCGACAACATTCGTCAGCTATGAAGCCAGGGCTACTATTAAACTTACCCCATGTAATGGATGCACCTATGACGATATGAAACGAACAGCAGCACAGAGCCAGAAAAGTGCCGGTTCGAGCAATATAGCCGTCATAAACTTCAGGAATGCGACCGCACATAAATTTCACACGAGTTTAGAAATTGATGGCGATGGAGAACCTATTACGAACACCACCTCTGTCAATTTTTCAATTAATGAACAACGCGACATTGACCTTTACTTTCGCTTCAGAGATGCACTCGGGGCCTATATCGCTAACTTTTCTAACCAGCTATACGACTCATCTTTAGATAGTAAAACACAAAAAATATCTTCGACTCACCCCCACTACTCTCTTAATACTGACGACAGCGAATCTGGCTATGTCTCTAAGGGCGTCATTTTAGTTAAAGGTTCTCCCTACGAATTCTTGTCAGCTAGCTACCAACGAAACGATGTATATGACTGGTTTATTGGTGGAGCGAAAAGAGATGTTTTAGCGATTTTGGACTCATCTCTACAAGCCGTTGAATTACCACAAGGTAAAGATTTAGACCTGGACTTAAACGCAATTTTCTACACATCTTTAGAAGCACTGAAAAGTGGAGATCAAAACGGAAGGGTCAAGATTGATTTAGATTTTATCAACGATGTTTTTGTAATCATAAGTGCCAAAGATACAAATAATAACAGTATCCCCCTTAATAATGACGAGCTGATGGGTGAGTGAAATACAACCAAAAGCGCAAAAAAACGGCGCTAGCTTCGATTAAAGCTGCGCCGTTTTTGCGAAACCTTGACTCGCATTCAAGTCACAGGTAGCTCACTGTATTTGATTAAGCGTTACCCGCTGCCTGAATAGCAGTAAGTGCAATGGTAAATACAATGTCATCAACCAACGCACCCCGGCTTAAATCGTTGACTGGCTTTCTCATGCCTTGCAGCATAGGGCCAATACACACTAAGTCGAAGCTACGCTGTACCGCTTTATAAGTGGTGTTACCCGTGTTTAGGTCTGGGAAAACAAATACGTTTGCTTTACCCGCAACTGGGCTATTTGGCGCCTTGCTCTTACCTACACTTTCAATGGCCGCAGCGTCGTACTGAAGCGGACCGTCGATAAGTAAATCTGGGCGTAGCTCTTGCGCAATCTTAGTTGCCTCACGCACTTTCTCTACATCGCTACCTGCACCTGACGAGCCAGTACTGTAACTTATCATAGCTACCCGTGGTTCAATCCCAAACATTTGCGCCGATTCAGCAGACTGAATTGCGATATCGGCTAGTTGCTGAGCATTGGGGTCAGGGTTAATGGCACAGTCGCCGTAAACTAAAACTTGGTCAGGCAAAAGCATGAAAAATACTGACGATACTAACGAGGCGTTTTCAGCTGTTTTAATTAACTGAAGCGCTGGGCGAATAGTGTTTGCAGTGGTATTCACCGCACCGGATACTAGGCCATCCACATCATCTTGCTGAAGCATCATTGTGCCTAAAGTCACGTTATCTTCCAGTAACTCTTTTGCAACCACTTCAGTAACGCCTTTGTGACCGCGAAGAGCCACTAAACCTTCAACGTAGTCATCTTTTATCTCACTCGGAGAAACAATTTCTACGCCATCGCTCAATACTACACCCTGTTGCTCTGCTACTCGGCGAATTTCTGTTTCATCACCAATAAGAACGGGTCGTGCTAAACCACGTTTTGCACAGATTGATGCAGCAACAACGGTTCTAGGCTCATTACCTTCTGGCAGCACAACACGCTTGTTAACCTGTCTTGCACGGTTAGTAAGGTAGAAGCGGAACGCCGATGGAGACAGCTTCTTCTGGCGAGACACTTTTTGCGTTAGTGAGTTGACCCAGCTTGCATCTAAGCTTTCCGCTGTATGCACCATCACTTTTTCGATACGCTGGCTGTCATCAACCGGTACTTCTTGGTTGAATGCGTGAAGTGCTTGGGCTGTTTGCCATGTATTCGAATTCACAAGCATGACCGGCAGGCCCGTTTCCATAGCTTGACTACATAATGCCATGATATTTTCATCGGGCTGATAGCCACCTGTAAGTAATAGCGCGCCCAGCTTAGTCCCGTTTAGCGCAGCCAAACAGCAAGACACAAATACATCACCGCGATCGCCTGACATCACAAGTAATGCCCCCGGTTTAAGGGTATGCGTCATGTTGTGAATTTCGCGCGCGCAGAAAGTAACGCTGCTTAATCTGCGTTCTGCCAGCTCGCCCTCGTTAAGCAAGGTTGCGTTAAGGTGCTTTGCTACGTCGGTAGCCCGGGGAGACACTAAATCTGCGCTCCAATCAACCGTACCAAGAAGGCTTAAGCCTTTTTTGAAAATAGGCAAGTCACGTAATGCCTGCGTACGCTCTTCGTCGTGCTCTGGCGCTTCTATTGCACCGATATCGGCACGAAGTCGACCATGTTCATCAAAAGGCGCATTAACCTTGTTAAAGATACACCCAACCACTTTTTGACCTTTATGACCGCCATAGGTGTCTACAACAATTTCAAGGCGATGATTAATATCTGTCGTCGACTCGTTGCCAGGCACGGCCACAAAAACAATATCGGCATCAAGAGCACGACTAATTTCAAGGTTTAAACGCTCCGCATAGGGGTGATGACGCGTCGTCACTAGCCCTTCTATAACGGTTACCGCTTCTTGAACGCTCTTTTCTTCAAACCGTTCAATAATTTCTTCTAACAGCTCATCAGTATTGTCGGTACTGATCATACGCTCAACGTAATCAAGCTCGAAAGGCTCAATCGGCGAGACACTGGCGTGGTGAGCAATGATCGCTGTAGAGCGCTCTTCCCCATTGTCGCCCTTTCTAGGCTGTGCCACCGGCTTGAAAAAATTAAGCTTTATACCTTGTTCTTCTATTGCGCGAACAAGACCCATGCTGACCGTAGTTAGGCCCACACTCGTGCCCACGGGGATCAACATAATTCTGCGAGACATAGTTACTCCTGCTATTGCCAACGTCCGAGCGTTGGCCTTGCTAGTTTGATTTTACGCGAAGGTCGCAGCTTCAGCTGCAATTACCCATTCTTCATTAGTAGGTACGACATAAACAGAGGTTGATGCTGTATCAGTAGAAATTTTTCCGCCTTGCCCAAATCGCGCATCAGTATTTCTCTGCTCATCAAGACTAATACCAAAGTGAGCAAAATGCCCCATTGTGGTCTCTCGAATAAGCGACGAGTTTTCTCCAATACCACCTGTAAAGACAATAGCATCTAGCGTCGGCACGGCTACCATATAACCGGCAATGTATTTGGCAAGACGATAACAGAAGATTTCGATTGCAAGCAATGCGCCTTCATGACCTTCTAGGGCAGCATCTTCTAGAGTTCTGCAGTCGTTGCTAAGTTCTGAAATACCTAGCAGACCTGACTGTTTGTTTAACAGATCGCTAATTTCGTCTGCGGTTTTACCAAGCTTTTTCTGTAGCGTACCTGGCAAGCTAGGATCTAAATCACCACAGCGCGTGCCCATAACCAAGCCTTCTAAAGGAATGAAGCCAAGGCTGGTGTCTACCGCCTGCCCTTTTTCAATGGCGGACACGCTACAACCGTTGCCTAAATGCGCACTGATTATGCTTGTGTCTGAAACTGGTTTTTCAAGAATTTTCGCCATGCTATCGAGAATGAATTTATGGCTGGTTCCATGGAAGCCATAACGTCTAATGCCATGCTCACGATAAAGCGACATCGGTAAAGCATAGATAAAGGCTTTTTTAGGAAGTGTTTGAAAAAATGAAGTATCAAATACCACGACATGAGGCAAATCTGGGTACGCAGCTTGAGCGGTCACAATGCCTTTTAGATTAGCCATATTGTGAAGCGGTGCCATGCTCGCATAATCTTCGATTGCTTCGAGCACGCTATCATCTACAAGGGCTGCACCTTTAAACTTTTCACCCCCGTGTACAACACGGTGTCCAATGGCAATAGGCTGCACACCTGTGCTTGCAATAATTTCAGAGATAGCGTTAAGTGCCTCGGTATGCCCTGCTTTTGCTGGCAATGCCTGCTTCTCTTTTTTACCGTTTAGCTTAAAGGATAAACTCGCATCACTATTTCCCAACGCTTCTGCAATGCCAGAGAGACCAGCTTCGCCAGTATCAGCGTCGATAATGGCAAACTTTACTGAAGAGCTGCCACAGTTTAAAACAATAACTTCTTTTTTCATTTTTGTAATTTCAATTAAAGTGGTAAGACATTCTGTTTAACCAATTGTAGCATTTCTAAACAATTAGAGGGGTTAAACAATTGCTAAATGTTTTATAAAAATTATCGCATACACCTATTTTATATAGGGTTTTATGACAAACTTTCGCTTAATTACACCTATCCACGCTTGTTTTGAAATTTTTATCATTACAATAATCAATAAATTTCAGTAACTTAGATATTTATTGAAATTATTTTTGAAAAAATTCAACTTTCTTTCTTGAAAAGTATTTGGGCCATTCCTATATATGATTTGTCGGCGCTGAACAGTCAGGTCGACAAAACCGCCGCCGCAGAGTCGGGGCATTTAAACTTTAAACATATTGCTTAATTTTGAGGATATGACTATGCGTACTATCGATCTATCTCCACTTTACCGTTCATTCATTGGTTCTGATCACCTAGCATCGCTTATTGATGCAGCTTCTCGTGCAGAGAAACAGAGCACCTATCCGCCGTACAATATCGAGCTGCTTGGCGACGACAAGTACAGAGTAACCATGGCGATTGCTGGTTTTAGTAAAGACGATGTTTCAATTCAGGTTGAAGAGAATACATTAACTATTACTGGAACTAAGAAAGCGGAAGGGGAAAACAAAGACAGTAAAGAACGTAAGTTCTTACATAAAGGCATCTCAGAGCGTAACTTTGAGCGTAAATTCCAACTTGGCGACCATGTAAAGGTGTTAGCTGCAGATATGGAAAATGGTCTATTACACATCGATATGGAGCGAGTCATTCCCGAAGCCAAGAAGCCTCGCCAAATAGAAATTGGTTCTCGTTTACTTGAGAATTAATAAATAGTTTCTTGGTTTGTTTCCCAACTTTTAGCGGCGCCTTAAGGCGCCGTTTTTTTTTGCTTTTATAAGCTGCAGATAAGACTATTGCTAGCTTGTTTTGTTTTAGCTTCAACTATTAACAGTTTCGACATCGGTTACTTCAAGCGTGTAATCAGCTTTACCTGACTCGCCAGACTTAAAGCTACCTTGTAAAGTCTTGCCCGTGAGTTCTCCGGTTGCAGAATCTTTGATAGATTCGAAATCGCTACTAGCGACACCGTTTTCAAACTTACCTTTATGTTGAAAAGTAACCGTACCACGCAACCCGTTTATCACACCGACAAAAGTTTCAAAACCCGTAAATTGAGCTGACATTTGTGATTGATAAGACATCAAAAACTCAACGCTCGATTCACCACTCATATCACCTGAATAGACCTGTTTGATGCTGGCCTGAGATACCTTAATTCCTTCTGCTCTTTCACTCAGCGTATCTTCATCCCATTGCGTAATGGAGAAGCTTCCTTCGATTGTCATGAATATCTCTTTTATATTAGCGTAATAGTAGATTTACCTACCCTAACCTCTTATGCAGAAAAAAGACAGCCTAAGAATTGTAACAGCGCGTTTAAATGAATCCTTTAAGCATGGCTAAACCTACAGCGTTACAGGTACTTGCATCCTTTATCTCTCCATTGATGATTTTTTCCTTCAAGACAGTTAAGGAAAGCGGGACAACCTGCAAATCTTCTTCTTCAACATCTAGTTTTTGTTCGCCTTGGGTCAACCCTTTAGCCACGTAAATATGGTATCCCTGATTACAAAAGCCGTATGCAAGATATTGGAAGCCAACATACTCCATTGACTCAGCGGTTAAACCTGTCTCTTCTTTAAGCTCACCTTTTGCGAGCTGAACTGGATCAGCGTCGGGGTTGCTCTCCCATGCACCCTGGGGAAGTTCAAGCTGTCGCTCTTTGATGGTATAGCGGTATTGCTCAACCATATACACGGTATCGCCTTCAATCGGTAAAATAATGGCAAAGTCCGGCTTTTCCACCACACCATATATACCTTCGTTTCCACTGCTGCGACGTATTTTGTCTTCTCTTAGGCGAAGCCATTTGTTTTCATAAACTACTTTTGAATCCAACGTCTTAATTTCTTCCAAAACCCTTCCTTATCTCTGCGTTTAGTTATTTATAACGCAAAGAATATTCAGTTGGAAATGCTTAATCTGCTTTGAACCCATCAATGGTGCGCTGCAGTAAGTCATTATTTTGCTGCATTTCATTAGAGAGTTCTGACAACTGCTTTGCAATGTAGAGCTCATGTCGAGCAGCTTCCTCAACAGAGACAACATCTTTAGCCACCTCTTCGGTAGTGACAGATTGTTGTTCAGCAGAAGAGGACATGCTGTTTGCCATACTTTCAAGCTCACTTGCTGCTTCTTTTACCTTCTCAGCGGTAGCTCGCCCCTCAACAGTAGTATCCATTGATGTAGATATTGAGCTTACGTTTTTATTAATATCATTTACGACAACAACACTCGCCTCTTTTAAGCTAACTAAGAGTGATGATATTTTATCTGAAGATTCCCGGCTGCTTTGCGCTAACTTTCTCACTTCGTCAGCTACAACGGCAAACCCTCTTCCGTGATCACCCGCTCTAGCAGCCTCAATTGCAGCATTCAACGCCAGTAAGTTAGTCTGATCTGAAAGGGTGTTAATGGTCTCTAATATAGAGCTTATTTCGGTTACTTTAAGCTCCATCTGCGCTGCGTTAGTTTGAACGCCCCGAATGTCTTCTGACAGCACAGTCATGCTATTTCGTATATTGTCATTCGCCGCTAGTGATTGGTCTGCTAGTTCATCAAGTTTTTTACTTGCATTTAAGGTATCTAAAGACGAGCTAGCAATTTCTCGACTTGTTACCGCTACCTCTTCAATCGCCGACGCTATATTGGCTGTAAGCTGTTGTGTATTTCCTGCGTCGCTTAACATTTCTGCACATGCCGACTCTAATTTTCCGGAAAGCCTTGTGCTGGTGCCAATTGACTGCCCTAACCCTCTGATAAGGTCACGTAGTGCCAAAATGGTAGTGTTAACAGAACGAGAAATTTCCCCTAACTCGTTACTCGTACTCATCGATACATCGATAGTAAGATCACCTTTTTGCGCAATCTTGTCCAAGTTAGAAACCAATATGGTTAGTTGCTGGGTGATAATGCCTATCAATACTTTGTAAATAAGTGCGATAAATAAGGCCACAACGACAATTATAATAATAATTGCCGTTAACGAAGACTGAGCACTGGCGACATTACTGTAAGATTCTTGTTTGGCAGTATCAAAAACCTTACTAAGCACCGTTGCCACTTGACCTATTTGCGCTGTTGCTAGTTTGAACCATTCGCTATTGACTGGCAGGGAAGAGAAATTTACATCTGTCGCGACTACGTTAGCAGCAATTGACTCAACCTGCGTCGATGTAGAAGAAGACATGGCATTCGTGAATTCCGTTTTGAAATCGCCGTTTAAACCGAGAGTTAACTTTTCAGTTAAATAAGTAATATCGCCGGTATAACTGTTAATCTCTATTTTCGTATTAGGGTTAATACTTCGCCTGGCTAGCACAGCGTTTATCTTTCCCCTGCGTTGTCCGAGTCTTTCTTTTAGACCTGCTAATGTAAGCCCCTGAAGTAAAAACTGTTTAGCATTTTTATCGCTGAGTAAAATCGTAAAGGCATTAGCGGCGTTTAAGGCTCGCTTGTTCAAATCACTGTAATAGCTAAACGCTTGGGCGCCATTTAACGAGTCGACCGCTTCCCGCATTGCAGTTTTATTGGTTTCGACGTCGACAAGCGGCTGCAATATAACGCCTATTCCTAAGTCTTCTGGCCACTTTTCACTAGATATTGCTCTTAAGTTTTGAAAAGCTTCATCCGCCTTCTTTCGTTGACTTACGACCTTTTGTTTCGAATCTGCATTTGGGTTGCCTAAATAACCCGCGGTGAGCCCACGTTCGACGGCATGATGATGGGCAACTCGTTCTACAGCACTTATCATTGTGACGATACGTTCGTCTTGCTCTGCCGCTGACATATTATTCACAAGTTGACTAATATCTTTATATGCAAGAAACGCTATAGAAAGGAAAAGGGTGCCTGTTCCTAACAGTGTAAGCTGTACGACGGACAATCTATTGAAAATGGTCAAGGCTTTGGCCTCCATTCCGAGCGTTTAAATACTGAACCTCATACATAGATTTCGCTTAGCAAGCGCGTAAAAAGGTCCCGTTAATAAGAACTAATACGTTTAAAGTATAGGCATCAAATAGGAAATGGAGATTTTTTGTTCTAATAAATTAGTCTAAATTAGGATAGTAATTGCCAAGACAAGGCTATTAAAAATGACGTAAATAACAGAGGTGGAATATTTGTGATAAGCAGATGATTATAAGAAAAGTATGGCTTGAATAAAGGTCAGCAGCATTGCGCCACTGACCGATAGTAATTAAATATACTCAACTTCGATGATTTCAACTTCAACAGCACCAGCTGGCGTTTGAATAGTTACCGTATCATCAAGCTCTTTACCGATAAGACCACGAGCGATAGGCGAATTAACTGAAATTAGGTTGTTCTTAATATCAGCTTCATCATCGCCAACAATGCGGTAAGTAGTTTCTTCATCGGTATCAACGTTCAAAATGGTAACCGTAGTGCCGAAAATAACTTTACCGGTATTTTCCATTTTAGTTACGTCGATAATCTGTGCATTTGAAAGCTTGCCTTCGATATCCTGAATGCGACCTTCACAGAAGCTTTGCTGTTCACGGGCAGCGTGATATTCAGCGTTTTCTTTCAAATCACCGTGCTCACGTGCTTCGGCAATAGACTCGATAATACGTGGGCGTGTTTTTGTTTTAAGCTCATTTAATTCGTCACGCAGCATTTGAGCGCCGCGCGCTGTCATTGGATACTGACTCATGAATACCGTCTCACTTAGCTAGTAATTTAAACAGAAAAGTGCGCCGCGAAGGCGCACTTTTTATTGGTTCACACAAATGTAATATTGCTAGGATACCTCGTATCCTAGCGTATGTCATTAGTGTTTGAGTCTAGCGTGTAGTTCTTGAACTGATGCCACTTTATTGCGGTCATCTGCAGACTTAGCACGGATAGTTGCAAACGCAGCGTTCATTGTCGTGGTGTAAGTCACCTTATTCACCAAGGCTTCACGACGAATGTATACTGAATCTGTGATGGCTTGGCGACCTTCTGTTGTGTTAATCAAGTAAGCGTATTCGCCGTTCTTGATAGCATCAACAATGTTAGGACGACCTTCCGACATTTTGTTCACTACAGTGCTCATGATGCCTGCATCGTAAAGCTCAGTAGCGGTACCGCGGGTAGCTTCAATGCTAAAGCCGGCTTCTACTAACGCTTTGGCTAGTTCAATCATACGAGGCTTGTCGGTATCACGTACTGAAATAAGCGCTTTACCTTGCTTAGGCAATGGTGCACCTGCACCTAAGTTAGCTTTTGCATATGCCTCTTCGAAGGTATCACCAACACCCATTACTTCACCTGTAGAACGCATTTCTGGACCTAGTAGTGGGTCAACACCTTGGAACTTAGCAAATGGAAGTACCACTTCCTTCACTGAGTAAAACGGTGGGATAACTTCTTCTGTTACACCCTGCTCGGCTAGGCTGACGCCAGCCATCGCACGTGCTGCCACTTTAGCAAGTGGAACACCCGTTGCTTTAGATACAAATGGCACAGTACGCGCCGCACGAGGGTTAACCTCGATAAGGTACACTTCACCGTCTTTAATCGCAAACTGGGTATTCATCAGACCGACTACGCCAAGCTCAAGCGCCATTGCTTTTACTTGCTCGCGCATAACGTCCTGAATGTCTTTTGGTAGCGAGTGCGGAGGCAGTGAACACGCTGAGTCACCTGAGTGAACCCCGGCCTGCTCGATGTGTTCCATGATGCCGCCAATTACAACCTCTTTGCCATCGCAGATAGCGTCGATATCAACTTCAATAGCGTCGTCTAGGAAACGGTCTAACAATACTGGTGCGTCGTTAGACACTTTAACCGCTTCGTTTAGGTAACGCTTAAGGTCTTTAATGTCATAAACGATTTCCATCGCTCGACCACCCAGCACGTAGCTTGGACGAACAACCAGCGGGAAGCCAATCTCTTCGGCCATAGTTAGCGCTTGCTCGACGTTAGTTACTGTAGCATTCGCCGGCTGCTTAAGGTTAAGTTTGTTCACCATTTGCTGGAAACGCTCACGGTCTTCAGCACGGTCAATGGCTTCTGGTGAGGTACCGATTACCGGTACGCCAGCTGCTTCTAGGGCACGAGCAAGTTTAAGTGGCGTTTGACCACCATACTGCACGATAACGCCTTTTGGCTGCTCTTTAGCAACGATTTCAAGTACATCTTCCAAAGTTACTGGCTCGAAATACAAGCGATCAGACGTGTCGTAGTCAGTTGAAACCGTTTCAGGGTTACAGTTAACCATAATGGTCTCGTAACCGTCTTCGCGCATTGAAAGCGCCGCGTGAACACAGCAGTAGTCGAACTCGATACCTTGACCAATGCGGTTTGGACCGCCGCCCAATACCATGATCTTTTCTTTGTCAGTCGGCGCTGCTTCACACTCTTCGTCATACGTTGAGTACATGTAAGCTGTGCTGGTAGAGAATTCTGCTGCACAAGTGTCTACACGCTTGTAGACAGGAGAAATACCAAAACCGCGACGAGTCTCACGAATATCGCTTTCTGCCACTTTGGTAAGTTCAGCAAGGCGTGCGTCAGAGAAGCCTTTACGCTTAAGTGCACGCATAAAGTCAGCGTCAATACCTGGCAAACCAAGCTCAGCTACTTTTGCTTCAAGAAGAATCAGATCTTCAAGCTGCACAAGGTACCAGCGGTCGATATTAGTAAGGTTAAATACCTCTTCAACCGTCATACCCATACGGAATGCATCACCGATGTACCAAATACGCTCTGCACCAGGTTGACGAAGTTCGTAAACCACTTTGTTGCGTGATTCAGGGTCTTCGAGGTCAACCATAGGATTTAAACCTGAAGCGCCTACCTCAAGACCACGAAGGGCTTTTTGAAGCGACTCCTGCTGGTTACGACCAATAGCCATTACCTCACCTACCGACTTCATCTGAGTAGTTAGACGGTCGTTAGCACCGGCAAACTTTTCAAAGTTGAAGCGTGGGATCTTAGTTACTACGTAGTCAATAGATGGCTCGAACGACGCTGGCGTTAGGCCGCCGGTAATGTCGTTAGCCAGTTCGTCTAACGTATAGCCTACCGCAAGTTTTGCAGCTACTTTCGCAATCGGGAAGCCCGTTGCTTTAGAAGCAAGCGCAGATGAACGGGATACGCGAGGATTCATTTCGATGATAACTACACGACCTGTTTTGGGGTCTACACCGAACTGTACGTTTGAACCACCAGTTTCAACGCCAATCTCACGCAGTACAGCCATAGCGGCATTGCGCATTAGCTGGAATTCTTTGTCGGTTAGGGTTTGCGCTGGAGCAACTGTGATTGAGTCGCCGGTGTGCACGCCCATAGGGTCGAAGTTTTCGATAGTACATACGATGATGCAGTTGTCCGCTTTGTCGCGTACTACTTCCATTTCGTATTCTTTCCAGCCTAACAAGGATTCATCGATAAGAAGCTCGTTAGTAGGAGAAAGGTCAAGGCCGCGGTGACAAATTTCATTGAACTCGTCAATGTTATACGCGATACCGCCACCGGTTCCGCCCATGGTGAAAGAAGGACGAATAATACAAGGGAAGCCGATACGGCTTAACACATCGTGCGCTTCATCCATGCTGTGCGCAATTTCCGCACGTGGACATTCTAGACCGATGTTTTTCATCGCTTTATCAAAGCGTTCGCGGTTTTCAGCTTTATCGATAGCGTCTGCAGTAGCACCGATAAGCTCACAGCCGAACTCTTCAAGGACACCGTGCTTATCAAGCTCTAGCGCACAGTTAAGTGCGGTTTGTCCACCCATAGTTGGCAGTACAGCATCTGGACGTTCTTTTTCGATGATCTTGCGAACCACTTCCCAGTGGATAGGCTCGATGTAAGTTGCATCTGCCATTTCTGGGTCGGTCATGATGGTTGCTGGGTTAGAGTTAACCAAAATAACACGGTAGCCTTCTTCGCGAAGGGCTTTACACGCTTGCGCGCCTGAATAGTCGAATTCACAAGCCTGGCCAATAACAATAGGGCCAGCACCAATGATAAGAATACTTTTTATGTCGGTACGTTTTGGCATAGTTGGCTAATTCCTACTGCTTGTGTTGTTCAATAAGTTCAATGAAGTGGTCGAATAACGGCGCCGCTTCATGAGGACCTGGACTGGCTTCAGGGTGCCCCTGGAAGCTAAACGCAGGCTTGTCGGTGCGATGAATACCCTGCAACGACTTGTCGAACAACGAAATGTGAGTTACTTCTAGGTTATCTGGCAAACTAGACTCATCAACAGCAAAACCGTGGTTTTGGCTAGTGATCATAACTACATTGCGCTTAAGGTCTTTAACCGGGTGGTTTGCCCCGTGGTGACCGAATTTCATCTTCACTGTCTTTGCACCACTTGCAATAGCAAGCAGCTGGTGACCAAGACAAATACCAAATACGGGCGTACCGGTTTCGACGATAGTTTTAATTGCGGTTACTGCATAATCGCATGGCTCTGGGTCGCCCGGGCCATTTGACAAAAATACACCGTCAGGATTCATAGCAAGCACTTCTTCTGCAGGCGTTTGCGCCGGAACCAGGGTTACTTTACAACCACGGTCAGCTAGCATGCGAAGAATGTTGTTTTTAACACCGTAGTCATAAGCTACAACATGATATTTGAACTCATTTGGTGTTACGTAGCCTTTGCCAAGTACCCAGCTGCCTTCGGTCCATGTTTTTGGCTCAGTGATGCTCACTACTTTTGCCAAATCCATGCCTTTAAGGCCAGGGAAATCTTTTGCTTGCGCTAGTGCGCTAGACTCGTCTAATTCATCAGAGCAAATAATGCAGCCATTCTGTGCACCTTTGTCTCGCAAGATACGCGTTAAACGGCGAGTATCTATATCAGCAATACCCACAACGCCTTTCGCTTTAAGGTATTCAGACAAAGTTTGCTGTTGACGAAAGTTACTAGCAACAAGAGGTAGGTCACGGATGATTAGACCTTTCGACCAGATTGTATCTGCTTCGACGTCTTCTTCGTTAGTGCCGGTGTTGCCAATGTGTGGATAAGTAAGGGTGATGAGTTGTTCAGCGTAGGATGGGTCGGTGAGAATTTCTTGATAGCCGGTCATGGAAGTATTAAAAACAACTTCCCCAACGGCGGAGCCTGTAGCGCCTATCGCCGTACCTTTAAAAACAGAACCATCCTCTAACACCAAAAGGGCAGAATTAGCCAAGTCAACCTCCAGATTAAGGATAACTATGTGTTTGTGCAGTTTTTTGCACAAACCCCACAAAAAACGGGAGTTATTGATAACAATACATCCCGTTTTACGATCTTTGCAGCTAATAAAACCGCACTCTTCAGCCGTTTTGGCGGCTTCAAAATACGAAATTCTGGCAAATTCCGGCGAGTATACATCACTGACCGAAAATGGCAAATTTATTTGTAATAATTTACTAAAATAACGCTTTTACCACCTTTTTTGCGCAGAACCACCGAAAGTGCGGCTTATTGCTCATTAAAAGTGCAACTTTAGTTTAACACTTTAATCACGTCTTAAAGTTTGCGTAAACCCAAACGGTTTCACACCAACCTTAATTAACGCTTATAGCTTTAAATCCAGAACATCAACCATGGAGTATAGACCAGGTTGTTTTCCATACAACCACTTAGCAGCATGCACGGCACCTTTTGCGAAAGTAAGGCGGCTTGATGCTTTATGCGTAATTTCTAAACGTTCACCAATATCCGCGAATAGTGCGGTATGCTCGCCGACGATATCTCCGGCCCGCACTGTTGCAAAGCCGATTGTGCCCTGATCACGTTCAGGCTCTTTTCCTTCTCTGCCGTATACAGCACACGTTTTGAGGTCACGACCTAATTCGTCGGCAATAGCTTCAGCAATAGCCATAGCGGTGCCTGAAGGCGCATCTTGTTTAAACCTATGGTGTGCTTCGGTAATTTCGATATCTGCCGTTTCACCTAATACGCTGGCCGCTTGTCGAACTAGCGAAAGCATTAAGTTTACGCCCACACTATAATTAGCAGCGAAAACAATAGGAATGTGCTTTGCCGCTTCATCTAAAGCTGCTAACTGTGCATCGTTCAAACCGGTAGTACCGATTACAACAGGCATGTTGTTTTTAACGCACCACGCGAGGTTACTTTCAATCACCGACGGCAAAGTAAAGTCGATCATCACGTCGGCGTCGTTGCCACTCAAATTCGAAAGCGCAGTGCAATCGATGTCTTTTTTACCAATACCGGCCAGCTCACCTACGTTTAGGCCAACCCAAGGTGAATCATCGCGTACTGTAGCAACGCTAAGCTCAGCATTTTCACTTAAATCCAACGCTTCGACTAATACGCGCCCCATACGCCCGTTGGCGCCAAATAATCCTACTTTCATTTTATAGCTTTACACTTTTATTAACCTTCAACTATCAGGCATTTTGCCAAATGCAGGTACTATTGCAATGTGAGTTTCATATTAAATACGCATAATTAGAAACCAATCGCCCCCACTCCCCTTTCGCTTAACTAAATTACTCGAAATACAATGTACAAAAATATTGGTTCAAACTTCATCTGGTCAGTATTAGGCTAATTATCTGCGAGCTATTGCTCGATAGCTTTTAAGATAAAACCTAATATTATGTAGTTGGGCTTTCTTGTGTTAACCGGCAAATTGGGCGACGCTATGGCTTAGATTTAATGACCTAGGTCTATTCAACTTTCTAAACACTTTTCGACGTGTACTTAAGCTAAACAGACCTACACAAAGCGTGAAATAAAATGACGATGCAGAAAACCCTTGTTTGGGACCTACCCACCCGCCTTTTTCATTGGCTGATTGTCGCGAGCCTATTAGCCCAATATGCCACGGTTGAATGGCTAGAAAACAAAGTCCAGTGGCACTTCTATATAGGGTATTTCACCTTATTTCTTATCGTTTTCCGCCTAATTTGGGGAGTAGTTGGTACCCAACACGCAAAGTTCAGTAACTTCGTTACTGGCCCTAAAAAGGTTTTTAGCTATGTAAAGACGCTTTTTAACAGACAGTCAGAGCCCGCTATTGGACATAACCCGCTAGGCGGCTGGTTTGTTATTGTTATGCTGGTGCTATTGGCCATACAAGCCATATCTGGGCTATTCATGACAGACGATATTTTCTTAGACGGCCCCTATCGACAGTTAGCCAGTGAAGAAACATTAGATTTGATGAACACTTTGCACCATCTTGCATTTGATGCGTTACTTTATGTCATCGCATTGCACATAGGCGCAGTTATTTTTTACAGCGTATATAAAAAGCAAAAGTTGGTCCCCGCAATGGTACACGGTAGTAAGGACTCGGTGAAAGAGTCAAAAACCGCAGGTATCGCAAACTCTCGTCTGTTACGCGCACTTATTGTGGCGCTTATCGCTGCGGCGTTCGTTTATGTGGCAATTGAAGTGTATCCACCAGAACCACAAGTAAACGAATTTTACTATTGAGCTGCACGACAACCTTTTGTCATTCGCAAATAGTTTAACGTCATTTCAATATTAAAGGGGCGAGAAGCCCCTTTATTGACCAAAGAAAAAATCGCTAGAAAGTACGCTTAGCGTTGTCGCTTTTACCTATTTCCCGCTTACTTTTTCATCATATGGCAGCGGGTTCACTAACTAATCCTTTAACTCGCATTATCGCTTCTATTTCTTCTACGCTTGACGGATCATCAATAGTTGAAGGGACGGCGACAGTTTCGTTGGCGGCGATCTGACGCAGTAGTTTTCGAAGTATTTTACCAGACCGGGTTTTCGGTAAACGATTCACGACTATTGCTCGCTTAAAACAGGCTACTGGGCCAATTTTATCGCGAACTCGCTGAATTAAGTCCTGCTCTAACGCTTTTTCATCCACACTCACACCATCTTTTAGAAGAACAAGCCCAACCGGTAGTTGTCCTTTCAACGCATCATTAATTCCTATCACACTGCACTCGGCAATATCTGGGTGTGCCGCAAGCACTTCTTCCATTTCACCGGTAGACAAACGGTGACCGGCAACATTAATAACATCATCGGTACGCCCCATAATAAATACGTAGCCGTCTTCATCTACATATCCGTTATCTCCAGTACTATAGTACCCCTCAAATTCGCGTAAGTAGCCATCGACAAACCGTTGATGATCTTGCCATATCGTAGTTAAGCAGCCTGGGGGAAGGGGTAATTGAATGGCAATAGCGCCCTTATCACCTATTGCTTGAGGTGCATCGGGCCCTTTTAACACCTTAACGTTAAAGCCTGGTGTTGGCACACTGGACGAACCCGGTTTTGTCTTCATTGGTTCAAGCCCCATTGGATTCGAGCAAATAGGCCAGCCAGTCTCGGTTTGCCACCAATGATCGATAACGGGTACACCCACCTTTTCACTTGTCCAATAGTACGTGGGCGGGTCGAGCCGTTCACCCGCCATAAACAAAGTACGTAAACTCGATGTGTCGTACTTTGATAAAAACGTCCCTTCGGGGTCGGCTTTTCTAATTGCTCGAAACGCGGTGGGTGCAGCAAAAAGTACATTCACCTTGTGAGTTTCTATCATCCGCCAAAACGCGCCGGCATCTGGCGTACCAACGGGCTTACCTTCGTATAATACAGTGGTTGCACCTTTTATAAGCGGTGCATAGACAATATAAGAGTGGCCGACGACCCAGCCGACATCCGATGCAGCCCAGAATACGTCGTCTTCACTGGTATCGTATACGGCGCCCATTGAGTAGTGTAATGCGACTGCATGACCGCCGTTATCTCGAACCACGCCTTTGGGCTTTCCAGTTGTACCTGAAGTATAAAGAATATAAAGAGGGTCAGTTGCATCGACGGCGACGGGAGAGGCAGGCTCGCTATTTTCAGCTAAAGTATGCCAGTCGTAATCAGTATCTTTATTTAATTCAGCAGTTAATTGTTCTCGTTGAAACAATATGCATGCCTTAGGCTTGTGCTCTGATATATCTATCGCCTCATCTACAAGGGGCTTATAGGGCAAAACTTTACTGCCCTCTATGCCGCAGGACGCTGTAACAATAGCCACTGGCTTCGCATCATCTATTCTTACAGCAAGCTCATTCGCTGCAAAACCGCCAAATACCACCGAGTGCACCGCTCCTAATCGAGCACATGCAAGCATTGCGATTGCCGCCTGAGGGATCATTGGCATATAGATAATAACGCGATCGCCTTTCTCAACACCTAGGCGAGACAAGCCTCCAGCAAACTGTGCCACATCAGTAAGTAGTTCGTTGTAGGTAAAATGCTGGGTAGTTTGCGAAACAGGTGAGTCGTAGATAAGTGCGGTTTTTTCACCACGGCCATTGTTAACGTGATGGTCCAGCGCTAGGTAACTGGTGTTGAGTTGCCCTCCTCTAAACCAGTCATAGTAGCCACTATCTGTTTTTTGACACCCCTTCTCTGGGCTCTGAAACCACGCTATATTGCGAGCTTGTTCCAACCAAAAACTATCTGGATGTTGAGTAGAGGCAATGTATTCATTTTTATAAGTCATATCCATGTCCTGATTAGGGTTTAACTCTACCCTACTTCAGTTCAATCAGACCTGCTTATAAGACTTATGGCGTAGGCCAGCTAACAATTTGATTTACAAAATTTTAAATTTATAGTTACACCTTCAAGTGCAGTATAAAATTTTGAGTGAGCAACCAAATACGTACCGAGTTGAACGTATTTGCTGTTTAATATCCCTCACTGATAACTAGTTCTGAGCGTGGACAATCTTATCGCGCCAATCAGTTACGCTCATCGGCTTATCTAAATAATAGCCTTGGAATGCGCTACATCCACAAGCCTTTGCTTCGTTTAATTGCCCTGTGGTTTCTATGCCTTCTGCCACGGTATCGAGCTTCAACGCCCTTGCCATGTTGCAAATATTTGTAACAAACACGTTTTTTTCTTTTGAATCTTCTATTGCTTCAATAAAAACTTTATCGACTTTGAGCTCATTAATTGGAAGCGCTTGCAAAGAGTTAAGGTTTGAATCACCAATACCAAAATCATCAATAGATAAACTAAAACCTTGCTGGGCTAAATCCTTAACTCGACGCTGTATTATGTTGACGCCTTTTATCAATGCGCCTTCTGTCAATTCAAGCTTTAGACACGCGTGTGCCACCCTCCACCTATTCACTATTGCTACAAATTTGCTGACAAAGTCAGCGCGCGCTAAGTGCTTCGCACTAATATTAATTGATAGCTTAGTGTCTATACTCTTCGCGCGGCATTCGCTTAATAATTTACAGGCTTCATTACAAACCCATAATCCAATATCCGCAATGAAATCGTTCTGCTCGGCAATAGGAATGAACTCTGCTGGCGTAACGACGCCAAGGTGAGGATGGTTCCATCTAAGCAACACTTCAGAGCTTACTAGGTTTCCTCTATTACAATATTGAGGCTGAAGCTCTACGAATAACTCATTGTTACCAATAGCTCTATTTAAAGAATGTTTTATATAGTTATAGCGGTCTATATCGCTGCCATTAATATGTGAATAGACGTGCTCTTTCTCATCGTTTAAATAAACAATATCGTCATTTATTGCCTTTCTAGACATTAGCTCTTTTATTTTTTTATATGAAAAGTGCTTTGGTGGGATAGCACAGCTAACTGTCTTGGTTTCGATAACCAGTGAACTATTGTGTAAAGTGATAGGAACCAACACGTTATCTCTGAGATAGTGAGCACATTGCTGGGCAGCATTTTTCGCCGAATGGTCATCCTTAAAGAAATCGTTTAAGTGAAGAATAAAATTGCCGCGGTCGTATTTAAATACCCTCACGTCAAGTTGCCTATTAACCTCAAAAGTACGAACAAAGCGACTAGCTAATATACGAAGGATATAGTCAACCGTGGGTTCTCCAAATGCGTCTTCATACTCTTTAACATTGACTATGCTAACTCGGAGAAAAACAGAAAGCGTCTTCTCAGACGATGCCAATGCAGCTTTATCTAAAAGGTATTGCTCGAAATGATAAAGGTTCGATAGACCAGTCAAAGCGTCGGTTAGCGCTAACTGTTTAAAGTGGTCTACTTCAAAATGCAAGTTTGAAACGCTTCGTATGCTTATAATGACCAAGTCTTGGTTATGTACCTTGGATGCTTTTAAGCTTACATCGCACGCTATTCTCTTGCCATTTTTATGACGTATGCATTCGTTTATGGTCTCGACCTCAGAGCAACGTGCAACGCCTTCGTCTAAATTTAACAAGTAGGATGGCACATCACTATTTTGAACCTTTGTCGCTAGAAGTTTAATATCTTGCCCTATTAACTCTTCCGGCTGAAACCCCAATACAGAAACAACTTGTTCGTTTGCCGACAGTATGGTGCCATTCTTATCAATGCTGAGAACCACGCTATCAACACCGTTTAAAATACTTGCTAGATAATCTGTATAATTGTGTTGCGAATCAGATAGTCTCTGAGTTTCCGTTTCGTCCTGCACAACACCATATAAGCGAGTGAGTTTTAAACCCAAATTAGCTTGATGCTCAACTTGTAAAAATACGGTTAGCTTTATATTTTTAGTTCGCCCTTGCTTATCGGTAATAGTAAGATGCTTTGCAAAATGTCTTTGTTTTTTAATCGCTTTGAGAATTCGTTGCTTAAGGTTATCTTTGTCTTCAAATGAAATAACTTCGAGCACATCTTGTAGGTTAACGCTTTTGGAATGTAGCAGTCCCAGCAGACTTTTCATGACTTGAGTTGAAGAAAACGCGCCGGTGAACCTGTCTATTTGCCACGCCCCCACTTTTGAAATAGCACTCACCTCTTCAAGGAGTGACAACTGCTCTGATAACTTATCTGAATAGGGGTGCCGGGCAAGCTCATACAGGTAGTTTAATTCCACCTTCTGGCGCAGAATATCCACGTAGGTATGTTGATGCCCCATTAAGTTGCTATTTCTCACGAACGTAAGCACAACCCCCAACACGTTATTTTGCATGTCTTTCACCGATGCCACAACGACATACTGTTCACGAAAATGCTCAAGTGATTGGGGTAAGGTAAATTCTCTTACAGGTAATGGCGCGCTCATCGGTGTTAAAGGCAGCATGAGTAGTGTATGGGGCGGGAAAACGATGTGATGTGACTCGATTTCTGAGTGTTCACTATCGCTTGCAATAACGGTGGCGCGACCACTATTCGGGTTTACTGAAACCAACAATATACACGGTGAATCTATTTTACTCCTGCTTTCAGTCAATAACGCAGAAATACTATTTTGCGTTGTGCGCATTGTGGAAAGCATGCGCTCACTGCGTAAATCCATCTAATCAGTTCCTCGAAAACAATAAAACTCGCATACAAAAGCGCCTCCTCCATTGCTTTAAACGGGTAGGTGGAGTGTTGTCTTACGCTTAAACGCTTCGTTATTTTCCAACAGTGACACGTTACCTTTTTTCAAAAATGCTTTTTTAAGTGCATTCGTAGGTAAGATACTTATTGTGAATATAGGTTATTATTACGTCCGTATTTCATTTACATAACATAGACAAAATCTGTTCAAATTTCCAGCAAATTATAAACAGTGCATATGTAAATTCGATTAAACTGATGAGACGGAAGGGAATAGTGTGATAACTGGCGTCTGTTACTTGTCGTAGTTTTATAGAAAAATAATTAGAATGTTATCAAGCATCAGCACGACTATTGAAAGATTGGGGGCTGGAAGAGGCAGTGCTGTTGAGTAGTGATGGAACACTGACGTCAACAGCACCTAAAATTTAGTCTTTTTTATAGTCATCGTGGCAAGACTTACAGCTTGCACCGATTTTACCGATAGCTCCGCGATACGCGCTCTCATCACCTGCATCGACTGCAGCCTGTAGACCTTGTGCGGCCGTTTTAAGTGCCATAACTTTCTTTTCTACATCTGAGAAGTTTTCCCAAATCTCATCTTTAGCACCAGTCTCTACGTCAAATTTACGCGTATCGACAGCTAAATAGTCGCCCATCATGTCAGCAAGTTGTTCAAGACGTACAGCGTTGGTTTGCATTACGCTTTCATCGAATGGAAGCGCGCCTTTTGCCATACCACCCAACGGGCCCATGTTACTACGTACTAATTGAAAAACCGCTTGGCGGTACTGAGTTGCTGCTTTAGCGTGCTTTTCAGAAGAAGCTTCAGTTACTTCAGCTAACGCTGAACCTGAAATCACCGCACCAACGGTAGCTGCTACGATCATCGCTTTATTGAATAGTCTCATGCCTGTTCCCTTTTTTAATTACTGGTTATCTACTTTTACGTTTGCAGATATTTTACCTTTTACTTATAAGCCTATCGTGACGAATAGTTCGTTTTAGCGCAAGAAATTTAACGGTGAACAAGCGCTTTCAAGGGATTAGCCGCGCGTAACCTTGGTTTTAACAACTATTCGCCTAACAGAGGGGCGAATGATAAAGGGACACCCACTTACTTCACCTTTACAAAGTACAGGTTTGCACAGACACTCGCCCTACTCTTATAAAGTACAGTTTCGGACAGACACTCACCCTACTCTCATAAAGTACAGTTTCGGACAGATACTCAAAGTTATTTCGTTTACAAAGTGAAACTGTTGTAACAAGTTGCAGAGGTAGTAAATATATACTCAGGTACAAAAAAAGCCCTCTCAAGGAGGGCTTTTATACTTAAATAAGTGACGAACTAGTTAGTTAAGTCGTCAAAGAATTTCTTCACGCCATCGAAGAAACCTTGCGCCTTTGGACTGTGCTTGCTTGACGCCTTGCCCATCGACTCTTCTAGCTCTTGCAGTAGCTCTTTTTGACGTGATGATAGGTTAACTGGTGTTTCAACCACAACCTTACACATTAAGTCGCCCATAGCGCCGCTTCGCACTGACTTAACGCCTTTACCACGTAAACGGAACATACGGCCAGTCTGCGTTTCAGCACTAATTTTCAGCTTAACCTTGCCGTCCAAGGTAGGGACTTCAAGTTCGCCACCAAGGGCTGCTGTTGTAAAGCTAAGCGGTACTTCGCAGTACAGGTTGTTGCCGTCGCGCTGGAAGATATCGTGTTCACGAACGTGTACTTGAACGTACAAGTCACCTGCTGGTGCACCATTCTCGCCCGCTTCACCTTCGCCAGAAAGACGAATACGGTCTCCAGTGTCTACGCCTGCCGGAATCTTAACGTTAAGGGTCTTAGTCTTTTCTTTACGACCATGACCGTGACAGCTGTTACAAGGATCTTCAATAATCTTGCCCTTGCCTGAACATGTCGGACAAGTTTGCTGTACAGCAAAGAAACCTTGACGCATTTGAACCTGACCGTTGCCGTGGCAAGTTGGACAGGTTTTAGGTGACGAACCTTTTTTCGCGCCTGATCCATCGCACACATCGCATTCAACCAGCGTAGGTACGCGGATATCAACGCTTTTGCCGCGAACCGCTTCTTCTAAACTAAGCTCTAGGTTGTAACGTAGGTCTGAACCTTGACGAGCACGCGACTGACGTCCACCGCGACCACCGCCGCCAAAGATATCACCAAAAACATCGCCAAAGATATCGCCGAAGTCGGCACCACCACCGAAGCCGCCGCCACCACGGTTTGGATCAACACCTGCGTGGCCGTATTGGTCGTATGCTGCACGCTTCTGCGAATCTGACAGAATTTCGTAGGCTTCCTGGATTTCTTTAAACTTATCTTCCAGGCCTTTATCGCCTTGCGTACGGTCAGGGTGATACTTCATCGCAAGCTTTTTGTACGCTTTTTTAATTTCGCGGTCGCCTGCGCTTTTATCTACCCCGAGTACTTCGTAGTAGTCTCGTTTCGACATATCGTTTACATATCCTACTTTTTTGTCGACAAGCATGTAATGCTCGTCGAATCTACATCTGACTGTTGTGAAAATAACCTGTTTAGGTTTTTAATAACGCTAGGTCATTTAAACCAAGCTATTTACACCAAGTTATTTACACAACAAAGGCGCAACAAGAAATTCCTGATGCGCCTGAACTGCTTAAACGGCCCGCCACTTTGAATTAACGGGCCTGACACAACAGTTTACTTCTTGTCGTCGTCTTTCACTTCTTCAAATTCTGCGTCAACAACGTCGTCGTTTGCTTGACCAGAAGAAGCTTGCTGCTCAGCGCCTTCCGCGCCACCAGCTGCTGCTTGTTGCGCTTGCGCCGCTTCCATCAGCTTGCTAGACGCTTGAATAAGTTCTTGCGTTTTCGCTTCGATTTCTGCTTTGTCTTCGCCTTTAGATGCAGTTTCTAGCGCAGTAAGGGCTTCTTCAATTGGCGCTTTGTCTTCTGCACTTAGTGCATCGCCAACTTCTTCAAGCTGCTTACGTGTAGCGTGGATCATACCGTCAGCTTGGTTACGCGCTTGAATTAGCTCTTCAAACTTCGCATCGGCTTCTTTGTTCGCTTCTGCGTCTGCTACCATTTTTTCTACTTCTTCATCGCTTAGACCTGAAGAAGCTTTGATAGTGATCTTCTGCTCTTTACCTGTGTCTTTATCTTTCGCAGACACGTGTAGGATACCGTCAGCATCTAGGTCGAAGGTAACTTCGATTTGCGGTACACCGCGCGCTGCTGGGCGAATACCTTCAAGGTTGAACTGACCAAGAGACTTGTTGCCGCTTGACTGCTTACGCTCACCTTGTAGTACGTGTACTGTTACCGCAGACTGGTTGTCTTCCGCTGTTGAGAAGGTTTGTGACTTCTTAGTTGGGATAGTCGTGTTCTTCTCGATAAGCGCAGTCATTACACCACCCATTGTCTCAATACCTAGAGACAGAGGCGTAACGTCAAGAAGTAGTACGTCTTTAACGTCACCAGAAAGTACACCACCTTGAATTGCTGCACCTACTGCAACTGCTTCATCAGGGTTAACGTCTTTACGTGGCTCTTTGCCAAAGAACTCACTTACGTACTTCTGTACTAGCGGCATACGCGTTTGACCACCAACAAGGATGATGTCGTTGATGTCGCCTACCGATAGGTCTGAATCAGCTAGTGCTTGCTTAAGTGGGTTAAGCGAGTTTTTCACTAGGTCTTCAACCAAAGACTCAAGTTTTGCACGAGTAAGCTTAATAGCTAAGTGCTTAGGACCTGTCGCATCAGCCGTGATGTAAGGCAGGTTAACTTCTGTCTGTTGTGAAGAAGAAAGTTCGATTTTCGCTTTTTCGCCTGCTTCTTTAAGACGCTGCATAGCTAGCGGGTCTTTACGAAGGTCGATGCCTTGATCTTTCTTGAACTCTTCAACTAAGTAGTTGATAACACGGTTATCAAAGTCTTCACCACCAAGGTGTGTGTCACCGTTAGTTGCTAGTACTTCAAACGTGTGCTCGCCATCTACTTCGTCAATTTCGATGATAGAGATATCGAAGGTACCACCACCTAAGTCGTATACCGCAACAACGTTATCGCCCTGCTTCTTGTCCATGCCGTAAGCAAGGGCAGCAGCAGTTGGCTCGTTGATAATACGCTTAACTTCAAGACCCGCGATACGACCGGCATCTTTAGTTGCTTGACGCTGAGAATCGTTAAAGTAAGCAGGAACAGTAATTACTGCACCAGTTACTTCTTCGCCAAGATAGTCTTCAGCGGTCTTCTTCATTTTCTTAAGTACTTCAGCAGAAACCTGAGGAGGCGCCATTTTTTCGCCTTTAGCTTCTACCCATGCGTCACCGTTATCAGCACCTACAATTTTGAAAGGCATGATGTCGATATCGCGCTGAACTTCTTTATCTTGGAAGCGACGACCAATTAGACGCTTAATAGCGAATAAGGTGTTTTCAGGGTTCGTTACCGCCTGACGCTTCGCTGATTGACCTACAAGCGTTTCACCATCGTTTGTGTAAGCGATGATTGAAGGGGTTGTACGATCGCCTTCCGCGTTTTCAATTACGCGAGGTTTGTCGCCGTCTAGAACTGCGACACATGAATTCGTTGTACCTAAGTCGATACCAATGATTCTACCCATTTTGTGTCTCCGAATAAGTTTCTTAATGCTGTACTTTTAGTGGGGTTATTCCCCGGCTTTTCAATAGATGCCAGTAAAAAAACTGACATTTTCGTGTGTTTGTCGCAAAAAAGCGTATTAGGCTTGCGTATCCACACCGTCGCTTGGCGCTCGCGATACCATTACCATGGCAGGGCGTAACAAACGGCCGTTAATTTGATAACCTTTTTGCATCACGGCCATTACTGTATTTGGCTCGTGGTCTGCACTTTCTTGCATCGACATCGCCTGATGCAAATCTGGGTTAAAGGTCTCACCCTGCGGATCAATAAGGCTTAATCCGAATTTCTCAATAGTGCTTAAGAAAGTTTTGTGGGTCATCTCCACGCCTTCAAGAAGCGGCTTAACGGCTTCATTATCGCCATCGGTCATTTCGATTGCGCGTTCTAGGTTGTCGATAACCGGAAGCAATTCACCCGCGAAGCGCTCAAGGGCAAATTTACGTGCCTTTTCTACTTCACCTTCAGCGCGGCGACGCGCGTTGTCAGCGTCTGCACGCGCACGAAGCACACCATCTTGCTGTTCTTTGATCGTTGCTTGAGCTTCAGAAAGTGCGGTTTCTAGTTCATAAATGCGCTGTGCATTTTCATCTAGCTCTACGCCTTCTGCTTCTGGCGTTTCTGCCTGCGCTTCTTCTGCGCCTTGTACAGTTTCATCAACTGAATTTTCTTGTTCTGCCTGCACGTCGCGATTATCGCTCATGCCTACCTCCAAACGTTTTTCTAAATTAGGCATCACCCAACCAAAATAAATTAGTGGGAATGAGTCTGTTGCGCTTAGTTATGGGGCTAGATTTAGGGTGATCAAGGGTATCCACAATATTTTTGTGGGTGATTTTTAAAAAATCCTTGGAGATGCGCCATATGTAAATAACATGTTATTGTAAGTTCATATAAACTGCACAGTCGCGAGTTTTAAAAATGCGTGGAATTACACGGACGAACTATCACACAGGCTACCAATGTTAAGTATCTGGACGGTTGGCACTATTGTTGGTATTTACCTTATCGCACTTTTCGCTTTGGCGTTTTGGGGCGATAAGCGTTTACGCGATAACCGACAGCACCCTGTACTGTACAGTCTTGGACTGGGCGTGCACTGTACATCTTGGGCATTTTTCGGTACCACCTCTCAGGCTGCACAATACGGCTGGGCAGTCATCCCTACTTACTTAGGGATCATGCTGACTATGGCATTTGCGTTTCCCGTGGTGCTTCGTATAAGTAGAATGTGCCAACAGCATAATATCAGCTCCTTAGCTGACCTCATCTCGCTCAAATACCAGCACTCTCATTTAATTGCCGCACTTATCACTTTACTGTGTTTTTTTGGTGTTGTGCCCTATATAGCCCTTCAATTAGACGCTATTACAAAGTCAATTAACCTACTCTCTGGCGAACCCCAAACCACCACGCCTTGGTTAAGCATTTACGTGGCCGGACTGCTTGCCATATTTGCTATAACCTTCGGCACGCGCACGCTAAATTTAACTGATAAGCACCCTGGCTTGCTGCTTACCATAGCATTTGAATCAATTATCAAGCTGGTCGCGCTGTGGGCTGTGGGTATTTTTGTTTGCTTCTTTCTATTCGATGGCGCGTTAGATTTAATATCTAATGCCGCATCAAATGACAGCGCCAGAAACGTTATTTATGCCGATAGCGCGCCTTGGGTTTATTTGTCACACGTAGCCCTTGGCGTTTGCTCTATGTTTGTATTGCCACGCCAATTTCACATGAACTTTGTTGAACAAAATGGTGAGGGTGAACTAAAAACCGCAAGGTGGCTATTTCCCCTCTATCTATTTGGTATGACTATTTTTCTAATTCCAATTGCACTTGCCGGAAAAATATTGTTGCCAGAGGCCACAAGCTCAGATGCTTATGTGCTAGCACTACCTTTACATGCTGAAAATATTGCCTTGTCGTCCTTTGCTTTTATAGGCGGTCTTTCTGCCACCACGAGTATGGTAATTGTCGCAACGCTAGCCTTGGGCATAATGATATCAAACAATGTTGTAACACCGCTGTGGCTAAAAGCCCGGCTAAAAACGTCTCCAAACCAGTCAATGCAACCAGGTAAAATCTTATCTATACGCCGTATTACTGTAGTAGTCGTTCTAAGCATTGCGCTCTGGTACCACCTTAATATAAGTCAGGCCGCGCCCTTAGTTAAAAGTGGCGTAATTGCCATTGCGCTGTTAGCACAGTGCATGCCCGTGTTGATGTTCGGAATCTATTGGCGGCGTAGCAGTAAAGCCGCCGCTATATCCGCTTTACTAGTGGGCTCTACGTGCTGGGCGATATTTCTACTCTACCCTAGCCTGCTTTCTAGCTACTATTTTAATCCTGCTCCAACCGACCAAGTGCTAGGGCTGGGGTTTGCTTTTTCGTTATTGGCTAACTGCATTACATTTGTTGTTGTCGCGTTCATTTCTTCGAAACACGAGTTAAACCAAACCGATGCCACACTACAAAATAATTCGGCGCCCAATTTACTCGTCAAAGTGCGTGACTTAATAGCGCTTACCGAACGGGTACTCGAAAGCGCCACTCATTCCCAGCTTGTAACGCAACTAACGATTGATGTTGAGCGTGCTTCCAGCAGTGGTTATGCCAGCCAAGCACTTATCAACAGAGTCAATAAATTGCTCGCAGCTCAGGTGGGAGCACCCAGCGCTCGAATATTATTAGGCGCGATAGCAGATACAGGCAGTGATACCCTACCGGAATTAGTCGATTGGGTAGAAGAAGCCTCTCAGTCTTTTCAGTTCAATCACGAGGTACTTCAATCTTCGGTACAAAATATCGAACAGGGCATTAGTGTTCTTGATGACAAACTGCAGTTACTGGCATGGAATGACAGATACGTAGAGCTTTTTGCTTACCCTAAAGGCTTTTTGAAAGCAGGTATGCCAATTACCGACATACTGAGTTACAACGCAAAGCGAGGTTTGTTTAGCCCCTCCTCAATTGATAAACGAGTGAGCTACATGCTTGAAGGTACGCGCCATAAGCATATTCGCAAGCAGCCTGATGGAAAAGTCATAGAGCTTAACGGTGCGCCCCTTCCTGGCGGCGGCTATGTAACGACTTATAGCGACATTACACAATACATAGCAATTCAAAAAGAGTTAGAAAGTGCAAAGGAGGATTTAGAGGCAAGGGTTGTTCAACGCACCGCAGAATTAGAAGAAGCAAAACTTCAGGCTGATAAGGCCAATGAAAGCAAGACTAAGTTTTTGGCAGCAGCAGGTCATGATCTGATGCAGCCTTTTAACGCCGCCACATTATTTGCCAGTATGCTAAGTAAAAAAACACAAGGCAGCGAACTGGCCGCACTGTCTGAGGGTGTGGTTAACTCACTAGATAACGCTCAGAGTCTACTTTCTATGTTGCTGGATATGACAAAATTAGATGCTGGCGTACTTACACCTCAAAACGCTGTATTTCCAATTGATGAAATTCTGTCGTCGCTGGTACAAGAGTTCAGTGTTATCGCAAAGCAAAAAGGGGTTACGCTGAGGTATGTAAAAACAAGTGTCATGGTGTATTCAGATAAAAACTTGCTGCGACGTGTGCTGCAAAATTTATTGTCCAACGCGGTTCGTTACACGCCCAAAGGCAGTATTTTAGTGGGCGTTAGACGCATACAAACTGCAGATTCCGAAAAGACAATAAGGCTTTGTGTTTACGATACCGGTTTAGGTATTGCCGCACACCAACAGCATGAAATTTTTAGTGAGTTCCACCAGCTGGACAACAACAAAAATGAAGGGATTGGATTAGGCTTAACTATTGTAGAGAAGATTTGCCGATTACTCGGCCATCAAGTAGGGCTAACCTCATTACCCGGCAAAGGTAGCTGTTTTAGTGTTACAGTAACCCGCACGGCGCACGCTAGTGGTAATGTAAAACAAGCACTGGAAACAAAGCGCTATAGCAAAGAACTGTTTTTGGAAAACACGCATTTTCTACTTGTCGAGAACGATGAGCAAGTGGCGGATGCAATGTGTGCACTCCTTGCCGATTGGGGAGCAAATACTACCCTAATAACCAGTGGCGCTGAAGCCCCTAATGTTTCTCACCAGCACTTTGACGTACTTATTGCTGACTACCACTTAAACTACGGAGAAAACGGTTTTGACGTAGCGGCGATATTATCTGAAGAAAACGTGAGTTTCGCGCTGAAAGTATTGGTCACCGCTAATAGAAGCAACGAAATAAGAGAAGAAGCGGCAGCATTACAATTTAGCTATTTACCTAAGCCCTTAAAGCCAGCGGCGCTAAAGCGACTGCTTAAACAGTCACTCTCTCACCAACACAAAGACTCCGATAGTCCGAAAATTTACAACGCAAAGCGCTTAGGCTAATTTTGACTTCTTCAATAAATACTTCAAAAAAATAAGTTGATAGACTATTTATTAATTTTGCTTTTATTGCGTAGCCATATGCGTAAACCTCGCTATTGAGGTACATTAATATGGAGGCGACCGTAGCGATAATCCAACGTAACAACAAAGTCTTTAAGCAAGTCGTAACCAATAAGTCCTACCACGCGTTTCCCACCTATACGGCTGCCGGTTCTTTTGTACTGACTTTCTAAGTTAGTGGTTTGCCCTTCTGCAGGGAAGCTTACTTTAACGTTGCTAATTTCAAACGGTCCAAACTTTACCATGTCTGAAGTGGCGAACTCGTTTACGCCTGAACTATTGGCCCCAAATGAGGTACTTGTACCCTCCACTTTCTCTAGCAAGTCTGCTTTAGATGCAGCGCGGCGGTTAATCAATATTGTGCCAGCATTACCAGTATCTATTCGAAGCCATAGCGGTACGCCGTTAATTTCGACTTGTGCAATAGGCATACCCGTGCCTTGCTGAGTAGTAGCCGGCACGTTAGCCACCTCCTTCATGTTGACCGAGTCTCGGGTTACAAGGCGAATTTTTCTGTGCGGGTAGTCTAATTGAACAACAAAACTGTTGAAAAAACCTGCTCCTAGTAACATACCGTTAGAATGATGACCAAGGTTGGTTTCAACCAGCGAATCTAACTTAAATGTGGTCCCAAAAATTTCAACGTCCACATTGTTATAGGCTTTTCTTTTTTCAACGCCATAAACTCCCTTCACGTTTACAGGCCTGCCTTTATCGAACGTTAAATCGTGCTTTCTTACAAAGGCGCGATTAATGCTATTTATCTGCGCGCCTGAATCCAGCATTACCCGCGATTCAATGCCGTCAATTGTAACGGGAAGAAATACATGACCGTTATCCAATGTGAAATCAACCCACTGTGTGGCTGCTCCAAAAACCTGGCAAGAAGAAAGTAGAAGAAAAATAAAAAGTGAGAAGCGCTTCATCAATATTCCTTTTGTTTTAGCATTGTTACTCCTAGTCCTTTACGCTAGCACAACTTTAGATGCAATTCGATGCTAGGGGGCCAAAAGCAGCCCAAACAACGTTTAAGCTTTTACTAGCTCAAGTGCATCGCATTTTTAAACGCTATGCCAGCCTTAGTTCTGTTGATAACGCCAAGTTTTCTTAACACCGCCGAGACATGTTGTTTAACGGTAGATTCTGAAATAGCGAGTTCGTAAGCGATCTGCTTATTGAGCAAGCCATCTGATACCATTCGTAGCACTTTAAGTTGGTGAGGGGTAAGTTGTTTTAATCTAACCGTAAAGTCATTGGGGTCCGATACGCTATCTGTATTAGAGACAGCAGAATTTTGTGACAGCTCCGTGGGCATTTGAACTGAAGCCGGTATCCAAGTTTCCCCATCAAGTACCGTATTTACCGCATCAATAATACATTCAACCGAGGCCGATTTGGGTATGAAGCCACTAGCACCTAGTGCAAACGATTTTGCCATGACGTCTGCTTCTTCTTGTGCGGTAATCACTACTACAAGTACATCAGGGTATAACGCATGCACTTCAGCCAAACCATTTAACCCTTCATTGCCTGGCATGGTGAGGTCTAAAAAAAGCAGGTCTATGTCGTCATTTGATTTGAGACAAGCAAGGGTATCGGGGAAGGTCGAGGTTTCTACAAGCTCAATGTGCTCTACACTTTTTAGCGCGTGACACATAGCGGCCCTAAAAAGCGGATGATCGTCAGCAATCAAAATTTTTACGGACATAATGCTATCAACTTGTAACTACCTTGTTAATAATAATAATCATATCACGTCGGCTAATAAAGGTTAATGTTGTTAATGGAACTATTCACAAAACACACGTACTGGCCAGCGTTCCCCTTGAAAAGGCTAGGTCAAAATTGAGTACGCCTAAGCATAAAAGCTTAGGCGTGATGAACAGCGTTTATTTTATCTAAGCTATACTGTTTAGAATCGATAACCCACCGTAAGGTGAACAGTACGCGGGTCACCGTAATAACCGATAAGTGTTGTATCGCCACCAAGACCTGGCCCAAAGTTACCCTCACCGTCTTGTGTGACAAAGTCATATCCGCCAACCAGATATTCTTCATCGGTCAAGTTTTTCACGTGTAATCCGGCATACCAGTCGCCTTCAACACTTTCCCAGCGCGCGCTTAAATTCACCATACCATAAGCATCTTGTTGAATAAGATCGCTGGTTTCAAAAATAAGGTAATCATCACGATAGTAATAGTTAGCGTTGAAGGTAATACCCCCGAAGCTCGTCTCTAGCAAGTAGTTAGCATTAAAATTAAAGGTATTCTCAGGTGTACTCGCTAAGCCTATCAATGGAGGAATGGCATTGTTTTTCTTAATTTCAAAGTCAATAAAGCCATAAGCAACATCAAATTGTAGGTTATCGGTTGCTACCCACGTCATTTCTAACTCAGCACCTTTTGCGGCAGTTTCTGCTGCATTGCGCAGACGCTGGTCAAGTGCGGTAGGGTCAGATAAATCACCCTCTACACCAATGTATTGACGATCTTTGTGATCATATGAAAACAAAGTGACATTCATGCGAAGCGCGTCGCTTAAATCGCTTTTTACACCCACTTCGAAGCTATCTACAACTTCAGGTTCTACACCAGGCTCATTAGTTTGAGCTCGAGGGTTAAAGGTGCCTGATTTGAAGCCTTGTGAATAGCTAGCGAAGAACATGGTATCGCGGTTCATTTGATATTCCACACCCACTCGCGGGGTAAAGCGAGACCAACTTTCTACCGCTGGCGCATCTAACACATCATCACCATCAGTGTCTGTCCCAAGTACTTGAGGCACTAACTGTCCGTCAGGGCGAACATAGCCGTCTATCCAGTCGGTGTAAGGATAAACATTAGCGAAGACCAAACCGTTGTTTACATAAGCCGTCTTCTCTTCGTCAGTGTAACGGGCACCGAGAGAAAGCGATAGCTTATCGGTAACGTCGTAGTTCATTTGCGCATAAGCGGCCCAACTCTCAGAGTTATTGCAGCCTGTCACCTCGCGAGTCAGGCCTGGCGCGCCCAGCGACTGCCCAAGTACACCTAAAATAGCATCAAAGTTGCCACAGCTTTCACCATCGTAAAAATAAAGTCCTGACACTAGGCTAAACGCGTTTCCGATATAATCAGCTTGAATCTCGTGAGTATCGTTACTGTCGTCATACTCTGCCGGTACATCGAAAATAGGCAAAGGGGTATTGTCGAAATCAATGTTGGTAGGTGAATAACTCTCTCTGTGCGAACCAATATATTTAAGCTCTAAATCATCATTCACTTGGTATCGCGCCAGCCAGTTATAGCCTTCTAGCTCGACTTTATTCCAGGTAGGTAAGCTGGTGTAAGAATCGTAAACCGAATCAGGTACGGGCGCATCCGTCAAAATACTGGGAATTAAACGATAGCCGCCCTTAGCATTTGATGTATCTTCGGTTTTATCCCAGCCGATGCGGAAAAACAAATCTTCACTTGGGTGAACTTCAAGTGTCACGCGGGCTGCCCAAAGATCTTTGTTATAGTTTTCTTTGTCTTGTTTAGGCAACGCGCTTACAAGGTACTCGCCGAACCCGTCGCGGTTTAAATTGGCATAACCCACGCCAAGGTATACGGTGTCTTCAATAAGTGGAATTTGACCGGTAATTTTGATGTCTCTCTGACTATAGCTACCTACCGTCGCCTCAACGTTCATTTGCGTATCGCCAGTCATTTCCTTAGTGACGTATTTAACCGCCCCACCAATAGTGTTCTTTCCGTAAAGCGTTCCCTGTGGTCCTCGCAACACTTCAATGCGCTGTACGTCTAGCAAATCAAGTACGGCTCCTTGTGGGCGAGCAATATAGACATCATCCACATAAATACCTACGCCTGGCTCATAGCCCCAAAGCGGGTCTTGCTGGCCAAGTCCGCGAATAAATGCTGTTAAAGTTGAGTTAGTTCCACGACTGGTTTGCAGCGTTGTATTCGGTGAAAATTGCTGTACTTCGGTAAGTACACTAATCCCTTTTTCGCCTAGCTCAGCAGCGCCAACAGATGTAATAGCAACGGGCGTTTCCTGAAGCGACTCGACGGTTCTTCGTGCTGTTACTTCAATGCGTTCTAGCTTCCCTTTTTGTTCTTGTGCGTCAGCATTGGCCTGTTCATCCTGAGCGAATACTGGCGCTGTACTTAATACGCTAGCCACCGCAAGGGCGCATAAGCTATGTATTGGGCGTTTTGCTGAAGCTCTTTTGTCTTGTTCCGTTTTATCTGCGGCTGAATATGGTTGGTAAGGTAATACCAAGCTATTAATGTGTGTTGATTTAGACATAGTGAGTCCTTGTTGTTCTAAGTTCTAGGGCCTGTTGGTCTTTGCTTTACTTCAATACTTCAGAGATCAATAAGCTCACGTCACTGTCGGATGTATTGCCTACGGTCAAAATCACTTTAGTTAATTAATTGTTAATAGTATGTAGTACCATCGTACTATGGGATTTTAATAAAAGTAACGTCAAACTCTAGGTCTGTTATGAATGCTTTTTATTTGATTTGCATACACTTTGTGGTTTTAGGTGTGGGCAAGTCTTTAATCGACTTAACTGTTTAGGATCATCTGCGGTCACAGATTTTTTTTAAGGAATATTAACTATGTTAAGTATGATTGGCTTAGTAGGCGGTCTGTTGTTGCTTATTGTTTTGACAATACGCGGAATGGACCTCTTTATCGCTGCACCTTTGTGCGCGCTTGTAGTTGCCATCACCAATAATATTGGCGTTTTTACTGGTGACGTGAATTTTGTTCAAACCTATATGAGCGGATTCTCAGGCTTCATTGCTTCTTGGTTTTTTATGTTTTTACTTGGCGCATTATTCGGTAAATTCATGGAAGACACTGGGGCTGCGGACGCTGTTTCTCGCTGGATCATTACCAAAATCGGTTATAAACGCGCTGTATTAGCTGTTGTGCTAGCTTGCGCTATTTTGACCTACGGCGGTGTTAGCGTGTTCGTTGTGGCGTTTTCCGTCTACCCAATGGCGGTAAGCTTGTTTAAAGATGCCAACTTACCCCGCCGTTTTATTCCTGCAGCCATGGCGTTTGGATCGGTAACATTTACGATGACGTCGGCGGGCTCACCTGAAATTCAAAACTGGATACCTATAAAGTATTTAGGCACCTCGCCTTTTGCTGCTTGGGAAGTTAGCCTTATCGTCGCCATTTTCATGGCATGTTTTGGCTACTGGTGGCTGGCTAAAATGATCAGAAAGGCGGTAAACAGCGGCGAGGAGTTTGAGGCCAGAGCAAGCGACCCTGAAGTGCGAGACCGAGCGTTACCCCACCCGCTTACCGGCATTGTGCCCTTGGTGGTTGTACTGGTCATTTCATTTTTATTCCATGAAGAGCTTGCTCAACTTGCCCTTATTCTTGCGTTAGGCGGCGGCGTGCTGTGTTTGCTGGCTATTAATTACAAGCATTTTCACAGTTTGCCAGTTGCCATAAATGCGGGTACAACCGGGGCATTGATTGCCATAGGTAACACTGCCGCTGTTGTAGGGTTTGGGTCTATTGCAAAAAACACCGAAGCGTTTCAAACAACGGTAGCGCTTATGACCCAAATTCCCGGTAACGAACTGATTGGCGCCGCCATTGCAGTAAGCGTTATTGCAGGGTTAACCGGCAGCGCATCAGGCGGACAAGCAATCGCACTGCCCTTAGTGGGCCCGCATTATCTAGATCAAGGCGTTGAACCAGAACAGCTGCACAGAATTGTATCTATATCTTCAGGTGCACTGGATTCCTTACCCCATAATGGCTACGTAGTGACCACCATACGGGCCATCTGCAACGAAACCCATCAGGCAGCATATTGGGCCGTGGGTGCACTGACTGTAGTGGTACCCATGATTGGTTTAGCAATGGCAATTGGTTTGTTTAGCTTTATGTAGCATGGGCTTAGCTTTTAAAAACGAAATTGCACAAAGTGTAAGCGCTAATAGAGCCAAAGCCAGAGTCAATTTACATACCGACTCTGTTGAAGGAAGTCAGCGCTGTGAAAATGGATTGAGAGTTAAAGAAAATGAACTGGAAAATTAGGTGTACTCCAAAACTAATGATGATAGGAAGCGAGCATAATAGCCGGCGGTTAAAAGAGCCATACGTATTGGCGGTACAAAAATATATGACTTCACTTAAGCTGGTAGCCCTACACTTAGCTAGGAAGTCCCGCGCCCTGCTTGGGTTACTTGCGTCGCTTCTCGTAACGTTACATTTTCAGGTAATGGCGAGCGAGATTGAGCAAAAAGGTTCGCTGATAGTAGAAAAGCAGACGTTTGAAATGCCTCACTTCACAACCTTTGGCGGTAAGCAAATCAAAAATGTAAAAGTAGGTTGGGAGGCATACGGAACACTAAACGATACCAAGAGTAACGTTATTCTAATAACACATTATTTTTCAGGCTCTTCTCATGCGGCGGGAAAATATAACGAAAACGATTCAGCGCCAGGATACTGGGATAGTATTATCGGCCCCGGGAAAGCCATTGATACAGATCGCTTTTATGTAATTAGCGTAGACACACTGGTCAACTTAAATGCTTACGACCCACAGGTAATAACCACAGGCCCAGCATCAATTAATCCAGACACGGGAAAACCTTATGGACTGGACTTTCCCGTTGTCACCATACGTGACTTTGTAAATGTTCAAAAAGCACTTCTTGAAAGCTTAGGTATTAGCAAACTGTACGCGGTTATTGGACCTTCTATGGGCTCTATGCAAGCTATAGATTGGGCGAGCGCTTACCCCGACTGGGTTGAACGTATGATTTCAGTTATCGGAACAGGTCAAAGCGACGCCTGGACCACCGCAGCACTGGAACACTGGGCAACGCCAATAACGCTTGATAAAAACTGGAACAATGGTAATTACACAAAACAGAAAGCGCCCCTTGATGGCTTAGCGGCCTCGCTTATGCTCATTACGCAAAATGCTCTTACACCCTCGTTTTTTAATGAACAGGGCAACACATTGGATTTTAAAAATATTGAGTCGGCGCCGCTTAATGACATACGCCAGTCACACAGTATTGTAAGCTGGCTTCGCGAACGAGCAAAAGCTCGCGCTCAAAAAATGGATGCCAACCACCTTTTATACCTAGTACGCGCTTGCCAGCTTTTTGTTGCCGGGCATAAAGGCAGCCTAAAGCAAGGGGTGGCGTCTATCGAAGCAAAAACACTGTTTATTCCAGCCAAAACTGATTTGCTTCTTATGCCTTACCTATCGCAAGGTGCACACCAAAAGCTTATTTCAACTGATATCGACAGCACATTAGTTACGCTAGATGGCAAATTAGGGCATTTAGAAGGAGTGACTAACATATCCGCTCAAGCCGAAGCCATTCGCCAATTTTTAGAAAATGATAAGGCAGCAATGTAATGATGAAACCTAAACCCTTTTTACGCCGCGCAATGTGGCTTTCTTTAATAAGCGTTAGTGCGCTTAGCTTTAGTTCGCTAAGTTTCAGCGCAGATGCAACAGAGCGGGGTGATGTTCCTTCGCTTACCCTCGATTTAGAGAACGTCACCGTGTCTGGCTTGTCCTCAGGCGGTTACATGGCAACACAATTTCAACTAGCACACAGCGATTGGGTGAAAGGCGTTGGTGTCATTGCTGGCGGCCCCTACTTTTGTGCACGAGGTGATATAACCACTGCCCTATCGCAATGCGTGAATAAGGTAGAGGGAGAGATAAGCCTTGAAGGGCTAAATGAAAAAGCCAAACAGTATGAAACTGAGGGGAAAATCGCCTCGCTTTCTAATATGAAAGACGCAAAAGTCTGGCTCTTTCACGGTACGCAAGACACCAGAGTGATTGCACCAGTGAGCGATTTATTATTTGAGCAATACAAACTGTGGACAGACACACAAAATATTGCCTATATCAATGACAAACCGATGGCTCACCTTTTTCCCACCAAAAACAATGGGGTTAACTGCATGAAATCAGAGAGCCCCTTCATTGGAAACTGCGATTACGATGCAGCAGGTGCCATGCTCTCTCATCTTGTTGAAGATGTTTCGACACCCGACGAGTCACTGTCAGGGCAAATTCATTCAATTGATCAGCAAAAAATAGCGGGTGACGATGCCAAAACATTAGCAAGTGAAGGCTTTGTGTATGTGCCTGAAAGCTGTGCACAAGGCGAGCCATGCAGAGCCCATATTAGTTTCCACGGCTGTAACCAGTATGCCGATGCCGTAGGCGATGCCTACACTACCCAAACAGGGCTGAATGAATGGGCTGATGACAACAATATTGTTGTGCTGTACCCACAAACGAAAAAGTCGCTGTTTATGCCGTTAAATCCACAAGGCTGTTGGGATTGGTGGGGCTATGCGTCTAGCGATTATGCAAACAGAGACGGCGCGCAAATAAGGGCAGTAAAGAAGCTATTGTTTTCATTAAATAGCGCACCTTCAACAATCAATGCCTCAGGGAGTACCAATGAGTAAGCGCACAGTATTTATCACAGGCGGTGCAAGTGGCATTGGCTTTGGCATTGCCGAGTCAATGATGAAACAAGGCCATCACGTGATCATAGCCGATATAAACGAACAAGCGGCGAAAGACGCTGTGACCAAGCTTGCGCACTTGGACGGTTCGGCCAGCGCCGTGGCTGTAGATGTATGTAATGCAGAGCAAGTTGCCGCACTGCCAGAGGTATTAGGAAAGTTTACCGTCGATGTATTAATCAACAACGCAGGAATACAGCACGTTTCTCGTATAGAGGACTTCCCTGCAGATAAGTGGCAGCAGCTTATAAATATCATGCTGGTTGGCCCTGCTCTGTTAACCCAAGCTTTTTTGCCGGCAATGCGACAGCAAAACTACGGGCGCATTATTAATGTAGGCTCTATTCACTCGTTAGTTGCCTCGCCATATAAGTCTGCTTATGTAGCAGCAAAGCATGGGCTATTGGGGTTTGCAAAAACCATCGCGCTTGAAACAGGAGATTGCGATGTAACTATCAATACCCTTTGCCCCGCCTATGTGAAAACACCATTGGTGGAGAAACAAATTGCAGCACAGGCAAAAGAAAATAACCTTACCGAGGAAGAGGTAATAACAAAAATAATGTTAGAACCCATGCCTAAAAAGCAATTTGTTAGCGTTGAAGAACTTGCAGATACCGCAAGCTTCTTAATGTCGCCCAGTGCTCGCAATATCACAGGGCAAACCATGGTGCTAGACGGGGGTTGGACGGCCAGGTAGTTGATTGTGGTTATAACGCTTTACTATTGGTGGTTGTAGCGTGTTTCTCTGCGTGTTGAAAAGACTGCAAGTCGCAGTCTTTTTTCGTTTTATCATCTTGCAAAAAGATTATTCCCAAAGTGAGACATAGATGGCGACCATCTCTTCAATGGTGGGTACGCGTGGATTATTGCCGGGAGAGCCAGATGCCAAAGCTTGCTCTGCCATTGTTGAGGTCGAAGCAAAAAACGTTTCTTTATCAATTCCAAACTCGGCTGGCGTTGGGACTTGTAAATCGGCATTAAGTGCTTTTAGTTCGTTGATAAGCTTTTCGTTCGCCACATTATCTGAGTCACTTTGCGTAGCGACACCCATCGCGCGGGCACATTGTGCATAGCGCACCGGTGAACTTGGAATTGAAAAGGCGGTAACCGCAGGCAATAACATGGCATTCGATAAACCGTGAGGGACATGAAACGCAGCGCCGATAGGTCGACTCATTCCATGAACAAGGGCCACTGATGCGTTTGAAAAAGCAATACCAGCAAGCGTTGAGCCCAGCATCATTGATTCTCTAGCCGTTTCATTTGTTGGCTCTGCAAATACAGTACGTAGATTAGGCGCAATTAATGCCATAGCTGATAATGCCTGGGCATCACTGTATAGATTAGCTTTGCGGCTTACAAACGCTTCAATAGCGTGGGTGAGTGCATCAATGCCAGTATCGGCGGTAACGCGTGCAGGCAAGCTTTGAGTTAACGAATAATCGACCAGTGCTGCCGTTGGCATAAACCCTAGACCAACACACAACATTTTCTCTGTGGTGTTTTCGTCAGTAATAATAGTAAATCGCGTTGCTTCTGAGCCTGTGCCCGCCGTTGTGGGAATAGCAATAATTGGCAATCCTGCTTCATCAACAACTCGAGGGAATTTGTAGTCTCGCATTTCACCGCCGTATTTACCCAAAATGGCTATGGCTTTTGCGCTATCAATAGGGCTTCCGCCACCTAAGGCGATAATGCTGTCATAGTCGTTGGCTTTAAATGCATCCACACCTCGGTTAATCGAATTTACTGTTGGCTCTGGGACCGTATCTGAAAACACACCTGCGTTAATTCCAGCCTCTTTTAGCACTTGCACTATGGCAGCGCTGTATCCCAATTCAACCATCACCTTATCGGTAACCAATAACGGTTTGCGACAGTTAAGGCCTTTGAGCGTTTCAGCCACCCGACGACTCGCGCCCTTCCCTATATGCATCACTCTAGGCAAAATAATTTGATGAGACATGCTTCCCTCCTTTGATTGCTTTTCTCCAGCATACCTTCCGACATGCCTAAAGCAATGAATGTGTAAAAATAATGTTATTTTTTCACTCTGTATTTCATCTTAAGGTGTAAATCGAGAGCGCAGTGCTTCCTGCGCAACTTATTAATGGGTAACTACTTCGCCGAAGAAGGATTGAGTAAGGGTAAATACTAGAGCGAAGTAACGAGCTTTCAGCATTTATAACATCACCTTAAATGAAATGAGTGATAGACTGGTCGAGACTCTCTTCTGGACTAACACTATGAAAAAATTCGGTATCACTTCATTGCTTGTCGCGATTATCGCTTTAGCGGTCTGGCAATGGCCGAAACCTGATGCACCTTTACTTTCCTCAAGTGATGCCATGCCCGTCATGGAAAGTTTGCCCGACGATTTCTTTACCAGACAAGTAAACCCCGTTTTAACGCAACGCTGCGTGGTGTGCCACGCCTGTTACGATGCGCCATGCCAACTAAAAATATCTTCCCCAGAAGGTATAGCAAGAGGTGCTAATAAAGAAAAGGTGTATGAAGGCACGCGACTCACTGCAGCACAACCAAATAGAATGTTTCTCGACGCTCACGGCGTTAATGGATGGCGCGAGCGAGGCTTTTTCGATGTATTGCCAACAAAAGACGATACTAACGCCTCGCCAACACAATCCTCGGTGCTAGCGCAAATGCTTTTGCTAAAAAAACAGCACCCTCTGTCCAATACTACCCATTTAGATGAGAGCTTGGATATAAGTTTGAGCAGACAAAACCAGTGCCCAACCATAGATGAAATGGGAGAATATATAGCTGACCAGCCTCTAGGGGGCATGCCCTACGCCCTACCGGCGCTGTCAGATTCTGAACATACTACACTTATTCAATGGTTAACCCATGGTGCACCTTTGCCCTCGCCTAAGATGCTCTCACAAGAACTAAATGAGAAAGTATCTGACTTAGAAGCATGGCTAAATGGGGATAGTAACAAGATGCAGCTTTCCACACGTTATATTTACGAACACTTGTTTACCTCTCATCTCTACTTCGAAGGTATCTCAGACAAAGGAAAAACGCCTCAGTTTTTTAACCTGGTACGCTCACGAACCCCACCAGGGCAAGCGTTGGACATTATTGCCACTCGCAGACCCTTCGACGATCCCAAGGTAGAGCGCGTTTATTATCGCTTGCAGCCTGTGCATTCCACGATCGTGAGCAAAACCCACCAAGCATACGCTATTAATCAGAACCTTTTAGATAAATGGCGATCTTGGTTTGTCGAAGCTGACTTTTCTGTTGAAACCTTGCCTTCGTACGAACCTGAAATAGCAGCAAACCCTCTAACGGCTTTTACTTTATTGCCGGTAAAAAGTCGTTATCGATTTATGCTTGAGCGCGCTCAAAACACTATTATGGGTTATATCAAAGGGCCGGTGTGCCGAGGGCAAGTCGCGCTAAACGTAATTAACGACCGATTCTGGGTGTTCTTTGTCGACCCAGACATTGCAGCTTCTGAAAAAGTGAATGCTTTTTACGCGTCCCAAAAGAAAAACCTTCACCTTCCTGCTGAAAAAGACAGCTCTGCGCTAGCGATAAATTGGGCAAAGTATGCAAAACGCCAGGGCGACTATATGCGTGCAAGAGCGGCCTTTCTAAATAGCGAGTTTGAAAACGGAGAGCACCTAAACGTATCAAGTATTTGGGACGGTGACGGCAACAATACCAATGCCAGCTTAACCGTATTCCGCCACTTCGATAATGCCACTGTAGCGAAAGGAATGGTGGGTAAGCCTACTAAAACAGCTTGGATTATTGACTACGCCTTATTAGAACGTATTCATTACTTACTGGTAGCCGGCTTTGATGTTTACGGTAACTATGGGCACCAACTAATGACCCGTTTATATATGGACTTCTTGCGTATGGAAGGCGAGTCGAACTTCCTCAACCTGCTCCCTCCGCCATCTCGTCAGGAACTCTTAGACAAATGGTATCAAAAGGCTAGCCCCGAACTCACTGACTATCTAGAGGGCGATTTTAATAGTTTCGAACAGCCTACAGGCATAACATTTGAAACAGAACGCCCGCAAAAAGAACTCTACCAATTGCTATCGAAGCACTTAGCTAAAGTTCAGCCGCAAGCCTCAACGTATAATAAACGCTTGTTATCCACCGAGCAGTACGAAGCGCTAGCGAGTTTAAACTCGCTCCCTGCCCAGCAAGCCACGCTGATGCCTGAAACGACCATAATTGTGGTAAAAGGTGACCTAAATTCAGATAACATAGATGTGTTTACTGCCCTAAGGAATAGTGCCCACTACAATGTGAACAGTCTGTTCGAAGAAGAGGAAAATCGCGAGCCATCTCAAGACTCAATTACTCTGGTGCATGGACTCTTGGGTAGCTATCCCGATGCCTTTTGGTATATCAACGCTTCTGACGTCACTGCGTCGATAGAAAAGCTGAAAACAATTAAAAGTGAAGCTGATTACCAAGCTTTGCTCGACGATGTCGGGATGCGCCGAACAAACCCTAATTTTTGGACCTTTAGCGACAAATTGATTCAGTGGTCTAGCAAGCACTACCCTATTGAAGGCGGCCTGCTCGACTATAATCGATTAGAAGATCGCTAAACCTGGCACTCTGCAACGTTTTACGCTTTTCTTTTGCAAAATACCTGTGCTAATGTCCGACCATTGGAAATGAAAGGACATTAGCATTCCATGCCCTATCAAACCGTTGCTTTAATTGGAAAACCTCAGCACGCTGCAACCCATGACAGCTTAAATATTCTTGCCGAATATTTATTAGCCAAAGGATGCAAACTACTAGTTGAGGAAAGTATTGCTGAAGAGCTTGAAACTGAAAACTTCAAAAGCTGTAACCTTGTTACTATTGGTAAAGAGGCTGATCTTGCCGTTGTAGTAGGTGGTGACGGCAGCATGCTTGGTGCCGCGCGTGTACTGGCGCGTTTTGACATCCATGTCGTAGGCGTAAACCGCGGTAATCTTGGCTTTTTAACAGATATCCACCCTGATGATATCGTTCAACAGCTTGACCTTATCTTCAATGGTGAGTGCGTGGTTGAAGAGCGCTTCTTACTTGAAGTCGAAGTTTACCGGCACGAAAAGCTTAAAAGTAACAACTCTGCTGTAAACGAAGTGGTGCTGCACCACGGCAAAGTTGCTCATATGATGGAATTTGAAATTTATATCGATGAGCAATTCGTATTCAGTCAGCGTAGCGACGGTTTGATTGTCGCCACACCGACAGGCTCGACTGCATACTCCCTATCGGCCGGCGGCCCTATTATTATGCCAAAGCTTGATGCACTAACGCTGGTGCCTATGTTTCCTCACACACTGAGCAGTCGCCCCATTGTTGTTGATGCAGACAGTCAGGTATCGATGAAAGTATCAAAAGTAAACAGTGATTCCTTGCAGGTAAGTTGCGATAGTCACATTGTACTACCCGTACTGCCCGGCGATGAAATCCGCATTAACAAGAGCGTAGACAAGCTTCATCTTGTTCATCCCAAGGGTTACAGCTATTTCAACGTACTTCGCAAAAAGCTAGGTTGGGGCAGTAAGCTTTACTAGCCTCATTCCCTATTCATCTTTTCTAATGTGCATTTATTACATTAGCCTGTAGCATTTTCTTAATTGCTACAGGCTTGAAAAATAAAGATTTTTTAATCTTCCCATATTTCTCTATTAAAAACGTGTACTTATAGAACTCTCCGAATTCGGCATACCCGTTGCACCTATCAAAGTAAGTTATTGGCACAGGGCTAGCGAGATTTTGCCCCTTATGATGTTTTACATCGTGCTGATTTATTTACATTCAATAGGAGATATCATGAGTAACACCAATATCAAATTTACAGCCCCAGGAATGGATAACGATGCTGCTGCCAAAACAATTAAGGTATTGGATCAGCGATTGGTTGCACTATTAGATTTACAGTTAACCTTAAAGCACATTCACTGGAACGTGGTAGGCCCAAATTTTATTGGCGTGCATGAAATGCTAGACCCTCAGGTAGATGCAGTACGCGAAATGACCGACACCATTGCCGAACGAATTGCAACGTTAGGTGGCGTACCGAAAGGCACACCGAAAGCCATTGTTGAAGGTCGCAGCTGGAGCGATTATGAACTAGGGAAAGGTTTAGTACTTGACCACCTTAAGGCACTAGACGCTGTTTATGACGGCGTAAATGGTGACCATAGAAAAGCGCTAGAGCTTCTTGGTGAAATTGATCCAGTATCGGAAGATATGATCACAGGCCAGCTGGCAGACTTAGAACAGTTTCAGTGGTTCGTACGCGCACACATTGAATCTGGAAGCGGTGAGTTGCAGCAATAAGCTTTATTGTTGAATTCTAAATAGTTATCTAGGTATTTATAATTCAATTAAAGTTGGAATTCTATAGGAGAGCTTTGGCTCTCCTTTTTGTTGTTTGGTTTTAAAAACCGTTACAGCAGTTAACGTATTGGCCCACAAGCCTTCTTTACGGACAGGCTTTTTGCTATCGAATTTTACATAGATTAGTACTGTATAAATTTTTGTAAAACACGCACTCTCATTAAATTCTTTTCTGCAGGTTACTGATAACCCCACATACCCCTGCGAACATATGACATTGATTTCTCAAACTTTATTAGCTTCCTTGTTAATTTTAGCGTAATTTTTTCACGACTTAACTTTACACAGCCAAAATACTGTATATATTATCAGTTACTGTATATATCATCATGTTCAACTTATTCGAGTGTGGTTATGTTAGCGCATCTTTCTATTTCTAATTTTGCTGTTGTAAAACAATTATCGGTTCAACTGGAAAACGGGCTTACTGCAATAACCGGTGAAACCGGCGCAGGTAAATCAATTGCTATTGATGCGTTAAGCTTGTGCTTGGGTGAACGTGCCGACGCAAATGCTGTGCGTAAAGGAAGTACGAAAGCTGAAATCATCGCACACTTTTCTTTGAGCAGTAACGCATTAGCTAAAGCTTTTCTCGATGACCATGAACTCACCTCAGACGAGGATGAAAACAGCTGCTTTATTCGCAGGGTTATTTCTAAAGAAGGTCGTTCAAAAGCGTTTATCAATGGTATTCCCGCTTCGCTTCAGCAGTTAAAAGGCTTAGGCCAGTATTTGTTAGCCATTCACGGTCAAAACACACACCTGCAACTGTTGAAAGAAGACCATCAAAGAGACCTGGTTGACGGTTACGCTAAGCATGATGAATTGTTAGCGCAGGTTACAGAAACTCATTCAATCTGGCGTGATAAGCAACGCACACTAAAGACACTTCAAGAGCAAGCACAGCAACGAGAAGATAGAATTCAGCTGTTAACCTATCAGGTTCAAGAGCTTGATGAGTTCGCTATTGAAGAGGGCGAGTTCGAAGAGTTGGAAATAGAGCACAAGCGCTTGAGCAATGGTCAAAGTCTTTTAGAACAAGCGCAGACTAGCGTGTACAACTTATATGAAAATGATGAGGGTAACGCTTTATCAGTGATTCAAAGCAGCATTGAGCGCTTGGGCGAATTAGAAGCCCATGACGCAAGCCTAACGCCTATGATAGCGTTACTAAACGATGCAGCAATTCAAGTAGAAGAAGCTGCGGGAGAGCTGCGTAGCTACTGCGATCAGTTAGAGATTGACCCGCTTCGTCTACAGCAAGTTGAAGCGCGCTATGCTAAAGCGATGGATCTGGCACGTAAACACAGCGTTATGCCAGAAGGGCTATATCAACACCATCAGGAACTCGCCGCCGAATTCAATTCATTATCTGAACAAGAAACGCTGTTAGGCACACTTGAAGGCGAAGTAGAAGAAGCGCGAGCAACATACCTAACTGCGACCAAAGGGTTGTCTGAAAGCAGACAACGTGCTGCAGGTAAATTAAGTAAAGATATTGAGCTTCAGATTCGTCAAATGAATATGCCTCATGCAAAAGTCGATATTCAAATTCAGTACGATGAGCTTAAGAAGCCTGTTAGCACAGGTCTTGATACTGTAGAGTTCAAAGTGTCTACCAACCCTGGTCAGGATGCAGACAAGTTAGAAAAAGTGGTGTCAGGTGGTGAATTATCACGGATAGGGCTAGCTATCCAGGTAATTGCGAGTGACAATCACGCAACTCCTACCATGATTTTCGATGAGGTCGATACAGGTATTAGTGGGCCAACTGCGTCTATCGTTGGCGGTCTGTTGCGCAAACTGGGCAAGCAGTCTCAAGTAATGTGTGTAACGCATTTACCACAAGTAGCTGCGCAGGCGCATAACCAGCTGTTCGTTACTAAACTCACTGATGGGGAAAGCACCGAAACTCAAATGCTACCGCTTACCAAGCAAGATCGTATTGATGAGTTAGCGAGATTGCTAGCCGGTGACAAAGTAACCAAATCGGCCTTAGCAAACGCAAAAGAACTGCTAAAAAGCGCAGCATCGAACTAAAATGCAGTTGATTGGTCATAGTTGTCAATGTAGCATGCCTTCGCGCTTGCAATAAAACAGCCTCGAAATTCGCCTTCGCGAAATTCGCTGGCACTAACAAAGGCAATACTGGACAAATTAACGCATGAAGTTGCAACACCTATTAGTAATTCTTGGTATCACACTTACATCAACCGCTTGCTCGAACTGGATATATCGTATCGACGTTCCCCAGGGAAACTTCCTTGATCAAAGAGACGTTGAAAAGCTGCGTGTTGGAATGACAAAAGAACAAGTTATTTATGTATTAGGCAACCCTGTTGTTCAAGACTCGTTCGATGATGACACTTGGTACTACGTTTACGATATGAAACGCGGTATGGAAAAGCGCGGAAAAGATTTTCAGAAACAAATGGTAATAAACTTTGTAGATGACAAAGTCACCACGGTTGAAGGCGACTTCGAGTTATCTGAAGACTTCAACACACCGCTTGATAACTAATTATATTTAAAAAGGTAGCGCTTCACGCTACCTTTTTAGTTTCTAGTACCCTTAGTAACAACGCCTGTTTTTCGAGTTACAGCACTTACCTGATTGAGGCATACATGGAACACAGTTTTTGGCACAGTAAATGGCAAAAGAACGAAATCGGATTTCATGAGCCCGAAGGCAATGCGCTTCTTGTAAAATATTCGTCTTTTCTGCTTGGTAGCGAAAACTCGAGTGCTGCTTTGAAACGCATATTTGTTCCGCTATGTGGTAAGACCCGTGACATCGGCTGGCTACTTTCCCAAGGTTGTGAGGTGGTTGGTGCTGAACTGAGCGAAGTGGCAATCATACAGCTATTTGAAGAGCTTGGTGCCGAGCCTAACGTTACTATCACTGCAAAGGGTAAGGTTTACACCAAAGACGGCTTAACCATATACGTGGGCGATATTTTTAAACTCACTTCAGGTGACTTAGGTAATGTTTCAGGGGTTTACGATAGAGCAGCTTTAGTTGCATTGCCCAGCCCCCTTCGCGAGCAATACGCCGCACACCTAATTGCTATTACTCAATGCGCCCCTCAGCTAATCATTTCATTCGAGTATGACCAGAATAAAATGGCCGGCCCTCCATTTAGCGTAAACGAAAAAACCGTTGATACACTTTACTCTGGCGCCTACGGCATCAAAAGATTAGAACGTTCAGTACTTGAAGGCGGCTTAAAAGGAAAAGTAGACGCTGATAACTTGGTATTTGCCCTAACAGCTAAGTAGGTTTTATCGCTGCCTTTTGTTACATGCATATAGTTTTTGAACCAATACCACTACTTCGAATTTAATTGGCTAATTCAGTAGCGCCCTACTCCATGCATTGCCAGTAGTGTTGCAAAGGTCTGCGTCTATAGCCCTAACAACGCCTCGACTCCAAACAATACTGCACCTATTAGACCACCGACAATAGTGCCGTTAATACGCACTTTTTGTAGGTCGCGACCAATATTTAGTTCTACCTGTTCCGCCATCTCGCGTTCGTCCCAGCTATTGATGGTGTCGCGAATATGGCGGGTTAGAAACTCAGCCAACTCTGGCGCCATGTATTTTGCAGCTTCACCAATATGCTTATTAAACGCTTTGGCCAACTCACTGTCTTGCGTTAACGTTGTGCCCAAGTCTTTTAGCAGACCCGACACTTTAGTTTCTGCTTTGCCACTTTGTTCTTCAAGCGACGTTAAGAGCCATTGATGAAATTTGGCCCATGATTGCTGAACATAGGTATTTAATGCTGGGTCATTAACGATTTTTTCGCGATAGCTGTTTACCTTTTTCTCCATTAACGGGCTGTGCTGTAGCTCATATAAAAACTCATGCACCTGTTCGTCGAAAGCATGGCGAATAGGATGGTGCTCATCCTCGTATATATCCTCTAAAATACTTGAAACGGCTTTAACAGCAATGAGCGCACCCTGTTCGCTTAGCCAGCTGGAAGGCAAGAGCTTTTCGATACGGCTGTACTCAGTTTTTAACCAGACGACCAGCCTATCTGCTATATAAATTTGAGTTTCGGGCTCTGCGAGCAGCTTAGCTAGTTTCCCTAATACCCTATCGAGCACGACTTGGTGCTGGCGTTCTTTCGTCACGGCACCTAACGAGGTTGCCATAAGCTGCCTAAGATCAAGTTGGTTAATACCCTTCTGCGCTGTTTTAGCAATAAACGCTTTGACGGGTTTGTCATCAAGTACACGTAACACGCCGGCAAAGGCGTCACAAATAAAGCGACTTAAGCGAGTAGCGTTTCTTTCCTGTGACAACCATCTTCCAGCGCCCTTCGCAGGGTCGCTGTCTCGAATTAGTTTTTCTATCGCTTCGGGGTGAAAGAATTTCTCTTTAACGAATAAAGACAAGTTATTAGCAATAACCGACTTATTACTTGCCACGATATTGGTATGGGGAATAGGGTACTGGGCTGGTATTGGTTTAAACAGCGCAGTTACAGCAAACCAGTCAGCAAGGCCCCCGATGAGTGCCGCCTCGCTTGCCATCTTTATAAGCCCTAACCACCATGCACCCTGTAAGTTTGGGTAAAACTTGGGTAGTAATACTGTAAAGACAAATACACCTGCGGCAAAAACCAAACAGGCCAATGCGAGCCTTTTGGCTTTGTTTAGCTGTGCATATTTGTCCGTCATAAACTACTCCGTTTAAATTACTCGTTCACCATTTCGGTCAATTAATGGTGTACCGTCTTCTTTAGCAAAAGGGCCTTTTGGCCATACCGGTAAAATATCCAATACAGCTTCACTAGGCCGACATAGTTTTACTGTTTCTTTCGCTTTATCAGCAACAGCATTATCTTCATTTGGGTCGGAAGATAATGAAGCTGTTTTTTCATATTCATGTTTAGGAATGCAAACAATAGGCCTATTTACCAGGATAGGATGCTTCAACATAAGTTCGAAGATAGCTTCGTTGCTTACCGACTCATCAAGCAACCCTAACTCAGCCGCTGGCGACTTTGTTGTCCTAAGCGCCTGTCGAGGCGTCAAGCCTGCTGCATGCAATAAATAGCTCAACTGTTCACGCTCCCACCCTACACTCAAATACTCAACAACCTCCACGTCATATCCCGCCGCTCTAACCACTGCAAGTGCATTTCTAGACGTTCCACATTCTGGATTATGATAAATCTTTATCATCGTTACTCATCTCAATAAAAAATGACAACTATAAATACCAACATACTGTTGAAGGTCGAAGACAGCCCCCCTAATCAGCCTAAATACCCAGCCTGTACTTCGTGGACACACACTCGCTTTTCTACAGACTAATCACTTAGAACCTGTACTGCCCGGACATACACCTACTCTTCTGCGAACTAATCACTTCACACCTGTACTGCGTGGACACACACTCACAATGTTTCTAACTTGATATTTTGCAGAAGAGTATTTAGATAAACAGCCTTGTCAGCGCTTTACCACTAAATTGGAGTGTCCAACTCGTTGCTTAAAGCTAAATAAGTGTCTGTCCACTTCTATGTATTCTTTGCCTCGTTGATTTCTCCAAGCAAGTGTCTGTCCCTTTCTGAACTTAGGCACACCTGATTTTAAATGGTTAAATTCGCCATCTATTGGCAGATGTGGCTATAAAATTATCCATTACGTCATCAAACCATCTTTCAGCAAGCAACAGAAACCATTAAACCATTGATCTTATGAGACTTTTAACGATGGCATGATATGTGATACATGCATGCCAACAACACAAAAATATGTGTTTGAAACGAAAACTTTCAAAGCGTGTTACCTAAAATATAAAAACCATTAAGGATATAAGAATATGAAAAAGTCGATAATTGCCAGTGCTGCTATGTTGCTCTCCGCCACTCTACTAAGTGGCTGCGTTATCCATGTCGGCAACGCAAACGCTTTGGAAGGCAGTGATTTCAGTTCAATTCTAGGTAATATCGACATTGCCGAAGGAAAGCATGCTGGCGATATATCTTCTGTAAACGGCAATGTGGAAATTAGCGATCACGCTGGCGCAGATGAAGTTAGTATTGTTAATGGAAACCTAGAAATGGGTAGCCATGTGACTGTCCGAAACATTGATATTGTAAATGGCGATGTTAGCGCAGATACTAATCTGAGTGTGGTTAAGGGGATCGAGACGGTAAATGGAGATGTTACGCTTCCTACACAAAGCACAATTGGCGCTAGCGTTGAAACCGTGAACGGTGATATCACCGCTGTTGATACAACCATTGAGAAACACATCAAAACATTAAATGGTGATATTACATTAACGGGTTCATCTCATGTTGCGGGTGACATTGTTTATAAAGAAAGTGAAAGCTCCTTTGGAAACAAGTCGTGGAATAAATCAGACAACAAACCTACCCTGTCAATTAGTGCGTCAGTGACTGTAGACGGTAACATTATATTGCACCGCCCTGTCAACCTAGACATTGAAAGTGACGAATTAAAGCAAAAAGTCGTTGTAAGCTACGGCGGTGCAAAGTAACGTAGCCGCTTTAACAACACAGCTTGATGTTTCGGAAATACATGACTGAACATGAAAAAATGCTCGCTGGCGATTTATATTACCCGTCAGATAAAACCTTAACGGCAATGCGTAAGCAGTGCCGTATTCAATTAGACGAGCTTAATGCAACTTGCCAAAGTGACCACAAAAAACGTACTAGATTGCTAAAACAGTTGTTTGGCAGCACAGGGAAAAGGCTGTACATCGAATCTTCGTTTAAATGCGATTACGGCGAAAATATCCACGTTGGCGAAAACTTTTATGCCAATTTTAATTGTGTGATTTTGGATGCAGCAAAGGTGACTATTGGTGACAACTGTATGATAGCGCCCCAGGTAGGGCTTTACACAGCCACCCACCCCATAGACCCTGCTCAAAGAGCAACAGGTATAGAGTTCGCTAAGCCTATTACCCTCGGCAATAACTGCTGGATTGGTGGAATGGCGGTGATAAACCCTGGTGTAACATTGGGTGATAATGTAGTTGTGGCTTCTGGCGCAGTAGTAACCAAATCTTTTGGGGATAACCTAGTCATAGGCGGTAATCCAGCCAAAGTAATCAAAGAGATTGAGCCAGTCGCTCAAAGTATATAACGTTTTAGCCGGTGCTTTTATGAATGGGAGCTTTTATAAATGAAGCTTTTGTAGAAGGCCTCTTTTTGGAGCAAAGCTTTCTGTAAAAGGCCTTTCTCAACGAACTCTCCATTCACCCCAATCACTGAATCAATTGTATTCGCTGAAACAAGAAGTGTTAAAAGGCCGCGGTTGTAACCAATTAAGCGGCCTTAAATCGATGTCGAATACAACTGAACAAGATGAGGCTAGTAAACTTAACGCTAGCCTTATTCACCTTGTTATATACACCCTAACAAAATATCAACTCTGCTAAGCCCTAATCCCAGTCGGGCGCGAAATCAGGGCTTACTATACGCTCACCATTATCGAGGTCATCAATAAGAACAAGCTCTTCTTCGCTAAGCTTTACGCCACCGTAAGCCAAGTTCTCCGCTAAATGTACTTCACTGGTTGATGAAGGAATTGCGTAAATGTGGCGTTTTTCCATCCACGCCAATACCACTTGCGCCGGCGTCGCATTATGATTTTGAGCGATACTCAACAGAGTTTCATCCTTCATTACTTTCCCAACAGCAAACGGCATGTATGCAGTGGCTCTGACGCCTTTTTCCTTGCCAGCTTCTACAACTTTTTTATTTTGCATGAAAGGATGAATTTCAATTTGGTTCGTGTAAATCTCGCCTTCACCTAAAATTTCTTCAGCCTTGTTTAGCAAATCAATAGTGAAATTAGATACACCTATATGACGCGTCAGCCCAAGCTCTTTCGCTTTGGCAAGATTGCCTAAATAACTTTCTAGTGAAATGTCATTACCTGGATATGGCCAGTGAATGAGAAGTAAATCCACATACTCTAGCTTTAGCTTTTCTAAGCTTTCGTGAACGCTGGGTATAAAGTGATCGTCGCCTAAAGATTCGTACCACACTTTAGTGGTGACGAATAGTTCGCTTCTATCTAGCCCACTTGTCTTTATGGCATCGCCAACTTCAGCTTCGTTATCATAGATTTGCGCGGTATCAATGTGCCTAAACCCTACTTTTAGGGCTTTACTTACTGATTCACGGGCCTCTTCACCTTTTAATCGAAACGTTCCCATTCCTAGTTGAGGCATGTCTTTCATAACAATCTCCTATTCCGTGTGGCTTTTAACTACTTGATATAGCTGATTCGTAATTTCCTACGCTATCGTTAGAAAAGAAGATCGCAATACGCTTATCGATTAGTAGGGTTAATTTAGCAACTCTGGTTGGTATTAAGCTTGTGTTTGATGCCAGCATAAAAAAGGCCGCTAGCATTTGCTCGCGGCCTTGAGTAATTACATAGATATAGTTAGATACTATTTACGTTTGCCTGGACGTCCAGCACGTTTATTCAAGCCTTGTTGCTTGCGTACTTTGTGCTTTTTAACCGAGCGACGCATGCGGCTTAAACGAGCGTGGTCAAGTTTACCCTGGCGTACATTAACCATCGTCTGCGTTTCATCCGGTAATTGAACATGGCTACGAAGGGCATTCACATCTTCTAAACCTAGTTCTACCCACGCTCCTTGCGGTAGGCGCTTTTGCAATTCGATTGGGCCATACTTAACACGTATCAAACGGCTTACCTGAACGCCTTGCGACTCCCAAAGGCGACGCACTTCGCGGTTACGCCCTTCTTTCAAGGTCACGTTGTACCAGCGGTTCATGCTTTCATCTTCAGCATGCTGAGGCGTAGGTGCACCAGAAATTGTCAGGAACTTAGCTTCACCATCTTCAAGCTCTACCCCTTTTTGAAGGGTATGTAGCGTTTTTCCTGTTACCTCACCGAATACACGTACTGCGTACTCGCGCTCTACTTCACATTTTGGGTGCATTAGGCGGTTTGCCAATTCACCATCGTTGGTGAATAACAGCAGGCCACTGGTGTTCATGTCTAGACGACCCACTGTGATCCAACGCCCTAGTCGAATAGCAGGTAGACGGTCAAATACTGTATCGCGACCTTCAGGGTCGTGACGGCTACACAATTCACCTTCGGGTTTGTTGTACATCAACACGCGGCAGATTGGCTGTTCTGTTTGACGAGATAGCAAATGACCATCAACACGAATTTGTGCAGTGTGATCGACTCTATCTCCTAATGTTGCTTTGGTGCCATCGACCGATACTCGGCCTTCTTCAATCCAACGTTCCATTTCTCGTCGCGAGCCTAGCCCTTGGTTAGCCAGTACTTTTTGCAACTTTTCAGTCATGGTTTTTCACTCTTTAATTGCTTGTTTACGGTCGCACGGTCTATTTTGACGGTGCCTCATTTAACACCTTAAGCGGCGAGTCTGATGCAACGCTTTCTGCCATATTTTCGAAAGCGTCAGCATTGGGCAAATCGCTCAACGACGTCATCGAAAAATAGTCCAAGAAGCCTTTAGTAGTTGCATAAAGCGCTGGTCGCCCAGGCACTTCTTTGTGGCCAACTACTTTCACCCAGTCTCGTTCTGTGAGTGTCTTTATAATATTACTGCTTACCGCCACGCCTCTTACCTGCTCTATTTCTCCGCGCGTAATAGGTTGACGATAGGCTATAAGTGCCAAGGTTTCGAGCATTGCTCTTGAATACTTCGGCGCATTCTCTTGCCACAACTTACTTAACCACGGACTTAACGCATCTAACGACTGAAAGCGATAGCCACTTGCTACTTCCACCAGTTGAATGCCTCTTGGCTGATAGTCTAGCTTTAGCTCGTTGAGTACCTTACTCAAGGTTCTATCAGCAACGGTGAACTCGTTGAGTACCGTTTCTTTTAAATGCTGCTTTGAAAGAGGTTTGTCAGCAACAAATATTGCTGCCTCGACCAATTGCTTAAGCTGCGCCGTGTTAATTTTCTTCATGGGCACCTAATTTTACATGAATTTTTGCATAAGGACCTGCCTGAATGCATAAAATTAGCTGTTCTTTTACTAATTCTAAAATTGCTAAGAAGCAAACCACCACGCCAGCTTTACCTTCTTCAACGGTAAACAAGCGCTCAAGCGGCGTATATTCTGTAGATGTAAGTAACGACAGTATAAGCGACATGCGCTCTCGTGTGCTTAACGCTTCCCGCGCAATAGTATGATGCTTAAAAGCTTCAGCGCGCTTCATGGCCGCGCTAAACGCTAATACAATCTCGGCTAGAGAGACATCGGGCTCAATACGAATTGGCGCCACACTCTCACTTAATTCAACGTGAGTAGTAAAAATATCTCGTTCAAGTCTTGGCTGTATATCTAAATCTTCCGCCGCTTGCTTTACTAACTCGTATTCTTTTAATCGGCGAATAAGCTCTGCGCGAGGGTCTTCTTCCTCATCATCGTCATCACTGCGTTTAGGCAATAAAAGTCTAGACTTTATTTCCGCCAATATGGCTGCCATTAACAAATACTCTGCCGCCAGCTCTAATTTCAGCGACATCATGGCATCCACGTATTCCATATATTGCTTAGTAACATCGGCAATAGGCAGTGTGGTGATATCAAACTTTTGCTTTCTGATAAGGTAAAGCAATAAGTCGAGAGGACCTTCAAAGGTTTCTAGAATAACTTCTAACGCATCGGGAGGTATGAAGAGATCTTCAGGTTTCTCAATAAGCGCTTCGCCATTAATAAACGCAAGTGGCAACGGTTGCTGAACAGGTGTGGCAAGCTCCTCATTAAGAGGGGCTTCATGACTTTTATTATTTTCTTCAACAAGCTCTGACACAGTTCCACAACCGTTTTGCGCGCTAACAAGCGACGATTATTGATTTTATTATTTACGCGTTCATACAAGGGCTTGTTGTGCGTTGCTGTACATCACCGCACAACAGGCCCCAGAAATTTAGCTTACGGTTTCTTACTATAACTTTCACCCGCAACTAGCAAAAAAAGCTATTTAAAAACCAGGCAAACGAAAGTTACTCAAATGGAGACGGATCGCCCGTGCCATGGCGCACAATAACTGGTATATCTTCCGATAAATCCACCACGGTAGTTGGCTGCTCACCAATGTAACCACCATGGATGATAAGCCCAACTTGCTTTTCCAAATTATCACGGATGACATCTGGGTCTGACTCTGCCATGGTATTACCCGGCAAAATCAAAGACGTAGACATCATTGGTTCGCCTAGTTCTTCCAATAATGCCAATGCAATCGCATTGTCGGGTACACGAATACCAATGGTTTTGCGTTTCGGGTTTTGCAAGCGCTTTGGTACTTCACGGGTCGCTTTCAACACAAATGTGTAACGCCCCGGCGTGTTGTTTTTAATCTGCCTAAATGCCGTATTATCTACCTTTGCGTAAATCGATAGCTCGGACATATCCCGGCACATTAACGTAAAGTTGTGCTCTTTATCGATTTGACGAATACGACATAACTGCTCAAGTGCCTTTTTGTCTTCCATTTGACAGCCTATGGCGTAGCCTGAGTCTGTTGGATACACCACTACAGCGCCTTCTCGAATTAACTCACATGCCTGGCTAATTAGGCGTTTTTGTGGGTTATCGGGGTGAACATAGAAAAATTGACTCATAAATACTTCCTTTTCTAAAAAAGTGCGGGCCGATGAAGTACAGGCCAATAGTGCCGTAACGCCATGAAGGCGGCTGACTTTATATCTACTAGGCTCGACTTACTCGACTTGTTGCTACACTTTCTGTGAATGCGCTCCACGGTTATTACACTTGTTAGCAATAGTGTTTATCAACTATGCATAACCGTTTCACTTTGGTCACTGTTTTATACCACAAACTTGGCTAATTAGATTTTCTTAACCTTCAGCCATTTGCCCTTCAAACTGCTGCCAATTATGCCACACCGGCGTGAGCTTACTGCTAATGCCCAAGTTTTTACCTAATTCAGTCCAGCGAGAAGGAAAATGAAAATCTGAGCCCGCTGATGCTAACAATTGATGGGTTTGTGCAAGCTCATTAATAAGCTCTTGCTTCGTTTTATTAATGCCAGGAAACGCGGTTTCAATAGCATCACCACCCGCTTGTTCAAAAAGGGCAACTAAGCGCCGCAGCCATTTTGCTGTCATGTCGTAATGGGCTGGGTGAGCCAATACAGCTTGGCCGCCTGCATCGTGGATCCACTCAATAGCCGTTTCAATGCTTGGCCATTCAGCTTTCACAGCCGCACGTTTACCTTTGCCCAAATACTTTTTGAACGCGGCATCCATACTCGGTACACCGTAATTGTTAACCAGTACTCTCGCGAAATGAGCACGCGTTACCTGACCAACCCCAGCTAATGCTTTGGCACGTGCTAAAACACCTTCAAACCCACACTTTTCAAGCTTAGTGGCAATTTTTTCAGCCCGAGCTTCACGAGTTTCCGATTGACCTTGTAGCCGTTCAAGAAACCTTGGGCAGTGTCTGTCCACATTCAATCCAACAACATGGATATCGAAACTATGCCACGTGGTGGAAATTTCAACACCATCAATAATGGTTAGTGCTCGTTTTTGCTTGGCTTGAGTAGCGTGCGCTTCTTCTAAACCAGCAACGGTATCGTGATCAGTTACGGCAAGCGCATCCACCTGCATGGTGTGCGCGCGAAGGATTAGCTCTTCTGGCGTTAAGTGACCATCAGAGAATTTTGTGTGGCTATGTAGATCTATTTTCAATGTCTTATGCAAATTTTAGGTTGACACAAAGGGCAATTTGTTTTCTTCTATATACACAAAGTATACGTACTAACGGCTTCAAATCCTATTGAAGTTTGTAGAAACAACGAGTAATTCATGCATTCATACGACATTTCGACAGCAATGACAGTTGCAGCTTGGTGGTGGCACTCCCTAACTTAACGGGCGGTGTGCACTGTAGTGCGTGAATGAAAACACATAAAGGCCCGTTTATACGGGCCTTTTTTTTATCTTTTTGCAGTTGGAGAGTAGCAAAAATGAGTTTAGCGGAACTGGGAACGTCCCCAGGTAAGGTAGAGACAATTGAACAAGTGGGGCACTACGTAGATGACCCGCTTGCTGCGTTTGCCCATCTTTGTGGAAGCAAAAGCAACGCCCTGCTTCTGGAGTCGGCAGAAATCGATTCTAAAGACGATTTACAAAGCTTACTAATGGTTGATGCAGCCCTGCGCATGGAATGTCGAGGCAACCGCGTTGAAGTGAAAGCACTGACCGGCAACGGAGCTTCAGTACTGCCTTTATTTGCCACTCATGCCCCCGCCGGCTTGCATGTTAAAGAAAGGACAGACACTTCAATTACCTTGCTATGCGATGAAGCTGACGGCGAGCTTGATGAAGACAGTCGTTTAAAGGCCGCAAGTGTAATGGACGCACTTCGCATTGTGATTAATAAAATAACGCCTATACGCCAACATCCACACGCCATATTTTTAGGCGGTGTATTTGCCTACGACATGCTAGCAGGCTTTGAAAAATTGCCCGACGTTGCAGAAGGTGAAAATGACTGCCCTGACTTTGTGTTTTACTTGGCGGAAACTTTAATTACCGTTGATCACCAAACTCGCGAAACCCACTTAATTGGTAGCGTATTTAGCGGTCAAGACGTGGCTCAGCAATACTTTTCTATAGCCCAGCGATTAGAAGCAATTCATAAGCAGCTACACGAGATGCCTGCCAAGCCCGTGCTAATAAATACAAATGCGGCAAAGATTAATGATGCAGAGAGTGAAGCACAAAGTGGACAGTCACTCGTTTCCGACTCAGAAAATCAAAACGGACAGTCACTTTCTTTTGACCCAAACGTTGAAGTTAGTGTTAATTTAAGTGATGAACAGTTCTGCAACCATGTGCTTGACTTAAAACAGCATATTTTAGCTGGTGACATTTTTCAGGTTGTGCCATCGCGTACATTCTCTCTCCCCTGCCCGTCACCGCTACTTGCTTACGCTAAACTTAAAGAATCAAACCCAAGTCCTTACATGTTTTACATGCAAGATGCCGCTTTTAGTATTTTTGGCGCTTCTCCAGAGTCAGCGCTTAAATACGAAAGAGAAAGCAATCAGGTAGAGATCTACCCTATTGCCGGTACCCGTCCTCGCGGAAAGCGCCCAGATGGTAGTATTGATAGGGACTTGGACAGTCGCATAGAGCTAAACCTTCGCGAAGACACCAAAGAGAAGTCTGAGCACATCATGCTGGTTGACCTTGCCCGAAATGATGTTGCGAAGGTGAGTCGCCCAGGAACCCGTTATGTAAAAGATTTGCTTAAAGTTGACAGATATTCGCACGTTATGCACCTAGTGTCGCGCGTGGTGGGTCAACTACGGGACGACTTAGATCCATTGCATGCTTATCAAGCCTGCATGAATATGGGCACCCTAGTTGGCGCCCCAAAAGTAAGCGCAGCTACATTAATTCGTGAAGTAGAGAAAAAACGCCGCGGCAGTTACGGTGGCGCGGTTGGCTACTTAAATAGTCAAGGCGATATGGACACTTGTATTGTTATCCGCTCAGCCTTTGTAAAGAACGGTACAGCTTATATTCAAGCAGGTGCTGGCGTAGTATATGATTCAGTTCCACAAGCCGAAGCAGATGAAACCCGCGCTAAAGCACAGGCGGTAATAGGCGCAGTGAAAGCCGCGCTTCAAGAAGAAGCTGAAAGTATTGGCGTTGCGTTAAATGAAGGAGGCAACGCATGAACCAGCAAGTGACCACCCTATTTTTACTCGACAATGTAGATTCCTTTACCTACAACCTTGTGGACGAACTGCGTACCTTGAACTTAGACATTAAGGTGTATCGCAATACGGTTTCAGCAGATGCTTTGTTTGAAAGAATGCAGGAACAAGCAACGAAAGGCCCTGTGCTTCTTATGCTGTCGCCAGGTCCAGGGGCACCCAGTGAAGCCGGCTGTATGCCTGAGTTACTTAGAAAGGTACACGGCGTATTCCCCGTTATTGGAATTTGCTTGGGCCACCAAGCCATTGTTGAGCATTACGGCGGTAATGTAGGCCGTGCAACTCAGGTTATGCACGGTAAGTCATCAGCAATCACCCATTCTGAAGACGCTATGTTTAAAGACTTACAGCAGCCTTTACACGTAGCACGATACCACTCTTTAGTGGCACATACATTGCCTGAAAATCTTACTGTGTGCGCATCTACCGTGAACGACGACGGAAGCGAAGCCGTAATGGCGGTTTACAATAGCGAAGATCGCATGTTGGGTTTTCAGTTTCACCCAGAATCTATTTTAACAGCCCACGGCAGTTTGCTGTTAAAGCAAAGTATTGACTATTTAACGTTACAGGGAGCGAACCATGCTTAACGCAGGCCCTCTACTAGAACAAATTATGCTGCGAGAATCACTGTCGCAAACCGAAGCATACAGCTTGTTTAACAGCATCATGCACGGTGAGCAAAGCGAGGTGATGATAGCCTCAGTGCTGACTGCGCTTAAAATGAAAAAAGAATCACCTGGTGAAATTGCGGGTGCGGCGAGTGCCATGGTTGCAAATGCACTACCCTTTCCCTCTCCCTCTTATGAGTTTGCCGACATTGTGGGTACAGGAGGAGACGGCCACAATACCATTAATATTTCCAGCGCTGCCGGCGTCGTTGCCGCTTCGTGTGGCGTAAAAGTGGCAAAACATGGTAACCGAAGCGTATCGAGCAAATCTGGATCAGCTGATTTGTTTCGCCAATTTGGGCTTAACTTAGAGATAAGCCCAGAAACTTCGCGCAAATGCCTAGATGAAGCAAATTTCACATTTCTTTTTGCGCCGGTTTATCACGCGGGCATGCGCCACGCAGCCCCCGTCCGCGCTGCGATGAAGACCAGAACCCTGTTCAATATACTTGGGCCACTGGCAAACCCGGCGGGTCCAACTCATGGCGTTTTCGGCGTATACTCTCCCGAACTGCTTGAACCTTATGCAAAAACCCTTATGCTGCTTGGCCAACATCGCGCAATGATTGTGCACGGCGACGGCTTAGATGAACTAGCACTTCACGGCGAATCAATAATTTACGACCTTGAGCATGGCGATATTCGAAAGCTTACCGTTACCGCGGAAGACTTCGGTTTGCCTCATTACCCACTTTCTGCGATTGAAGGTGGCGAGCCTGAAGAAAACAGACAGTTTGTTGAGGCAGCGCTAAACGGCGAAGGCAAAGAGGCACATCGCGCTGCTATCGCAATGAACTGCGGAGCACTGTTGAAAGTAACCGGTAAAGCCTCAACCTTTAAAGAAGGGGCCGAAATGGCGATGAACGCGATGGCCGAAGGGTTGCCGATGCAGTTATTAACGAAAGTTGCCAAAATTACTCAGGAGGTAAGCACGAATGGCTAATGTGCTTGAGAAAATTGTTGCAGACAAGCGCGAAGAGGTGGCAGCACGAAAAGAGGCGCTGCCGCTAGAAAGCTTTAAAGCGAATCTAGTTCCTTCCCAAAAGAGTTTATTTGCAGCGCTTAGTGAGCCAAACGCAGGCTTTATTTTCGAATGCAAAAAAGCATCACCGTCAAAAGGCCTTATTCGAGAGCATTTTGATTTAGACGAAATCTTAGCGGCATACACACCCTATGCGGCAGGTATTTCTGTGTTAACAGACGAGAAGTACTTCCAAGGTAAATTTGAGTACTTAGCTTATGTTACTGAGCGCGTTGCTCAGCCCGTGCTTAACAAAGACTTTTTTGTTGATACTTACCAAGTGTATTTGGCCCGTCACTACAATGCTGATGCTGTGCTATTAATGCTTAGCGTGCTAGATGACAATGAGTATCGCGAACTGGAAAGCGTTGCTAATGCTCTTTCATTAGACATTCTTACCGAAGTAAGCAATGAAGAAGAGATGGAACGCGCCATTGCCCTTGAAGCCAACATAATTGGTATTAATAATCGCAACTTACGCGACCTTTCTACCGATTTAGCGACAACCGAACGCTTAGTGCCCATGCTTGAAAAAGCTAGCCACGACTATGTGGTTATTTCTGAGTCGGGCATATATACACACCAAGATGTACTTCGTTTAGCACCTATATCTCAAGGCTTTTTAGTGGGCAGTGCGCTAATGGCCGAAGCTGACCTACCACGTGCAGTAAAAACTTTGGTAAATGGTGGAGTTAAAGTGTGTGGGCTAACCAGCCCCGAACAAGCACAAATGGCGTTTGATAAGGGCGCAAGTTTCGGTGGGCTTATCTTTGCTGAAAAATCGCCACGCTGCGTGAGTGAAGCACAGGCTTTGAATATAACTCAAAGCGTTAACGGCGCTTTTGTTGGCGTGTTCGTTAATCACGACATTGATGACGTTGCTTCTCTTGCTGCTTCACTCAATTTGTTTGCCGTTCAGCTACACGGTAGTGAAGACGAAAGCTATATTTCCACGCTTGCAGACAAGCTACCAGAAGGTTGTGAAATTTGGAAAGTCGAAGGCGTTAAAGCAACTTCTTCTGACGAACTACCAGACGCAGTGGACAGTCACTTAAATAATAGCCTTGTAAGCCGCGTTCTTCTGGATTGCCAAGTAGGCGATGCAAAAGGCGGTACAGGCGAAGCCTTCAACTGGCAGTTATTAAACGATATCGAAGCGAAGCATAAGTTAGTGCTTGCTGGCGGTATTAACGCCCAGAACGTTGCAGATGCTATTGCAACCGGCAGTGGTGCTATTGATGTGAATTCAGGTGTAGAAACCGCACCCGGCGCGAAAAGCGAAGAAAAACTCGACGCGCTTTTTGCCATTTGCCGCCGTTACTAATTTAAATACAGGACAACGTAATGAACCAGTTAGATACAAAATTTGGTGAATTTGGTGGCATGTACGTGCCCGAACTACTTATTCCAGCACTAGACCAATTGGAAAAAGCATTTTTGGATGCCAAGGACGACCCGACATTTAACGAAGAGTTTTTATCTCTGCTAAAAGACTACGCCGGTCGCCCAACGTCAATGACGTTGACTCGCAATCTGGTAAGTAACCCAAAGGTGAAGTTATACCTAAAGCGTGAAGACCTACTACACGGTGGTGCACACAAAACTAACCAGGTGTTGGGCCAAGCGCTACTTACCAAGCGCATGGGTAAAAAAGAAGTTATCGCCGAAACTGGTGCAGGTCAGCACGGTGTAGCAACTGCGTTAGCATGTGCGTTGCTTGGGCTAAAAGCACGTATTTATATGGGTGCAAAAGACGTTGAACGTCAGGCACCAAACGTGTTCCGTATGAAGCTTATGGGCGCAGAGGTTATTCCTGTAAATGCAGGCTCAGGTACCCTTAAAGATGCCGTAAACGAAGCTATGCGCGACTGGTCAGCGAACTATGATAAAGCGCACTATTTGTTAGGCACCGCCGCGGGCCCACACCCGTTCCCGACTATTGTTCGTGAATATCACCGCATGATTGGCGAAGAGACTCGCGCACAAATTATGGAAAAAGAAGGCCGCTTGCCTGATGCCGTAGTGGCATGTGTAGGTGGAGGCTCAAATGCTATTGGTATGTTTGCAGACTTCATTGATGAGCCTTCTGTACGCTTAGTGGGCGTTGAGCCTGCGGGCAAAGGCGTGCACACTAAAGAGCACGGTGCGACTATCGTTACGGGCACTAAAGGTATTCTTCACGGCGCTTACACTTTTATCATGCAAGACCAAGAAGGCCAGATTGAAGAAAGCTACTCAGTATCGGCTGGTCTCGACTACCCTGCTGTTGGCCCTCAGCATGCTTATCTTCATGACATTGGTCGAGCAGAATATGTAGCTGCAACTGACGAAGAAGCGCTGAACGCTTTCCAATTGCTGGCAAGAAAGGAAGGTATTATTCCTGCCCTTGAATCGTCTCATGCTTTAGCTCATGCGCTTAACATGGCTGATGAAGCGGAAGAAGAGACCATCATCGTGGTTAATTTATCAGGGCGTGGCGATAAAGACTTAGCGCACGTTATCAACATTTTAGGGGACGATTTATAATGGATAGATATGCACAAATGTTTGCGAGCCTTGATGAGAAAAACCAGGGCGCATTCGTACCTTTCGTTATGGTTGGCGACCCCGATTTAGCGCAATCTGAAGCCATTATTTGCAAGTTAATAGAAAGCGGCGCAGATGCACTAGAGCTGGGCATTCCTTACTCAGACCCCATTGCTGATGGCCCAACTATCCAAGCGTCGGCTATTCGTGCTTTAGACGGTAAAGTAACGGTAGCGGATTGCTTTGGCGTAATTTCACGGGTTCGCGCAAAATACCCAGAGGTGCCTATCGGCTTGCTACTTTATAGCAACTTGGTAATGGCCCAGGGCATCGAGAACTTTTACAACAAGGCGCAGGATGCAGGCGTTGACTCAATTTTGGTTGCCGACGTGCCAATTCGCGAGGCGGCACCTTTCCAAAAGGCAGCCGAAGCAACGGGCATTTCACAAATTCTGATTGCACCGCCGAATGCTACCGATGAAACCATGGAAAAAATCGGCAAATACTCAAAAGGCTATACATACCTGTTAGGCCGTGCGGGCGTTACTGGCGCAGAAACGGCTGCTAACGTACCTGCTTCAGAGCTTATTGAGCGATTGAATAAACACAAAGCAGCACCAGCCTTGTTAGGTTTTGGTATTTCTACACCTGAACAGGTGAAATCTGCCATTGACGCTGGAGCCGCTGGCGCAATCTCTGGTTCGGCAACGGTAAATATCATTGCTGCTAATTTATCGGACAGTCACAAAATGCTAAGCGAGCTTGGCAGCTTTGTCGAGAGCATGAAAGCAGCTACGGCAAAAGGATAAAAGTATGCTATACATGATTTGCGCAACCGATGTGGCGGACAGTCTAGAAAAACGCCTTGCGGCACGCCCTGCTCACCTTGAGCGTTTAAATGCGTTAAAAGATGCAGGCCGTTTAGTCATGGCTGGCCCCTTCCCTGCTGTAGATAGCCCAGATCCAGGTCCGGCTGGCTTCACGGGTTCGCTAGTGGTAGCAGAGTTTGATTCATTAGAGGACGCCCAAGCATGGGCAGACGCCGACCCATATATTGAGGCTGGTGTTTATGAAACCGTTGTTGTTAAACCCTACAAAAAGGTTTTGCCTTAGTTTTTAGCTAAACGCTGAGTCGTAAACAACAAATAGCGAAAGCCCCTAAAAACCGGGTTACTCCGAGTTTTCAGGGGCTTTTTTATTTACTTTGATATAGCCAATAGTGCCTATAGTGGACAGACACTTATTTTGGAAGCTAATTTTGGACAGTCACTCGTAACTATACCTACGCTCACGCTCAATAGTGGACAGTCGCTTGGTAGTTAACCACCAACTAGCTTAAAGCTAATAATAAATTGTGGACAGAGAATCCGTCGTGGACAGACACTTTTTTAACTGAGCAGTTTTCTTAGCTTTTCAAAAATGCGTCATGCCACCGGCTCTAAACATTGGGTTTACAAGTCTACCTTTTCATGTTCACCCATTTCTCCTGGCTTCACCGTTTTTCCCGTCATCATTTTGAACATGCCTTTGAGTGAAGGATCGGCATTCCACACTTCCGCATCTATAAGCTCAAAGCGAAGCATTAATAGTGAAGGGTCCTCTTTACCTTTTTCAAACCATGCTTCTACAGGATTAGACCAATATTTATCAATCACCTCTTTACGTGATTCAACAGTGAGATTGCCTCGAATGCACGCGAACACATCGTGCCCCTTCGATGCAAAATGAACCATTGCTTTCCCACCTTTAGCAATACGGTTGTCACGACTCGTGTAGAACCAAAACTCGCCATCAGCGTCTTTATCAAGTTGCGCATACATTGGTTCAGCATGCATATCCTCACCGACCAGACTTACCATTACCTTTGGACTATCTGACATCGCTTTCCACATCGTTTTCTTAATATCGCTAGACATTGTTCCTCCTTGTTGAACATAAAGTGTCTGTCCGGTGCCCTACTATTTGAGCAGGTGAACAAACACTTTATTTCAAGCTTTTGGTTTACCTGAAGTCTATGTCTCGCACATGGCATGCCAAAGAAATAGAAGCTAACCTACTTTTGCTAAAAAAATCACTACGAGATTTGGTCGCTTTTATTTGACGCTAGGTAAGTACGGGGTCGGACAGACACTCACTTATCAATTTCATTTCTAAAATATTTGGATGAAAATGATGGACAGTCACCCAAAAAGTACAATGACCGCCTCTGCTCTATCAAAAAACAAATACAGTGGACAGACACTTTTTCAAAGCCAAAGTAAAGATTACTCAACATCCTTAAACGCAAATAACCTCCTAACCTTTGGCAATGGTGGTCCCTACAAGAAGCTTTTTAAGCAACTATGGACAGTCACTCCAAATACAAACCTGCCACTTATGCACATTCGTAATTAGAGTGACTGTCCATTCCTGTACTTCACATTCGTAATTAAAGTGTCTGTCCATACCTGTACTGACCTTCCTTATTTTGCTCTGCTGTTCACGCTGCTAATTAATTTTCTCTGTGTCTGTCCACTATATGCCCTACTCTTCACCCTATTTTGTAAATGCAATTTACTTAAGGCTTATATACAGCTTTCAATCCGCGAGGTAGACTAAACTTAGTTCAGAATGGGTTCAGTTAACCAAGTTTATACTTATCTTTAGTTTGGCCTTCGTGGGATAATAATTGTGAGGTTGTATGACATTATCGCTTCGTGTAGCAGTAGTTTGTTTAGTGTTAGCCACATCTAGCATAGCGCCTGCTATGGCGCTGCAAGGCTCTGGGAGCGATATATCAAAAAGCGAAGCTGCAGAGCGAGCTCGCACTGCTGCAAATGGACGCGTTTTAAAAGTTGAAAAAACCTCAAAAAACTACCGTGTTAAAGTCCTCAAAAAGTCGGGGCGAGTGGTATCGGTAGATGTAGACAAACGTTCCGGCAAGGTAAAAGCAAGCAAAGATAAGGACTAACATGCGCATTCTGGTAGCGGAAGACGACAGCAGATTATTAACTCAACTTGATACTCTGCTTCAACAAAACGGTTACAGCGTAGATTTAGCTGATAACGGCGAACACGCGCTTTTTCTTATTAAAGAATATAGCTACGACTTGGCTATCGTAGACATTGGCATGCCAAAACTTGACGGCTTTGAGGTTATAAGAAAAGCTCGCCAAGCAGACATTGCATGTCCCATACTCATTCTAACAGCGAGAGATCGTTGGCAAGAAAAGGTGGAAGGGCTTGATGCAGGGGCTGATGACTATCTTACTAAGCCTTTTCACAACGAAGAACTACTTGCTCGGACAAAAGCCCTCATTCGACGCGCTTCAGGTCAAGCAAACCCTACCATTCAGTTCGGCCCTATTTCGCTAGATACAGTAAGCGAAGAGCTATCGCTAAACGGTGAGGCCCTAGATTTAACCGCGTACGAATACAAAGTGATGGAGTACCTTATGCTTAATCCGCAAAAGGTCATCTCTAAAACGGAGTTAACCGAACATATTTACGATCAAGATTTCGATTTAGACAGCAATGTCATTGAAGTTTTTGTAGGAAGACTGCGTAAAAAATTAGACCCATCAGGTGAATTGAAGCCAATCGAAACACTTCGGGGTAGAGGTTACAGGATAAATAGAAGTCTATGAGGCAGTTGTCGCTTCGTTTACGAAGTATTTTTCTAGCGATAGTTCTACTTGCACTTTTTGCACCCTTCACTGTTGTCATTTTGGACGAAGCTTATACCGATAGCCTTACACAAGCTAAAATGAGCGAACTTAGGTTGATGAACTTAGGGCTGTTATCTGCTTTTGAGTTAGACGGCGACATGCCTTATATGCCTGAAATTTTATACGAAGAACAGCTTAATCTGCCTGGCTCTGGCTACCTTGGCGTTATCGTATTTCGCGATGAAGTGATTTGGCAATCAGCTTCTGCCCTCGAGTATACCTTCTCTCCTCCCGCAATAGACGTCGCCGTAGGCAACGAGTTGTTCTTGGAATCCTATACACCCACATTTGAGGAAGAGTCCCAATTTTTTGTATATGCCTTTACTGCTGAGTTTGCATCAAGCAGAGATTTCGAGCCGGTAAGGTTTTATATATTTAATAACAAAGCACTGTTTGAAGCTGAGCGGAATACTTTTTTGAGCACAACGTGGCAATGGATAGTCACCCTCTGTATTGCGCTTTTAGTTTTTATTATCATAGGCATAAGCTTAGTTCTTCTACCTGTTAGAAAGCTAATTGACGAAATTTCACAAACGTCTAGCGGTAACAAGCGTGAGTTAGAATTGCGATACCCAGTTGAATTCGACTCGTTAAAAGAATCTATTAATGGATTGCTTCAAACTGAAGCAGCGCAAAGAGCAAGATACAAAAACAGCTTAGGTGACCTAGCACATAGCTTGAAAACTCCACTTGCAGTAGCTTCGGGGAATAGTAATTTACCAACCGAAGTAAAAGAGTCGCTTCAGCAAATTGACAGAATTATTAAACGCCAACTGAAAAGAGCGAGTGCAGGAAAATCTGGCTGGCAACAAGCTATTGATGTTTTGCCAGTATTGCACAAACTTGCCGATGCTATGGACAAAGTTTATCAGGACAAGGCCCTAACCATTGAATTCGATATGGATGACAATATCCAGTTCAAAGGGGACGAAACAGACTTTATGGAGCTTTGCGGTAATCTGTTAGATAACGCATGCAAAGCGGCTCAAGATAGAATAGTTATATCTGCAGAAACGAGCGAGGGTTGGCTCACAATTAATGTTGAAGACGACGGGCCAGGTATTCCTGACGACAAAAAAGTACTTTTACTAGAGCGAGGAACTCGTCTTGATACCTACACCGAAGGCCACGGAATTGGAATGGCCTTAGTCACAGACCTAGTCTCAATCTACGAAGGTAGAATGCTTATCAAAGACAGCGCGCTTGGCGGCGCTCGTATCGTTATTCAATTTCCAAATCACGATTAGTGGTGTAAAAGTCTACAGGCTTAGGCATAAAGCAGTGAGTCTTTAATGGTTGAAAGCGAGCCTAAAAGCGGACACACACTTAATTTTTCTCAAAAAGCCTGATATCGGACAGACACTTTTTAAATTTATCGTTTAGCTATTCGGCATTAGGGATTGCTCAAAAACATGTGAGTGTCTGTCCCTTTTACTACTTTTTCTTTGAAGCTTTATGTAACAGTAGCTTGCAATGGACAGTCACTTTCTTTAAAAAGTGTCTGTCCACTATCTATCGATGCGCTATATTAATATTGGTTTACGAAGTAGTTTTTTCACCTTCGCTTGACAACAACACTGCAAGCCACTTACTTTCTTCGCGAGATTCAAGCGCTATTTTTACTACCATGGTTAACGGTACCGATAGAAGCATTCCAACAGTTCCCAGTAACCACCCCCAAAATATCAACGATAGGAATACCACAAGTGTAGAGAGTCCCATGCCCTTACCCATTAATCTAGGCTCGACCATATTACCCATGATGGTATTTACAAGCACAAAACCGAGTGCAGCGAAGCCTGCTGAGGCAGGGCCAAGTTGAACAAATGCGATTAAAACTGCTGGCACTGCCGCAATAATAGAACCGATGTTTGGAATGAAGTTGAGCATGAAAGCCAAGACGGCCCATAACATGAAATGATCTACCCCGAGCACGTAAAGCCAAACGCCAATTATCAAGCCTGTGCCCAAACTAACCACCGTTTTTATTGCTAAATAGTTATTCACAGAACGTATAAATTTATCAATGTGCTTAAGCTTCATACCAGGATCTGCAAGTGCAATATGGAAACGGCGAGGAATACTATCTGCCTCAAAAAGCATGAAAATGACAGTTAAAAGTATCAGGAATAAGTTAGAGAGCACGCCGCCCATTCCGCTTATAAAATTTGTAGCCACAGACATAGCCGTTGCAGGATCAAGGTGAGAAGCGATCAGCTCCCTATTTATATGAATGTTGAACTCAGCCAATTTGGATACAACCCAGGCAAACTCTGTATCAAGCTTACTTCTATATTCTGGCAAGTTTTCTCTAAACTCGGTCATAGACTGGCCTACTAAGCCAGCTAAAAGAAAACCAAAAACAACAATAAGCAGTATAACAAAGGTGATTGAGAGCCATTTGGGGACGCCGAATTTAGAGGTCCAGCGTATGATTGGACTACACGCGATCGCTATAAAAATAGAAAGAAAAAACGGTACCATGATTGTGCTGGCGGCTTTAATTCCGGCCATCACTACCACTAAACACGCTAAAACGATAAGAATCTTTGCTGTTGGCGAGCGTAGTTCCATTGACATTGTGTGCTACATTCCTAACTGAAACGACAATACTTTACAACGACTTATAAACAACTACAAACAAGAGACTTCAATGAACTTTAATCTTGCCACTATTAAAATTAAAAACTTAAGACTACGCACATACATTGGCATCAATGAAGATGAAATAAAAAACAAGCAGGACGTTGTTGTTAACGTGAAAATTGATTATGACGCTGAAAAGGCGACAAACACCGACGATATGAGTGACGCGCTAAACTATAAAACGATTACAAAGGCAATTATCAAACTCGTCGAGGACAACCGTTTCTCCCTTTTAGAAAAGCTAACCGCAGATGTGCTCAGTATTGCCTCGGAACATTCTTCGGTACGTTACGCCGAGGTTGAAGTTGATAAACCCCACGCTCTTAGATTTTCTGATTCAGTGTCGCTGACGCTGTCTTGTAACAAGTCGGGATAGGTAATACTTCAAGGAGCCAACTGTGAATATTCTTTTGACCGGTGGTACAGGGCTGATAGGCAGTGAATTTATTCGCCAATATTCAGATAAACATTCATTCACTGTGATTTCTCGCAATATTGCAAAGGCAAAGGATAAATTAGGTGATAGCGTTGATGTTATAGAAAACATTGCTTCGATAAAAAACTTCGAGAACTTCGATGCTGTTATAAATTTAGCCGGTGAACCTATCGCCGACAAACGTTGGACAGACACTCAAAAGAAAAGGATTTGCGATAGCCGTTGGGATATTACTGCTGAATTAGTCTCTAAGATAAACAGCTGTGAAACACCACCGTCAGTTTTCCTATCGGGTTCTGCAATTGGTTATTACGGCAGCCAGGGTGACAGGCTTGTAACCGAAGTGACTTCTCCTCGCGATGAGTTCACTCATGATTTATGTGCAAAATGGGAGGCTATTGCTCAAGGCGTAGATCAAACAAAAACTCGTGTGGTTACGCTTCGCACTGGCGTGGTGCTTACCCAGAAAGGCGGAGCGCTTAGTAAAATGGCATTACCGTTTAGATTAGGGGCCGGAGGCACACTAGGTAGTGGAACTCAGTACTTGGCTTGGATCCACCTACGAGACATGGTTCGTGCTATCTCTTTTTTGTTAGAAGATAGCGCTTGTACCGGTGCGTTTAATTTAACTGCTCCGGAACCTGTTACGAACCAGGTGTTTTCTAAAACCCTTGCGAAAGCGCTGGGGCGCCCTTGCCTTTTTAACGTACCTAGCTTCGTTATGAAAATAGCAATGGGCGAGTCATCAAAGATGATATTGGAAGGACAGCAGGTCATTCCTCAAAAGCTTACCGCTGCTGGCTTCAAATTTGAGCTTCCTTCTGTTGAAGAGGCGTTGAACGAGATATACAGCGACTGATTTTATAGCCCTCAAGGATTGTGGACAGACACTTAATTTGAAAAGAGAGTGTCTGTCCACACTTGATCATTTCCAGGCTAAGCTGACTCCCTTATTCAGCTTCTGCTTTCCTTCAAATTCCACCACCGTTTATCTGTATTAAGAGTTTTCGAGCTTATGTTAGCAAAAGTGCAAAGGTGGACAGTCACTCGATGTAGTTGAGTGACTGTCCACTCGTTTTACTTTCGACTTTACTTAATAAAGTGACTGTCCAAACTTTCAAACCTTAAATGTAGACTTAAACCATATTCTTTAGCATCTGACCAGTATTAAGTGTAAGCAGTCGATAGCAACCAAACGCTCCTAATATGCCTACAACAATGGCGCCGACGCTTGGTGCTATAGCCCAGTATTCTGGATGCAAACTCGCTTCCATTTGAAAAACTGTGGTTTGCAGTAAGTACAAACTTAACTCGTTGGCCATAGCAGCCATGAAGCCTGCGACTACACCGATGATAACAAACTCGAAAATCACGCTTTTCCTTATTAAACCACCCTTAGCACCAAGTGTGCGAAGTATGGCTATTTCCTGCTTACGCTCATCCATACTCGCCTGTACCTGAGCAATCAACACTAAACTTCCCGCCATTAAAACAAGCACCAAAATGAACTCAACGGCGACAGAAACCTGATCCACAATCTCTCGAAGCTGGTTTATCCGAGCATCTACATCAAACATTGTGATTGAAGCAAACGGCTTTAAGAGGTTCGTTAACTCAGCCTTCCTATCGGTGGGCAGATAGAAACTAGTGATATAGGTTGGGCTGAAGGCTTCCATCGCATCTGGATGAATAACAAAAAAGAAATTAGGCTGCATTGTCTGCCAGTTAACGGTACGAATACTTGTTACTTTCGTTTCAACAATTTCGCTTCCCACATTAAAAGTAAGCCTATCGCCCATTTCGATATTTAATCTTTCAGCAACCCCTTCTTCGACAGAAACTGGGAACCATCCTTCGCTGTATTGTGTTTCCACATTTCCATGCCAATTCCCTTCAATAATCTCGTTTTCTTTTTGTAACGAGTTACTCCAAGTTAGGTTCGCTTCTCTGCCTAGGCCTCTTCGACCTTCACGATTTGGCTCGTCTTCTTTAGAGACTTCAGTGTTTACTCCTTCCCCATTTACCGAAACGAACCGACCTCGGATAACAGGATAAAACTCTTCGATAGTTACGCCATTATCAGCGAAGTGTCTGTCCAGCTCTGGCTGTATGTCCGGTGTGATATTTATTAAGAAGTAGTTTGGTGTACCTTCGGGTAATTGCGAACGCCATTGCGATACCATGTCATTTCGCATTACTAGCACTACTAAAAGCAGCATTATAGTGACTGAGAAGCTAATAAGCTGCACACTGTTGTCCATTGCACGGCGCTTAATACGAGCCCAAGCTAATTGCCATGGGCCCATTCTGCCACTGCCCAGCTTGCGGCCAATAGCAATCAAAATATACGTTGCTCCAAGTAGCCCCAGAACAAGCGCTGCGCCAGACACAAATAAAATAGCACTAATTTTTAGGTCGCGGCTGTACATCCACATCAATAAAAATATTGCGCCGCCAGAAGCCACAAATTGAATGCTTCTCGAGCGGAGATTCGCCGAAATGTCTTTTCTCAATACGCGAAGTGGGGGCACTGAAAATAACTGTAATAAAGGGTACAAAGAAAAGAGCAAAGCGCAGGTGGCACCTGTAGCAATGGCAATCAAAAGCGGGCGCCAGTGCCAAACGTCAAGAGATACATCCACTCTATCCGCTACCAGAGAAACCACAATTTGCTGGCCGATAAAACCAATAACGAGGCCGATAAAAATACCAAGTGCGGTAATAAATAAGATCTGAAACAAGTACACTTTTCGGATTGTGTTGCTTGTTGCACCAAGGGTCTTCATTATTGCTACAGGGTCGAAATGACGCTGGGCATAACGCTGAGCAGCAACTGCAATTGAAACCGCCGCTAGTACTATTGCTAACAAACTTGCCAGTAAAAAATAACGCTCGGCACTGGCAACAGAACGCCCTATTGCTGACTCATCATCTTCGACTGTCCGCCACGAATGTAAATCGTCATTCAGTTGAGGTAGTAACCAATTGTTAAAACTTTCGATATTACCTGTGTCGCCCGCAAAAAAGCCAACATAGCGGGCGCGACTTCCTGGACCAGTAATGGCGGTTTTATCTAAATCTCTTAAATTAATTAGTGCTATTGGGTCGGTGTTAAATACGCTGAAACCTGCATCTGGAATGTCTACCAACACATGCGTTACGGTAAAAGTGCCATCGCCAATTTCGATATTATCGCCAATAGAAAGCCCTAAACTCTGGAAAAGCCGAGACTGTACCCAGGCTTCACCCGGCTGTGGTAATTCTGCGGTTGCGCGTTTTTCTCCGAAAGGCTGATTGGTGATATTGACTGTCCCTTTAAGGGGATAAGCGTTGTTCACCGCTCGTAAATCGACAAGCGACATTTCATCGCCTTTAAATACCATAGAGCGTGTCGCCACTTGCTTTGCAGTCGCGAGCCCTTCTTCTCGTGCCCGAGCTAACCAATCTTCGTTTATAGGATCGTCTGAGCGAAGCTGAGCATCTGCTGCAATAAACGCAGCAGAGCGAGACTTAAGTGCACCCTGCAAACGCTCACTAAAAAGCGACAGCGACAACACGGCTGCTACAGATAACACAATAGCCAGCAATATAATGGTGAGTTCGCCGCGCCTAGCCTCGTGCTTGAAAAGCCGCCAACCTAAATTGAAAGACGTTGACATCTACACCGCCTCTCTTTTGTCTACTGTGTTCGCGCCGGTTGTTTCAACAAGCTCTCCCGCATTCATGGTGAGTTGCCTATCACAATGTTCTGCAAGCTCATTATCGTGGGTAACAAGGACGAGAGTCGTGCCTTTTTCTCTGTTCATTTTAAAAAGAAGTGCTTCTATTTTTTCGCTATTTTTAGCGTCTAGGTTGCCGGTAGGCTCATCGGCGAAAAGTATTTTAGGTGAAGTGATAAAGGCACGCGCTATGGCAACACGCTGCTGCTCGCCTCCCGATAACTGGTTAGGGAAGTGATGCGCGCGATGCTTTAAATCAACCTGCTCAAGAATATCAAGAGCAAGCGCTTTCGGGTTATCAAGGCCTGCAATTTCTGCTGGTAACATAACGTTTTCAAGCGCTGTTAAGCTTTGAACTAACATAAAGCTTTGAAAGATAAAGCCCACTTTATTTCCTCTTAAAATAGCGCGCTCTTCTTCGTTCATGCTATGAAGTGCTTCGTTATCTAGAAGAATTTCTCCTTCTGTAACTTGATCGAGCCCTGCCAATAACCCCAAAAGGGTTGACTTACCAGAACCGGACGCGCCAATAATGGCAACGGACTCACCAGACTTGACTTCAAAAGAAATAGGACGAAGGATCTGGAGTGAACCTTCACTCGTATCCACTACTTTGGTTACAGCATTAGCTTTTATCATAAGAGGTCATCAATTCGTGTTTGTTAAATTTCGTTATTTGTTCGCTTTTTTACTTATTCTTTTAATACCCTTTCAAGCGCTATCAGATCAAGCGGAGCAGAGCGACACAAGCGAAAATGCGGTTTTACTCATTCTAGGAGATAGTCTATCCGCGGCTTATGGATTACAGCAACATGAGGGATGGGTCAGTTTGTTACAAAAGATGTGGCATAACGACAATATTCCGATTGATATTGTAAATGCTGCGGTAAGCGGAGAAACCACTGATGGCGGTTTAGCGCGATTTCCCCGTTTGTTGGAGCAACACAACCCTACCCATGTATTGATTGAACTGGGCGGTAATGACGGCCTGCAGGGGCACAATATCAGTAAGATTAGGGACAATTTAGATTTGCTGGTAAGTGTTGCAAAGGAGAGTAATGCCGAAGTATTTCTACAAGAAATGCAAATTCCTTCTAATTACGGCAAGCGCTACACCCAAATGTTTACTCAGAACTACAATAAAATAGCGAAAGCTCAGGACGTTCAAAAGATTCCCTTTTTTCTTGCAGACATAGCGCTAAATAAAGACCTAATGCAAAACGATGGTATTCACCCAAATGCTGAGGCACAACCGTTGATCGCTAATTTTATGGACAGACACTTAAGAAGTTTAATTCTTGATGCTCAATAAATGTGCTACCTTTAAAAGATAATTTGCTTCAACATGAGGTTTGCTTATGGATGTTTCATCTGTTAATTCGACACCCGTTTCTACTGTCTTAGAATCGCCTCAACGACCTGCTCAGCAAGCAGAGTCGCGCAGTGTGCTAGAAAGTCGCGAGACTCAGCCTCAGAGTACGCAGCAGACATCAAATACTAGTGATGGACGAGTGGGTTCAAGAGTAGATGTATTTGTATAGCTCTCTTAAAAAGGCTTATAAAGGACAGACACTTGTTTTTGTCCACGTTTCGTTTGCTTGGTAGTTGAATATGAAAGGACAGACACTTGATAGCCAATGAGTGTCTGTCCTTTTTCTCACGCACACTATTAAAATTAAGTGTCTGTCCATAATCCCCCTTCTCAACGACTACATAACTTCCGTTCGAAAAAAATCTAGGATGTCCTTTTTGGAATCAGCTAATCGCTAACACCAACAAAACTGTTCCAAAGACCACTTAAAATTAGCGCTGTAAATCTCATAATACATTTAAATAGCTATGGGATACGGATATGCCTTTACCTCGTTACAAACAAATTAACACCGATGTCACGCCTTACTACCATTGTATTTCGCGCTGCGTAAGGCAATCTTATTTGTGTGGTCGTGATTCACGCACAGGCATAAACTATGAACATAGAAGAAAATGGATTCAAGATAGGCTTCAGAAGCTATCGCAAGCATTTGCCATCGATTTATGCGCTTACGCTGTAATGCACAACCATATTCATGTTGTGCTCCATATAGCTAAGGGTAGAGCTGATGGCTGGACTATGGATGAAGTATTGCTCAGGTGGAGAATGTTTTACAAATGCCCTCCCCTAGTACAGCGTTATCTAGAAAACTTTGATTCAGTAACAGCAGAAGAGCGAGAAGAATTGAAGTCGCTATCCGCCATATATCGTGAGCGGCTTCAAAGCATAAGCTGGTTTATGCGCATGTTAAATGAATACATAGCTCGCAAAGCTAATAAAGAAGACGAGTGTAAAGGCTATTTCTGGGAAAGGAGGTTTAGATCCCAAGCAATATTAGATGAAAAAGCGCTAGCAAGCGTAATGGCGTACGTTGATTTGAACCCCATTAGGGCAAAAATAGCGAAGACACTCAACAATTCCCATTACACCAGTATCCAATACCGCTTAAATGCTAAGCGTTCAAACAAAGTACCTAAGTTTTTGATGCCCTTTGACGACAGCAAGAAAAAGCTAACTGAGAGTTTGCCCTTCGCATTTTCAGATTACTTGCAACTTATTACTGATACGTTGAACGCAGAGCGGAATGGCAGTACCTATAAAATGCCAAATCTGCCTAACAGTTTGCTCAATAAACTTGGAATGACAAAAGAAAACTGGCAATTAGTGACTAGTAACTTTGAAACTCTATTTACCGGCCCTGTTGGCTGCCCAGAAATGATGGAAAATTTTGCTAGGTGCTGTCAGAGAGCATGTCGCCCCAACGTTTCTAATGCTCAGAAATATTTATCTTGAGCTGATAAAGCGACGACATTATTTACCTAAATATCAGCTTGGCGAGCGAGCACGTCAACGATGTCTTGAGAGTTCGTGAGACGTCTAATGTCGTTGAATAGTGTTTCAGCTTCCGGGTATTGTCTTTTTAGGTAGCCGCACCACTGTTTTATGCGATTAGGGTAATATTTTCCTTTATCACCAAAAATTTCGTAGCCAGAGTACTGTATCAACAACGCGGCCAGTTCACACCATGGCATAGGTGCTACGCCTTCTTTGATACTCAACGCCAAATTAGGCATTGCTAAAGCGCCTCGTCCTATCATTAGGTTAGTACACTCTGATTGGCTTTGACACCGGTTAGCATCTTCAGCGTTCCAAATTTCGCCATTAGCTACTATGGGGATATTAGTGTGCTGCTTAATTTTCGCTATCCACTCCCAGTAAGCCGGTGGCTTATAGCCTTCTGTTTTTGTTCTTGCATGAACAACAAGCTCAGAGGCTCCTGCTTCAGTAATTGCAATAGCATTATCAATAGCTAAAGACTTGTCCTCAAAGCCCAGCCTGATTTTAGCTGAAACCGGGATATCAGCAGGAACTGCGTCTCTAACTGCTTTTACAATATCGTAAAGGGTTTGCGTCTCCTTCAACAATACTGCGCCGCCCTTACTTTTGTTGACTGTCTTAGCAGGGCAACCAAAGTTCAGATCAACACCTGGAGAGCCCAGTTCTATTGCAGTTTGCGCATTCTCTGCAAGCCATTGGGGATGTTGTCCTAGCAATTGGACTCTTACTGGTACGCCTGAAGGAGTTTTGCCGCCGTTGTGTAGCTCTGGGCAAAGTCTATAAAACGTTTTCTTGGGTAGTTTTTGATCAACAACCCTTACAAACTCAGTAACACACTGGTCGAAACCACCCACACGAGTGAGCATATCTCTCATTAAGTGGTCGACAACGCCCTCCATAGGGGCAAGCATTACTTTCATTATAAACGTCTCACGTTAATAGAACATAAAATTGGCGCGGGAGTGTAGCAAAAAGCGTTAATTTCAGCCAGGACTTGGGGCTCAGTTTATAAACTTTGTGACTGTCCACTTTAGTTGCGCTTCAACAGACTACCGGCGCTACTGAAAGGAATTGTGCTAATGATGAGTAAGTGTCTGTCCACTAAAAAAGTGTCGTTATTACATGGGTTATTGCTAGGATTACAACGTAAATTTTAGCTTACCATTATCACATTATTGGGAAGTAGTATCCTTCTCTATACTCTCTAGGCGGGCGAGAACGGCCAGCTTTTGGTTATCAGTGTATGTCCGCCATTTTACGATTTCATCAATAGTACGTTTGCATCCAACGCATATTTCATCTTCATTCAATTTACACAAGGCGATACACGGAGATGTTGAGTTCATAAAGCTTCTGTTTTATCTAAACCTTCATTTTTACTTTGTGCATGCGAAGCAGCAATAGCCGCCATTGTGTTTTCCGACAGTTCTTTATTTGACCATAAACAAACATGGCAACCAAAACGCGATTCAAGATATGAAGCAAACTCAGTGTCTGTCCCACATTCATATCGCACTAAATTTTGTTTTTTACCGTCGTAGATAACCGCAGAATAAGTAAACACAAAAAGCCTCCTTTGAAAGAGGCCCAAATATACATCTAGACGTCTAAACGTTCAAGCGTCTATTTCGAGTAATCAAGTGCTGCGCAGATTGCAGCTACTTGAGCGTCGTTACAATTTTCAGGTGTCGCATTATCACTATCGGGATAAACTTCCGTTGTTGTAACGTATTTGGCATCTGTCATACCGCCACATAGATACAAAGCTTTTTTGTCATAGCAGATAACACCTTCACTCACCACATCTGCTCCAATAATCTTGCCGTTCTCATCTGCAGGAGCTATGTGCGTTACTTTTTTCACCGCATTGATTACAGCTTTTTGAAACTCTATTTGTGGATTTGGCGTGTTTGCGACCGTATAGAAACCGTCAGGTATATTCCAATTATCATGGGTTACGCCATCCCTTGCGGCCAGCGCCGGTCTGAATTCAGTGTTATCTGTATCGGTAGTTTCGTGTAAATCGATATGAAGCGTTAACGACAACGCTAGGTCAGACACTAACTCCATAAGCTGAGCGGATTCTGGTGCCGGGGAGTCGCTGTAAAATGAACGATTTGGATCGAGCGCCATTGGATTCCATCGGTTTATCGTCTCGTAACCCCAAGGGCTTACACATGGCACAACTACGATGTTTACTTGCCCTGCATACTGTGACAACTTTGTGTTAATAAACTGAAGCGCGCCTTGCACTCCACTCGTTTCATAACCGTGAACTCCACCCGTAACAAGCGCTGTAGGCTTTTTAGTATCAAAGTTATTTGGCACTACTGCATATAACGGATAGCGCTCAGAATCGTATGGGAGAGAACCATACTGCTTTAGTTCAAAGCCTTCCGGAATAATATTAAAAAGTTTATCGAGTACTTCTTCTTGATAACTTCTTTTCACAGTCTGTTTAGACTTCCATTGCGATTTGTCTTTCTCGCCCCATGGCTCACCCGGAGTCCCAATTGGATAATTCTGCATATAACACCTCTTTTGTATTTAAGAGATCATAACAGCTCAGTAAGCTTACGTATCTAGTCTACAAGAGATTAATCGATGGTTGTGACATTAGATCTTTACGCTTCATATCCTAAAAAGTTAGTTGTTCAATGGTATGTTGACGTAGCTTTTCAAAGGATTAGTTCACCCTAGAACAAGCATGAAAGATCGAGTTAGTAATACTTGGGTAGCCATTTGTTCAGGAAGAAAATGTAAGTGACTGTCCACCGACAGCTAAAAGCGGTTGATAATTGATGAAGAATAAAAGTGACTGTCCACTGGTAGTTATATGCGGTTAGTGGTTGAGAAAATATAGAAGTGTCTGTCCACAAAGTTTCTGGAGACAAAAACAAAAAAACCAGCCGGATGGCTGGTTTTTTCGATATGGCGTCCCCTAGGGGATTCGAACCCCTGTTACCGCCGTGAAAGGGCGGTGTCCTAGGCCTCTAGACGAAGGGGACTGAAAATCTTCTTTCGAAAGCTCCGCTTTCGAGATTTTCAGTAAGGCGAAGTGAGCCAGCGAACTGAGCGACCTTTCCCTACTGAAACTTTCAGTCAGAAGTTGAATAATCAACTCCAGCCTATTTCACAGTTTTAATCGACTGTGACGCGATAAAATGGCGTCCCCTAGGGGATTCGAACCCCTGTTACCGCCGTGAAAGGGCGGTGTCCTAGGCCTCTAGACGAAGGGGACTGAAAATCTTCTAGTGAATATCTACTTCACTAAATTTCTGTAAGTATAGGACAGCGTTAACCGAGCTTATCCTTACCGAAACTTTCAGTCAGAAGTTGAATAATCAACTCCAGCCTATTTCACAGTTTTAATCGACTGTGACGCGACAAAATGGCGTCCCCTAGGGGATTCGAACCCCTGTTACCGCCGTGAAAGGGCGGTGTCCTAGGCCTCTAGACGAAGGGGACTGAAAATCTTCTTTCGAAAGCTTCGCTTTCGAGATTTTCAGTAAGGCGAAGTGAGCCAGCGAACTGAGCGACCTTTCCCTACCGAAACTTTCAGTCAGAAGTTGAATAAACAACTCCAGCCTATTTCACAGTTTTAATCGACTGTGACGCGATAATATGGCGTCCCCTAGGGGATTCGAACCCCTGTTACCGCCGTGAAAGGGCGGTGTCCTAGGCCTCTAGACGAAGGGGACTGAATTCTTTTTCGAAACTAAAGTTTCGAACTTTCAGTCCGAAGTTGCCTTAACAACTTCAGCCTATATCAAACCACAACTCAATGTGACTTGGTGGAGCCAGGCGGGATCGAACCGCCGACCTCCTGCATGCCATGCAGGCGCTCTCCCAGCTGAGCTATGGCCCCATCATGGTACCAGTCATTTTGTGTGACTGTTCCGTGACAGCGGGGCGCATTCTAGGCATCCCCCTCTGTCATGTCAACGCTTTTTTTATGAATTTTCTCTGTTTGCTATAAAAGTAAGCGCTTTGTCGATTCTCTCGCCAATTTTTTCTTTTGAGATAAGATTCAACGTGATATCTAGAGACGGTGAATTACCCCCACCTGTTACAGCTACACGCAGCGGCATGCCTACTTTACCCATACCTACTTCCAGTTCTTCAGCCGTACTATTAATAGCTGCTTGAATATTTTCTGGGTTCCAGTCTTCAATGGCCATTAATTTATCTTTAGCAAGCTCTAATGGACCTCGAGCGACTGGGCGAAGGTGTTTTTTCGCTGCGTTCGCATCGAAATCTTCATAGTCTTGATAAAAGTATGTAGAAATCTCTGCTAACTCTTTAAGCGTTTTAACCCTATCCGCTTGAATAGCAATAATAGATTCAAGCGCTGGACCTGTTGTTAAATCAACATTTAACTGTTCGAAATGCCATTTAGCATGTGAAGCAACCTCGCTTGCTGGCAATGTCTTTATGTAATGCTGATTTAACCAGATTAGCTTTTCTGTATTAAATGCCGACGCAGACTGCCCTATTGCATCCAAGCTAAATTTCTCAATCATTTCATCTACAGAGAAAACTTCTTGGTCGCCGTGAGACCAGCCCAACCTAACAAGATAGTTAAGCACCGCTTGTGGTAGGAAGCCGTCATCACGATACTGCATTACACTTACTGCACCATGTCGTTTTGACAGTTTCTTTCCGTCATCACCCAAGATCATCGAAACGTGAGCGTACTCCGGAACAGGTGCATTAAGGGCTTCAAGTATATTGATTTGGCGTGGCGTGTTGTTTATATGGTCTTCACCACGCACTACATGGGTAATCCCCATGTCCCAATCATCTACAACTACACAGAAGTTATAAGTAGGCGTGCCATCAGTGCGCTGAATAATGAGATCGTCGAGTTCTGTATTACTAATCTCAATTTTTCCACGGACATGATCGTTAATAACAACCTTGCCTTCTAAAGGGTTTTTGAAGCGAATAACAAACGGCTCACCTTCAGGGTGATCAGTTCTGTCTCTCCATGTGCCAGGATAGCGAGGCTTTTCACCGCGCTCTTTTTGCGCTTCACGAATTGCATCTAGCTCTTCAGAGCTCATAAAGCATTTATACGCTTTACCTTCATCCAAAAGCTGCTGGATAAGTTCTTTATATCTATCAAAACGCTCAGTTTGATAGATAGGGCCTGTGTCCCAAGTTAAACCTAACCATTGCATACCATCTAAAATAGCCTGCTTAGCTTCTTCAGTTGAACGCTCGATATCCGTATCTTCAATACGAAGAACAAACTCACCGCCTTTGCTTTTCGCAAGAAGCCAAGAATAAAGCGCAGTTCGTGCGCCACCAACGTGAAGGTAGCCTGTTGGGCTGGGTGCAAATCGTGTAACAACCGACATGGTCACTCTCTATTGTTAATAGTGTTTCTAAAGATGGGCGCATTCTACCAGTCTCCGCGCGACTTCAAAAGTAAGTTGAGAATAGATGGATAAGAAAGTGGACAGACACTTATTTTCCTTTATTGATTCTTTAACAGCTTTTTCAGCTGTTCTAGAAACAACTAATAACCTTTACTGCTCAAAGAGCGGAAAGGGACAGACACTTTTTATTGACACTCTTCTGGCTGGATAGGTGGGTGTCCAATGAGTAGAGTAGGTGTGTTTTAGGACACGGACGCATTTAGTCCAAATTTAATTAGTGTGTGTCCGATTTGACTTTCTGTATAGAAGTGTCTGTCCCTTTACAGCCTTTTACTGGTTTCTTTTCTGTTTTTTGTGCGCTTCCTTGCATTAGCCAAGCGAGTGCCTATTCACTTTGAACTTTGCTAAACAATGAGTGTGTGTCCGATTTAAGTTTCTTCGATTTAACTTCCACTCTAAGGAGTTGAACGAAATGAGGATACGTGTACACACTATATACGAATAAGTGTCTGTCCACTTTCACAAATAAGTGTCTGTCCATTTTGAGCACTTAAAAACGCTGTTCTTTTCATCAATTTAGTTAAGATACAGTCAGAGTGGCTAAATTTCGGGCACACAGTCATTTTTCTTTAATTTTATTGTTGACACTAACGGAACCGACTCTATAATACCGCCCCACTTGCTTAGGCAAGGTTTTAAAAAATATGGACGCTTAGCTCAGTTGGGAGAGCATCGCCCTTACAAGGCGAGGGTCACTGGTTCAAGCCCAGTAGCGTCCACCACTTCTTCACAGTGGCTAAACAGTGAAATCAAAATATGGACGCTTAGCTCAGTTGGGAGAGCATCGCCCTTACAAGGCGAGGGTCACTGGTTCAAGCCCAGTAGCGTCCACCACTTCCTCACAGTGGCTAAACAGTGAAATCAAAATACGGACGCTTAGCTCAGTTGGGAGAGCATCGCCCTTACAAGGCGAGGGTCACTGGTTCAAGCCCAGTAGCGTCCACCACTTCCTCACAGTGGCTAAACAGTGAAATCAAAATACGGACGCTTAGCTCAGTTGGGAGAGCATCGCCCTTACAAGGCGAGGGTCACTGGTTCAAGCCCAGTAGCGTCCACCATCTTCTTTTAATATTCTCGACAATCAACGTATCAAAGCATTAAAAACTGACAGTACCAGTTTATCTTCACCTAGATAGTGCAAAAGCAATTTACATTCTAAACAAAATCAGCCACTTCTAAAAAACACTACATCAGCAATGCTGTCACTTACCACTTAGCTTTGCCAAATATTGCACCTCCCAAGCCAAAGATTGCATCTCCCAAAATCGTACCAGTCACTTAACCACCCTATTCACCACAAAATTTCTACTGTCTATATTCACTACGAATCACCTCAACTATGCGATAGTCTCACTGACGCGCTATACTTTAAAAATAATTATCGTGGTATGGTGAAATCCATAACGTCCTAAAGGCTACCCTTTAATGAAACTACACTTAGCTAGAAATACTAAGTTGTTAATTGCCGAAGATCAGGTGCTGGCAAAAAGCCACATGCACTATGCCCTAGAGCAGCTAGGTTTCCGGAATATGGACTATGTTGATAGGCCCTCTCATGCACTGTCAGCGCTACAAGAACACACTTATGACGCCATCATTTGCTCCTATAACTTACGTTCAGAACAAGGCGGTTATTTTTTACTAGAGCAACTCAATGAGTCTCACTCACTGCCGCTCACCAGCGCATTTATCTTCACTAGCGCAGACACATCAACAGAAGTCGTCCACGCAATTATCGAACTGCAACCAGATGAATTTATTGCTAAGCCATTTTCCGTTAACGAATTAGACCGTCGGCTTTCTCGCGTTCTAGCAAGGAAAAAGGCCCTTGAAAATGTTTATTCATTTATGGATAAACAGGACTATGAAAAGGCGCTAGCCGAAGTTGAGCATTTCTTGTTACAACCCGAGCATGCCGAGCACTTTCCTTTAGCAATGAAGATTAAAGGTGATTTGTTTATTATCACAGAGAGATTCCAAGAAGCTTTGGCCTTCTTTGAGTCAATAATAAACATCCAAGATTTTAGCTGGGCTCAAATGGGAATTGCGAAAAGCCTTCTGGCACTCAATGAGTTTGATGATGCAGAAAGAGAAATCATCCAACTGGCGATGCGCCCTGACTCTGCATTAGAGGCATACGACTTACTCGCCAAACTACAAATTAAACAGTCAGCGTTTGAGGACGCACTTGAGTGTACAGCGCTAGCATGCAACATTTCTCCTCAGAATATCCCTCGGCATCAAATGGCGATAAACCTTGCTCGTATCACACACGATTACGAAAGCCAGTTTAACAGTGCGAAAAAAGTTGTACGCTACGCAAAAAACTCTATCTACGATAAACCAGATATTTATCTAACTGCAGCAAGAGCTGGGGTTGATTTTGCGATGACGTCTGAGCCAGAACACGTAAACAGCATTGTTAAACAAACCAATGAATATTTACGTCAGTTGAAAAAAGCTCACCCAAAAGCAGCGGTCAATGACGAATTAACAGTGATCGATGCCCGACTTCACTACTTAAAGGATGACACGGTGAAAGCTCAGATGCTGCTGTCAGACTTTCACACAGACCACGCTCAACATCACTCTACTGAAGCATTACTCGATAGAGCCAAAGCGCTGCATGAGGTTGGACTTAAAAAAGAGTCGATTGCAATTTTAGATGCGATTTCATCAAGACAGGAAGAAAGCGCTGATGAATTAAACCTAATGGCGACGTATTTAAAGCAGGAAAAAGAAGAAAAAGAAGCGATTACATTGAGCCCTAAAACACTTAATAACACGGCTGTCGCCCAGTATAAGCGAGGTAATTTGGAGCAATCTTATACCACCTTCGCTCAGGCATTTCGCGTTATGCCTAAAAACCCTTCAATTGCACTGAACTACCTTCAAGCCATTATTAGAGCGAGAAAAGCACACGCGCCTATGCTTCCTGATACAGTAGCTGCAATTAACAAATGCAGAGAGACTCTTGAAACAACAGCCCTATCTGAAGACCAACAGGCACGCTACCAGAGCGTGAAGAACATATTGAAGACCAAGTAATTTCACCAATCCGCTCTTTGGTTTAATTAGTCAATAGACTAGTTTGAATATACTACCACTGTTTCGTGATACAGTTTGTCTTTGTATTCAAGCTCATGACTGAATGTCATACCTAGCTTTTTCATGATATTGATAGACGCACTGTTTTCAGGGTTAGCAATTGCCGAAAACTTTTCTACACCAATATCATACAAGGCGTTTTTTATTGCTTGAGCAGCCTCGGTGGCGTACCCCTTGCCCCAGGTCTGACTTTTAAAGCGCCAGCCTAATTCCATATTGTCACTTTCAGGATGTTGGGTAAAAAAGCCAAACGGACGAACCAAAATCCACCCTATACTTTCTTTTTCAGCCAGCGTCTCTACGCGCCAAAGCCCCCACCCCAAAGCAGGGTTGGAATAAGCTTGGAAGCGAGGAACGAAAATATCGCGAACATCTTCTTTGGAGGATTTTTTACCACCGTTGATATACTTCATGACAAGCTCGTCTTGGTCGAGCTCCCATAAAAAATCGGCGTCTTTATCGGTGATATAGTGGTAGGAGAGACGCGCACTGTCCTTGATATGCATATACTTCCTTTATCATTATTATTTTTAATATACTTACACCGCTGAATATAGCTTATTTTTACAACAAACCAAACTTATTCGATGCTTTTTATTTTGGCCTACATTTTCCCTTAATGTAGGAATAGTTCTCTAGCCTCCTAGCATAGCCAGATGCTTTGTGGCCCCAGTTTTTCCTTCATGTAGATAATGGGTTTCGTGCTTTTGACCCAGTACATCTTTTAGAAAAGCTACCACTTCATCTACATTACCATTTGCAAGGAGATGCCTCATATCTATACCATTTTCACTGAACAAGCACAGATGTAACTTGCCCGGCGCGGAGACACGAAGACGATTACACGTTTTACAGAAGTCCTTGCTGTACGGCATGATCAAACCAATCTTGCCCGCATAATCCGGGTGATAGAACTCTTGCGCTGGCCCAGCATCTTTCCTACGCAATAAGGGCTGCCACCCCATATCTAACAGGGTAGTTTTTAATGGTGAACCGCTTTGATGTTGTTTATTGAAAAATTGGTTTAAATCGCCTGTTTCCATTAACTCGATAAAACGTAGCGTCACCGGCATATCTTTAAGCCAAGCAAGGAATCGATGTAGACGGCTATCGGAAAAGTCATTGAGTAAAACAGAGTTTACTTTTACATCAAGATCAGCATCAATGGCTGCATCCAACCCTCGCAGTACCGCCTTTAGCTTGTCCTGCCCAGTTATAGCGGCAAATTGCCGTGGGTCTAAACTGTCGATACTGACGTTTACTTGATCTAAGCCTGCATCTTTCCACTGGTGGGCAAACTTTTCCATTCGCGCACCGTGTGTCGTCATCGCAACACGCTCTATACCCGGTGTATTACTGGTTAGTTGTAAGATATCAAGGAAGTCTCTTCGCAGCGTTGGCTCACCACCTGTTAGACGCACTTTTGAAGTACCTAGCTGAGCAAACGCTTTTAGTAAGGTATCAATTTCGCTTAATGTCATAAATTGATCGCTCGTTGGGCCTTCATACCCATCTGGCAAACAGTACTGACAGCGAAAGTTGCACGCTTCGGTCACTGACAAACGCAAATAGTGAAACTGTCTACCGAAACTATCTTCTAACAAACCAACTCCTTAATCCTTTGCTACTTTATGAATCGCTACTGAGATTTTTTACGTTACAAAACCCAGCAAATCATTGAGTAAATAACAAGGTAACTAAATTAAACTACCCTAGTGTACGCGGGGTGAAATTAAAATTAAACACATTCGTTGCTATAAATAAGACCATTTTAATCTCTAGCCTATTTCAAAACGTATTACAAAAGGCGAGAATAATTATATATGGGCAAGCTTGTTCAATTCCTAATAAAGGGTTTACACCAAATTATTTTCTAAATCTTCCCGCTCTTAGTACAGTAAACCAAACAATAAAGCACACTATAAAATGAGAAAAAACCGTTTTCCTACGAATGCCGATGAACCTGTTAAATGGCACGTTCTATCACAGCTTTGGCCTTATCTTCTTGAGTTTAAGCAACGCGTATTTTTAGCCCTAATGTGCCTAGTTGCAGCGAAGCTTGCCAGTATTGGCCTGCCCTACGTGCTGAAGTACACCGTTGACAGCTTAAATGGAGATTTAACCGCGCTAGCTTTGGCGGTTCCTATTAGCTTAATCGTTGCCTATGGAACGCTGCGCTTACTGAATGTCTTACTCGGCGAAGTGCGAGATACGCTATTTGGTCGCGTTACTGAGCGCGCCATGCGCCGTCTAGGGCTTAAGGTTTTCAAGCATCTACACAATCTAGACTTAGGCTTTCATCTGAATCGACGGACAGGCGGATTGTCGCGAGATATCGAGCGCGGCACCAATGGCGTCAGCTTTTTAATGCGCTTTATGGTGTTTAATATTGTCCCTACTCTGTTAGAGATCGCCCTTGTAGTTGGCTTGCTCTTATTTCAGTTTGGCGTATCTTTCGCGCTGATAATTGTGCTCAGCGTTGTGGCCTATATTGGTTTTTCGATGAAGGCCACCGACTGGCGCACCCGTTTTGTCACACAAATGAATGAAGCAGACTCAACCACTAACTCAAGGGCGGTAGACAGCCTGCTTAATTTTGAGACTGTAAAATATTTCAATAACGAATCCTTTGAAGCCAACCGGTACGACACCGACTTGGCCGCTTGGGAAAAGGCGCGACGTAAGAACCGCTTATCGCTATTTGCACTAAACGGAGGGCAAGCCGCTATTATTGCCATTGCCATGACTTCAATGATGGCTAATGCTGCCTTTGGGGTTATGAATGGCGAAATGACCATTGGCGACTTTGTACTTATCAACGCCTTCACTATGCAGATTTTCATGCCCTTGAACTTCTTGGGTTTTGTATACCGTGAAATTCGTGGCAGCCTTGCCAATATCGATAAATTATTCGACCTTCTATCCCAAACTCCAGCTATCAAAGATGCAGACAACGCCACTGAATTAACCAGCGCCAACCCAGCACTACGCTTTGATAATGTGCATTTCGCCTATAACGAAAATAGAAAAATATTAAGCGGGTTGAGCTTTGACGTCCCACCTGGCGCCAAGGTAGCCGTAGTAGGTGAAAGCGGCGCGGGAAAATCTACGCTAATGAAGTTGCTTTTCCGTTTTTACGACCCTCAACAAGGCAGCATTACCATAGACGGAAATAATATAGCCTCGCTTACGCAACAAAGTCTGCGCTCACATATCGGTATCGTCCCCCAGGACACGGTACTGTTTAACACCACATTGCTAGAAAATATTCGCTACGGTAACCCCGATGCCAGCGATGAAGATATTAAACAAGTGATTAAGCTTGCACACCTTGAAACCTTTGTAGAAAGCTTGCCTGAAAAATTAGAAACAACCGTAGGTGAGCGAGGACTAAAGCTTTCTGGCGGTGAAAAACAGCGCGTATCTATCGCACGAGCCTTACTTAAAGGTGCGCCCATTATGATTTTCGACGAGGCCACCAGCTCATTAGATAGCACATCAGAAAGGGCAATTTTGTCAGCCCTTCGCGATGCAGCCAAGGGGCATACTAGCTTGGTCATAGCCCATAGACTGTCCACTATTGTCGATGCTGACAAGATCCTCGTACTAAAAAACGGTACCATAGTAGAGGAAGGGACACACACTCACTTGCTAGAACAAGGCCGTGAATACGCAACCTTATGGCAATCCCAACAGCGTGAAGATGACGAAGCTAGTTCAGATAAAGATGTAGAAGGTAGTTAATAGATGGACCCGACGCTTATAAAAGCCGCCATTAATCAAGTAATGCCGTTCGGAAAATATGCGGGGAGACGCCTTTTTCATTTGCCAGAACCTTATTTGGTTTGGTTTCACAAACAAGGCTTTCCGGAAAACAAGTTAGGTGAACAGCTCGCTTTAATGTATGAAATAAAGTTAAACGGCTTAGAATCTGTAGTAGAGCCCCTGCTAGATGATGACTAGCAACTGCTTTATGACGAGCATTGCCTTATTTCCGTAGTTTTTATTCTGGTTGCCGTATTTTTACCTACTCCCCCGTGTTAGGCACACCAAAACAGCAAGAAGATTTATGTTTGCAAGACCCAGAAAACAACGCAGAAGTGACGTAAACGAACGCATCAAAAAGATTCACAATGCGATAGCTGACAAGTTGCTATCTCATCCAGAACTTTTTGAACAAGCTGAACACACTTTAGAAACCCGATATCAAAACAAAATGATGCGTTATGGTAGCTACCTGCTATGGAAAGGCATTTTAGAAGCCCGCAATGAACCCGATGTATTTAAAGCTTTATTGTTGGCCGATGACGAGCGCACCGCCAATTTGAGAAGAGAAACTATCTTCACCGGAATTTTAAGTGAAGAAGAAAGAGAACAGCTACTATGAAAAAACGGGCAGCGTTTGTTTCGCTGCCCGTTTGTAAGTCTTACTGCGATTCACGCATTACGCATTACGCATTACGCAAATGATCAGCTACCAAGAATGCCATTTCAAGCACTTGGTCCGCATTTAGGCGCGGATCACATTGTGTTTTATATGCCTGGGCTAAATCATCATCGCTAATTTGATAAGCACCACCAGTACATTCCGTTACGTGCTGACCGGTCATTTCAAGGTGAATACCACCTGCATGAGTTCCTTCTGCTTCATGCGCTTGGAAGAACTGTTTAATTTCTTTCAAAATTGCATCGAAGTTACGGGTTTTGTAGCCGCTCGACGCTGAGAATGTGTTGCCGTGCATTGGGTCAGAACTCCACACAACATGTCTGCCTTCCGCTTTTACTTTACGCAGTAGTCGTGGCAGGTTGTCAGCTAAGTTATCAGCTCCCATGCGAGTAATAAGCGTTAAACGCCCAGGGTCATTTAGCGGGTTGAGCGCATCAATTAAACGAATAAGCTCGTCTTCCTGCATGCTTGGCCCAACTTTCACACCAATTGGATTGTGAATACCGCGGAAAAACTCAACGTGTGCATGATCAAGTTGACGGGTACGCTCACCAATCCACACCATATGCGCAGAACAGTCGTAAGGCTTGCCGGTAAGCGTGTCAATGCGCGTAAGCGCCTGTTCGTAGTTTAATAGCAAAGCTTCGTGCGACGTAAACAGCGAGGTTTCATGTAGCGTTGAGCTAGTTTGTGCGTTAATGCCAATAACATCCATAAACTCAAGCGTATCTTGAATACGGTTAGCCATATCCGAATAACGCTCTTTAAGCGGGCTGTTTTCAACAAACGCCATGTTCCATCGGTTCACTTCGTGAAGGTCGGCCAAACCTCCTTGGGCAAATGCGCGAAGAAGATTCAAGGTTGAAGCACTGCGATGGTACGCTTCTAACAAGCGATCAGGGTCTGGTCGACGGGCCGCTTCAGTGAACTCAAAGTTATTAATGATATCGCCGCGATAGCTTGGCAAGGTCACGTCACCACGGGTTTCAAAATCTGATGAACGCGGCTTGGCGTACTGGCCTGCCATGCGTGCAACCTTGGTCACCGGGCAGCGCCCAGCAAAGGTAAGCACAATCGCCATTTGCAGAATAACTTTAAAGGTATCGCGAATTTTAGGCGCGTTAAACTCGTCAAACGACTCAGCGCAGTCACCGCCTTGCAAAAGAAAGCCTTTACCCAAGCTCACTTCACCTAGCTGACGTCTAAGTTCACGGGCTTCAGCAGCGAATACAAGCGGAGGATAAGAACTTAGTGTTTGCTCTACTTCATTTAAACGTACTTTATCATCGTACTGTGGTTGTTGAAGAATAGGTTTATTTCTCCAACTGTCTACTTGCCAATTACTCAACGGTGTTCTCCTGAATAAAAAACGTAGGGCAAACGTTTTACTGAAAATAGTTATTGAAACGTAATGCTTCGAATAATAAGACTGTAGCGCGCTTCACAGTATGCCTGTAACGCATTTTTATAATCAGCCTAATATGAAAATATGAATCTAAAAAATGTGGTGGCACTTTACCACATTTATCCTAAGGAAATAGGTGCGCAAACTTGAATTTCTAGAAAGTTATCGTGCTTGCTTATAGCAAAATGGCATTCAAACACCTTCTCAAGGTTTAATTGCGTCGCTACGTCTTGTGGCTCTCCCAGCGCTACCATACTACCTTTGTGCATTAACCATAGACTATCGCAGTAGTTTGCGCTAAGTGCGATATCATGCGACGACATAAGTATCGTATTTCCTTTACTACAAAGGAATTTCACTAAGCTGGCCAGCGCATACTGATGCCTAATATCAAGCCCTTGTAGTGGCTCATCTAAAAACGCTAAACCCTCTCCCCGCTCTAACTGGGGCCATATTTGTAAAAGTGCTCGACAAATTTCTACACGCTGACGTTCGCCGCCAGAAAGCTGGGTAAGGATTTTGTTTGAAAAGCCTGACACTTCAAGGGCCTTTTCTAAAACCGGAGGGATAAGCGAAGACTGGTTTTCTGCTGTATAAAAACTTAAGTATTCCTTAACTGAAAGGTGAAACCCACTTTCACTCTGCTGAGCTAACAAAGTACGTACGCTAGCAAGCGTGGCAAGTGACCAACTACCCATTGGCTTGCCATGCAGCATTACTTTACCGTCATCAGCTTCAATCAGCCCTGCAAGGGTAAGTAGCAGCGTTGACTTCCCTGCCCCGTTTGGCCCTATGATATGAATACATTCGCCCTTTTTCGCGCTTAATCCTTCCACCCTCAGCCGTGACCCAATGCTTACGTTTTGTAGGCTTAAAATCATTGAAGCATCCGAAGCACTTTCGCTACTATTGATGCAAGGCGTTTTGTTGTAACTATCCGCATGACGTTCATTTGTGCTTGAATCTTCTTCACTATAAGAATCAGGTTGCTTTGGCTTATAGGGGTTCGGTGTCGTCATCTCATCAGCCTTTAAGCTGGCCTTTTGCCAGCGCCCAAATAAGTAACGGGCCACCTAGCGTTGCTGTAACCATAGAGACAGGAAGTGTAATAGCGCGAGTCATTTCAGAGCTTAGCGCTACCAGCATTAAAAGACTTGCACCACTTAGCGCACTTAAGGGCAATAAATAGCGATTGTTATGCCCGATGATCAAACGCAAAATATGAGGAACAAGTAAGCCTACAAACGCGATAGACCCGGCCATCGACACCGCCGTACCCACTGCGATAGCGCAAACGATGAGGGCACGTTCGGTAAGTTTTTCCACGTCCACACCGCTACTTTTTGCCGCAAGTTCGCCGGCATATAGCTTGTTCAAATCACCCGCGAAAAAAAGCTGTAAACCTACAGCTATAACTATCAGCGGGCCTCCTACCGCTAAAATTAACCAGTTAGTTTGGTATAAGCTGCCCATTAGCCAAAAAGTGAGGTTGCGAAGGGCATTAGCGTCGCTGAACATATAAAGCCAGGCAATAACTGCCCCACTAAGCGTCGATATGGCAATACCAGCAAGAATTACAGCAGTGGAGGAGCCCAGCAATTTTCTAGCTAGACGGTAAATAATAAAAGTAGATAACAAGGCACCCACAAAGCACCCAAAAGGCAGTAAGTAATGCAGGTAGGCTGTAGCCCATTGCGGCGTTAACAGTAGCAATAGTGCGGCAACTAAACTCGCTCCGCTGGTTATGCCTATGATTCCTGGGTCGGCTAGCGGGTTTCGAAGTACCACCTGTAACGTTGCGCCACTTACGGAAAGCGCCGCCCCTACTAAGCACGCGGTAAGTATAAGCGGTATTTGAAGCTGAACGATAATATGCTGCTTTAAGCCGTCAGCCGCGTTAGCAAACCCTGACACGCCAATAATACCCACCACCCCAACGGCTAACAAACAAAGTAGCGTTATCACAACCAAAGAAAGGGCTGTGCGTTTAGTTTCCATAGCTCTCAAAATCGCTTCTCAAAATCGCTTCTCAAAATCGCTTCTCAAAATCGCTTCTCAATATGCGTTCTAGATTTGGCTCGCAAGGCCGCTTCTCAGTTTTGGCTGGTGAATAAGGCTTCTGCTTCTGATTATAGTTGTTGGGTTTGCTTAATGTGCGCAATCAAACCGTCCGATGCTTCTTCAATTAAGTCTAACACCAACTCAAAGCCTCGCTTTCCTCCGTAGTATGGGTCAGGCACTTCTTTGTCTTCTACATTTGCAAAGTCCAGAAAGAGCTTAATTTTTTCCTGGTACTGGCTTGGCGACATGCCATGTAAATTTGCCAAGTTGCTATTATCCATAGCTAAAATATAGTCGAAGCGCTCAAAGTCACTTTCATCAACACGGCGACATTTGAGCCCCTTAAAGCTGTAACCTCTGTCGACCCCAGCCGCCTGTGAACGCTTATCTGCTGGTTTCCCAATGTGGTAACCATGCGTCCCCGCAGAATCGATTTCAATATTTAACCCGGCTTGTGCAGCTTTGTGCTTGAACACGGCCTCTGCGGTTGGAGAGCGGCAAATATTACCCAAACACACGAACAACACCGATGTAGATTGTTTCATTCAAAATCCTATTTAAACGCAGTGACAGAGCGCGACTAAACTTTGTGCCCAGTTTCGCGTATGATACGCCGTCAGAAAAATTGTGGAGTTAGTATGACCGCACATGTACTTATGCTAAGTAGCTCTCGTCAAGGCGACGAGGCTTACCTAGAGCACGCTAGAGGACTTATTTTTGCACACTTAGGCGAAATTCGCGACCTTCTATTTATCCCTTACGCAGCTGTAACTCAAACGTACGACAGTTATGTAGATGCTGTTGCTACTGCCCTGCCAGAATGTAATGTTACTGGGCTACATACAGTAGAAGACCCTGTGGCCGCCGTAAACAATGCGAAGAAAAATGGCCAAGCTATTGTGGTAGGTGGTGGAAACACCTTTCACCTGCTTTCAACACTTTATGCAAACGCGCTTATTGTGCCAATAAAGCACGCCATCGCCGATTGCACGCCTTATATTGGATGGAGCGCGGGCTCGAATATCTGTGGCGAATCGATTAGAACCACTAATGACATGCCTATTATTGAGCCGCCTAGTTTTGATGCGCTAGATATCGTGCCGTTTCAGTTGAACCCGCACTACACCGATTATCAGCCTCCTGGCCATAATGGTGAAACCCGCGATCAGCGATTGGCGGAGTTTACTACGCTAAACCCAACCACGCCGGTGGTCGCTATCCGTGAAGGTACAGCGTTACGTCTTTGTAATAACCAACTTACTCTAGTCGGCGAAAAAGACGGCTTCATCTTCTTAGGTGAAGAAAAAACGCCAATCAATTCAGGTGATGATTTAACTTATTTGCTTGATAGCGGCAAATAGCGCCTCTTCATCAGGCTCACGCTGGTAGGGAATTTCTGCCAGCAGTGGCTCGGGTAACATGGCTTTTAGAGAATGCAGGTTTTCCTGGTATCGCGTCATGTTACCTGTGATGTCGTTAGCCACCCACCCTTTAATGTTTAGCCCATCTGCGCGTATCGCTTCTGCGGTTAATAGCGCATGGTTTAAGCAGCCTAGACGCATACCCACAACGAAAATCACCTCCATGTTGAGCGCTTTTACAACATCGGATAGATAATACGTAGGCGTATACTCATCGCCCACTATTAAGGGTAAGCGCCACCCGCCAGCGCCTTCCATCAACAAGAGATCTGGCTGATAAGCATGCAGTTTATCAAGGCCTTGCGCAATTTTTTCAAAGCTTAACGCCACACCTTCTTCAAGTGCTGCAATATGTGGCGCAATGGGCGGTCTTAATGCGATAGGGTTTATTTGATGTAAAGGAAGTGTCTGTCCACTTTCTTCGCTTGCGTTTTTTAGTTCGTAATTATCTATAGCTTTAATGGCTTTGTTTTCGCGTATTTTAGAGCACGCTTTTTGAATATTTAGCGCATCATCGTTAACCCACTCACCGTTTACCTGCTCACAACCAGCTGCAATAGGTTTATAGCCGATGCTGGTAAGCGATGCTTTTTGCGCTGCTTTTAGTAATTGGCAGGTGACATAGGTTTTCCCTACCTCTGTGTCGGTACCGGTAATGAAATACTGCTTCATCGTTTTTCCAATCTAAAATGACTCACGCGGTAGGTAAGCGGTAACTTACTTTCTACACCACTTATATTGCTGTAAGCCATGGCTAATTTTTTAATATCTCGACGGCTAAGCGGAGGTTGCTTTCGGCCAGTCTCACCCGCTCCTACACCTTTCACCGAGTGCAGTAGCGACATAATATCTTGGTGAGTATCAACATAGTCTTTGGTAATAACTCGTTGTAAGCGAAGCCCTGATTGCTTAAACCCACTCACCCACTGTGCGGTAGTCGGCAGATGAGTTTCAGCTTGCGAAAGCTGCGCCACTTTACGTGCAGTTTTAAGCTCATCAAAAGAGCCCGACACCATAATAGCAAGCTCAGCGATACCGCCCTGTTTAAGCACTCGCGCGATCTCGCTAGCAACAAGGTTTGTGTCACTCACCCACTGCAGCGCCATGGACGAAAACACCGTTGAAAACATGTTTTCAGAGAAAGGTAAATCAACAGCACTACCTTCTACGAAAATGGGGTCAGAGTACTTTTTTCGTGCCTGCGCCAACATACCCTCAGCAATGTCTACTCCAGTTGCAACAGCCCCTTTTTTAAGAATTTCCTGTGTGTGAATACCGGTTCCACAGCCTATATCGAGGGCATCGCCCTGCAAAGCCTTTGGTAAGTTTGCTAACCCCTGCTCGGCAATATTACGCTGAATACACGCAATACTGTCGTACTTTACTGCCGCTTTTGAGAAACGGTGTGCGATGCTCTGCTCCGTGATTGCTGGTGCGACAATCGCTTTTTTAGCTTCGCCGGTACCGTCGGCTGATTCGACAACCGTGGAATTACAAAACTCTGCTACGAAAGCGTCTTCATTTTGAGGAAGCACTCTTGCCGTATCATTTAATGACTGACCTACAATAGGTTCCAATGGCTCTGTCAATGTCGCTGATTTTTCAGCTGGGCTTGCCGACATCTTTACATCTCTTTCTAATTTACAGAATTTCGGGCGGTTACGGCATTCATCGTACTTTATGCTTCCCTTTTAGCAGAAGGCTCACTTCCAGCGCCACACGATAGCTCGTTTAAACCATTGACTGACAACTCAAGCGCATCGATTAACACATCGATATCTTGAGTCGTATGATTTGCGGTTAAGGTTATACGCAGCCTGTCTTGGTTTTTCGGTACGGTTGGTTGCCGGATAGCAGTTGCCCAAATCCCCCGTTGTTTTAGACCTTCACTTAACGCAACGGCCCGCTCTGGGCTGCCGACAATAACCGGCTGAATAGCGCTTTGCGAAGTTCCTAAGGTGATAGCTCCTAAGGTGATAGCTCCCAAGGTGATATGGTCTGAATTATCACTTTCCTTGTTCGCATCGAGTGTCTGTCCAAAACGTTTGTGGAACGACTCTCTGAAATAGGAAATATTGTTGGTAAGCAATTCGCGACGAGCGGTATCACTGGCGATATGGGTGAGTGAATATAAGGTTGCCACCGCTTGCGCTGGGGGCATGGCAGTTGAATACACATAGTGCTTAGAAAAATTCACCAGATAATCGATAAGGGTTTGGCTTCCGGCAATAAATGCGCCTGCTGTGCCTACTGCTTTCCCGAATGTTCCCATAACAACTGGAACCTGTTGCTGGCTTAAGCCAAGTGCTTCTACAGTACCAAAACCATTTTCGCCTAAAACTCCCATGCCATGTGCATCGTCTAACATAAACCATGCATTGTATTTCGCGGCGATATCGGCCATATCTTTGCAAGGCGCAGCATCACCGTCCATGCTAAACACGCCTTCGCTGGCAATAAGAATATCTTGTTGGCTTGATTTAAAATTAGCGTCAGCATCAATTTCGCTATGCGCATCCGCAGCAAGCATTGGGGTATTGCAAACACCTGAAAGCACGCTTTCTAAGTGGTTAAGATCGTTATGCTTAAAGCGGCGAAGCTTGGCGCGCTCGGATACACACTGTGCACCTTCTAAAAAGGACGCATGCATGAGCTTGTCAGCAATAATGTGCCCAAGCGCCCCGCTACTGCTAGCGTGAGACATGTGAGGGAAAAGTGCCATACACAATGCTTGATTAGCGGCAAAGCCAGAGTTAAACAGCAGTGCTGATTCACGGTTTAAGCCATCGGCAATATAAGCTTCAAGCGCTAAATGAGCTTGTGTATGCCCCGTGACCAAGGGCGATGCGCCGCTGCCCCCACCAAATTGCGCCAACCCTTCAACCCAACTTTGCAATACGCCTTCATGCTGTCGCATGCCTAGGTAGTCATTGCTTGAAAAATTAAGGTAGTGCTCACCATTTATGCAAATAATGCTGTCTTTTTCGTACTGCTGACAGTTACGCTGGCGCAGCAAGCCTTCCTGAGCACGCGCGCTCAATGAATCGCCTAACCAATTAAAGGCCATTACGCCTCCGTTAATTGCTGTTTCTTTGCCGCTACCTTAGGCTTGGTTGCATCAATAAACAAGTCGTTACTGTCGCTGGCCTGTTCTTGCTGTGCAATCTCCTCTTCTAATACCTGTTGATGCGCTTCATCAGAGTAATCTCGCGTACGCTCAGTATTGATTCCAAGCTTTTTAAACAGCATGACATCTTCGTGGGTATCAGGGTTAGAGGTAGTTAGCAGCTTGCAACCATAGAATATTGAATTGGCTCCCGCCATAAAGCATAGCGCCTGCATTTGCTCGTTCATGGCTTCGCGGCCTGCCGACAATCGTACGTGTGACTTAGGCATCATGATGCGGGCAACCGCAATGGTGCGAATAAACTCAAAATAGTCTAGGTCTTCTACACTATCTAGCGGCGTACCTTTAACTTTTACCAACATATTAATAGGCACACTTTGCGGCTGTTCGGGAAGGTTTGCTAGCTGCACCAGCATACTGGCGCGGTCGCTCACCGTTTCTCCCATGCCCACAATGCCACCTGAGCAAACATTCATACCCGCTGCCCGCACATTTTCCAACGTATTTAAGCGGTCTTGATAGGTACGAGTGGTAATAATATCGCCGTAGTATTCCGGTGAGGTGTCTAAGTTATGGTTATAATAATCTAAACCCGCTTGTTTAAGTGCAACTGCTTGGTCACGGGTTAGCATACCCAACGTCATACAGGTTTCCAGCCCTAAGCTTTTCACTTCTTCAACCATTTTCAATATGTAAGGCATGTCTCTGTCACGTGGATTTCGCCAAGCGGCCCCCATACAAAAACGGGTTGAGCCTACTTGCTTTGCCTCTTTCGCACGCTGGATAACTTTTTCAATTTCTAGCAGGCGCTCTTTCTCAAGGCCCGTATCATAGCGGGCACTTTGTGGGCAGTACTTACAGTCTTCAGGGCATGCACCGGTTTTAATCGACAAAAGCGTGCTAACCTGCACTTCATTCGGATTAAAATGCTGTCTATGCACTACTTGGGCATTAAACAGTAAATCGTTAAATGGCATGGCAAACAAAGCTTCGACTTCGGCTTTGGTCCAATCGTTTCGAATAGTTGTCGTTTGCGCAGAAGGCGCACTAGCCAGCGTCATTGACTGTCCTTTACTAATTATTATTGCTGGCTTAGTCTATGCCCCAATATCGAGTTGTCAACTCTGACCATTTTCAAAACTTTACCAACGGTTAATTTGTGAACAATATAGAATTTGATAAACAACACATTTGGCACCCCTATACCTCGGCGGTTAATCCCCTTCCATGCTATGAAGTAGTCGGTGCAAAAGGTGCCGAACTTACCTTGGCCACCGGTGAAGTGCTAGTAGACGGCATGTCTAGCTGGTGGGCAGCAATTCACGGCTACAACCACCCTGTACTCAACGATGCTGCGCACAAGCAAATTGACGCATTTTCTCACGTTATGTTTGGCGGTATTACCCACCAGCCGGCGGTGGATGTGTGTAAATCGTTACTTAACATGGTGCCGGCAGGTTTGGAGCGTGTATTTTTGGCAGACTCTGGCTCAGTATCTGTTGAAGTAGCGATAAAAATGGCGATTCAGTATTGGGCATGCCAAGGGCGCTCAGAGAAGTCGCGCATTGTCGCGCCGCGCAATGGCTACCACGGCGACACCTTTGCCGCAATGAGCGTGTGCGATCCCGTTAACGGTATGCATAGTTTATTTGAGGGTGTACTAAGCAAGCAGATTTTTGCGCCTGCCCCTCAAACTCGCTTTGGCCAAACGTTTAGCGAAGATGACATTCTTCCACTTGAAGAGATTTTTGAAAAGCATCACCACACCATGGCGGCGTTAATTCTAGAGCCTATCGTTCAAGGTGCAGGTGGCATGCGTATTTACCATCCTGAATACTTAAAACGTTGTCGCCAACTGTGTGACACCTATGATGTTCTTTTAATTTGCGATGAGATTGCTACTGGATTTGGCCGTACAGGTAAGCTCTTCGCTTGTGAACATGCCGGTATCTCGCCTGATATTTTGTGCTTGGGCAAGGCGATTACTGGCGGCTATATGACGTTAGCCGCTACTTTGTGTACCGAAGACGTGGCTTTAGGGGTTTGCCAAGGTGAGCCTGGTGTTTTTATGCACGGCCCAACTTATATGGGTAATCCGTTAGCTTGTGCTGTGGCAAACGCTAGCTTATCACTCATTAATGAGAACCATTGGCAGCAACAAGTTCCCGCCATTGAGAAACAATTACAAACCGAGTTGGCAAAATGTGCAGACTTACCCCGCGTTGCTGATGTTAGGGTGTTGGGCGCTATTGGGGTGGTTGAGACAGTAAACCCAGTCAATGTTGCCGAAATTCAGCGTCATTTCGTCGAAGAAGGCGTGTGGATAAGGCCCTTTGGTAAACTGGTATACATTATGCCTCCCTATATCATATCTTCTGAGCAATTAAGTAAGTTAACCCATGCGATTTATACAGCCTTGAAATAGCGTGAGAGGTTGTTACGCTTAGCACTTACTTTTTGTCATATGAGATGAATTAATGTCGAGAGCCCCTAGCGTTAAAAGGCTTCTATAAACGGATGTTAGAAGTCAACGATTAGGCGGGTCACTAATGAGTCGACAATACTGATTATTTTATAGCGAGTTTTTAATGGTAGTGCGTGTTCTTGATAAAGTGGTCTTTGCAGTTTTATTCATTATTACATTGCAGGTACCTATTTTAGCTGATCACTATCGCCAATATTTGAATGGCTACTACGATGCACTAAGAGATGAAGTATCCAGTTCTTCTGTACTCGCTAAACAACATGGATTTTCTTCTGTGGAAGCTATGCTCGACAGCTTACAGAAAAATAGCGAGCCGGTAGTGCGTGAGAATGCGTCTATGAAAGCAAGTCGCTTTGCCCAGATCACCACATTGGAGCAGGGTATGAGAAAACTTGAGCACGGCCACTATTTCGAAAAACTAGTGTTTATGGCCTCGCCTTCTCAATACAGCACGCTAAATCGAGTACTCGACAATTTTAGTCCATCCGTACCGCTAACCCCCTCCTCAATCGTCTTTAGCCTTATTACCGCTATTTTGCTTAATTTATTAATTTGGACACCGCATTTTTGCTATTGTCAGGTTAAGAAAATCAAGGACAAACCCAAACGCTATTCTTATAAATAGCGAGCCAATCAGAACTGTACTTTGGTAAAACGACCAAAGTCGAATAGGCGCATGGACAAACTTACTAAAGAAGCTTATTCAGTACTTTCTGAAAAAAACGGCTTTTCACAATTTTTCAATCGTGATGCTAAGAAAACATTCGCTTTAGAAATAATGCGAATTATCGATAAGTTTTTGATAAATGGCGCCAGCCACACCACCAGCTTAAAACTAGAGCAGCTTCGGCAAAAACATTTTTCTTCGAAGTCCCGATAATTTTACGGGTAAACATTTCTTCTTAAATTCGGTTAAGAGAATAAATCCCTTGTTTTAGCTCTCTGTCGAAATCTACTTATTCAGCATTTTGAAATTATAAAGATGCTTTGCTCATGTCTTTTAAGAGCGCAGTTTAAGAGCTGAGACGGTATTTCCAAACTTACAAGCGCGCAGAAAAAGGATTCTCACCTTCTTATTGAACGTGGCATCAATAATGCAACTCTTTATTCAACAGTAAGATGCAAACAATTGGTTTATTTCTTCTAGCGAAAGGTAAAAAACCAAAAATCAGCGACTTACCTAAATAAATTGCAAAGGAGATACCATTATGCCTACAGATGCTCAATTATTGATCGGAAAAGTGTTGCAAATAAAAGACAAAATTATTGCTAAACGTCATTGCATCCCAAGCGATCTAGAAGCGGAATGGAACACGCTAAACAAACAAACTGCATGCTTTGAAAGTGAAGCGCTATATAAGAGTGCAGTAAAAGGCCAGGAAATGAATAAACACATTGATTATTCAGGTTCGGTGAAAGAGCTATCTCAGTTAGTAAAGCAGCTCAAAACATTGAATAAAAAGGTTAATGTTACACGAGTGCATCACTAAGGCCCCTGGCACTTTTTCATGCCTGAGGCCATAACAAGAATCGTGTTACTTTTTCTTTTTAAGGAGCACCAATGTTCTTACTTTACGCGTGCCATAGCTGGCAAGTCTTAGAAAGTCTTCGCGGGCAACCGGAATGTGTTGATATTCAACAGGCTGCCCGTCGCTCGCATCTGGATCGTGCAGATAGTAACAGTGAGGATCGCAGCTAGTTATTGCTACCCAATGGGGCACCTTTTTCTTATCAAATGCGTATGTACTGATTAGGCATAATACTGCTCCGCCAGCTTTAAGAGTTTGGTCAATAACATCCATAGGCCAGTCTGATATTGCAACTGATATGCCTTTCTTACGTGCCTCTGCCATAAACTGCGATTCAACATTTTCGACTATCGCTTTCTTGTCAGTATTTCTAACGCCATCAACAAAAAGCGGGACATCCTGATTAATGAGCACTTTCGCTGCATAACCTTCGTTTACCGCGGCGAGCGCTAATCCTACCGGGTGGCAACCGCCATGACCTGACATCATAAATATAGTGGTAGCAGTACGCCACAACGATAGTTCTTTCTCTTGGGTCATTTCATAGCGATTGTTCAATGCACACATTGCCATCATTAATGCTGACGGACCGCAGGTAAAATCAGTCGTCTGTTGGTACCACGGATAAACCTCTGGCTTAACTGACTTACTCGGCACCAATACTTTTTGCATACGTAATGCGTCAGTGTGATCGTCGTAGTAATCGGTATACATACCAAATTGACTAAACCCTAATTTTTTATACAGAGCAATGGCGCCAGCATTACCTACTGCCACTTCCAAGCGCATAAATCGCTTTCCCCGCAAAAGCGCCCGCTCCCCCAAGCTATGTATAAGCTTTTCAGCAACGCCAAGCCCTCGCGCTTCCGGAAGAACCGCAATAGAATACAGCCTAGTAAGTTGTGTCCCGCGTCGCAGCAGCAACAGTCCATAACCTACTATGCTATTTAAACCTTGATTATTTTGGTCAAGGTTTGAGCCTAAACTCGAGGGTGCACGTTCGGCCACAATAAGCTCTGCGTGCTGGGCATCAATGTAAAATTTGAAACGGCTTTTACTTAGCCTGTCGGTGGTGAAACAAGTTTGCTCAATGTGCTGAAGCGAAGCAAGATCGTGTAATGTCGCAACGCGTAGCACTACACTCGACTGTGTAGAAGGCACACCGGCACCATTTGTCGATTTAGTATTAGATGCGCCCTCAGCTAGGCCATATGCACGATTTGCGCTTTCCTGTGGACTTGCATTATTCACTTCAATTACTCGCTCAGCCGATGTGATCATCGCCCTCTTTGCTCCAACCTGTCAGCAAATTCCTGCATAATTAATTCGTACAGTTCTTTGCCTAAATATTTGTCTTCAACACCCGAGTCGATACTTGGGTTGTCGTTCACTTCAATAACATAAACTGCATTGCCGGTTTGCTTGATGTCTACACCATACAAGCCGTCACCCACCGCTTTAGCGGCCTTTATAGCAGCTTGTAACACCGGCTTAGGTACTTCAAATGTTGGCATTGTGGCAAATCCACCCGAAGAGAATCGGTCTCCCTGGTGGTTGTAAATTTGCCAATGGTTGCGCACCATAAAGTATTGGCAAGCGTAAATAGGTTTGCCACCTAATACACCAATTCGCCAGTCGAATTCAGTGAATATATATTCCTGAACCAAAACAAGTGCCGATTCAGCCAGCATTTGTTCTAAGCGCGTTTTTAACGCTTCTTTATTTTCAGCTTTATGCACGCCGCGGGAAAACGAGCTTTCTGGCAGTTTTAAAACAAGCGGCAAACCAAAGTCAGCTATGAGTTTTTCGCATACTTCATCGGTAGCGCTCGATACAAACGTGGCTTTCGGCGCCGGTACTTTCTGATAAGCAAACGCGTCCTGCAGGTACACTTTGTTACAGCAGCGCAGAATTGACTGCGTATCGTCCATAACCACTATGCCTTCTCGCTCTGCGGCACGCGCTAAACGGTAAGTATGATGGTCAATCGCCGTGGTTTCACGAATGAACAATGCATCATAGTGCCCCAATTCTTCTTGCGACAGGCGACTCACCACATCTGCGCGAAAACCCACTTTTTCAGCTGCTTTCACAAAATTTTTAATGGCGCGTTCATCACTAGGCGGCGTGCTCTCTTCAGGGTTAACCAAAATGGCCATATCCCAACGCGTGCGCTTACTTGCTTTACCTGCTTTCCACTGTATTTTTGTGTGTACTTCAAGCTGCTGAATGAAGTGTTCTTGCTGCACTGCATCTAAATCTTTAAATGCTCTAGCCTGCAACGTGGCAAAGCCTTCAATTTGCGCTTTACCCTTCGTTTTGGGCAAAACACTTTTATCGGTAACCACAAGGCTTAACATCAATATCGGATACGGATATTTTTCGAACGCTTGGCGGGCCAAACGTTTAAAGCGCTGATCTTTCACTTCACCGAAAAGTACTAATATAGGTTCATTTTTAATTTCAGTGTTGTCTTGAGATACCTGTAAGGAAAAAGCGATGCGATCGACACTTTTCTCTTCGGCCATACGTAAATCATTAACGGTATTTACTGATGGCAATACCGAATGGTTACGCGCCTGAGCCAGCAGCGAACAGTAATAGCCCTCGCTCAAATATCGCGTGGTATCGCAAATATTGATAACCCGGGTTTTGGGTTCGTTTAACTTTGGGAACTCAGCAAGATATTCTTGAAAAGTAAGTACGGTTAATGAAGAGTTACGAAAAGGGGTAACATCATCAGTAACAATCAAGGTGTTGTGCATTAATGTCGCTTCTAAAAAAATGATAAGACGGTTAACAACTAAACTGCGCTGTTCAAATAGCGTACACAGTTATTTAGGCGCGAAGTTTACGCTTAACTTTCATTTTGCATAGCACAATCTGCACGCCTTTTTTTCATCGAAATGACAATTAAAACTGATGTACAATTAAATCTATTGATACAGCTTTTGTTTATTAATTTTGCCTATAAATAGAAATGGGCGGAACGATACAAATGGTTTGAGGAGTAAGTATGTTACTAGCCAGTCTGGCTATTCTAATCGGTTTACCAGTACTGCTTTGGAGTGCAGGAAAATTTGTGGGTGGCGCCGCATCAGTCGCTAATCATTTTGGTGTTTCCCCCCTCTTAATAGGTATGCTTATTATTGGGTTTGGTACGTCGGCTCCTGAAATCATCGTCTCCATCTTCGCTGCGTATCAGGGCAACTCGGGCATTGCGTTGGGAAATGCCTACGGCTCGAATATCGCAAACATTTTGCTAATTTTAGGCTTAACCGCCGTCATTAGCCCTATTGCGGTCAGATCAGAAATTATCAAAAAAGAATTGCCCGTATTACTGGGTATCACTTTTTTTGCTGTGTGGCAGGTATGGGATTTAACGGTTTCCAAAGATGATGCGTTTTCTTTGCTAGGACTATTTGTACTGCTGATTTCATGGAGTATCTATCATGCAATGAAAGGCGATAAAGACGCCCTCGCAGAAGAATACGACGAAGAAATCAACAGCAACGAAGGCACCGTTAAAACCCATGTTATATGGCTGATTGCCGGTTTGTTACTACTTGTTGCAAGCTCTCGCATGCTTGTGTGGGGCGCAGTGGAATACGCAACCTTCTTTGGCGTAAGTGATACGATTATCGGGCTTACGGTGATAGCCATTGGTACATCACTACCCGAACTCGCCTCATCATTAATGGCAGTTAAAAAAGGCGAGCATGATTTAGCGATTGGTAATGTGATTGGCTCTAATATGTTTAATACCCTAACCGTTGTGGGTATTGCAGGGACGATACAACCTATGACAGTAGGGGCTGAGTTCTTATACCGTGACGCAATGGTTATGTTTGTCTCTACCGTGGCACTTTTCATTTTCTGTATCGGTATTAAACGTCAAGGTCGTCTTAATCGTCTAGAAGGTGGAGCATTTGTGCTTGCCTACATTGCTTATACCTACTGGTTAGTTCAGGCAGCATTTATATAAGCCGCGAGTTGTAGAACGTAAGTAAAAATAGTTAACTGAAAACAAAAAGCTTGGCTGCTCTACTGACGTAAAGTGCCAAGCTTTTTTTATTTTCTCGCTATTAATTTCGTTAGTTAACCTGCCCTATAACCCCAGCGTAGTAGCAAGAGTAATCAAACTAATTGCCGCAATAGCAAACAAAATTATAAGGTTTACGCCGAAGGAGTCTGTGCGTCGACGATTGCGTCTTGCACGCATGACAATGCTAACAAGGCTTACTATTAAGCATATCTGCAGCATAATAGTCATGGCAGACAAATGACCTTCAGACCAAGACGAATCCCCTTCTATTCCCCAATACTGCTGAACGCCACTGATGAAGTCGGGCCTAGCGTAGTGAAACAATATAAGAACCACCACCATTCCCACCCAACCGAACACGTTGAGGCCAAGCATTACCTTATAAAAGGGGGTTTGTGAGCGCGGTGTCGAACGCCGTTCAGCTAGTTGCTCATAGGTCATAGAACGCCTGTCAATATCGCCAGTTGCAGAGGATTGTGACGCCCGTTGCGATTCCCCCTGCGTTTGCTGCTGGTTACGTACCGACGTGCCTGAATCATTTTTATTTCCCATTTGTCACTCTGTTCTCTGGCATCCCGCTTTATGTTGGGTATACTAGCGTGCTATTGGATTGTATTTCATTGGTTATTTTTACATCGCCGAAGCGAATTCCGTTCGGTGTATCTCGTTATTTATACTTATTTTTATAATTCGCGATACATAAATGACATGAAGAAGTTAACCATAACTTCAAAGTGCATTTTACCGACATTAAAGACTTATCGGCACAGCAATCCAAAACATTGACCATAAAGCAAATTTTAGTGCAATTTTTCATACATAGTTTATTGCACTGGGTTGATACACTCGATGCGTATTCGAGCAACAACATAAGATCAGTAAGACGGAGAAATTAACATGACGCATGCGCCCGTAGTTGACGTGCTTAAAGGTAAGTACGCCGTTGGCGAATCGGTAACCGTTAAGGGTTGGGTAAGAACACGCCGCGACTCTAAAGCGGGGTTATCATTTATTGCACTACACGATGGTAGTTGCTTCGATCCTGTACAAGTTATTGCGCTAAATTCTCTGTCAAATTACGCCGATATCCAGCGCCTTACTGCTGGTTGCTCATTGTCGGTAACCGGTACAGTGAAAGAATCGCAAGGCCAAGGGCAATCATTAGAAATTGATGCTACCGAGGTAGAAATTGTCGGTTTGGTTGAAAACCCTGATACCTACCCAATGGCGGCAAAGCGCCACAGCATAGAATATCTACGTGAATACGCACACCTGCGCCCGCGTACCAATGTTATTGGTGCGGTCACCCGTGTACGTAACTGTTTATCTCAAGCTATTCATCGCTTCTTCCACGAAAAGGGCTACTACTGGATCTCTACCCCAATTCTAACGGCTAGCGATACAGAAGGCGCAGGTGAAATGTTCCGCGTATCAACCCTTGATATGATGAATCTTCCACTAGACGATAAAGGCAACGTTGATTACTCAGAAGATTTCTTCGGTAAAGAAACTTACCTAACAGTATCAGGTCAGCTTAACGTTGAAACATACTGTACGGCTATGTCTAAGGTATACACCTTCGGACCTACGTTCCGTGCAGAGAACTCAAATACCTCTCGTCACCTTGCCGAGTTCTGGATGATTGAACCTGAAGTGGCGTTTGCTGAATTAAAAGACGTAGCACAGCTTGCTGAAGACATGCTGAAGTATGTGTGTAAAGCGGTACTAGAAGAATTGCCTGATGATATGGCATTCTTCGCCCAGCGCATTAAAAAAGACGCGGTTGAGCGTTTAGAAAAGCTAGTTAGCTCTGACTTCGTTCGCATGGATTACACCGACGCTATTGAAATTCTTCAAAATTGCGGCAAGAAATTCGAATTCCCGGTTGAATGGGGTATTGATTTGTCTTCTGAGCATGAGCGTTACCTTGCCGAAGAGCATGTTGGTGCACCTATCATCATGCAGAACTATCCAAAAGATATTAAAGCCTTCTACATGCGCATTAACGATGACGGCAAAACCGTTGCAGCAATGGACGTGCTAGCGCCAGGTATCGGTGAAATCATCGGTGGTTCACAGCGTGAAGAACGTTTAGATGTATTCGACGCTCGTCTTGATGAAATGGGACTATCTAAAGAAGATTACGCATGGTATCGCGACCTTCGCCGCTACGGCACTGTACCTCACTCAGGTTTCGGTCTAGGTTTCGAACGTCTTGTTGCATACGTAACCGGCATGCAAAACGTACGTGACGTTATCCCATTCCCACGTACACCAGGTAACGCTAGCTTCTAAGCAGTGTTGCTGTACTAATGAAACGAAAGCTCGCTACAGTCTACTGTCGCGAGCTTTTTTATTTCTCCATCGCTTATGTGCTTTAATTCAGAAACTCATTTTGACTAAACTACTGCAACATAGTCGCGGCTCTAGCTTTATTCTCTTTTTCCCATTGCTTCGGCGACAAGCCATACATTCGCTTAAAATCTCGGCTAAATTGCGATGAGCTTACATAGCCGACATCCATCGCTGCAACACTTACATTTGTGCCGTCAGCTATACGTTTTGCCGCGTTGTTTAATCTCATCGACTTTACAAACTGGATAGGCGACATATTGGTGGCTTGCTTAAACTTACGATGAAATACAGCCTTACTCATTCCAACCTTGCTCGCCATATCGTCAATAGTGACATTCTCAGCCACATGGGAGGCCAGGTATTCAATAGCGCGCCCTATGGCGTTACCTAACCCAAAGCTACCTCTTACTGTGTTACCAGCCTCCCCTTTCAATACCGAGTAATACAGTTCACGTGAGCGTGCACTCGATAACATAGCTATATCGGTAGCGTTATCGGTGAGCAGAAGTAAGCGGTATAAAGCTTCGGTGAAATCAGCATCCCAATGTGCAGAAGCAATACCCGAGGGTACAGACGAAGCTGACGATTGACGAAAATTACCGCCTACACTTTCAAACTCTATGGCTAAATCAGTCATCATTCTGCTATTTAATGAAATATATACACCCAATAGAGGACTATCTTCCGAAGCGTCGGGAATACCCGCTTCTACAGGCATAGACATAGTGCAGCACGTGTATTTACTGGTATTAAACGTATGCTTATCCCCATTCAAAATGGCTTCTTTACCACCGTGAACAATGGCAGTTAGTGACGGTTCGTATACTACAGGAGCACATTCGATGGGCTGTGTTATTTTAAAAAGTTGAACACCATCGATCCCGGTATCGTATAAGCCGCTGTTTTCCACTTTCTCTTCAATTAACTGCTTTATTAGTGCTTTGTTCATAGTGTTTTGTTCATAGCGTTTTAAACCACTACCTCACCATTTATTTACGTTACGTGCTTTACTCTGTTTTTCGTTTTGAAATCTAGCAACAAATTTTACTCAAAACAACAAAGTGATACGAATAGGCAAATTTTAAAGAGCTTATCGCCTATTTAAGCGTAGCAATAGTCATTATATTACAAATATACAAATTTTAGTGACAGAAGGTGCTAAGCAGATGGCAAAGAGCAATCAATTTGGAAAAGGCGGGTGGACTCCTTCGAGTATTGAAAACGCAAAAGATAAGACATTTTTAATAACAGGCGCAAATACGGGCGCGGGGTATGAAGCAACACGAATTTTGCTTTCAAAAGGTGCGAAAGTAGTCATGCTGAACCGAAGCCCGAGCAAATCCCATGACGCTATCGCTACGCTAAAACAAGAGTTTGGCGACAATGCCAATGTCAGCTATATACGCCTTGATCTAAGCAGCCTTAATGCTGTGAGACAATCAGCTAAAGAAATTCTAACGTGCGTTCCAGTGATTGACGCGCTGATTTGTAATGCTGCTATTGCGCAGATTTCAACGCAACAATTCACTGAAGATGGCTTTGAAAGTCAATTAGGCGTTAACCACTACGGGCACTTTTTACTGTGCGGTTTGTTATTTGATCGTATTAATGAATCGAAGGGACGCATTGTAGTCGTTGCCAGTGAAGGACACAAAATGGGGTTAAGAACCATGCAGTTTGACGACATGAACTGGGACAAAAATTACAACCCCAATAAGGTATACAGTCAGAGTAAACTGGCGCAAATGATGTTTGCATACGAGCTTCAAGACAAAGTAAAAGCACATAACAAGCAAGCGAAGGTATTTGTGTGTCACCCCGGCGCTTCGAACACTACTCTTATACGAGAAAGCGCTAGCTTTTTAACACGCATTTCTTGGTCTTTTATGGTGAAAATAGGCTTGGCTCAATCTGCAGAGAAAGGTGCCTACCCTGAAGTGATGTGTGCCACCGAAGATAACATTAAACAGCGTGCCTATTATGGTCCAACGGGTCTAATGAATTTTGGCGGTCCCGTTGGAGAATGTAAATTAGAGGATTTTGTCGTAGACAAAAAAGTGCTAACAAAGCTTTGGGCCGTGTCAGAAGAAGCAACAGGCTTTGCCTGGTCGTTTTAGCTGCTAAATTGAGTTTTCACAACATGATAAGTGCTGCCTCATTCTTAGGATTTTTTATGATGACATCTACGCCCGCAGAGCCTGCATCGATTAATGGCACAAGCAAAGAAATTGAAAACACTGTGAGTACTTTTCAAGATTTAGAAGGTAATCGCTATAAAACCGTTAAAATAGGTAAACTTGAATGGTTTGCAGAGAACCTAAGAGCTACCCAATTTCAAGATGGAAGCCCTGTTGCATCAGGGTTTATTCCAAAAGATGACAAAAAGAACCTACTTAAATATGGAAGGCTTTATCATTGGCAAGACGTAAATGACCAGCGAAAGCTGTGTCCTAGTGGATGGCGTATAGCTACCGATGAAGATTGGCAAAGTATGGAACTCGCTATTGGTATAGCACAACGCGAGCTTTCGAAAGAGGGCTGGCGCGGAAATAACGATATTGCTATTACTTTAAAAGCAGAACAGCCCGATACCCTATTTAAAAAGTTTGATCAGGCTAAAGTTAATCAATTCCACTTTGGCGCTATGCCAGCAGGTGTAAAAATAGGCAACTGGTATATCACGCAAGGCATGTACACCGAGTTTTGGACAAGTACTAGCGCCACTGATAAAGAGGCGTACGCCCGCACCCTCGCCTATTCGTGGTGGAACTCACATAAGGGCGAAATTAGAAGGGCAAAGCTTAACAAAGACTATATGTTTAGCGTTAGGTGTGTACGAGATGCCAAGTAGCTATATACTCACGGCAGATACTCTTAAAGCGTAATCAAGGTATCGCCATTTGTACATTTAATCTAGATCTGCGATGGCCCTGCAAACTATGAACGAAAAAAGCGGAGCGTTTTAATCGAGCCCAATAGCAGCTGAACGACAAGGCTCTACTGTATACGTGTAGCCAATTTCATCTTCGGGCGTTTGCGTTATTTGTAATATCTCGTAATCATTAAGCTCGATGACGCGCGTTCCTTCAGGGTGAGCACAGCGCGAACGTGAATCCGCTTCAAACTCATAAATAAAACTAGCCAACGCTTGGCGTTGTGCTTTTTTATAGCGAATACTTTTTTCCTTGGCGTCGGTGAGAAGCGCGGTTAAATCGTCTTCCAGTTCAGAAGTATCTTCTGCTTGTTTGTCAATGGGTGGAACCTCACTGTCCTCAATCGACGTTTCTGTCTCGTTTTCGATTGTGATCAGCTGGCTTGTGCTTTCAGCACTAAACTCGGAAAGTAGCCCTACTTGCCCTGCTAACAAGCTAAGCTGAAGCGCTACACCTAATGTCCAAACAAACCGCGCCACAGCGGTAGACAAAACATAGCGATAACCAGGCTTATGCCACAGTTTTTGCACACCAAAGGGCTTGAGTAGTAGTAGAAAAAACAGATAAATAAAAATAACTAGCATTCCGCCAACAAGTGCCATTAACGTGGTGACAAAGAACCAACTTGGCACCATAAGTATAAGCGCGAAATTGTGGCTGTAGGGCAGCGCACCTGCGGAAACACCGGTTATACTATTTACTAACCCGCTAGCAGAAGCGAGGGCAAAATTTGCGATAACGGCATAGACAAACAAAATTACCGCTTTACCCGGTAAACTATTCCAAAGCGCCATAAACCTTGGCCAAGTTTCACTTACAATACCACTAAGGGCAAAGCCAAACATGACCGTTTCAAATAAGCCACTTTTAACATCAAAAAAAAGCTGTAATAAAAGCATTGCAGTTGCCAGAAAGTAGCAACGCTGAGCAAAAGTGATACTTCCCCAAAAGCGCAAAAAGCCAATGCGCCTTTTTAGCAATAAGCGATTTCCTTGTTTTTTAACTTTTCTGTAGGTACCACGAATTTCGTTTGTTGTTTCCATCATTTAATCGTCAATTATTGTTGTTATGTTTCTGAACACGAATGACTTTACTTCCCGATGTGGCCGCAATACGCTATTCTGTTGAATTCAAAAAACAACGAGTTATTTCATCAAGCTACTCTCTATCATAAATCCAGTGTATAAAAAGTGGCGCAATAAAACTTTATGGCTGAATCTAATACGTTATCTATAGTTTGTGAGCAATGCCATACTAAGGTTCACATACCCGCACTAGCGCACAGACAAAGAGCAGTTTGCCCTGTTTGCAGCCACACGTTAGTTTCGTATCGCGTCGGTGCCAGCGAAAAGCTACTCGCTTATGCTTTCAGCGCGCTTATTTTTTTATTGCTCTCGTTACCCTTTAACTTTTTGACATTTAAAGCGAGCGGGCAGAAGCATAGTATCGACTTGCCAACGGGCATTACCGTGCTCATTGAAAATGACTACTTATCCCTTGCGATAATAACCAGTTTAGCCACGCTATTACTACCCGGAATGGTCCTCGCTGGTCTGTTACTGCTTTCTTTAGCCCAAATACAAAACCGTCGCCCCTTTTACTTGGCTAGACTGTATAAGCTGGTCAAAGCGCTTTTGCCATGGAGCATGGCTGAGATATTTCTAGTAGGAACCTTGGTCAGTCTAATTAAAATAACCGAGTTAGCCGATGTATCTATAGGGCTATCGTTTTATGCATTTGTCGGCTTTTCAGCATTTACTGCCCTTTGTATATATCAATTCGACACGACAAGTTATGCCTTGTGGATGTCACAAGGTCAGCCTCCACAACCCAAACCTCTATGCGAAAAACAAGCGCAAGTGAGTATTCAGCGCACATGGGCATTATTGTTAACCGCTTGTATTTTATATATTCCTGCTAATATGCTGCCAATTATGTATACTGAATTTTTTGGTCAAGAAACACCAAATACCATTATTGGCGGTGTTATTTCACTTTGGGAATCTGGCTCGTATCCGGTAGCGATAATCATCTTAATTGCCAGTGTGGTTGTTCCGGTTGCGAAAATATTAATTCTTGCTTGGCTTAATTTTTCCGTACAGCGAGAGAAAACCACTTCAAAACAATTACGTATACGTTACTACCGCATTACCGAGGCAATAGGTCGCTGGTCGATGATAGACGTTTTTGTGGTAGCAGTACTGGTGTCTCTCATACAGATGGGAAACACTATGTCTATTTATCCGGGCCAAGCGGCACTCGCCTTTTGCGCCGTAGTATTTGTAACAATGATAGCCGCGATGACATTTGATTCGAGGCTTATTTGGCAGCAGTGGAAACAATTACCATGACCACAAACGACCCCAACATTAACGAGGCAAAAGTTAAGCCCACTTCATCAGTCTCTCGCATTTGGATTATTCCAATTCTTGTTATCGTTATTGGTGGCTGGATGGTTTATTACCAATGGAAAAACCAAGGCCCACTTATAACCATTGAGCTTCAATCAGCTTCCGGTATTGAAGTAAACAAGACTCCAATAAAAGTGCGCGACTTAGACATTGGTCAGGTAAAGAAAATAACACTGAACCCCGATTTAAACGGTGTGCTTGTTACGGCTAGAATTGATGCTAGTGCGACCCACCTGCTCAATGAAAATGCAAAGTTCTGGGTGGTAGCTCCTCGTATTAGTTTTTCGGAGGTATCTGGGCTCAATACCCTTTTATCTGGTAGTTATATTGCGATGTCGGCTGACGACAAAGGCAAAGAGCAGCTGCATTTCACTGCGCTTGAGCGCCCACCCGTTACGCCGCCTGGTACCCCTGGCCTTCACGTTATGCTAAAAAGCGACGACGAGTTTGCCTATAAACCTGGCGACCCCATCATCTACAAGGGTTTTAAAGTTGGCGAGTTTGAAGATGCCACATTTAACATTGAAGAGCGTGTCGTATATTACGACGCATTCATTGAAGCGCCCTACCACAAGCTAATTACTAACACGACCCGCTTTTGGGATGTCAGTGGCGTAAAACTTCTACTTGAATCAAATGGGGTCAGTGTAGAAACCGGAAGTTTAGAAACCTTATTAGCCAATGGCATTACCTTTGGCATTCCTGAAGGCGTACCAAAGGGTGAACAGGTATTAGACAACGCCTTTTTTACTATTTATGGCGACAGTACCTCTGCCTCAGATGCCCGTTATAAAGTGGCTGCTGAATACCTTTTGCTCATCGATGAAAGTGTGAGAGGGCTCACTGTCGGAGCCCCCGTTGAATATCGAGGCATTGAGATTGGTAACGTCACAGCAATTAACTCGTTCCCTGCTGTTGAAGGAAACATTCTGGAAAGGGACTACCCTATTCCAGTGCTCATCAACATCTACCCAGGGAAGGCGCGACAACCTGATACCGAAGAAGGGCTAAGTGCCATAAAGCAGACCATTAGAAATTGGCTGCACCGAGATCTAAGGGCCTCGCTTCGCATGGGTAATGTTTTAACAGGTGGTCTTTACGTAGACTTACAGCATATTCCTGACGCTGACGCCGGCAATGAAATCGCCGTCATTAACGGTTATGAGGTAATTCCTACCGTAAGTAACGAGTTTACTCAGTTAACGCAAAAAGCTGATGCGATCTTAGATAAAATTAATCAGCTCCCCCTTAAAGAAATGGTTGAGAACGTACAGCTGGCCGTTGAAGATATGCGTCTAGCGGCAGAATCAGTAGAAACCGCGAGTGACGACTTCGATTTACTTATTGCAGACATTGATGCCAAAGCCCTTAACAGTAATCTAAATCAGGTTCTTGTGAGCCTCGATAGCCTACTGAAAAATTACAGTGAGGGTGGCTTTAATCAATCTGAAATTAAAGAAACCGTCGATGCCTTGCAAGAAACCATGCGCAATATTCAGCCGTTGCTTTTGCAATTAAATCAGTCTCCGAACAGCTTGATATTTTCCAAAGATGGGGAGGCAGATATTCAGCCCAAGGCAAAGAATTGATGTGACTATTTAAGATGCTGCCTCACAAAACTGTACACAAAACATTCAGCTTGGCGCAAAAAATGAATAGTTATATAAATAGTGAAAGTGAATAAGTCTGAATATAGACAAGATATGCCCTAATTCTACTAATTGGGCATATACCCTAAACTTTATTTTTGGAAAGATTGCAAAACCTACCCGATACTCAAGGTAGCGTACCCGTAAACAGGGAAGAAAGGATTAAATTATATGATAATGCAGGTTAAGACTTTTTCTTTCAGTAAGGATAACAAATCGCTAAAAATCATTATTTTAGCTGTATTGTTTTCTTTTTTATCTGCATGCAGTAGCGCCCCTAATGCACTGACTTATTACTTACTGCACGCAACGAACGGTGCTTCTGTTTTAGAGCGCGAGGCGAAACAAAGTATCGTTTTAGATAAAGTAACATTGCCAGAGTATTTAAAGCATAGAGGCTTGGTGTATCAAACCAGCGACACTAATCTTCACATTTCTACCAGCCATTTATGGGCAGAGCCCGTAGATGAAGGGCTTACTAAAGCCCTCGCTAGTGCGCTAAAAGCGAATAATGTAGCGCTTGTTCGCCCCGACCATTATGCAAGTGAAGAAGCACCGCATATATCTTTATACATCAATGATTTTGTCAGCACATACGAAGGCGAAGTAATATTTTCCGGGCAATACTCAATTTCGCGTGCTTCAGAAGCAGCCAGCATTCACTCATTTACGTTCAAGGCTCCGCTTAGCAACGATGGCTTTGCATCCAGCATAAAAGCCATGAGGTCAGCGATAGAAAAGCTGGCGATAGATATGAATATAACGATTAACCAACAAAGCTAATTATGCTCAGCCGGTTAAAGCAATATGTATTCAGTGGCGTAAAAAGCCACCATAAAGACGAAACTAACAGGCGCATTATTGTGGTCAACTTGTTTGCCGCCGTTGGTATGTCTATTACGTTTTTGCTTGGAACTCGTGCCTTAATCGACGCGGAGTATTCGCTATCTACAACGCTTTATATTGCGAGTGTTGTTTTTGCCGTCTCGCAGCAGTTACAGGTACGCTTTTCTTCAGCTAGCGCTCGCACATGGTCTATTACGCTACTAATAAGCTGTTTGATGGTACTAACGTTACTTTTGATCATTACTGGTGGTAAAGACAACACCGGCCCACTTTGGATGTACCTGGTTCCACCGGTTACTATGTTTTTCGCTGGTTTTGTTCGCGGCCTACTGGCTCTTATCGCCTTTACAATTACCTGCGCAATCCTTCTATTTGGGTTTAACGATGCAGCCTTTGTTGCCAACTACACCTATGCGTTTAAAACTCGCCTACTCTACTCCTTTCTAACCGTGTCTTTTTTATCTGCTTTTTACGAATACAGCAGACAAAAAAGTTACGACACCGCACTCTATCTTAGTGAACAATTTGAGAGACAAGCTAAACACGACCATTTAACGAATTTGTTGAATCGACGTGGTGCCCAGCAGTGCTTAGACAGAGAATACGCAAGAATGCTACGCAGTAAACGTCCTTTCTCTGTTGCCATTGCCGATGTAGATAGATTCAAAAGCATAAACGATACCCTTGGTCACGAACAAGGCGATAAGGTGCTTCGACAAATTGCTAAAATCTTTAGCTCTCGGCTTCGCGCGCAAGATATACTCGCGCGATGGGGCGGTGAAGAATTTATGTTCATCTTTGCCGATACCGACGAAGCCGGTGCGGTGAACGCATTAGAAAGTATAAAAGAAGTACTCAGCAAGGCCCCATTGAATATAGATGGCAGTAAGATCCACGTCACCAGTAGCTTTGGCGTAAGTGAAGTCACAATTGATACAGATATATCAAGTGCTATACGTTGTGCAGACCAAGCGCTTTATTATGCAAAAGACAACGGTCGCAATCGTGTATGTGCCTCTTCATCTATAAGCTCGTCACCTTTATCTAGCTCATCGCCTTTAAAAGTACAGTAATCAATAATTTTGTGTCCTTTACACAAAATTGACTCATGTTTCGTTACATTTGCGCTGTATTCCTGAAACACTTTAGCGCTACACTATGTAAAGTATTCGCTATAAAAGTAGATTTAGCCATGAAATGGATGAAAGTTGCGTTACCTATTGGTGTCTTACTAGTAGGCTATTTAGGTATGAAAGGAATCGAAGCTTCTGCTTCCGACAGTGCGATTACCGAAGAGGTTGATACTCGCCCAACCGTCACTATTGAAGCGTTATCGCCAGAGGATGTGCGCGTTCAACTGACTTCTTATGGCGAAATCATGCCACTTGAGAGCACGAATCTTGCTGCGCAAGTATCGGGTGAAGTCCAGAGGTGGAACCCCAAGTTTGTAAGCGGTGGTTTAGTCAGGCGTGGCGAAACCCTGTTTGAAATAGAAGCCGATGCCTATGAAGCGGCCCTATTATTAGCAGAAGCAAACCTTGCAAGCGCCCAAGCACAGCTTATTCAAGAAGAAGCACAGGCAGAAGTGGCCGCCAAAGAAGCGAAAACAATGCCGAACGCACGGGTAACCGACCTATACCTTCGCAAACCGCAAGTTATGAGCGCGAAAGCTGGCGTTAAATCAGCCGAAGCCCAGCTCAAAATAGCAAAACGTGATTTAGATAACTGCAAGGTGAAAGCGCCTTACGATGCACTTATCGTATCAAGAGACATCAGCACCGGTGACTATGTTACACAAGGCTCCCCAGTTGCGGTTCTCAATAATATAGAGTACGCCGAAGTCACTTTCCCTATTGCTGGTTTTGACCGTGTTTTTCTTTCAGAAAACACAATAGGTAGTGAAATTGCGATAGAAGTTGACGATGTTCAGGGCGCTACTGTTAAAGGCACCATTCACAGAGATACTGGTGTGGTAGATAACACCACACGTATGAGCTATTTCGTAGCGCGTATCGAAGACCCTTACTCAATTAACTCAACCAAACCTATTGTTAAATTTGGTTCATACAGCACCATAGCTTTTGAAGGTAAAACGTTGAGTGACGTATACCGTGTACCACAGGAATTGGTAACCAATCGCATGCTGTGGACTCTTGACGATGAAGACCGATTGAAATCTCATAAAGTTGTGGTTGTCCGTGAAGAAAATGGCGACTTCCTCATACAAGGTGATTTCGACGCGAAAAAAGTGGTAATGAGTCTGCCTGAATACCCGCAAAACGGCATGCCGGTTAAGGTTATTGAGACTACGACTGAAATTGTGACAGCACAAGCTAACTAAGGAGCTGTCATGGAAAATCATAACAATACGCAAAGCGGCATTATTTCTTGGTTTGCAAGAAACTCTGTAGCGGCCAACCTTCTGATGTTCTTCATTATTGTCATGGGTATAGCCAGCTACTTTACTATTCAGCGTCAGATGTTTCCTAACATCGAAATTAATTATATTACCGTTGAAGCCAACTACCCTGGCGCTTCTCCGCAAGAAATTGAAGAAAGTATCTTCATCAAAGTTGAGGAAGCGGTAAAAGACATCACTGAAATTAAGCGTACTGTATCTAGAGCATTTCGGGGTGGCGGCGCAGTCACCTTGGAAATTGATACTAAAGCTGAACTGACTGACGTTTTAGACAAGGTTAAGCTTCGCGTAGACAGTATTGCTACCTTTCCAGCCGGCATGGAGCCTGTTAACGTTTCGCAAGTAGAGTTCCAGCAGCAAGTTATCGAAATGCCGATTGTTGGCGACTTGCCGCTGTCGGAGCTAAAAGTGCTAGCTAAAGAAGTAGAAGATGAACTACTTCAGCTTGGCTCTATTTCCTTGGTGGAAGCCAATACGCCCGATGATGAAATTGCTATTGAAATTAAGCCCGATACGCTAAGAAAGTACGGCTTAACCATTGCCGATGTTACCCAAGCCATTAATAGTTATTCAGCAAATATCTCTGCAGGCCAGCTAAGAACTAATTCAGGAATAGTGTCAGTTCGCGTTGAAAATCAATACTACAGCGGCGACGAGTTCAAACAAATCCCAATTAAAATTGGCACTGGTGGCGCAAAAGTAACCTTAGGCGATGTTGCCTATATCAATGATGGATTTGTTGAGGGTGAACGTTACTTTAAGTACAACGGCATGAACGCCATCTACATCGCCGTTAAAGCCACTAAAACCCAAAACACTATTCCTGTAGCTGAAACGGTTAAAGCCTATATCGACCAGAGAAATGAGACCCTTCCTCAGGGCGTCAGCCTGGAAGTTTTAGTGGATATGACCTACTACCTTAACGCACGCTTAGACATGATGTTATCGAACCTTGTTCAAGGGTCTGTACTCGTCGCGTTTATGCTTACCCTTTTCTTGCGCTTTCGTTTAGCGCTATGGGTTATGGTCGGCCTACCGGTGTGTTTCTTAGGTGCAATGATGCTTATGCCGGTTTTCGGTGTAAGCATTAATATTCTTTCGCTCTTTGCGTTCATTATGGTGCTGGGCATTGTGGTTGATGACGCCATTGTTATTGGGGAAAGTGCCTACACCGAAATTGAAAGCAAGGGTGGCGGCGTCGATAACGTGGTTCGCGGCGCTAAACGCGTGGCTACCCCAGCTACCTTTGGTGTGTTAACTACCATCGCGGTATTTGCTCCATTTACACTGAGCAGTGGCCCTGAAGGTGCATTCTTCTATAACATCGCTGTGGTAGTTATTTTGTGTTTGGTATTTAGTTTAATTGAGTCAAAACTAATCTTGCCCGCGCATTTAGCCCACACGAAATTCTCACCCGTAAGGCAAGATAGCTGGCGTGCACGCTTTAACAAAGGCTTCTTTGCTTTTGTTAATGGCCCATACAAGCGTACTGTTACGAAAGCCATTGAATGGCGTTGGGCAGTACTTATGATGTTCGTGGCTATGTTAATGCTTAGCATGGGCCTGATTGGCGCGAACTATGTGCGCATGGTGCCAAACCCTAAAGTGCCTCACGACTTCCCTAGCGTAAAAATAGAGATGAACGAAAACGTTTCTGATCTAGCCACTATCAATGCGCTTAAAATTGTTGAGCAAACCATTCTTGATGTTGAAGAGCAGATCATTGATGAATTTGGCCAAGGCATGATTCGCGACCGACTCGCCTTTAACGAAGACAGCAATGAAGGGCGCATACTTACACCACTGGTTAATGAAGAAGACCGCCCTATCGACACCTTTGAGCTTGCCCGACGTTGGCGCGAAGCCATTCCTGAAATTACCGGTATGAAGTCTTTTACCGTAGTTGATGATGTAAACGGTGACGGTGACGACGGTGAATTCGGTTATCTACTATTTGGCCCAGACATTGACACCTTAAATGCGGCAGGCCTTAAGTTCATTGAAATGCTGCAGCAGCAAGAAGGCCTGTTTGACGTAAGCTCAACTATCGACCCACCGAGCAAAGAAGTACAAATGACCCTACTTCCGGTTGCCTACGATTTGGGGCTTACCCTTTCTAATATCGCCTCTCAGGTTGGTGCGGGCTTTTACGGCGGCGAAGCACAGCGTGTTATCCGCAACGGTGAAGAAGTTAGAGTCATGGTTCGCTATCCTGAACTTACCCGCGAACGTTTTGCTGACTTGAAGTACTCTTTAATCAAAACGCCTAACGGCCAAGAAGTGATGCTTGGTGACGTGGTTGCTTTAGAAGAAAAGCCTGGGATTAGCTACATTCGTCGTGAAGGTGGTTATCGCAGCGTTTATATCTGGGGCAACATTGATGAGGAAAAAGTTGAACCTAACGAGGTTGTCACTGAAATTCAAGACAAACTACTGCCTCAGCTTAAAGAGTCGTTCCCATCGGTCATGACTGAACTTGGCGGTGATATTGAAGAGCAGCAGGCACAGCAAAACGAGCAAATACTCTTCTTCTTAGCGGCCATGATCATGGTGTATATCCTTTTAGCTGTTCCGCTAAAAAGTTATGGGCAACCGCTTATCATTATGTCGGTTATTCCATTTAGCTTTACAGGTGCAGTGTTCGGCCACTTTGTACTAGGCCTAGACCTATCTATGATGTCTAACTTTGGCCTTATTGCAGCAGCGGGGGTTGTTATCAACGACTCGCTGGTTATGACGGACTTTGTGAATCAGCGCCGTGCACAAGGCTACAGTATAAAAGAAGCGGTAACTGAGGCCGGTACCGCGCGCTTTAGGGCAATTACGTTAACCTCAATCACTACATTTGCGGGCGTATTGCCAATTATGTTTGAAACCAGCCTACAGGCAGCATTTGTGGTACCTATGGCGGCTGCGCTTGGCTTTGCGGTGCTTTATGCGACTTTAGTAACACTCATCTTGGTACCTTGTTTGTACTTAATACTGCTAGATTTACGTGGTCCTTTTTCGTTCATAAAAAGAAAAGTATTACGCAGAAAGTCTAGTAGCGAAGTCGAAAACAACAACACGGATCAAGCACATACACCTCAGCCTGCTGGCCCACTTGACTAGCAGTTAACTAACAACTGACTAGCGGATAGCACTCACTATATAGCCGTTCACTAGTTAGTGTTAGAAACGCATTTAACTTTAAAAATGAGCCTTCGAGGCTCATTTTTTTCGAGCCTATTGAAGAGAAAACACTATGAATAACGCAATTTCAATAAGACCAGCAACACCTGACGATATTTCACAAATTCGCCAATTCATTCTAGAACTCGCCATTTATGAAAAGGCTGAGCATGAAGTAGAAGCTTCAGAGGAAGCGCTTTTAAGAACACTATTTGGCGAAGGCTCCACCGCACACTGTGTTATTTGCGAAAATAACACCGTTCCTATTGGCTTTGCTGTGTACTTCTTCAACTACTCAACTTGGCAAGGTCGCAACGGGCTTTATCTTGAAGATCTTTATGTTTCACCTAAATCCCGAGGCTTAGGGGCTGGTAAAGCGCTGCTGCAACATTTAGCAAAAACAGCGGTAGAAAACGACTGCGGCCGTTTTGAGTGGAGTGTTTTAGATTGGAATAAGCCAGCTATCGATTTCTATGAATCGTTAGGCGCAAAACCTAAGAGTGAATGGTTAGGCTATCGCATGGATGGACAGACACTTATCGACTTCGCAAAACAGGGTTAACGCTGACTTGCTGACTTGCTGACTTGCTGACTTGCTGACTTGCTGACTTGCTGACTTGCTGACTTGCTGACTTGCTGACTTAGTCAGTATGAAGGTAAAACACTATTAGCGGCAAATACGTTTATAACACCAAGGGCGCTTGGAACGACTTTTCTGCAAAATAAAAAAGCCATTCGCTTTCACGAATGGCTTTTAAGTTCAATAGGTAATCTTTCAGTTTTACTTAGAAAGAACCAATCAGAGATAAACGCGCGTTGATTGGTGCGCCAACTGTAACCTGATGCGTAGAGTGTGCATTAGGGAAGTAAAGCGTATCAGTTAGGTTTTCAACGTTCAGCTGAAGACGTGTTTTGTCGCTAAGTGTGTAGTACGCCGATGCATCAACACGGGTATAGCTTGGCAGTACAGGTGACGTAGCGCTTGTCGATACCTTGCTTTCATCTTGGTATGTTGCGCCAATGCCGAAGCCAAATACGTCATTTACTTCATAAGTCGTCCATACCGACATGGTATTTTCAGGTAGCTCACGAAGCTCCACGCCACTTGCATTCTCGCCGTCTAGGTTGCTGTAGTTAGCAGTAACGTACCACTTATCAGTGATATAACCTTGAAGCTGAAGCTCAAAACCTGATACATCTGAATCAACTTCTATGAAGCTCTCTGCATCGTTAGGGTCGTTATCAAGAGACGTTTGCTCATTTTCAAAGATAGCTGCGGTAAAGCTCATGCTCTCACTGAAGTCCCACTTAATACCAATTTCTTGGTTAGTGAAAGTATCTGGGTCAAGCGCGTCTGCATCACCGTTGATATTCGCATACTGCTCGCCACTGCGTGGTAGGAATGACTCGCTGTAGCTTGCATAGATAGAGATATTCTCTTGCGGCTTGTAAACAAGGCCCGCACGTGGTGATACTTCTTCGTCTTTTCTGCTGCGCGTTTCAGCTGCAACAACATTAAACACTTCAATATCGAAGCTATCAAAGCGTGCGCCTAGCACTAGGTCGAAGTTTTCTGATAGTGCAATTTCGTCTTGCACGTAAAAAGAGTAAACATCAAGGTCTACGTGTGTATCGTCGTTTACATCACTAAAAGTAGCAGTAACTGTTTCGCCAACTGAGTTAGTACCAGTTAGGCCTCTGAAACTAAGCGGGTGTGTTACATTAAACGCTTCTCTATCGCCATCTGTAGAATCAAATACAGGGTTATAACGGTCTTGATTCGACTTGGTATTGATAACCTCACCACCAAAGATAACCGTATGCTCAATACTGCCAGTTGCGAACTCGCCTACTAAGTTTGAAGACAAGATAAGGTTTTCACGCTGAGTAGTATCTACATAACCGTCTAGGGTTACCACTTCAGCGTCAGCGTCATAAGCCGCAGCGTAAAAGTTTGAGTAAACTTTGTCGTAGTCACCGTAAAAGGCGTTGAAGTTACCTTTTAGGTTGTCAGAGAAACTGTGTTCAACGTTTGCACGAAATACGTCGGCACCAAGCGTTTGGTAGTTATTTTCCGGGTCGCCAAATACGATTTCTTCAAATGCTTCTACAGGTTCGCCGTTTGCCGTTGGCACACCACGGTCAATGAAGCGCTCATGATCGATATATTCGTATGACACATCAACAATGGTATCGTCGCTCACTTCAAAACGTGCAGTTGGGTTAAAGCCGTAGCGATCGCCATAGTAGAAATCACGATGATTATCTAAGCTTTCGTACATAGCATTGATACGAAGTGCAGATTTCTCGCCTGTATCTACGTTGGTATCTAATTGAAGATTGTAAGCACCAAAGGTATTAGCAGAAACGTTATAGTTTACGAATTTTTCGCCCGTTTTCGCCTTTTTAGATACACGATTTAAAATACCGCCTGTACCGCCTCGGCCGAATAGCAATGCATTCGGTCCACGAAGAATTTCTACTTGTTCAACGTTGTAAAGCGCACGGTAGTATTGAACGTCATCGCGATTACCATCTAAGTAGAAGTCGGCTGTTGAACGTACGCCACGAAATACCACTGCATCACGGTGACCTTCACCTTGAGAAGTATTAACACCTGGCGTGTAATCAATAATTTGACCAACGCTAGTAATACCGCGAGCCGTAATTTCTTCCGCGGTAATAATTGACAAGCTTTGCGGCACGTCAAGGATAGGCGTTGGGCTCTTAATAGAGTTAGACTGGTTAACTGAAAGGTACTTACCTTCTACCGTCAGTCTTTCAATGTCTTCCATATCAGCAGCAAATACAGCTGGGCTTAACATTATCGCAGTGGCAATACTCGTAAGTTTGAATTTCAAAATTACTCTCCAAGTGTTCTTCAAAGTGTTGTGTGTTTGTTGGCAACCAAGAACCTTATTATTCGGCAAAACTTTTTTAAGTCGCTAGCTCTTCCAAACCGCTTAACTTTTCATTCCTTTTGCAATTGCAAATAATAATAGTTGCTATTTGTGGTCTGGATAATATAGAAAAAATGTCAAAATGACGAGAGCAAATACATCAAAATTTAAAAACTCTTTATAAATTTTCTTAATCTTTAGTCTAAAAAAACGCTAAACAGCACGCTTTTTAAGCAAAAAAGTTCGAAGACTATCGATTTTGTCTCAGAAAGATTAAGAAAAGGTTAATTAAGGGGCTTTTTGAAAACGTGCCTTATTTATCAGGCTTTGCCGCATTAGCACCGGCGATTTGAGCTTCACTATTTTTAAGCGTTTAAATCTAAAAGCAGCTGTTGTGTTTCAACACTGTTTGGCTTGCCTGCCAAATAACTCACTCAAAATCTGTCGAGCACAATGAACTTATAGTGCTGTGTAAGTGTTAAGCGATGAAGTGATGGGTGAATGCCGTTTGGCACGCAAAAGAATAACGATATCGGCGTTTTTCATGCACGGTCTGGTCGGTTACGACGCTATAAGGGGATTAGGTCGTAATGGTATTAAATTGCATGGATCTTAGGTTGGAGGCACATTAGGGTAATGTATTCAGAACCCGTGTAGGCTTTAAAGCGTTTGAAAAAGCCAGCCGCTACGCCGTAGCATAACGGCTCAGGATGAGCGCGACGGTATTTTTCGCTACATCTTTTTTGTCATTATCGGTCAAGGTATCTTCAATTTTAAAAAGCTGAGGCCAAAAGCACTTTCCTTTAACTAAGCTGTCAATTTCCTCAACAACCCGGTCTAAATCATCAAAAGCGAGTCTGTTATCTGCTTTAGCATCTTTCAAGAAACGATGCATTGCCGTTTCTTGGGCTTTTAGCTGTGCGACTTCATCTTTTAGCTTATCTGGCTCGTAAAAGAAATGGCCAATAGCCACCCGCGCTAAATCTAAGTGGGATTCGCTCACCATAAAATCAATGTCTTGCAAAATAAGGTCTTCAAGCTGCTCGCCTATCGGAAGCGCGCTATCGTATTCTTGATTTATATTGAGAATTGCTGATTGCCACTGCTGCGTAACCAAGTGCATCACCAACTCTTCTTTGGTAGAGAAATGGTTATACACAGTGCGCTTTGACACATTCGCCAGTTCAGCCAGCTTATCCATGCTGGTGCCGTTTACGCCAAACTCTTGAAAGGCCTGAGTAGCAGCCTGAATGATGGCTTCGCGTTTTATATCGCTACGCGTTCTCGTATTGCCTACCATATCGAAACTCTCAAAATAAATCCCCTTTGCCTTGCCAGTTATTGCGATTAACCATTTTACACCGAACAGTTTACTTTTCAATGCGACCGCACTAAAATGCACTCACTAGTTTACTTTAGGTAATAACTGCTTATTCGCGCTTGTGTTTAAGCGTCACTACTTAACGTTCTCATGTCTATACTTCATTTACCCTGACAATGGATTACACACACCTATGTCCGTAATGCGATTCTCTCACATTCTATTTTTAAGCGTTTTATTGGTTTCAACCTTAAGTGCATGCTCTTCAGAAGAACCTGTGGAGCAACAATCAAAATCTGCGCCTCGTTATGTCAAATTGGCTACCGTTAGCAACATTCCAGATTTTGATGAGTTTACTTTCCCCGCCGTTGTTTCGGCGGTTAAAACCGTGGATTTAAGCTTTGAAGTTTCAGGTCGACTTATTCAAACCGACTTAGTGACAGGTAGCGATATTGAAAAAGGAAAGTTGCTGGCCACTATCGACCGTAAACCGTTTGAACGCCGCGTGGAAGAGTCGAAGACACGTTTAGACCAAGCAAAACGCGAACTAGATAGAATTGAAAAAATGTTTGCACGAAAGCTTCTTGCACAAAGCGCGCTCGATACTGCGAAAACATCTTATGAGCTTGCGGTTATCGACCTAAAAAATGCAGAGCAAGATTTAAGTTACACTCAGCTCTATGCCCCGTTCGACGCAAAGGTGTCACAACGCCTTGTTGAAAACAACAGCTTTGTTGCTGCGGGCACTCCTATTGCTCGCCTTCAAGATGTGTCAAAAATCTACTTTAATATCAATGTTCCTGAACGCCTGCTAACGGCCAATATTGGTCGTGGGATCAAACAAGCTAGTGCGACCTTAGCCACCAATCGCAACCAGTGGTACCCCGTAAATTATGTAGAGCACTCAACACAGCCTGATCCTGTGTCGCAAACCTATGAAGTGGTGTTTGCGATGGAACCTCGTGAAGAGTTGCCACTAACTCCAGGTGCCCGAGCGGTAGTAAAAGTAAGCCTTCAAGGTAGCCTATATCCTGAAGGCTTCATTGTGCCGGTAAGATCCCTTGTAGGTGACGAAAACTCAGGCTTTGCAGTTTGGGTGTACAACGACGAAACAAGTTCGGTGGTAAAAACACCTGTTGACGTAAAGCATATAGAAAACGAACTCGCGATTATTAAGGGTAAAGGCCAAGGCGATATATCACTGGGCCTTCAAGTCGTTGCTGCTGGAGCAACACAAATGCGTGCAGACATGAAAGTACTTCCTTACCAAGGAGAGAAGTAATTTATGGATATAGCACGTTATTCAATTGATAAGCCCGTCAACATTTGGCTGATGGTGGTCATTCTGCTTCTAGGCGGCATTTTAGCTATGAGTAAGATAGGCCGTTTAGAAGACCCTGCCTTTACTATTAAACAAGTAAAGGTATACACCAGCTACCCTGGTGCCAGTGCTGAAAAAGTAGAGCGCGAAGTCACCGAACGCTTAGAAATTGCCATTCAGCAAATGCCGCAGTTAAAAGAAGTGACGTCAATTTCATCACCCGGCCTTTCAGAAATTACGGTTGAAGTTAAAAGTACTTACGACAGTAATCTATTGCCGCAGATTTGGGATGAGCTAAGAAAGCGGCTTCGCGACACAGCTAGTTCACTTCCCACCGGCGCACAAGACCCCATTGTCTACGATGATTTTGGTGATGTGTATGGTCTTTACTACGCCTTGAGTGCACCAGATTTTGACACTCGTGAACTTCGCGAATTTGCACGGGTTATCCGACGTGACTTACTTACTACAGAAGGGGTCGCCAAAGTAAATGTAACTGGTGTTCAAAAAGAGCAGATAGTGGCGTATATCAACCCCTATCAGCTGGCAGGCTTGGGCATTTCCTTTCCTGATCTCGCCGCCCTTTTTGAAGATAACTTACGGCCTTTTAACGGCGGCCGGATTAAAGTAGACGAAAAGAATGTGCGTTTAATCGTAGAACGCGCACCAGACAGGCTTGAAGAAATCTTAAACCTTTCAGTAGTAGTGCCGGGCACTAACCGTTCACTTAGAGTTGCCGATATTGCCACATTGAAATTAGAGCCTGCTGACATACAGCCTGTTCATGTGCGCTACAATGGCGAAGAAGCGTTAACACTTTCTGTCTCAGCCCTCACTGACGTAAATATTGTTGATGTGGGCGAACGAGTGAATGCAAAGGTGGAAAAGCTACTTCAAGAGCTACCTGTTGGTATTACGCTTACCCCAATTTATGACCAGGCCTCTGTGGTCGATGAGTCTGTAACAGGTTTTATTAATAACCTAGTGATGTCGGTAGCCGTTGTTACGTTAACCCTATGTTTATTTATGGGCTGGCGCTCTGGTGTGGTCGTTGGCTCAGTACTGCTTGTAACCGTGCTAGGTACAATCTTGGTTATGTGGCTAATGGATATTCAGCTTCAGCGAATATCTCTTGGTGCTATGGTTATCGCTATGGGCATGCTGGTTGATAACGCTATTGTTGTTGCCGAAGGTATGATGCTGCGCATGGCCACAGGCTCTACAGCTAAAGAATCTGCCAGCTTTATTGTTAAACGTACTCAGTGGCCGCTGCTAGGCGCAACCGTTATTGGTATTGCGGCATTCTCAGGCATCGGCCTTTCCAACGATGCCACCGGGGAGTTCCTCTACTCTTTGTTTGCCGTTGTCTTGGTTTCACTGATGATAAGTTGGGTATTGGCCGTTACCTTAGTACCAGTGTTGGGCGCATACTTTTACCGCAAAGGTATTGGTCAAACTACTGGCAACGAACTCTCGGCATCACAGCGCTGGTTCAAACGCACGTTACTTGGCGCGCTTAAACTTCGGTGGGTCACTATTGGTGTGCTATTTGTTATCACCATTGTGGCTTATGGAAGCTTTGGAATGGTTAAACAGGGCTTCTTCCCACCATCAAATGCGCCGCTATTCTTTGTGCATTACTGGGGGCCGCAAGATAGAGATATACGCGCTACTGAAGTCATTGCCAAAGAAGCAGAAGCGCGTATTTTAGAAATGGAAAATGTAACGGCTGTCACCACCTTTATCGGGCAAGGCGCAGATCGTTTCACCCTCACTTATGCGCCTAAAAGTGCTAACGAGAACTATGCCTTTTTCATGGTTCGCGCCAATGAACTGGACAATATTCCGGCCATTCAGTCGGCGCTTGCCGACAAACTCACCGACCTAGATTTCGACGCAAGCTTTTACATGGAGCGCATGCAGTTTGGGCCCGGTTCGGGGGCAAAATTAGAAGCCCGTTTCTCGGGCCCTGATACCGAAGTGCTTCGCAAATTGGCTGAAGAGGCTAAAGCCTTACTGTTTGCCGACGGACAAGTGAAAGACGTACGTCACAACTGGCGTGAAAAAGGCTTTGCCATTAATACGCAGTTTGACAATTACAATGCTGGCATTGCTGGAGTTTCACATAGTGACTTTAGCCAAACTATACAGTATGCAAGTAGCGGCGTTCAGCTAGGTACAGTGCAAGATGGCGACTATGCCTACAACATTATTGCGAAAATGGGCAAGGCAGAAGATACCGAACTTCAGTCAATACGCGAATCACAAGTATGGTCTACACAGCAGCGACAGTACGTGCCTTTCACACAGGTATCGCAGGGCCTAGAGCTAATGACCGAAGAAATGCGTATTCATCGCCGCGACCGTGTGCGCACCATTACCGTAGAAGCTGAACCAGGCGATCATGAAACCGCGGCTAAAGCCTTGGCTAGAATTCGCCCTCTTATTGAAGATATTGAGCTACCGGCAGGGTATTCACTAGAATGGGGCGGCGAGTTTGAAAGCTCAAGTGATGCACAAAAAGCCCTTGGCGCCGGATTGCCCGCCGGCTTTTTAGTCATGTTTATTATCTCGGTATTGCTATTTGGTCATGCTCGCCAGCCACTGATCATTTGGCTTGTCGTACCTATGGCCGTGGTCGGTGTTGTGACAGGACTTCTTAGTACTGATATGCCCTTTGGCTTTATGTCACTACTCGGCTTCTTAAGCTTGTTTGGAATGCTTATTAAGAATGCCATAGTGCTTATTGAAGAAATTGACCTTCAAATAGAGGAAGGTTTAGCTATCAGGCAAGCCATTGTTGACGCTACTATCAGCCGTGTACGCCCGGTATCATTAGCCGCGGTAACGACTATTTTAGGGATGGCACCGCTGCTATTTGACGCCTTTTTTGCAGATATGGCAGTGACCATTATGGGCGGATTAGCGTTTGCCACTGTGCTTACGCTTATCGCTGTACCCGTGCTTTATAGCCTGCTGTTTAAAGTTAGCTATCGCAAGAGCTAACCACTCATCATAGTTGGCCTTTCTACCAAAAGCGTTTCTTGCTTTGGAAGAAGGGCCTTTATGCTTGTACAGCGGCATTGACTATCGGCAAGTAAAGGGAACCAGATGGGACCGCTTCAACGCTTTGCCTCTACCCTACTTTGCATAAACTTCATAACATCCCGCCAAGAAAGCATTCCCTTTGGGTGCCTATTTTCATCGATAATTGGAATACAAGAAATTTTATGTGAGTTAAATAGCTCTATAGCGGAAAATACAGAATCTGTTGGATTCAACGATATCACTTCGCGGGTCATAATTTGGTGCGCTTTTTTATCAAGGGTGGCGCGATCGAGAGTTCTCTCGCTTACTGTATCCACAAACGGGCTAATCGACTTCATTAAGTCTCTGTCAGATATAATACCCTGAAGCTTGTTATCGTGAACTACCACTAAATGATGAAACCCTGTAGCAGCAAAAAGCTCGCGTAACGACTGCAAGCTATCGTCCATATGCACGCTAACTACCCTTGTGGACATAATTGTAGCAATGCTCATCAAGTCTCCTTTTTACTCTCACTCTACGTCTTTGCGTTAGTATTAGTATTAGTATTAGTATTAGTATTAGTATTATTACCAGTATAGATGCTAGCTCTAACTCAGGGTATTAGCTCAATTCGTTGACTCGGAATGTCAGCTCAGGGCACTAGCATAGAAAACTAGCTCAGTAGCTCAACACACCACAAATTTAGCTAAACAATGAATATATAAACGTTAAACGTATGGATTATCTCCCATAGCAACGGCTACGCAGAATAACCTCAAATCTAGCTCAAGCTGATGGTAATCAGGCTCCATATAACAGCAAAGTTTATAAAAAGCTTTGTTGTGGTCCTTTTCTTTAAAGTGCGCCAGCTCATGAACTACTAGTGCTTTTAAGAGTGGCTCTGGCGCATAGAGCAAATCGTTATTAATGGCTAAATCGTGCTTGCGCGTTTTACCTTGCATACGGTAGGTATGCGTACCTAAAGCGTTGGTTATCATATCCCCTTGCTTTTTGAACGCGGCGCGCCCAAATGGCGGAGCATTTTTTAAAAACTGCTTCTTTAATTCAGTCGCATACTGATACAGCAACTTGTCTGTAGTTACGTCATGGGCTTCTGGGTACTTTTTTAGCAGATAAGTCTTTAACCGATTGTTTGAAATTAGCTGAAGCGCTTGCTCCACGATAGCTGGGGGGTAACCATTAAAATACCGAGCATATTCATTCACGTTTATCTCTCCTTTACCGGAAGAATTATAAAGCATTTGAACGTAGTGGACAGGTCTCGTATTCCTAAGGCATTACTTTTATATAAAACCCAAAAGCAAAAAAGCCGCAGTAAAAGTTACTGCGGCGAAGGGTGTGCTAAGGGAAGCACTACGGGAAGTTTGTTTACCTAAACTCCAGAGGTTAAAGCTATTCTACGGTAACTACGACTTTACCCACAGCGTTACCACTTGCCAGACGGTCATGTGCCTGTGCTATCTGCTCAAGAGTGAAATTTTCTGCATCTATAATTGGTTTAAGCGCACCAGCATCTACAATACTCGCTAGCTGTTTAAGTATTTCGCCATGGGCTTCTCGGCCCACATTGTGGATCATAGGAAGTAGCATGAACACAACGTTTAAGCTTAAACCACTAAAGTGAACGGGTGACAAATCGGTCTCTAATAAAGATAGCGTAGTAGACACCTGACCGTTTAATTTCGCGGCTGCGAATGAGTTTTGAAGGTTATTGCCGCCTACCGTATCGAAGATCACGTCAAAGCCGTTACCGCTTGTATACTTATTCACATAATCTTCAACTGATTCACTACGAAAATCGATGTAAGTGGCACCTAAAGATTCAATAATATCTTTTTGCTCATCAGAGCCGCCTGTAGCAAATACGTTTGCCTTCATATGTTTAGCAAGTTGTACTGCTATATGCCCTACTCCACCCGCGCCGCCGTGAATTAATACGTTTTGGCCTTCACTGGTTAATGCACGAGTTAACCCTTCAAACGCTGTAATACCAACAAGAGGTATTGCTGCGGCTTCTTTCATAGAAAGAGACGAAGGCTTGTGAGCGATAAGGCGAACATCGGCAAGCATTTTTTCTGCAAGTGAACCTTGTAAATCGCCAAGACCACCAGCACAGCCGTATACTTCGTCGCCTACTTTATATTCTGTTACGCCCTCACCAACAGCTTCGATGGTGCCAGCAAAGTCCATACCCAAGACAGCATTGGGTAACTGTGGAGCAAAAGGTAAATCAGCACCCGACTGACGAATCATCATGTCGATTGTATTAACGCTGCTTGCTGCAATACGCACAACTACATGCCCGGCCTTTACGGTTGGCTCTGCAATATCGCTTTGTGTAAATTGTTCAGAACCGCCAAATTCGTTTATTACCATCGCTTTCATGATTAAGCTCCTTTAAAGCCTGTTGTATGAGTACGGAACTAATCATAAACACTAGAACTCCAGATGATAATTAGTGTATAAAGGCAAACAGTTTTTAGATTTTATTGATAATCCAAATGAACATAGAACACCTAAAGCTTTTTGTGCGTATTGCGAGCACAGCGAACATCAGCTTAGCGGGGCGTGAGCTCAACATTTCACCTGCCGTGGCGAGTGCGCACATTGGTAAACTAGAAGAAACGCTAGGTGTTCGCTTAATTCACAGAACTACACGAAAAGTATCCCTTACCGACGATGGAAAGCTTTTTCTCCCCCATGCACAAGAAGTGTTAGACAGCATCGAAACGGCACAAGCAGCTGTCGGCAGCGGCGCTCAAACGCCGCAAGGTACATTACGCGTTACCGCCCCTGCGTCATTTGGTCGAATGCACTTAGTACCTGCGATCCCTGAGTTTTTAGAACAATACCCAAAGCTAAATATCGACTTCCGATTCAGCGACAGTATTTTGGATGTGGTAGAAGGTGGCTTTGATGTTGCCATTCGCGATGCAGAACTGAAAGACAGTAATTTACACGCGAAAAAACTTGCTGATGACAAACGTATTATTGTCGCCGCCAAAAGCTATATAGATAAATATGGCGAACCAGAAACACCATCCGACTTAAAGAACCACAAGATAGTAAATCTAACTGGGCTAGAGGTGTGGGACTTTAAGGGAGCCCATGGGGTTACATCGGTGAAAACGCCTAATCATTTGCGTATGGATAATGGTGAAGCGGTGCGTGATGCCTGTATTCAAGGCTGCGGTATAACCCTTACTGCTACCTGGTGCAGCTCACCATATTTAGAGAAAGGCCAGCTAGTACAAATACTACAAGATTACCCGCTTGCTACCGACTGTGCACTGTGGGCAGTGTATCCTAGCAACCGTTTATTAGCCCCAAAAGTTCGCGCATTTATTGATTTCTTAGCCGACCGCTTTAGCGGCACGCCTTATTGGGATCAAAAGCTAAACGGTGTAGTAGTGTAAAATGGTATCAATTAAACAAAAAACACAATTTTTCAGTCACTTCTTAGTTTCTCTACTATGCTTGTACTAAAGTAAAATTGTCACGACAGATTGTTTTAGGCAACATTTATCACAGACTTTAAATTGGGTAAAAAATGATGAAAAAGCCGTACTTGTTCTTCGCGGCCATCTTCAACTTGCTGTTGGCTAACTGCGCGTCGGCAGAACAAAATAAGTTAGATATTAGCGGCTTTGGTACACTTGCCACTGCCACCGCTGACACCCGCACTTATCAGTTTCGTACCGACCGTTCGCAAGCAGAATTTGCGAAAAAAGACGGCTTTGCGTTTAAGCCTTTAAGTTTGATTGGCGTCCAACTTGATTACACATTATCAGACAACCTAGACTTCGTAGGGCAATTTGTTTATCGAGAGCAAGACGAACAAAATATTGGCTCCATCACCCAAATGGCCTTTTTTCGTTACGACATTTCGCCAGCATGGCAGGTAAGAGCGGGTAGATTAGCCGCGGATATTTTCCACTTTAGTGATACCAGAGACGTCTCTATCGCTTACCCTTGGGTAAAAGTACCTACCGAAGTTTACGGTATTGTGCCCGCTAGAAGTTTCGACGGTGCCGACATAAGTTACACCACTCCCTTTAGCGACTTCAATTTGTCGGTTAAGGGCTTTTGGGGTAGCGGCGAAAGTGACTTTACCAGTAACGACTATAACCCAATAACATTTAACGATTTACGCTCACTAGGCATTGAATTTGTTGCTTTTGACTGGAGCGTAGCGCTAAAGCACACTCAGACTGAAGCTAAAAACGACAACGATGACGTAGCGGTAGTGGCAGCGGCAGTCGCTCAGTTACAACCTTTTTGGGCGGGCGCACTTAAATTTTCAGATGAAGTAAGCCTACGGGATGCTTCAATTCATTATACTTCTGTGTATTTTAATCGCTTCTTGGGCGATTGGGAACTATCAGGCGAGCTATCCCATATAGATTCAGACTCGATTGCGCTAAGACCTTCAATTAATGGTTTTTTGAACTTAAGTTACCTTTATGGGCCTCACACATTTTACGCTCTCTACTCCTTTGCTGATACCGACACTTACTTTCTAAATGAAGAACAACCCGGTTTCCCAATCAACGAGAACACTGCAGAGATAGTTCTTTTTGTAGAAGAGGTGGCTAGTTCGCTGGCTCATAATCAACAATCATTTTCATTGGGCTGGCGATGGGACTTACGAGAAAACTTAGCCTTTAAAGCACAAATTGAACGCACTGACGTTAAAGCAAGAGGTACCGGGCTTCGTGCACGTGATGGGTTGATTGTTGACGATGAAGACGGTGTCGCACACACCTTATTCCTCGCGTTAAGCTTTAGTTTTTAAGGGGAGAAGCATGAAATTGTTTAGACGCTTCCCCGTAATTATTGTCTTAGCACTTCTAACGCAAAGCTTTGCATTTATGGCGCAAGCACAAGAAAAAATTGTCGTAGTCACTAACTTTAATAACGATGTACAGGTTTTGGATAAAAAAGGCTTAATTGATTTATTTATGGGTAAATACTCGGCGTTCCCCAATGGAAAAGAAGCCACGCCTATTGATGTAGAACTAGATTCCGAATTAAAAAGTCAGTTTTACAAGTCTTTAGTGGGCCTTCCTCTTGCAAGGGTTAATGCCTATTGGTCGCGACTTAAATTTTCAGGCCGCGTCAAACCTCCTGCGGTAGAGCAAACCCTCGACGACATCAAGCAACGGCTTGAGCAAGACGAATCGGCGCTAGCCTATGTATATGAGTCGACTGTGACCGACAGTATGAAGGTAGTATACCGTTTTGATTAACGTTCAAGGTTTGGGGTTTCGTTTTTCGCTGTTTCTAATCGCAGCGGCAATGATAGTGGTATTTACTACCGCTGAGTTCTTTTATCGTGTTACCTATGAAAACGAAATAAGCGAAGCTAACAGCGATATTGAAGAGCTTTACCAAACCGTTGGCGCAACCGCATCCATCGCCGCATTCTTAGAAGATGAGGACTTGGCCACAGAGGCTATTAATGGCTTAGTTAAAACTGACAAAATTTTAGCAGCCTCTATAAAAAGCGAAGCGCTTTACTATCAGGCAAATGTAACTGAAGCGATTAATAAAAACACCAAACCTCGAGTATTTGTGGTTAGGCACCCCTTTATGCCGGAAGAAGCATTAGCTGAGGTTAACGTATACCCCAATTTCGAGTACATCATTCACCAAGCAGAAAAAACGAGTACAGATAACAGCTATTCACTATACGCTGAAGCTTTAATTGTAGGCATTGTTGCTTTAGTCATCACCTACTACATTATTATTTCCCCAATGCTGCGCGTAGGGCGCTCTTTACACGAAATCAAGCCTGGAACCTCGCAGCGTATCCGGACACCAAAGTATCACTCTCGCAGTGAAATAGGTAAACTTGTTTACGACACCAATCAATTGTTGACCAAGGTTGAAGAGCAGTTCACACAAGAGCGACAGTTAAGAGAAGAAATAGAGTTTCTTGAAAAGCGATTTAGAATGCTGTTCGAGAATGCCAAAACTGCAACTGTATTAATGGCTGAAAATGGCGCTATAGAGCTTCGGAATGATGCCTTTAACGATTTAGTAGAGAAGACGGGACTTGGCATAAAGCAAGGCTACGGCGAGTTGCTAGACGAACTGTTCGAAACACCCGTGGCAATGAAATCTGCACTTAAAGAGGCCTTTGCGCGAAACGAGTTTGCTACAGGAGAGTACAAGCTAAAAAGTAGTGCAAACGACAGTGCTATTTGGGTTCAACTTATTGCTAGCCCATTACTGACAGAAGAAGGTGAACGTTATTACCAGCTTACGTTAAACGATATTTCGAGTCGTAGACAAGAGCTACAAAAGCTTGCCCTACAGGCAGACTTCGACGCGTTAACGGGGATCTACAATCGCAATGGTGGTGAAAAGCTTATTGCTAAACTCATGAGAAAAGAACATCAGTTTGCTTTAGCTCTTATTGACCTTAACGGATTCAAAGCGGTAAACGATATTTATGGCCATGATGCAGGCGACGAAGTTCTCATCTTTGTTGCTGAACAATTAAAAGAAAAAATACGCAAAAATGATGTCGCCATACGTTGGGGCGGCGATGAGTTTATGTTGTTACTGCAAGCTGATGATGAAGCCTCTGTTGAAAGGGTTATGGAAAAAGTAAATGCTGGCATTAAACAGCCTTTCTATTTTAATGACGAAAGCAAGCCTACTGTGGTTTCAATGAGTGTCGGCGTAGCTTTTTATCCTCAAACAAGTCGCAATTTACACGCACTGATTAAGCTTGCCGATATTGCCATGTATAAAGCAAAACAAAATAAGATATCGGCACCAGACGACTACCTTATCTTTGCAAACCAATGCCGACTAGACGATGAAGATATGAGTTAGCGAGCCTAAAGCCCCTAATATTTAACCAACATCCTACTTTCAATACTCTTGCGTACGATATTGTCGGGAGCGCCCTCTTCCTTCATATCTAAAGCACTGTGGGCCAAATGAGGTAAGCCTTTGCTGTCGTATATGTTAAAAACTATGGCTTCATCCACCTGCATTTTTGATTTATAAAACCAACGATGTTGACGGTTTGCTGCCACGCCCAAAATCTCTCCCTGACGATCTGGGTATTTTAGAGCAATAGTCATCCAGTCTTCATCGTTCATAGAGTCTGGGCAAATAAAGCCTAACGGCGATGACATTATTGTGTCTTCTACCGGTCGCCAAATATTTACAAAGCCAAAATGCCCCTCGTTGTATTCAGCCGCTTTTTGTTCGCCCAGTAAGTCAATAAGGCGTTGCTGAATTCCTTTTTCGCTGTAATCGTTGTGAACATTTCTGGCTGGACGCCGAGAAGCGCTTTCATCGTCTATACGAATGGTATGGTCAAACACGAGTACATTTTTAGCATTTATCTGCATGGACAACAATTTTTCGATTTCTCGGTTGTACGCCTGCTCTACTCTAGCGCTGAACGGATAAGCCACTGGGCTCAGGTTTTCTAAAAAGGTTATTCCATGAACATTAAAGACCGTATTTGTTTGGCTTTCTCTAAGGTCATAAACGCTAACATCCGTTGTAAATAGCTCGGGCGAAACTAAATTGCCGTCTATGCCATCTACATCAAATTCAAAAGCCTGAATAAAAGGTTTTTTGACATGATAATTTACAGATGCATTCATATTGCTTCCCTCGAAATAGTAAAAATCACCGGAATACTGGGCTCTGAAACCTACCCAACCCGTTTAGGGGGCGAACTATACCCGTAGCAAAAAATATGAAAAACCACTTACAGACTGAAGCAGTATTTAGATTATCTTGATAATCTAAATACTGCTAACACTCAACACACGCTGAAAGCAGTTAATAAATGAGTGACCGATAAACTGACCGTTAGTTTTCTGCAATGACAAGCGCGATTAAAGCTGAGAACACACCATTATCAAAATAAACTAAATACTGACTCAATAAATAACGCATTTTTCTAGTTTTAAAAGTGGAATATTCTTCAATTAACGACTGGCACGCTACCAAACGAACTAATAAAGGTTGGTCGTGACACAGAAAATTGGAGAGCAAATATGTCTGATGTAAAAAGTAATGTAGAAACCACAAACGCTGGAACAGAATTAGTAGGAGCACTGCAAAAAGCGCGTGCGCTTACCCTTCCCTCAAGAGATGAAATGCTTAAACGAGCACCATCTGTTCAGCAATTTTGGGATAAAAACCGCTCACTGTTGGAAGCCGCATGGAAAGAATGGGATGTGCAAAACGAGCAATTAGCTGAGTGGGTAAACGAAAATCTGATAAGCGAACCGCTTCGCAATGCCGTCACGCTAGCGTGGGAAGACCCAGCTAAAGAACAAGCGGTGGCAAATTTGTGGGAGGAAGTATTGCCAGGTGTATACGAGGCCCAGCTATTCGATGTTGAAAAGCTGCAATTATTGCGCAACTACTTAGACGGTGTTGCTGATGCCGGTATCCCCCTTCGCCCTCCATACGGTATTGCTTTGAATCGCAACGGCGGTATGCTAGATGCACGCTCTGAAGGGTATTTAGCAGCGCCAACCTTCCAAGACTTTTACAATGTGCTTATGGACAAATACATGCGTCCTATATCCCGCTTGTTGTTCCCTGAGGTCATGGGGTTTGATAGCCAAACCTTTGGCTTTTCAATTCAATACCAAGAAGGTATGGATACGTCGCTTCGCCCGCATACTGATGCGTCCGCCGCGACAATGAACGTAAATCTAAACGTGCCTGGAGAAACCTTCAAAGGGTCGGAAGTCGATTTCTTTAATCAGAAAACGGGTAAGGTAACACGTACAGTGTTTGCTCCTGGTGTTGCGATGCTGCACAGGGGAAGCGTACCTCACGCCGCGCAGCCAATTACTGGCGGCAGCAGAACCAATATGGTGCTATGGCTATATGGCGATAGTATGCAAATACCACGAGGCGTATTGCCGACGTCGAAAGCGGATGCTAAATCGAGGTGGACAGTTCCCAACACGCTAAAAGATAGTTTTGCACCTTTCTAATACGAAAAAAAGCCGAGTTATTTATTAACTCGGCTTTCCTTTCAGCTTTGAGTTTCTAACTCAATGCTGCGCTATAAAGAAGAGTTTGAGTGCTTCACACTTTATTCGTTAATTGTTTTGCCCAGCATACGCTTTAACGTACCGTCTTTGTCAATAATGTGGTGCTTAAGTGCGCCAGCAATGTGTAGCAATAAAGCAACAATAACGGTATAGCCGAGATAGAAGTGAATAGTGCCTCCTAACTTCGATAACTCATAATTAATCGGTAAGGTTTTTTCTGGGTCATCTACGCTAAAGTTTTGAGCAAATACTTCTAATCCGAACACGGATAGGCCGTGACCACCCAATACTGACGTCATCAACCCTGAAATAGGCATTAACAAGGTAGCTGTGATCAAAACCCAATGAACGATAGATGCAAGCTTGTGCTCAATTGGCTTGTAGTTCGATGCAGGGCTGGGCCAATCATTTTTCATTCGCCATATCACGCGGACTATCGCGACTATTAGCACAAGAAAACCAAATGCCTTATGCCAACTAAATAGCTCGTAGACATTGTTCTCTGTCATATAAATACCTGTGGCAAGTAACCCTATAATGGTTAATCCCACCAGCCAATGTAGAATTACCGTAGTGGTAGCAAATTTGTTATGACTATCGTACTGCATGCTTTTCTCACTCCAATTGTTCATACCAAGAACTACGTTTTCCATAAAGCGTATCTTGGCACTTTATAATTCCTTAGACATTGTAAGGAATTATCTAAAGGCACTAAAGTAAATTCGAGCAGCAAATTCGAGGCCAACAATTTCGAGAGCGCTTTTGAAAGCAAGTGAAGATTCATTGAGATGGATGTGAGTATATGGGGGGCCGGAACTCCCCCCTACCGCGTTTCATATGCCGCTGGCGCGCGTTTAGCGATGCCAAAAAACATAGCTAGTTAGCGGAAATAATTGCTTCAAGTTCTGATATCAATGCTTGTCTATTTGTTGCATAACTAGCAAAAGGGTGTGGAGATGCAAAAGTATTATGGTCATTGTCAAAGTAATCGCCAGCGACGTTAGCAAAACGTTCAGATAGTGCTGCCTCAATAAATATTTTAGCTCCCTCTTTCAAATCGCCACCTGCAATACCATAGGCATCTTTAACCATTTTACTACCTAATAAAGACTTAGGGTTCACCGAAACCATCTTAGGTCCGTTTAACTGATACTTTTCCCCAAGATAAGCTGTCCACATAGTAATACCCAACTTACTCTGCGCATAAGCTGCGCCATCCGAAAGTTGGGTTTCACCTCTTAGGGCAGCAAAGTTCACCGGCGCTTGTGCAGCAGAAGAGACGTTAATCACACGACTGTGCTCATCCATAACATCTACAAGGGACAGCGTAAGCATATAGGGCGCGATAGTGTTAACCATGAATCGAGCATCTAGCCCTGCAGCAGTAATAGGGTTTTCTATGGAAAAAACACCTGCGTTATTGATGAGTATGTCTAAACGGTCGGTGTTTGCTTTTAACTCTACGGCAAGCTTTTTAACGTCGTCGAACAACGATAAATCAGCCTGAAGAACAGTAATGCTGCTTTTGGGAAATTGCGCTTCTAATGCGCCTTTAACATTATCTAATTTACCTTGGCTTCTGCCGTGTAAAAAAAGGTTATGTCCTTCTTTGGCTAACATTTTTGCTGTTTCTAGACCGATGCCGTCAGTCGCCCCAGTTATCAATATCGTCTTCATCTCATACTCTGCCGTGAATAAAGCCCAAAATTCAGTGCAAGCGACTTCTACCAACCAACTTGCTTTAGACTACATTAGCAGTGAAGTAGAAGACTGATAATGGTGTGATTGCTTAAAGCAGTTTCAATGTAATCTATATAATCAACAGCTTTCGTTTTAATGCTGTTTAAAATGCTTATATCAGCGATAGATAATTTATAAAAACCATCTAGCCAGCGCCTTCAATAACACTTAGACTGCGGGAACAAAAATAAAAAACGACAGGTATTACGCCGGCTTTCGAGCGGGGCGTTCGCCATCCTATGTATGCAATGCAGGTAGCCTTATCCATTTTCGAATTGTGGTGTACTGCGCGTGGTTTCAACATACATAGGATGAGGTACTTTTCATTTTAGTAACAAGGGTTCTCAATTTAATGTCACAACAAAAAGTAGGTTTAGTGGGCTGGCGCGGTATGGTTGGCTCAGTATTAATGCAGCGCATGCAAGAAGAGCAAGATTTCGCGCACATTGAGCCCACCTTTTTTACCACCTCTCAAAAGGGTATTGCAGCGCCAAACTTTGCGGGCAAAGATGCAGGTGTTTTAGAAGATGCGCACGACATCGAGGCGCTATCAAAACAAGATATTATTATTACTTGTCAGGGCGGTGATTACACAAAAGCCGTTTATGATGATCTTCGCGCGTCTGGCTGGAATGGCTATTGGATTGACGCAGCGTCGGCCCTTCGCATGAAAGACGATGCGATTATTGTACTAGACCCGGTGAACCGTAAAGAAATTGATAGTGGCATTGAAAAAGGTATTCGTACATACGTCGGCGGAAACTGCACAGTGTCACTTATGCTGTTGGCGCTAGGCGGCTTATTTGAACAAGACCTTGTTGAATGGGCATCACCGATGACCTACCAAGCCGCTTCAGGGTCTGGCGCTAAGCATATGCGTGAACTTATTAGCCAAATGGGCGCTATTCATAGCAATGTTAAAGATAAAGTGGAAGATCCGGCTACCGCTATATTGGATATCGATCAGCAGGTTGCTGAATTTATTCGTAGCTCAGAATACCCAAGTGAGCAGTTCGGCGTTCCTCTTGCAGGAAGCTTAATTCCGTATATCGATTCCCAGCTTCCATCTGGACAAAGCCGTGAAGAGTGGAAAGCCCAAGCAGAAGCTAACAAGATTTTGGGTATTAATGGCAGTGAAGTGCCTATCGACGGTATTTGTGTACGCGTTGGTGCCATGCGATGTCACAGCCAAGCGATTACGCTTAAGCTTAAAAAAGACTTACCAGTTAGCGAGATTGAAGAAATTCTAGCGAAACACAATGATTGGGTAAAAGTCGTGCCTGATGATCGTGAAGTAACTATGCAGGAACTCACGCCAGCCAAGGTTACCGGAACCCTGTCTATCCCAGTAGGTCGAATTCGCAAGCTTAATATGGGCCCTGAGTATATCTCAGCGTTCACCGTTGGCGATCAGCTTTTATGGGGTGCTGCAGAGCCACTTCGCAGAATGTTGCGCATTGTACTTGAGCAAAACTAATACTTAGTTTTACTTAGTAAATCATAAAACGCCTTACCAGTGTTTGGTAAGGCGTTTTTTATTTCTAGTATTCTTCGTAATGTACGTAAAACAATAGAAAAGAGTATGATTCTAGTTAGCCGACTCAGACCAAACAGCAAGTTCATTGCCGCCAGGCTCTACAAAATGAAAACGGCACCCACCGGGAAAATCAAATAAGGGTTTGGTAATTGTTCCGCCCGCGCTTTCTACATTATGTTGTGCTTTAGCAATATTAACGGCATAAAGTACTAACAAGGGCGCCCCGCTCTCTGCTTTTGAAACTCGTTCCGCTGCGAATATACCACCCTCTAACCCCGAATTACTAAAGGCACTATACTCACTACCGTAGTCAGTAAAGCTCCAGTTAAAAGCATTTTCGAAAAAGGCTTTTGAACGTTCTAGGTCAAGGGATGCAAATTCAACATAGTTAAGTTTGGTACTTTCCTGCATGAGTGTTATGCCTGGCGATAAGCGAATTTGACAGTATCATAGCACTAATCATTATCGAGTCGACTATACAGACAACTCTGTTCGCTGGGTTAAGCCGTTACGGAAAATGCAAAGTACGGCCGTGTATGCCGATTGCAAGGCTAAAAGCTTATATCCCACTGAAGTGAATAAATTGTGCTATCGCCGACTTCATTGTCGAACTGATCAAGAGAAATTCTGCTTACCTGCGCAGTAAGTTTGTTGTCGTGACCTTTAAAAAACCAATTAAGCGCCAGTGACTTTTCGTAAAACTCTTCGTCTTTCTCGCTAGTATTAGGTGAATAAGTAGCATAGCGCACAGCAATTTCTAAAGGCTTCGGCCACCAGCTTAATGACTCATTTAAAAAGTAACCTGCTTGAACGTAATATCCGCGCAATGTTGTTTTGATGTTGTCATTCGCTACGTCCACGATTTCCTTTTCGTGATATTCTGCCTGCGCGTTAAAGCCTTGATAAAAGTATGCGCCGTCAATCAAAAACTGCTGAATATCGTACTGCCCTTCAATTTCGCCTTCATCAAAGTTGGTTAGATTTCCTGCGCCAGAAGAAGAAAAACGCGTGAATTGACTTTTAAATTTAGCCCCTGCGATAGCTATCGCGGCTTTCGGAGTAGATGAACGTGCAATGTCGCTATTTTTAAAACCGACTTCTTTACCTAAAAAATTCCACTGCAGACGACCCGAATACATGGCCTCACCATCATGATTACTATAGTCCCCACGACCTGAACCATTAAACACACCTGCCCAGTAATTGAAATTAGCAGGGCCGCCGTTATCGATATGACCGTAAATAGATGCGCCCATTTGCCTGTCTAGTGTAAATATTCTATTGATGATAGAGCGATCCATCATTTGTTGACCGCCGCTACTTACGCTTCGCTCTCTGGAATATTCAACTTTCCACTGACCAAACTTAAACCGAAGCGCGTCATACTTTTCAAAGGCGAGGGTTGCACTTAGCGTACGCTGATCGACGGCATCGTATTCCACAGCATAATTAATCCACGGCATAGCAATGTGACCATCTAATTTAACTCGCGCCCTGTTAATACCGAATTGATTACCAGCGTTGTAGTCAAAGTCGGCAAGTTCAGTTGGTTGGCCAATGCCAGGGTTGGCATAGCGAAACTGCACTCGCCCTCGAGCGCGCAACGAAAAGCCGTTGTTGTCACTTTGAAATGTTAAACCGTCGCCATTGTAAGCGGGCGAGGTCTCGTAAGTCTCTTGCTCGGCGTCTACCTCAATCGCTAAAGCGGCCGAGGAAAAAAATGACGCTAAAAAAACACTTAATATAAGGCACAAAGAAAAACGATATTGGTAAAGCAAAACACACCACGTATCACGGAAATTTGTGCGCAGGATATATACTTTAGTATAAGAATCAAGAGCACTGACACAAAAGTGACATAAAAATGAAACATTTAATGATTTCTTAGCAATATAGCGCTCTTCTTTGCAAAGGCCATCTGTACTCTTTAGTTGTTCAATAGCGCGTTTGCTGGTAAGTGAGGACTTCCTTTTTGTGCCATCTCACTTTGTTTAATTAGTTCAACAATATGGCTATTTACTGGTGTAGCAATGTGATGTTTTTTGCCTAACCTAACTATCTCACCGTTCAAATAATCTATTTCAGTACGCCTTCCTAGTATCAAATCTTCATACATGGAAGAGCGTGCTTCGGGGTCGATTTTAAGCGTCGAAGCAGCAACCGCCTTAAACAAAAAGTTAGGAAGTTTCATGATTGTCGGCATAAGTTTGGGAATAACCTTCCCAGTGCGCGCAGGTCTTATCCCTTCGGCATTTAACACTGTCAGCGCCTCGGACAATACTTTTGCCATTACCAACCTGTATTGGCGGTTCCCTAGCTGAGATTTAAGCGGTATACCTGACAATGCATTGACCGCGTTATTTAAATTCATAATAAGCTTGCCATACTGTACAGCGGCCATGTCACTGTAAACAGTCACCGGCAGGGAAGCGTTTTCAAGTGCTTTCACCAACTCTTCACAGTGATTATAGGGATCTTCTAAGGCTAAATTCCCCTCTGTACCACAATGAAAGTGCCCTTTTCCTTTGTAAAAAACGTTGAATGGCACCATGCCTGCAACAACTGCGTGTTCTAGATGTTGTCGTAATAAGTCAGCATTACCCACACCGTTTTGCAGGCTAATAACGAGCGCATTAGGCTTCGCACATTGATTAATTATGCTGGCAGCACTTTTGGTATCTTGGCTTTTAACACATAGTAGAATGATATCTGCATTAGCTAAGCTATCGTTATTTAATGTAAAATTGACTTGATGAGCGTCAGCCATTTGATTGCGGCCCTGCCAGTCTGTAACTTTCAAGCCATTTGCTACGATGTCGTCGTATAATCGCTGTCGCCCAACCAGCGTAAGCGTATTTGAACTGTTGAATGCAGTGCCGGACGCCAACAAACAACCCGCAACGTAGCAGCCAATACTACCCGCGCCTAACACCACGATATTCATTGATGTTTTCCTATCATGCCTAACTTTCTGCTATTTAGTTAGACTGCTTCGTAATAATCAAAATGTAAACATAAAAATCACACGCTAGTAACAAAAAGCGTTTTGTATCAGTTATTTCCTATTAGTTTGATTCAATCTTTCAATTTTCCCGTGACAGATGATCTCCCTACAATGAGACCAAGTAGTCAACTTATATATGGTCAAATAGAGGGTCATCATGTTAGGTCAACAATCTGCGTCAACTAATGCTCGTAACGCTGAGAATTCTGCTAATAGCAAAGTTGCTTTAGTCGCAGAAGGTGGCGGTCAACGCGGTATTTTTACAGCAGGTGTACTTGATACTTGGTTAGATGCAGGACATGACCCCTTCGATATCCTTATTGGCACATCGGCAGGCTCGCAAAACTTAACAAGTTTTGTTGCACGTCAAAAAGGCTATGCAAAACGTCTTATTCGCGGCTTAACAAGACACAAGCGTTTCTTTCAGATGGGCCGCGGTTTAATGGGCAAACATATTGTCGATTTAGACTGGTACTTTGATAAAACCCAAGAAGCGAACCGCTTGCTGGATTTAGATACTGCTAAAAGCAACGTGGCAGATAGAGAAATACTGTTTACAGCTACGAATTCTCGAGACAGAAAAGCATATTTTCTAAACCCTATGAAAAGCCAAAACAACTGGGTTGAATTGATTAAAGCATCGAGCGCACTGCCCTTGTTATACAAACAAGGTGTTCCGCTTCACACTGAAATTGAGGCCAAGCAAGCTGCCAATACCGATTTTTACTTAGATGGTGGTTTAGCCGCGCCTTTACCTGTAACTGAGGCCTATAACCGCGGTGCTACAAAAATCATAGTGATTAGAACAGTGGATGAGGGCTTTCAAGCACAATCACCTTGGCTACAAAAGCTAAGTGCAGTGATGTGTGCAACGGGTACCTGCCCAAAAACTATCGATTACTTGTTACAGCACGAGCATGCGTATCAAAAAGAATTAGCGTTTATCGAAAATCCACCAGAAGGGGTTGAGATCATTCAAATTTTTGCACCTAACAAACTTCAAAGTAAGCTGTTGGGCAGCACTGATGCGCAGCTTCGTCACGATTACAACCTTGGCAAAAAGGCAGGTACTGCTTTTCTAGAAGCAGAAAGCGCATCAGAAGCTCAATTTGAAGGCGAAGCTGCTGCGGTACTTATCAAAGAGAACGAAGCCGAAACGTTAGGCAGCGATAATATTCGTGTTGCGAAGAATATTGAAGAGGTTAAAGATAAAGAGGCGAAAGCAAAACGACCTTTACTTACATTGCCCTTACCTGCTCGTTTGAAACAGAATATGAATGCGCAGAAAGAAGATAAGCGAATGACGGCATAATCGCTGCTCTATTTACTTTTAGGGCAGCGAGGCTTCCATTTATATATCTGACACCGATGCTCTCCTTACCTCTGGGGCAGCGATGCTGTCCAGTCTTCAAGGTTTTCATACACGCCCGATGCTTTAGAAAAATCGTGATTAGCCGACAAGGGTGTGGGTATAGCCACTGTTTTAATTCCTGCACTAACGGCAGCTTGCAGACCAAATTCGGTATCTTCAACTGCCATAACTTCATGTGGTGCCAATTGCATTTGGGATAGGGCTGCTAAATAGCAATCAGGTGACGGTTTACCTTTAACTACGTCATCAGAAGAAACGACACACTCAACAATATCTTCTAAACCATAGAAAGACACTGTCTTCTCAACCGCTAAGCGGGCGCCTCCCGTTACTATAGCTACGCGCAAGCCATGAGATTTACAGAACACAACGGCTTCTTTTGCGCCACGCATTAGCGGAAATGCTTGGCGCTGTAAAAACTGCAGTGTGAGCGCCCTTCTCTTCTTGAAAAGCTCCTTGGGCGTTAAAGCAAGCGAAAAATCTTGAATGATATCGCTAGCATTGTTCATTACTGAGATACCAGCCATACGCGTGTGGTAATAATCGAATGTTAGTTCTTTGCCCATATCCGCAAGCATGGTTTTCCATAACTCGAAATGCGTCATTTCTGAGTCGATTAGCGTACCGTCGTGGTCGAAGAAAATGGCTTTCACGGTACACACCGAAAAACTAACTTAAATGACATGGAAAATAACCTAGTGAATATGTGTAGACGGCTTTCACTGCACGATAAAGTGTAACCGATTGATAGATATAGAAAATAAATGCGACCAAAAACTAACCACCTTGACAGCAAATGGAAAAGTATTTATAAAACGCCTTTTCACTATTTCATCAAGTAAATCATGTCAGAATTATCAACACCTGTAAAACAAACCGAAGCACACAAACTTATTGAAGGCCTATTGAAATCTAGCGATCCAACTGCCGAGCTAGATAAAATTTCTGAAGAGTACAATATCGCAAATTGGGGCCAAACTAATGCTGTTTCTGCCGACCTTTACGATGCCGTACGCGACTTACTTGGCAAAGGTGTAGTTACAGGTAACGACCTTGTTGCAGGCAAAGACACCATGGATCCAATTGTACATAAAGTACAAGAAGAAACAGAAAAGCTTATCGCTAACCCAAGCGAAGCCGATGCTGACCGCGTTCAAACCTTTGTACTTGGCTTCCTACGCACTTTCGTAAGCCAACTACTTCACCCGGGCACAAAGAAAGCAATTTACGCGAAAAAGCTACCTGATCTGATCAAGCTTCACCAGCAGGTGGCTAAGTAAGAAAAGTTAAGCGAATACTTCTGTACAGGCAGAAAACGTTAGTTGAGTATTGCTTCATATACTGATTTAAGCCCGCTTAATCGCGGGTTTCTTTTTGCCTAAATCAATATACTTTTTAGACCTTAAACAATTCCACCATTAGCCCGTATAACTTGACCGTTTACCCAGATACCGTCTTCGCTGCATAGGAAGGCAACGACATTAGCAATATCCTTTGGCGTACCCAAACGTTCTAACGGGGCCATGTTTTTTAACTTCTCAACAAAGTCTTCCGACTTGCCTTTCATAAACAGTTCAGTATCGGTCGGGCCTGGTGCAACTGCGTTTACGGTAATGTTTTTTCCACGTAGCTCCTTAGATGTAATGGCAGTTAAGGTTTCAACGCCAGCTTTTGTTGCCGCGTAAACGCCATATTTCTCTAGTTTGAGGCCAACAATAGAGGTGGATATATTCACAATTCGGCCACCTTGGTTTAGCCGATTAACTGCCTGTTGCGTGGTGAACATAACGCCTTTAAGATTGATATCCACATGTTGATGAATGGTATCTTCACTCACATCTGCTAATGCATCCATAGATAGAACACCAGCATTATTAACGAGTATATCGACCGACCCAAATTGCTTTTCAGTCTCATCGAATAGACGTTTCACATCACTGATATTAGATACATCGGCTTGAATGGCGCAAGATATACCGCCATCCTTCTTGATTTCATGCACCACACTTAGCGCTTGCTCTTCACTCCCTGAGTAATTCACTACAATCTGAAAGCCATCTTTACTCAACTTTTTAGCAATTTCAGCACCTATGCCTCGTGATGAGCCTGTGACAATGGCAGTGCGAACATCTTCTTTCATAACCTTTCTCCGTGTATATGCAAACCCTATTGATAAGTGTATTTACGCACTTGCTCAGTAAACGTTTTTAACAAGCGACGATTGGTTGGTGTAGTTGGGTGAAGTGTAAGAAGCTTTCGTGCAAATCAAAGTGTGTGTTGTGTAGTTTAGTTGAATTTACTGCTGATGTGAGGCCAAGCGCAGCCCCAGCTTTGATGAAACTCCATCGAGATACCATGGAAATGTGCTCCGTAGAAAACAATGAAGAATTGCGAATACTACGTAGTAGAGATACCTAAACCTGTACGCGGAAGATCAAGAGTAGGCGGATATGGGTGACGACTTATTTTAAAAGCATTATTTATAATTGCTTAAGTCCATTTCTTTAGGCACAAAAAAACCGGCGTACAGCCGGTTCTTTGTATTTGGCGGAGAGAGAGGGATTCGAACCCTCGATACGCTATAAACGTATACACACTTTCCAGGCGTGCGCCTTCAGCCACTCAGCCATCTCTCCAAATTTTGTATCAAGAAGATTTCGACTACGAAAATCCTTGAGCGCGCGTATAGTAGGTAAAGCCGCGCGCTTAATCAAGAACTTGCTGGAAAATATTCAGCAAGTGCTTATAAAACGTGCGCTTATAGTCCACCTTTCGCTTTTAGCTCTGCTGAGAAGTTAAGCATGCGATCAAGTGGAATAAGTGCGCCTTTGCGTAGCTCGTCATCAACAAAGATTTCGTGCCCCTCACTTTCACCTGTTAAAGACGCCTTAATCGCTTCTAAGCCGTTCATTGCCATCCAAGGGCAGTGAGCACAGCTTTTACACGTAGCGCCGTTACCGCCCGTTGGAGCCTCTATAAACGTCTTCTCTGGCGTAAGTTGTTGCATCTTGTAGAAGATGCCTTTGTCAGTGGCAACTATGAAGGTATCGTTGTCCATGGTTTGCGATGCTTTTATCAGCTGGCTTGTTGAGCCAACCGCATCGGCCATGTCTACCACGCTGGCTGGTGATTCAGGGTGAACTAGAACCGCTGCGTTTGGATATAGCGCTTTCATATCGGCAAGCTTTTGCGCAGAGAACTCATCGTGAACAATACACTCGCCCTGCCACATTAACATGTCAGCACCGGTTTGCTTTGCAATGTAAGAGCCTAGGTGTCTGTCAGGGCCCCAAATGATCTTTTTGCCCTGGCTGTCTAAGTGCTCAACAATTTCCAGCGCTATGCTTGACGTCACTACCCAGTCAGCGCGCGCTTTTACCGCTGCTGATGTATTCGCGTAAACTACAACGGTGTGATCAGGATGTTGATCACAAAACTCGCTGAACTCTTTTACCGGACAACCGATATCAAGGGAACAGGTCGCTTCAAGGGTAGGCATTAGCACAGTCTTTTCTGGGCTAAGAATTTTCGCGGTTTCGCCCATAAAGCGAACGCCAGCAACAATTAATGTTTGCTCTTCTACATCTCTACCAAATCGCGCCATTTCCAACGAGTCAGCGACACAACCTCCAGTTTCTTCAGCAAGCGCCTGAATTTCATGGTCGGTGTAATAGTGTGCGACAAGCACAGCGTTACGAGCCTTAAGTAAGGCTTTGATCTCTGCCTTTAACTCAGCTTTACGTGCTTCTGATAATGGCTGTGGTTTTGCTGGGAACGGGTACTCTACCTGATCCACTCGAAATGCTACTGACATTAACCTACATCTCTGTTGCGACAAGGGTGCGGATTATACCCAACTGTCATAAAAATTACATACTACCTATTCAACATAAGCGTAATTAAATAGTCGTATTTGTACTTACCTGTTCTACTACATGGGGTTAAGTAAACCAGATCAAAGTAAAAATGAGATGAGTAACAGTACGAAAAGATATAAAGACTAAATTTCAGAAAGTGCGATTTGAGTAACGATGTTTTAACTTGAGGAGGACTTGATGGTGGGTCGTGCTGGATTCGAACCAGCGACCAATTGATTAAAAGTCAACTGCTCTACCAACTGAGCTAACGACCCATCAAGTGACACAAAGATAAGGTAGCAATTCAAATGATGGTGGGTCGTGCTGGATTCGAACCAGCGACCAATTGATTAAAAGTCAACTGCTCTACCAACTGAGCTAACGACCCATCATTTGATGCTAGGAGAGAAAGTGGTGGGTCGTGCTGGATTCGAACCAGCGACCAATTGATTAAAAGTCAACTGCTCTACCAACTGAGCTAACGACCCTTTCTTTCCTGTTGTTGCCTGTGTCTTGGCAACGGCGGCATATAATACTCAGTTTTTTATTCGACGCAACCCATAACGTCCTTTTATTTTCATTTTTCTGTCAAATTACGACTAAACGGTCAAAATGAAAACAAATCGCTGGGTATTTATACCAGCGCTAAATGAGTTTAGTCACTTTTTTACGAAACACAGTAAAATTTGGTGCAGTAATTTTAGGTCGCTAAAGCGGAATATTTTGAAAATTTTTTTGTTTAACTCATAAAAAAGCCTCTTTAAAAGAGGCTTTGTTCATTACAAGTTATTTAATCTAGATTCAGCAAGGCGTTTTGCCGAAGAATCTGGATATTCATTTACGACTTGTTGAAATAGCTGTCGTGCTGAAGAGCTGTCTCCCGTACGTTCAGCAATAACCCCAAGTTTTAACAGGGCGTCTGGGCGCTTGGTAGAATCGGTAAAGCGATTAGCTACAATGTTGAATTGCTCACTAGCCTCACTCCACTGCTGCTTATTAAACAACAACTGCCCTAGCCAGTAGTGCGCATTAGGTGCGTAACCACTGTTAGGAAAGCGCGAAATGAACGATTGAAACGCCGGTATGGCTTTATCGTACTCACGAGACTTGAGGATGAGGTTAACTGCATTTTCATACGCTTCATCTTCACCAGCCTGTGGCGTAAGCGCCTGTGCTGGCGTTGGTGAAGACGTTGAACTTACCGAGCCTGGGTCAACACCTGCACTAGGCATAGCACTACTTTGAAGCGCACCACTTTGCTTAAGGGCTTCTACGCGCTTATCTATTTCAAGGTAAAGCTCACGCTGACGCTCAAGTACTTTTTGAAGCTCGTTGGTATTCACTTCAACCGCACCGCGTAGCTGGTCGACTTCCATTTGCATATTGTCTAGCTGCGTTTGAAGCCTGTGCTGCATTTCCGTTCGGCTTTTAACAATACGCTCTAGCACTACGATACGCTGCTCTAATTCACTGCCGCCATTGGCGTCTACCACAGGCGCTTGCGCAAATGCAGTAGAAACAGCAAGGGCGGCACATAAAGTGACGCCCATTTTTAATGTCTTATTCGCTAGAATAGTCATTAGCGGTAAACAACCACTCCGCGACGGTTTTGAGCAAATGCATACTCAGTAGAACCCATCACTGCTGGTTTTTCTTCACCGTATGAAACCACTGTAACTTGGCTGCTGCTTACACCAGCATTAAGTAGATAAGTCTCAACAGACTGTGCACGACGCTCGCCAAGTGCGATGTTGTACTCAGGTGTACCACGGCTGTCAGTGTGACCTTCAATAGTCACTTTAGTGCTTGGGTTTTTAACCAAGAACGCCGCATGTTTGTCTAGAATACGCTGGAACTCTGGCTTGATGCTTGAGCGGTCAAAGTCAAAGTAAACGGTTTGCTCGTTTTTCAGCGCTTCCATTTCTTGCTGAACCATTTCTTCTTGACGCTTCATGCGCTGAGCCGCTTCGGCTTTAACGCGCTGCGCTTCTGCTTCACGTGCTTCTGCTTCTGCAGCCGCTTGTTCTTGTGCAAGACGGTTACGTTCAGCTGCCAATTCTTCTTCGCTAGGGCCTGAAGAACATGCCATCATTGTCACTACTGGCAATGCGATAATGAAGCTCTTCATCACTTTATTCATTTGCATCCTACTAATCCTTAAATTTTATTGTTTAGTCGTTAAATTGTTAGAACAAAAATGGTGACCAACTTGGCGATTTAACTTGCCCATTGGCTGCTGGTAACCTAGCTTTAAAACGCCCATCTAAAGAGACCAGTGATAGTACTTGAGTCCCCTCGTGAAGGGTGCTGTAAATAATCATGCTTCCATTCGGCGCTACACTTGGTGATTCATCTAAGTACGTCCGTGTCAGTACTTGAGGTGATCCACCATCCAAAGACTGCTTAGCAATGTGATAGTTCCCATTAGTTTGGTTAACCATAATCATTTGCTTGCCGTCAGGGGTTAGCGTACCGCCAAGGTTCTGTTCACCTACGAAGGTAACGCGCCTTACTTTCCCAGAATTTAAATTTACGCTATATATCTGGGGTTTACCACCCCGTTCCGAGCTAAATATTAAACCGCTGCCATCGGGTAGCCACGCAGGCTCCGTATCAATCGCTCTATTGCGCGTGACTCGGCGAAGATTTTTCGTCGCCAAGTCCATCACATAGAGTTCAGGGTTTCCATCTTTCGATAAAACCATAGCAAGTTGCTTGCCATCTGGTGAAAACACCGGGCTACTGTTTATTCCAGGGAAATCAGTAATGCGTGTACGCTCACTGGTGTAAATATCTTGAATGAATATTTGCGGTCTACGGTTTTCAAAGCTTACATAAGCTAACTTCTCGCCGTCAGGTGACCATACCGGCGACATAAGTGGCTCAGGTGACGACAACAAACGGGTTTCGTTCTCGCCATCATAATCTGCAATCACTAATTGATAGGGCTTGTCCACGGTATCGCGGTCGCGAACAATGACATAAGCAATTTTCGTTAAAAATGCACCGCGAACGCCGGTTAATTTTTCATAGACGATGTCGCTAATTCGATGCGCATACTGGCGAAAATCTCGCCCGTTTATCACCGCCTGACGAGCAGCAAGAACATGATTATTACTTGATACTAAGTTGCCATTTTTAAGTACTTTAGCTTGGCCATTATCAACTTGCCCTTTGAGGACATCAATTAGCTCATACGATACAAGAAAGCGATCGCCGCCTTGAGGCTCAATGCTTCCCACTAATACGGTATCAACACCAAGCGTTGCCCATGCGGTGAAAGACACTTGCTCAGCGGTTTCTGGATACTGTGGCATTTTATCTACAGAGACCGGGTTAAACTTACCGCTTCGCATCAAATCAGCCATCACCACTTTAGAAATGTCGCCTGGCATACTGCCTTGCCCTTTCCACTTAAATGGCACAACACCGATTGGCCGGGCGCTATCTACGCCCTCGGTTATTACAATTTCTAAGGATGCAAATACTTTGACACTAAAGGCCATCGTAATAAGCGCTATCCATAAACCTAGTTTTTTCATACCACTATAATTCCACTTTTAAAGTTATGTCTTTTAGCTGCTCGTAAACATCGGGTGCATCTGACACAGGTAGCTTTTCTGCACGGCGCACTGCACTCTCTGCTGCGCGGCATAGCGCGTCGTTACCGCCAAGTACACGAATGCTGGTTACAAAACCTGTGGTCGCCAGCCGTATATTCAAGCGGCAAGTTTTACCGCTATAGCTGTCGTCAGAATACAAGTTGCGCTTGATAGTTTGCTGAATTAGCGCGGTGTAGCGCTCAACTTCAGTTAACACTTGCTTTCGTCTACGCTCTCGCTGAGCCGCTTGCTCTTGCGCTAACTGCTCTTGCATGATCCTTTCCATCTCTGCACGTTCAGCCGCTTCTTTCTTTTTCCGCTCGGCTTCAGCTTTCGCTTTTGCTTCACGTTCCTTGCGCTCTTGTTCCTTTTGCGCGGCAAGGCGTTCTAACTCTTTTTGTCTTTTTGCCTCGGCAGCCTCAGCCTCACGCTTTTCTTTCGCACGCTTAGCTGCTAGCTGCTGTTGACGCTTTTTCTCAGCTGCCGCTTGTGCTTTTCTTTGCTTCTCTCGCTCTTGGGCTCGTGCCTGCGCTTCGGCTTGTGCCTGGGCCTTCTTCTGGTCGGCTATAGCTTGCGCATCAATGAAGGTTGCTTCAATTACTGGCGCATTAGAGGGAGCGTTAGGAAGCGGCTCGGGCGAGAAACTGACGCTAATAAGTAACAGTGCAGCAATAATGGCATGCAAGCCTAACGACTTGTATAAACCAAGTTGTTCAGGTGTGATTTTACTTTTCTTGTTACCTTTTTGTTTCGCCCCCACGCGCTCTCCTTCTTTCGAAGAAGCATTTTTGTGCTCAGTGCTGTTGGACACTTCAGGTTTCGACATATCTATTTTACTCAACCGGATCCGTCATTAACCCTACTGAAGGCACACCAGCTTGTTGCAACAATACCATTAACTGTATTACTTCGTTGTACGCCACCTGCCCATCACCTTTCACAACAACAGGCGTGTTAGGCTCTTTGGTTAACTGTGCTTTTACTATGGCACCCAGCTCATCTTCACTGATTGGTGATTCTTGGTCTTCACCAACATTCAAAAAGTAGCGGCCTTTAACATCTACCGACGCAATAATGGGCGGGTTATCTTCTTGCTCGATAGGGTTAGCACTTGCTTTAGGCAAGTCAACTTTAACCCCTTGCGAAATAAGTGGCGCCGTTACCATGAAGATAATAAGTAGCACTAACATCACGTCGATGTAGGGTACAACGTTTATCTCTGATACCGGTCTGCGGCGTTTTCTTACGTACATAACAAGTCCTCCGTTTGGAATGTAAACGCTTAGGCTTGTTGTTGTGCTTGCGCAGCAACCGCTTGGCGATGAAGAATTGCCGAGAACTCTTCCATGAAGTTGCCATAGCTATTTTCTAGCTTCTCAACTTGGTGACTAAAACGGTTGTATGCAATGACAGCTGGAATAGCTGCAAATAGACCAATGGCAGTTGCAATAAGCGCCTCTGCAATACCAGGCGCTACCATTGCAAGGGTAGCTTGCTGTACTTCACCTAACGCGATGAAGGCATTCATTATTCCCCACACTGTTCCGAAAAGACCAATGTAAGGACTGATAGAGCCTGCAGTAGCTAGAAAAGGTAGACGACTTTCTAGTTCTTCAACTTGACGTGACATAGAAACACGCATAGCACGGTAAGTACCGTCAACAATGCCATTAGTTGCCGTGTTTGATTTGCGCAGGCGAACAAACTCTTTAAAACCTGAACAGAAAATGCTGCCCATACCGGTTAGGTTCGTTCTTGCCGAAAGCTCTTGATAAAGACGGTTCAGGTCTGCGCCTGACCAGAACTTATCTTCAAACTGACGCATTTCATTTCGTGCAGCCGACAAAGCTTTACTTCGTTGAAATATGAAAGTCCAAGATGCGATTGAAACGCTTAATAGTAAAAGCATAACAAGTTGAACAATAAAGCTTGCTTGTAAGAACAAGCCAATAAAAGTGAGATCAGATGACACGCGAAATTTCCCCTAACAAAGTACGTGGTAATCTTTTTGGCTTCATTACAGCCAAATCGACGCAGGCAACCTTAATATTTCCAGATACTAAGGTAACGCCTTGTTCATTTTTAATATTTTGTTGAAACGTCATACTAGCGCCTTTCAATTCTACAACGCGAGTTTCAATACTCAACAGCTGATTAAACCGCGCTGGCGCATAGTTATGCATTTCAACGTGTTTGACGACAAAAGCGATGGATTGTTCCATTAGCGTATCTTGTTCGTACCCAAGCTCGCGAAGCCACTCAGTACGGGCTCTTTCCATAAACTTTAGGTAATTCGCATAATACACAATACCGCCAGCGTCGGTGTCTTCGTAATACACTCTTACCTGATGTAAATGCATAACTATTCCCTCACCTTTAAATTTATTAATCCAAAATATAGTTAGAACCACTATTTTCAGCGATAAAATGCAGAACATAAAAGCCCTGCAGACCGCAATAACACTAACCATTAATCAAAATTAAACCAATATTAAACACATAATTAACACATTAGTTTTTCTAATCAACACCAACAATTTTACTCAATTGTGCTTTTTTATGCGCTCCATATAATGCACAGCATCAGTCGTACAGAGCGTGATGGTGCATAGCACGGTCATGCAAGAGTTTTTTCTCCTGTTAGACATGAGTTCCCTGGATTTATTTCCTTCAACACTTGTTGTTTTAGCCCGCTCTCTGAGCGGGCTTTTTTTTGCCTATAGTTTGAGACTGTTTCTAACGAAAGAATCAATACCTATACCAGCCACTCGCTCTATACTCCTGCTCTCCCACGTCCGACTTTGTTTCTACTCCAGCATAAATTTGTTTGACTTGCGCTATTTACTAAGCCTAAAAAAGCCCAGCTATCCAGCTAGGCCTTTGATACGAATCTATACCCTGTTAAACAAAGCGATAAATTATTCTGATGGAGTAAAGCCAAAGTGTAGATAGGCGCGCTGTGATACGATACGACCCCGTGGCGTGCGTTGTAAGAAGCCCTGTTGAATAAGGAAGGGTTCAATTACATCTTCTATGGTTTCTTTTTCTTCACCAATAGCGGCTGCCAAGTTATCTAAGCCTACTGGCCCACCATCAAACTTTTCAATAATAGCCGTAAGCAATTTGCGGTCCATGTAATCAAAGCCTTCTTTGTCTACATCAAGCATATCGAGGGCTTTAGCAGCGACATCAGCGCCTACGGTACCATCCGATTTAATCTCGGCATAATCTCGAACACGGCGAAGTAAGCGATTAGCGATACGCGGTGTACCTCTAGAGCGACGTGCCACTTCTTGAGCGCCTTCCTCATTCATTTCTAAATTAAGATAGCTTGCACTTCTTGCAACGATGCTAGTGAGGTCTTTTACATTGTAAAATTCCAGCCGTTGTACAATCCCGAAACGGTCCCGTAATGGCGATGTTAATGAGCCTGCGCGTGTGGTGGCCCCCACCAAAGTAAAGGGAGGAAGGTCGAGCTTAATAGAGCGCGCCGCTGGCCCCTCGCCTATCATAATATCAAGCTGATAGTCTTCCATTGCTGGATAAAGGATTTCTTCCACTACTGGGCTTAACCTGTGTATTTCATCAATGAACAATACATCGTTGCGCTCTAGGTTGGTAAGCAGCGCGGCAAGATCACCAGCTTTCTCTAGCACAGGCCCTGAAGTGGTTTTGATGTTTACGCCCATCTCGTTAGCCACAATATTCGCCAAGGTTGTTTTACCTAAACCAGGCGGGCCAAAGATAAGTAGATGGTCGAGCGCATCATCGCGATTACGTGCCGCCTGAATAAATATTTCCATTTGCTCACAAACGTGAGGCTGCCCTGTGTAGTCTTCCAACATTTTAGGGCGAATGGCACGGTCAATCACCTCGTCTTCGGTACTGGCGTCAGGCGTAATCAGTCTGTCTGCTTCAATCATGATAGTTCTACTTTAGGGAATAACACGAAGACAGCATAACGACATTATCGCTGCCTTCACTACGGGCTATTATATAGCGGCTTTTAAGGCATCGCGAATTACCGCTTCGCTTTCCATACCTTCAGTGTATACACTTTCAACCAGCTTACTGGCCTGTGCTGGCTTATAGCCTAATGCGATAAGTGCGCTTTGCGCCTCTTCACGGGCGTCGTTTACTTCAACAATTGTGTTATTCGATAACAGGTCACTGCTAGGCGGTGGCATCACAATGCTTTGCGCTTTACCAAACTTAGCGAGCCTGTCTTTAAGTTCGACCACTAAACGTTCGGCAGTTTTCTTACCAATGCCAGGTAAGCTGACGAGTGCTGAAACGTCTTCATTTTGCACACTTGCCAAAAACTGCCCAGCCGACATACCCGATAAAATAGCTAAGCCCAGTTTAGGGCCTACACCATTAGCTTTTATTAACTCGCGAAATAAGCCTCTTTCCATTTTATCGGCAAAGCCGAAAAGTAGCTGGGCATCTTCACGTACCACGAAGTGTGTATATACCACCACTTCCTCACCGACTGCTGGCAGCTGGTAAAAACTGGTCATGGGCATATGAATTTCGTAACCAACACCAGCTACGTCTACAAGAATTTCTGGTGGCTGCTTTTCAGCCAACGTACCACGAATTCGTCCTATCATGAATCATCTCTGTAAAAGCGTTAGCTTTAAGCAGGATTAGCGCAAGCGTCCGCGTACAGTTTTGCGAGCTTGTCCTGCCATATTTATTAGGCTCTGTTCGGTGTGTGCATGACATAAGGCAACGGCTAAGGCGTCAGCAGCATCGGCTTGTGGTGTACCGCTTAAATTCAACAGGTGTTTAACCATGTGCTGAACTTGCGTTTTATCGGCACCACCTTTGCCAACTACCGACTGCTTAATTTGCCTTGCACTGTATTCAGCTACTGGAAGCTGCGCTTGAGTGGCTGCAACGATAGCTGCACCTCTCGCTTGACCAAGCTTTAACGCTGAATCAGGGTTTTTCGCCATGAATACTTGCTCAATAGCAAACTGTTCAGGCTTATATTGGCGAATAATATCGCCAACGCCAGTAAAAATATTAGCAAGACGTGAAGGCAAATCGGTTGTACCAACGCGAATACATCCGCTCGCCACATACACTAGCTTACCTTGCTTTCGCGCTATTATGCCGTAGCCTGTAATCCGAGAACCTGGATCTATACCCAGTATAACCATTAAGGCACACTCGGTACAAACAAAGATACCGCTTCTTTATTAGAGGGAGACCATAAACGCGTTAACGCTTCATCTTTTGACACCCATTCAAACTGCAAATGCTCTGTCAAAACAATAGGTAAATCGCTGTTTATTTGGAGGGAAAATACGTGCTCTGTATTGTGCACAGTACCTGGGGGATAACGGTGTAGCCAGCGGCTACGAATAACATATTTGTTTTGCTTACCGTGATCGTTAACAACAAATCCGTGCACTTTTGCGTCGATGCCAATTTCTTCACACACTTCACGGTATGCCGTTTCTAAGGGTAACTCTCCTTCTTCTAGCGCGCCGGTTACCGACTGCCAAAAGGTGGGGTCGTCTTGTCGTTGCAAAAGCAACACTCGGTAGTGTTGGTCATACAACACTACCAGTGCAGATTCAGGCTTCTTATACGCCATAAATTACGATTGCTTTTTCACCGTTGCAATAGCTAGCTCTTCAAGCTGCTGAGGGTTTGCAGGGCTAGGCGCCGATGTTAACGGGCATGCCGCTGTGGTCGTTTTCGGGAACGCCATTACATCGCGAATAGAGGTTGCGCCCGTCATTAGCATTACCAAACGGTCTAGACCAAACGCAAGACCTGCATGCGGTGGCGCACCAAAGCGAAGTGCATCAAGCAAGAAGCCAAACTTGTTCTTCGCTTCTTCATCGTCAATACCAAGAATGTTGAATACTGTAGACTGCATGTCTTCATTGTGAATACGTACAGAACCGCCACCTAGCTCAACACCGTTCAATACCATGTCGTACGCGTCAGATAAGGCTTCAGCTGGGTTAGCTTTAAGCTCTTCAGGCGTTAGACCACGTGGTGCAGTAAACGGGTGATGGATAGCGTGAAGCTGACCGTCGAACTCTTCAAACATCGGGAAGTCAACAACCCAAAGTGGCTTCCACTCGCCTTCAAGAAGCTCAAAGTCTTCACCAAGCTTAAGACGAAGTGCGCCCATTGCTTCAGTCACTACTGTGTAGCTGTCTGCACCGAACAATAGAATATCGCCACTTTGTGCGCCAGAGCGCTCAATGATTGCGTTAGTAATGTCTTCCGTTAGGAATTTAAGGATTGGCGACTGTAGGCCTTCAAGACCAGCGCCAGCATCGTTAACTTTAATCCATGCTAGGCCTTTCGCGCCGTAAATACCTACAAACTTGGTGTATTCGTCAATTTGCTTGCGCGAAAGTGACGCACCGGCAGGTACGCGAATAGCAGCAACGCGACCTTTCGGGTCGTTGGCTGGGCCGCTGAATACTTTAAAGTCAACGTTAGCAAGCAAGTCTGCAACGTCTGTTAACTCTAGCGGGTTGCGCAAGTCGGGCTTGTCGCTACCAAAGCGCTTCATCGCTTCTGCATAAGTCATACGCGGGAAATCGCCAAGATCAACGTTTAGCATTTTGTTGAACAAGTCGCGGATCATACGTTCTGTAATAGACATTACGCCGTCAGCGTCTAAGAACGTAGTCTCAATATCGATTTGGGTAAATTCCGGCTGGCGGTCAGCACGTAAGTCTTCGTCGCGGAAGCACTTAACGATTTGATAGTAACGGTCCATGCCCGACATCATCAGAAGCTGTTTGAAAAGCTGTGGCGACTGCGGAAGTGCAAAGAACTCGCCTTTGTGCGTGCGGCTTGGCACTAGGTAGTCACGTGCACCTTCTGGCGTTGCCTTAGTAAGAATAGGTGTTTCAATATCTAAGAAACCTTCTTCCTCTAGGAAACGACGTACAGCACCGGTTACTTTTGCACGAAACTGCAAGCGTTGGCTCATTACAGGACGGCGAAGGTCTAGATAGCGATAACGAAGGCGCTGTTCTTCTGAGTTTTCTTGGTTCCAGTCCAGTGGAAGTACGTCAGATTTGTTGATCACTTCAAGGCCTGTACCTAGAATTTCAATTTCACCTGTGCGCATGTCTTTATTAATTTGACCTTCAGGGCGCGCTCGTACTTTACCGGTTAACTTTACACAGAATTCACTACGTAACGTGTTAGCTACTGATAGCACGTCTGGTAAATCTGGGTCGAACACCACTTGTACGATACCTTCGCGATCGCGTAAGTCGATGAAAATTACACCGCCTAAATCGCGACGCTTATTAACCCACCCGCAAAGGGTAACTTCTTGTCCAATGTATGATGAATCGATATTCCCACAGTAATCTGTGCGCATGGTCCTTGACCCCTGATGTTTTCTTCTTGCTTCGCATGCAATGAATTGGCGTTCAAAACCGTTTACTTTTGAGCTTAAGACTTTGCCAAAATTCGCGTAAACTTGCTGGCCAATTAACCGGCCCGCCCACAACATGCATAATGTAATGATTTAAAGGCCGCATAGTATAAACAAATGCTTGATAAAGCCCAATGACAAATATGCACAAATCAGCCATATCCCGAGGAAATCTCTACATTGGTTTGCCAATGTGGCAACACAGCCATTGGCCAAGCACCTGGTTTGCTAATTATCCCAAGTCCAATAATGGATTGTCGCTGTATGCCAAAGAGTGTAATACGGTGGAGGGGAATACAACGTTTTACTCACTTCCTCACGAAGACGCGGTAGCGAGATGGTGCGACTCAGTCCCCGACCATTTTAGATTTACCTTTAAGTTTCATCAGAACATTACTCATGTTCATCAATTACAGCATTGTGAAGAAGAGGTGGCTCAACAACTTGCTTTGTTGAGCCCACTAAAAGAAAAGTTAGGGGTGGTTATGCTGCAACTGCCCGCTTCTTTCGGGCCAGAGAAACTGCCCGTTCTAGATACGTTTTTAGCAAACTTACCTAAAAAATTAAACATTGCAGTTGAAGTGCGCCACCTGGCGTTTTTCGCTAAAGGTAATGAGGAAAAAGCGCTTAACCAACTTTTGATCCGCCACGGTGTGAATAGAATTATTATGGACACTCGAGCTTTATTTAGCGGCTCTTTAGATGCAGGCGGAGCAGATAAGCGTGCTATGCTAGAAGAAGTCAGGCAGAAAAAGCCGCGGGTTCCCGTTAACGTTATCGCTACAGGCCAGACTCCCATTGTGCGCTTCGTGGGTAATGATATTGATGATGACAACCAGCGCTGTTTATTGCCCTGGGTGAAAAAAGTGAAGCTTTGGCAAAGCGAAGGAAAAGATGTGTACTTTTTTTGTCACCGCCCTGACAATAAAGACGCACCAAGGCTGGCGCAACAGTTTATTGATTTGTACAACGCTGAAGAGATAGCCCACCGGTTAGACAACCTTTCAATTAAAAATCAGCCAGCTCAAAACGACTTGTTTTAGACAATAACTCCTTAATAGATAGTATTTTTCTGATTTAAAGGTAAACTACGACGGTTATTAGTTTTTGTGTTAAACCACTTTTTATCGTGACCTCCTCAATGAATCATGAATACGAAAAAGCACGTCTGGCTGCTTTGGAATCGTTAGATATATTAGACACTCCCCCCAGCGAACAACTTGATGCGCTTACTAAAAAAGTCCAAGAAGAATTTAGTGCTAAAACCTGCTTGGTAAGCCTGGTTGCTGAAGACCGTCAATGGTTTAAGTCGCGTCAATGCATGGATGCTACAGAAACACCCCGTAACATCTCTTTTTGCACTTATGCCATTGCAGAAGAGGAATATTTAATAGTACCTGATGCAAAAGCTGACAAAGTATTCGCTAATAACCCGTTGGTAACTGGCAAGCCATATATTCGGGCGTATGCGGGTGCAATTTTACGTAATAAAGACGGCTATGAACTAGGTACCTTATGCCTTCTGTTTGATGAACCAAGAGACTTTACAGAAACTGAGATAGTGAGCTTAGAAAACTATGCTCGCACAGCGGAAATTATCATTTTTTCAGAACATTAATGTCGTCATTCCGCACACTACTTCGAGTGTAGGTTTAATTTAACAGGAACAGAACATTTTGTGGCATTTGATTGGCCATTGCTAAAACACTGACATTAGCCTTCTCTAGAATAGAAAAACGCGTTTCTTGGGCAGTAACGCTAGCAAAATCCGACTGAGTTATTTGGGCACTGGCACGCTGTAAATTCACGCTCGTGCTCGACATACTTTTGAGCGCTGAAGAAAAGCGGTTTGACGTTGCCCCCATATCTGTTCGCAAATTACTTATAATTTCAATGGCGTTATCGACCATGTCTAATGCGCTTCGATTTTGCTGTGCATTTTGCGCATCGTACTGACCGACTTTGCTGTTCAAACTCGACGATATTTGAAACTCACCTGTCGGGGTAGCCACGCGGATATCGGCATTGGTCTGATTAAGGATTACATCGCCTGTTACCAAATTAGTGCTTGTTGCATTGAGCCCTAAAATTTCGTTGGCCGTAGTGCTAATTAGCGCCGCATTAACGCCTTGATTTTCCACTAACTGAACAGCCCGTTCTACAAACGTTAACCCGCTATCGGTTGAAACGCTCAATCTTTTTTCTCCGGGATTATCCTGCGCTTGAAGTATCACTTCGCCGGCATTTAGTGCGCTCGATCCGGATACACTCTGCCCTGACAAGCTTTGAGGTTGTTGACCAGATTCTGATACTGAAAACCCCGTCAAACCCAGTCCGGCAAGACCAATCCCATCACCATCTTGCGTTAAATCGACGCGAATGTTGCTGCTGCCGTTCGCGCTTATCGCAAAATCGCGGATAAAGTTACCGTCGAAAAGTTTCTCACCTGCATAAGTAGTAGAGTCTGCAATACGTGCTATTTCGTTGAGGTGCGCCTGAACTTCTTGATTTATAGAAGCTAGGTCGCTTTTTCCGTAGATGCCGTTTTGTGAAGCTATAGACAGCGTGCGAATGTCATTCAAATGGCGCGTGACTTCGCTTAGGCTACCATCAACTACTTGTAACAGCGCTTGCCCGCTATTAGCGTTTTCGACGGCTTGATTGAGTCCGATTGTTTGACTGCTAAGACGCTCATAAATTTGGAGGCCCGCCGCATCATCACTCGCTTTGTTGATACGAAGCCCTGAACTTAGTTGCTCGAAGGAACGACTCAGGCCTTTGTTTACACCGAACAGGGTGTTTGTAGCCTGTTGTGTGGCTACATTGGTATGCAAAAACATAGCGTATCACCATATACATAACACCTAATATAAAGATAGTAGAATGTAAGTGGCTTACACCGTTTCCGTTTAAAAAATAAACTAAAGAATAATGCAGAAATAAAAACAGGGGCTTTTAGCCCCTGTTAGTTCAGTCACAATTTAAAACTGACTTATCTGAAATCGGCGGCATCTAAATCATGCTTTTTCATAAGTTTGTGCATGTCCGTACGGTTTCTACCTGCAAGCTCAGCAGCGCGTGTTACATTGCCATCGGTCATTTTAAGAAGCTTATGAAGATATTGCTGTTCAAAGGCGTCGCGAGCCTCTGTGAGCGTTGGCCAGCTCTGCTTAGTAGCGGAAAGAGCTTGTTCTACTAAATGTAGAGGGATGACAGGTGTTTGCGTTAAAGCTACGCATTGCTCAACCACGTTTACAAGCTGACGTACGTTACCCGGCCAAGATGAAGTCACTAACTGTTGCATTGCATCGTCAGAGAACTGGCTTACATTCACACCATGACGCTGTGCACTTTGCTGAAGCAGCGAGCGAGCCAATAGTGGAATGTCCTCACTACGCGATTTAAGCGATGGAAGCTTAAGGTTGACTACATTCAAGCGGTAGTACAAGTCTTCGCGGAAGGTGCCCTCTTCCATTTCTTTATGCAAATCTTTGTGCGTGGCAGAAATAATACGTACATCAATATCTACGTGTTTACTGCTGCCAACCGGACGAATCTGGCGTTCTTGTAATGCGCGAAGAAGTTTAACTTGAAGTGTCATTGGCATATCGCCAATTTCGTCTAGAAATAGCGTACCACCGTCGGCTTCCCTAAATAAGCCAGGATGGGCTGCTACGGCGCCGGTAAACGCGCCCTTTGCGTGACCAAACAATTCAGATTCAAGTAAGTTTTCAGGTAGCGCACCACAGTTAATCGCTACAAATGGTTTATCGCTGCGGTTACTGGCTTTATGGATAGCGTTCGCCAACAGTTCTTTACCTGTGCCGCTGGCGCCACTGATAAGAACAGATACTTCGCGCTGGGCAATACGAAACGCTTGGTCAAGGACATTGAGCATTTCGGGTGAACGGGTGATTATGTCTTTTGCCCAGTCCCCCGGCTGCGCAGCTTGAGATTGACTCAATGCTTTTTGCAATAATGCACGCAATTCATCGTGATCAACGGGTTTAGGTAAGAAACCAAAGACACCGCGCTGAGTGGCAGCAACCGCATCCGCAATAGTGCCATGCGCCGTCATTAAAATAACAGGGATGTCTTTTCTAATTCCCATTATCTCTTCAAATAGGCTTAAACCGTCTAAGCCCGGCATGCGCAGATCGCTTAATACAACATCATAGTTATCGTTTTGAAGTTTTCTCAGCGCCGACTGACCGTCTTCCACTGCGGTCACATTGTACCCCTCGCCTTCAAGGCGAATGGTCAACAAGCGCAATAAGCTTTTATCATCATCAACCAACAATAAGTTAGGGTTACTACTCGCCTTCTCGCTCACTGTTGTGTACTCCTGTTTTTGTCCATCAGTGTTGCTTCTATTTGCAACAGTTCTTCTAATTTTTTACGCAGATTAACGGCTTCTTGTTCTAGCGCCTTAACCTTCTCTCCACGTGATGTATTTTCTTGTTCCAACACGACCATTGCAGACTCAAGCTGCATTATCTGGTTGTTTTGCGAAGCAGCAATAACATCAACTACTTCTTGGGCTTCTGCTGTGAATGTACCCGCGATATCATTTAATGCTAGTTGTGCGCGCAACCTGTCTTGATAAGGGGTATCAGTAGGTAGCGTTAAAATATAAGCATGGATGGTGTCAAACGCTGAATCCCCTAATGCTTTTAAAGCCTGCTTACGCTCTAGCCAAGGTTGATTCGCTGCAGCAATCCACGTATTAAGCCAATAGGCTGCATCGCAATTGTGTTCAAAAACAGGTGGCGGCTCGTTAAACAAACAGATACCACGTTCTATCTTTGCTACAGGTGTCACTTTTTCTGGCTCACCCGTGTTGCTGCTGTTTCTGGTTAAACTCTGACATCCTGTCAGTACCAGCAAGGCAACAATTAAACCACTTATTCTCATTTTATTTTTCCTGTTGCGGAATGGTCACTCTAAAGCAAACATCGGCATAGTCTACATCTACTACTTTTACATCACCATGCATTAGTCGAGCGCAATCGGCAACAATTGATAATCCTAACCCCGTTCCGATAACATTGTCGTTTCTTGGCTCGGTCCCGCGGATAAAAGGTTCAAACAGCGTGTGTACTGATTCTGGCGCTATGCGTTTTCCTCGGTTGGCGACATCCAGTACAAGGCTATCATTTTCGTTATAAAGGCTAATATTTATCGGCCGTCCAACTGCTCCATGTGCTACAGCATTGGACACTAGGTTATCAAGTATTCTTCTAAATAATTCCTCGTCTACATGTACTGAAGATGAGGAGATATTCACGTCTACCTCTCTATCTTGAATGGCAAGGGCGTAATCTTCTAAACAGGCTTCGACTAATTTATTTGCATTACTTTCAACAATTTTAGGCTGCGCTTGTTGTAGTAGCAGATTGTAGTCGAGTAGTTTCTCAACCAGAGTATTGAGACGCTGGGTACTTGCAGTGAGTAATGACAAAACTTCTCGTTGAGCGTTATTTAATTCGCCTACCACGTTTTCTGATAACAAACTGCAGCCTTCTTTAATGCTTGCTAAGGGTGTTTTTAGTTCGTGCGCGGCATGCCTCAATAGTGCGGTTCTAATGTGCTCTAGCTGCTGCAGACGATCATAAAGCCAGTGCAAATCTTTCTCTACATCAATAAGTTCTCTAGGTGCCTGCTTAGACAGTGGCGGAAGCTGACCATCACTATGTGCCATGATACGAATAATTTTTTTAAGGTTATTAACGGGATTTACAATTAGTTGGCTGCCCATCAATATCAGAAGTAACGACACGCTAACCAGCATTGCAGTAGACCATGCCTGTTTTGCCTGCATGGCGTTTAAGTCGTCTTGTTGTACCTTAACCCGCTCTGTTATGGCCGCTTCTACATCGTCACGCAGTTGGTCAACACTATCTCCTACCGATGCTAGATACGCATTGAGCAGCAGCTGATCTTCGATTGCACGATATTCAGCGAGTTGATTAAGCTGCTCAGATAAACGGGAACAGGTTGCTGGTACGGAAAGCGCCTGACATAAGTTATCGGCTGCCACAGCAAACTGGTCTATGGCATTATCAGAGAGCTGCGCCACCCTGTCGTTACGTAAAACGGCAAACTGCCTGATACTGCGCTCTACATCGACCACTGCATTATCCAGACGTTGCATATCACTTACGACATCCACCACAAAGCGCGTTTCAAGGGTAGTCATTTGACCTACCTTTGCTAAATCGCTTTGGCTTTGCCAAAGAAGCGCAATAAGGGGAATAAGGGCCAGTACAAAACTTCCTAACGTTAACTGCCTTAGTGAACCAAGTTGTACCAAGCGCTCACCAAACGATACCTTGTTTATCAGAACCCTACCCTCATTGAAGTTGATATTCTTATCTACTCACTCGCGGTGAGCTTTTTGTTACCTGGCGTAAGCTTGCTCTTCGCCAACTCGGCTTCAGAGAGCTTACCGTCTTCGTTGTCGTCAATCAGCCCAAAGTTTCGCAGTAATCCTGTATGTCTTACTGCTTCTTTAAGTGAAATAAGACCATCTTTGTTTGTATCTAATTTCTGCATAAGCGTGCGTGCTGGTGTAGCATGCGCATCAGCTACTGAAACGGCTTGTACCGCAGCAACTGCACAAAGTGCTAATAAAACTTTTTCGAGACGTTTCATCATGAATCCTCCGCTAAACGCTTTTTAAATTCCTTCTCAATTCGCCAATTGCTAATCTCTGATGGTTACCGCCATTTCGCAATCAGTCATGTGGATATTACCATTAGTCTTCAATTAACCACTATGTTTAATGCATTCAAACTACCTATGCTATTTTCAGACCAAAAGAAATATTAACAATATATACAACAACTTAAGAGTTACACCGTTAGTCCCTCGCCTGTAATTAAAGGGCGGGTGTTGCAATAAAGAAACACTGGGCGTGAACGTATGTCGCCAACATTGTCGACATACTTTTGTAGCTTTAAGCGAATTGTTCAGCTTTATACTGGTAGGGAGAAGCGACAAGGTCATTGATGGGGACAGGTTTGCTAAACATGAAACCCTGAACGTTGTCACAGCCGTGCTCTATCAGATAATGCCATTGGTCAAGGTTTTCTATCCCTTCAGCGCAAACTGAAAGTGATAGGCGTTTTGCCAAATCGATAATAGCGCCTGTTACTAGTCGGCTTCGTTCTGAAGATTGGAGTTCAGTCACAAACTGCCTGTCTACTTTGAGGGTATCTATATTGATTTGAGTGAGATAACTCAAAGATGAATAACCCGTACCAAAATCGTCAAGCGCGATAGCACATCCCATATTACTAATGCGCCTGAAAAACTTATTAGAAAGCGAGAAATTTTCAAGATAAGCACTTTCGGTAACTTCAAATTCAATGTTCTCTGGGTTCACGTCATAAAGCGTAAAAGTATTGTAGATATGATCGAACAGTTGATTACTTCTCAAATCATGACCGGATAAATTAATAGAAGCCCTGAAAGACCCCTTTGCCCAGCGTGTGAGGTTAGGCATATCCATACACACTCGGTTGATGACCCAACGCGTAATAGCGGTGATCTTCCCGCCTTGTTCCGCGATAGGAATAAACTCGTTCGGCATAACAAGGCCAAACTCAGGATGCTGCCAACGAATCAATGCTTCAGCACCAATTACATTACCGTTGTTGTTTACTTTAACTTGGTAGTAAACGACAAACTCATCGTTGGTTATACCTTGTTCAATACCATTGGCTAGATGCAGTTTACGCTTGTGAGATTCCACCATATCCGGTGTAAATAATGTGTAGCTTCCCCTTCCCCTTGCCTTTGAACGATACATGGCTAAGTCAGCGTTACTCATAAGCTCACTTAAATCGTACCCTGCATCAGACGCTGTGGCCACGCCGACACTCAACCCCACGGTAAGCGATAGCCCTCTAAGTTCAAAGGGCTCGTCGAACGCTGTAATTAGCCGCGTTGCTAAACTCTTTGCTTGATCTGCCGTCGCATCTCTATCTGGGAGGACTAAAAACTCGTCGCCGCCTAAACGAGCAAACAAGTCACCGTCTCTAAGTAAACACTGCACCCTATCTGCAACTTCTATCAAAATAAGGTCGCCGGTTTCGTGTCCTAGCGAATCATTTATCCCTTTAAAGCCATCAAGATCGAAAAATAGCAACAATAGATCTTCGTCATTTCTTTTTGCTCGAGCTAACTCCAGTCTTAAATTATCAAGAACAAACTGTCTGTTAGGTAACCCTGTCAAACTATCGAAATTCGCAAGGCGAGACATTGTCTCTTGCTGGTCGACCAAAGTTTGTTTTTGTTCAAAATTCACCAGTAACTCAACTTCGATAGCATCTAATAAGCTGTTAATGTTGGTGGCTATGCTGCCTATCTCATTAGATGAGTTTATTGAGCTTCGTAGCGCGTAATCTTTGGTTTCAAACACTTCTTGTGTAAACCGCCCTAACGAGGCCAAAGGTGAAATTAATCTGGATACTATGAAAATACATACGCCAGCACACAATAGCCAAAGTGCTATAAAAACTGGTATTTGTTCTAAAAACTGCCGAGCACTATTTGTTGTCTGAACGTTGGTGCTGTCGGCGTAAATAACAATGTGCCCCATGGGGTAAAGGCTACTACCAACAATTTGATGGGCAACAATAACACCTTCGTATTGGTTTATACCATAAGGAACGCTTTGAGGTGTTTTGGGTACCGCGGGGTCGCTTATTTCGAGCACGTTTTCAAGCTGAATAGCAGAGATAATGCGGTAGTTATTGTCGTAAAAAGCTGCTGATAAAAGCTGTTGATGTTCTTTTACGGGTTGGAACAACATAGAGAGTAACGCGTCGTTCCCAGGGCTCCTTTCCATCATCCCTGATAATTGTAGCGCAAGAGAATTACTTAAAGCGGCGGTGTTGTTTTTTACCAACTCAACTACATACTTGCTATTATCTAATTTATAAACCATAGCGATTGAGATAATTAAAACTGCCGAGGATAAGGCAACAGCAATCCCAATGGGAACTTTCAATGTTTTCAACACACGTGTGTCCTTGCTTACTACTTTGATTAAAGCGGTAGATGCAAGGTTAACAATCCCCTTAACACAGCCACTTTTTTATTATTCTGGCTGCAATAGTATGTCACGGACTCAAAAATTAAAAATGGATTTTTGAAGGTATTTCCCCCCCATTAAGCGTTGATTATTTCGTACCTTCAACAACTTCGAGCTTTGTTTTGATGAACTGGCTGTGAGGGACATACAATAAATCGGCGATTTGTCGTATTGTACTTTCTTCCAGCGGCGCTAGGGAATTATCGGCGTACGCAATAACCCAAAGGCTTTTAATTACGCTAACTTTTTCCTCTGCGGAATAGTGATTATTGAGAACTTGAGTAAAGTGAACAAGGTCCACTGCATCATCCGCTGTTTGGTGCCCCCGCTGTAGCAAAAGCTCCATAGCCTCATCATCGACATTTACCAGACGTTTAAGCTGCTTCTCATATTCTTCCTTTTCCGTATCGGTTACCTGATTATCTGCATTGACCAATTCGCTAAGTAAAGCAGCGGTGGCAAGTTCGATGGTGTAGGCAGATTCCGCTTTTTTGTGAGACTCTTCAAAGAGTTTGAGAAATGATTTCAGCATAAGCCCTCAGGTTTAAAGTTATGGCAACGCAGTTTTTACTAAAGGAAACTGAGTATTTAGCTAATTCATACTGAGTGGAAGGAGATTTCGATTAGTTGCTTAATTCCTTGGATAACTCTATGGGGGAAGGGCTATATAGTCCACGCTAACAAAGCTTAAAAGGCATCCTTTGGCTAATTTCGAGTGCTTAGCAGACAAAGGACTTTGCTTCCGTTATTTTCAAACCAGACTCTCTCGCAAAGTGCGGTGATAAGAGGAATGCCTCGACCGTAACACTCATCATTAGATGAGCGAGCTCCTGCTAAATAGGTTTTATCTTCCCATTGAAACCCTTGCCCACTATCCTCAACCGAGATCAGCACTTCGCCTTTCATGGGTAAGGACTCGACTCTGATGATAATTCGCCCATGTTCCATCACTTTTAATGACGCTTCACGTTTTTCGTAATACTGTTGAAAGCCCCTGCTATCACGCTTCAGCTTTGAGTCTAAATTCAGGATCCCGTGCTCAAGAGCATTATTAAATAATTCTGATAATACCGTGTACACAATTGAACGAATACCCTGAATCCCCTCACATTGCCCGGTTAATTGAAGTACACGAGGCAAAACATCGGGTTCCTTGAGGTGTTTTGCCTCAAGAACAACTTCATGTACTGAGGGAAAACTACTTTCGACTTGGCTTTGTACCGGCATCTTTATTGGTTTTGAAGTAAATACAACCAAGGTCACATCATCATGAAAAGTAGATGTCGCGCAGTGCGCGTTGGCCCGGTCAAACAAAGACCTTGCCTTAATAGCACCGTCCTCTGTCATTTGCTCTTTTACTATGTCGATTAACCCGTCTTCTAACAACATATCCCCATTGCCGCTGGCAATTTCTATAAGCCCGTCAGTGCATACAACCAATTGCTCGTTATGCCCCAAGTTAATCGTGTCAGTATCCGTATTTAGCTCGTGTTCTTCCAAAATACCCAAGGCCATATGGCGAGAAGAAAACTTACGCAACGCCATATTTGTTTTAGCGGGAATAATCACTGCAGGCATCCCGCCTTGCCATAAATTTATACGATTCCCTTGCGCATTAATTTCACCAATTACTGCCGCCATAAACATGTCACTGGGTAAAAACCTGATGAGTATTTGATTTAGTTCACTAACAATTTCAGATACAGATACACCTTGCTGACTTAACTCCTGAAACGCACGGGTTACAGGCAGCGCTCCAATGGCCGAGGCAAGGCCATGACCGGTAAAATCTCCTACAATGAAATAGATGCCACCACTTGGGCTTGCTTCACACAGAAATAAGTCGCCGTTAAAGGTTTCAGCAGGTTTGAGGAAACAGTCGAAGTGAGCCTGAACTTCTGGGCGATTAACAATAGCATGACTGAATATATGTTCTACGATGGAGTGTTCGCGGGCCACCCGTTGGTTAAAAACTCGTAGTGTCTTGTTTTGTTCTTCAACGTATTCACTTAGCGCGCGTATTTTTAGATGCGCTCGAATTTTTGCTATTAAAATATGGCGGTCGAAAGGTTTAGTTGCAAAATCATTGCCTCCTACTTCCAAACAGCGTACTAGACTGTCTTTATCTTCTAAAGCAGTGATAAAAAGAATGGGAAGATAAGGGCCTTTTGCGAGTTGTCGAATTTTAGGCGCCACATCAAAGCCTGACAGGCCAGGCATTACCACATCAAGCAGCACGAGATCTGGCTGCTCTTCAATAAACTTTTCAATCGCCTCTACGCCATTAACGGCTTCTACGCATTTTTTATAGCCTGCGTTGTAAAGCATGTTAGTCAATAAAGTACGGTTGATAGCCTCATCATCAACAATAAGGATTTTCAAAAGAGGGTCCTTTCTACAGGCTATTTAATGTCGAACTTCTTATCGAACCGGGATATTTTGAGGATCTTAGCCACTTGGGGTCTGGCATTTTCGATGCTGTACGTAAGCGTTCTTTCGGCTAGTGTTTTTTGCATATTCAACAACATGCCTAAGGCTGAGCTATCCATGTACTCTGTACGAGATAGATCCACAGTGATATGACTCACATCATTGTTAAGCTCACTGTAGGCGTTTCTAAAGTCTTCTACTTTGCTGAAGTCGAACTTTGTACCCACATCTATAACTAACACTTTCCCTTGATTTTGGTAGCTTGACGTTATTTCCATATGCTTTCCTTAAAATGTCAGCAGAAATGCTTCAATACATGCTTTTATCTTTGCTATCCTTATTCTAGTTGAACTTTTCTACATCGCCATCGAAGGCTAATTAAACTTTCGTATGATTACACTTTGTTTAGTGTATTAAAGATGGTTTTACAGAATTTATTGAGGTATTTATGCAAGATTGGCAAGACGCTCTTTTGGTTTACAGCACACAGAGCGGCAAAATAAAGCCTGAGCAAAAAGCTGAGCAACGGTCAGTGTCTACTGACGGCGTAGTTCGTATTCATCGAGAAACAAAAGGTCGCAAAGGGAAAGGCGTGTCGTTAATTAAGGGGTTGGATCTCCCTTCAGATGAACTAAAGAAATTAGGCTCAGAACTAAAAAAGAAATGCGGTTGCGGCGGTGCAGTGAAAGAAGGTGTCATTGAGGTGCAAACTGATGATAGAGAAAAACTGCGCTCGCTACTTACCGACAAAGGGTACAAAGTTAAGCTTGCTGGTGGTTAGCGATAAAAAACTACCGGTTCGCTCTCACTTTTTCATAAACATATAACAAAAAGAGTCTGAAATGGAAAAGCTGTCAATTTCTGATTTACACATTATTTTGGTTGAACCTTCTGATACACAACGAAAAATTATTACTACGTTGCTGTTGAAGGAAAACGTTAAGGAAATTGACCCTGTCAGTACCCTTTCCGAAGCCCGTTCTGCAGTTAAAGCCCATGGCGCCGACTTAATTGTAAGTGCGATGTATTATGAAGATGGAACCGCACTAGAACTTCTTAAATTCATTAAAGAAGATGATGAATTTAAGAGTATTCCATTTATGCTGGTATCTAGTGAAAACCGATTGAGCAAGTTAGAAGAGTTTAAACAAGCCGGTGTCGCCGCTATCCTTCCCAAACCGTTTGAGACTCTTCACTTGTCTCGAGCGCTAAATGCTAGCCTTGACCTTATAAACCACGATGAATTGGAACTCGATTTATTCGACGTACACGATGTTCGAGTACTGCTAGTCGATGACAGCAAGCTTGCAAGAAATCACATTAGACGCGTACTTGAAGGAATGGGGCTACAGCGAATTCAAGAGGCAGAAAATGGTGCCGCAGCGCTTACTTTGATCAAAGATCAAGCTTTCGATCTTGTTGTGACTGACTACAATATGCCAGAAATGGATGGTCGAGAGTTGTCTGAGTTCATTCGTTTTAACCCAGAAACTACCCACATTCCTATTATTATGGTGACGTCTGAATCGGCAGATAGCGCACACATGGCAAACATTCAGCAAACTGGAGTAAACGCCTTATGCGACAAGCCGTTTGAACCAAATGAAGTACGCCAAATGCTCTCTGCACTTCTAGGTAACTAAATTTCGCTGAAGCATCTATTAGCTATAGCCGCATGTCGCAAAAGGCTAGCGATTTGCGGCAAACTTATTTTTAGCTCTTTTTCAAGTCCCCCATATCAAAAACGACTATACATTTTGTAAAAATGAGTTGACACAAATAGGGCTTCAACATACATTCATTGTTATGAAACAGAATATAAAGCACGTAGCATTTTTCTTTTTTGCGTTTACATCCTTTAATTAGGGAGGCGCAGCTACATGCATGAAAACCTCCCTCTAGGGAGGTTTTTTTTTAGTAACATTTTTACACGACTCACACGGGAACCTTATGTCAGACAATGCACTAGATACTGTTAGAGAGCGCATTACCGCTCTAGACAGTGAATTACTTACACTACTCTCGGAACGCAGAAAATTAACCAACGAAGTTGCTGAGACGAAAATAAAGCATCATATCCCTGTGAGAGATCAAAAGCGCGAAGAACAGCTGTTGGTTCGCCTAATAAAAGAAGGTCAAGATATCGGTTTAGACCCTCATTATGTAACACAGATTTTTCACGTCATTATCGAAGACTCAGTTTTGAATCAACAAGCTATGCTTGCAGAGCGCGCCAACCCCGGCAGCACGCTGCCATTGAACCGCGTGGCGTTTTTAGGCGATAAGGGCTCATACTCTTATTTGGCTACACAGAAGTATTTTTCACGGAGACCTGGTGAGTTACTTGAAATTGGCTGCCAAAGCTTTGCTGAAATTATTAACAAAGTTGAAAGTACAGAAGCCGATTACGCAGTTTTGCCTATTGAAAATACGACCTCGGGCAGTATTAACGAAGTGTACGACCAGCTACAGCATACTCAGCTAAGTATTATTGGCGAGCTTACCCACCCAATTCGCCATACCTTGTTGGTGGGAACTAACACCAGTATAGATAAGATTAAAACGCTTTATGCACATCCACAGGTATTCACCCAATGCAGCCACTTCTTAGCGGAACTTGGTAACGTTGAAGTAAAAACCATGGACAGCACAAGCTCAGCTATGTTGACAGTTAGCGAACTTCAGCGCGACGACGTAGCAGCTATTGGAAGTGAAGCTGGCGGAAATCTTTACGGCCTTATGGCAATTAAAAGTAATTTGGCCAACCAAAAAGAAAACCACAGTCGCTTTATCGTTGTGGCACGTAATCCGGTTGTGGTGCCTTTACAGGTACCGGCTAAAACTACGCTTGTTATGTCTACCGTTCAAAAGCCGGGAGCGCTTGTTGAAGCTTTGCTCGTGCTTCGAGAAAACAGCATAAATATGACTAAGCTCGAGTCTCGCCCCATGCCTGGTAACCCGTGGGAAGAGATGTTTTACATTGATGTGGAAGGCAACGTAGAAGACGGCCCTGTACAAAATGCCCTTGATGCATTGCGAGGTATTACGCGCTACATCAAAGTGCTGGGGTGTTACCCAAGTGAGGAAATTAGCCCAACTAAAGTGGCAGCGGCAAGCGCGTTGACAAACTAGTACAAAAAAGGCGAGCTCCATTGCTCGCCTTCTTACTCATTCGTTTAGTTTATTTATCTCTTAGAAGCTGTCCGTCATCAGCCTTTAGCAACATCTGTTTACTATCTACTAAACACTTCTTCGCATAGTCTCCAAACCAAGCACCGACTCTCATAAACTGCTCGACAAACCCTTTTTTGTCTCCGTTTTCAAGTAACGATAAAGCGATACCAAAGCGCTCGTAAAAACGGCGTAGCAGTGCAAAATTGTCAGGATTATTAAAGATAATATCAGCATAGAGCTGCGGAGACTGGGCAAACAGTCTTCCAACCATTGCTAGCTCTAACCGATAAATAGGCGAGCTAAACATGGTGAGTGACTCTAGATTTGGATCTTCACCTTTCAAATGTTGCCCATACACAAAGGTGTTGAAGTGGCGCATGACTTGAATATACGCCATAGCTTGATCGTGCTCTTGTGCGCTTGAGTCATGAATTGTGGCTCCCCAAATTCGCATTTGCTCAATCAGCCAACTGTACTTTTCACTATGGCGTCCGTCACACACTACTACGACTTGTTTGATCATGCCTGGCGCATCAGGGCCAAACATAGGGTGCAACCCAACGACAGGGCCGCTATGTACAGCAAGCATCGCCTCTAAAGGCTTAGCTTTAATACTGGTTATATCTGCAAGCACGCAATCTTTTGGCAGCATAGTTAGTTTGCTAATCACGGCTTCTGTTAAGTTTATAGGTACGGCAACAACAACTAGTGAAGCACTGCTAAGCAGCGATGCGGCTCTACCACTTTCCCAGTCGTCTTTTTCAACCACCGAAACTTTATAGTTACTTCGTTCAAATAAACTGACGAAAACACGACCCAGAGCTCCTGCACCACCAATTACTACGACGTTGTCAGTATCGGGTTTTACGCATCGATACTTGTTATTTTGCGTGTGATAAGACTCTCGCATTACGCGTCGTAATAGATCTTCGGTGAGCTCGGGAGAAACCCCTAGTGCCTCGGCCTGAGCGCGGCGTGACGCGATCAGTGCTTTTTCACGTTCAGGTACATAAACAGGCATGCCTGCTTCAGCCTTAATCTGGCCGACTTGGGTTGTGATTTGGTTGCGTTTTGCGAGTAACTCGACAAGCTGGGAATCCAGCTCGTCGATACCTTCTCGCAGCGTATCTAACTGTTTTAAGTGCTGCGATAAATCGGCCATTCTGTCTTATCCTTGAATCAAATGGCACGGGGCTTATGGGCAATTTTATATTGCCCATTAGACGTCACTTATTATTAGGCCACCGTGCGCTTATTTTGGCGTAAGGGTAACACAGTTATTAATTTATCTCTGGTTTGAGAGATTAAGTTTTCTGTTGTTTCCCAATCGATACAACCGTCTGTAATTGAAACTCCGTACTCTAGTTCTTCGGGCTTCTTACCTTCCGCTTTTTGGTTACCGGGCTTCAAATGACTTTCCAGCATAACACCAATAATAGACTGATTACCTTCAAGGATTTGATTTACCACGTTCTGTGCAACTAATGGCTGGCGGCGGTAATCTTTTGAAGAATTTGCATGACTACAGTCAACCACTAGTCCTGCAGTCAATCCAGCATCCTGAAGCTCGATTTCGCATTCTGATACACATACCGAATCGTAATTTGGCTGCTTACCGCCGCGCAAAATGATATGGCCGTCTGGGTTACCACTGGTACCGATAATACTTACCTGCCCCTGCTTGTTGATTCCCATAAAGCGATGGCCTGAGGCAGCAGATTTAAGCGCATTAATTGCAATATCTAGGCTTCCATCTGTACCATTTTTAAAGCCCACTGGCATTGACAGGCCACTGGCCATTTCTCGGTGAGTTTGTGACTCAGAAGTGCGCGCACCAATAGCCGCCCAGCTAAATAGCTCAGCAAGGTATTGAGGGCTTATTGGATCTAATGCTTCTGTTGCAACAGGCAATTCCAGCTCAGCTAACCAAATTAGAAGCTCTCTTGCTTTGCGAAGACCCGTTTCAATATCAAACGTACCATCAATATGAGGGTCGTTGATTAAGCCTTTCCAACCTGTTGTAGTACGCGGCTTCTCGAAGTACACACGCATAACGATAAACAGCGTATCTTTGCATGATTCATGAAGCTCTTTAAGCTTAAGCGCATACTCTTTGGCTGCTTCAATATCGTGTATAGAACAGGGGCCACATACAACAAGTAGTCTGTGGTCACGGCGATGAATGATATCTGATACAATTTTTCTCGACTCTGATATCGCCGCTAACGCTTTGTCTGACACAGGCAATTCAGCACTAAGCGCTTCTGGGGTAATAAGTACATCTTCTGTACTTACGTGAACATTATTTACGGTGTCCTTGATCATGGGAGTTCTCTTACTCTCTTAACTACAAATAAAAACGGAAAATTAAACGCCAAAAGAGTGTGCAATCTGCATGTAAACTTTATTGTACAACCAGCTTTTTCTATATTTCTTTAACGTCATTGACTTTTTAACAACTTAAGCATAATAGCGCAAGCAATAACGAATAATACTTTAATCTAGGGTAGATTCGAAGCAAATGAGCATGACGAAATGGCAATGCCTCATATTTAAAGCTCAATTTTTAATCGGCAGTGAGGTTTAATCCTTTTTACTTAGCTTCCCTAAATTGTAAGCGTCACCCATAAGTACTTCACCAGCCATCGCACTCGATAATACTGCTATTACAAATATCATCTCTCCTGGCATTCTCGATACCAGCAAAAAGGCTCCAAGCAGCAAACATCAACACCGATAATCCCAATTGATTAGCAATGAATTTAATATATATTTTCTTCACTTTTGATCCCCGAAGAAGCCAAGCAAGCTTACGTTACTGATGCACATCTCCGTGCACCTCAAATTTATGTATCTTTAATTTATGTATCTTAGATTTATTTATCTCAGGTTATTAACGGGCATAAATAAGCTAAATTTCTCATTTATTGTCTAGGTTTTGTATGATTGCCACAAAGGAATAATAACGAGAACACAATGCAACATTTAAGTATCACTTATACTGGCGACGTAGCTACATTAACCATGACAAATGGTGAAAACCGCCATAACCCTGTATTTGCAAAAGAGATGCTTTCAGCTTTAGATGCTATTAAAAGCAATGAAAGCTGTAAAGCACTGGTGATCACATCAAACGATGAGAAATGCTTTAGCTTAGGCATTGATACCGATTGGCTGATGCCGGCTATGAAAGCGAGTCGCACAGAAGAAATAAAGCAATTCATGCATGACATGGACGATGTATTTAAAACCCTGCTCCTCTACCCGCTTCCTGTTATCGCTGCCATCAATGGCCACGCCTTTGGTAATGGAGCAATTTTAGCGTGTGCTTGCGACTTTAGGTTCATGCGCTCAGACAAAGGCTTTTTCTGTTTCCCTGAGGTAGATTTGTCTATTCCCTTTTTGCCGGGAATGATTGAGTTTGTTAAAAAGGCGATGCCTTATTATCGGTTCAACGAAATGAAGCTTTCAGGAAGACGTGTTTCTGGCAAAGAATTAGAGCAAGATCATGTGGTAGAGAAAGCGTACGACACTCAAGAAAGCTTGCTTGAAGGTGCACTGAACTACGCAAAAACCTTTGATAAAAAGCGAGGTATATTTGGTGAACACAAAAAACGACTGCACAAACATATCATTCATACTATAGACAGCGAAAATAAGCCGCTTATTGAGGCCCTATCTCTTATGGCTTAATTAGCTTTGAGGGCGGGTATTACATATAGCAAGGCTGTGTAAACCAAAGGGGTAACACAGCCTTATATTGTATATTTTTAATAAATGGACTTATTTATCGCTAGTGTTTTTTTCTGAAGGCTTTGACGTCCGTTTTCTGAACAAGTCTACATTCAGTCCCCAATGAAGTGATGCTATTCGCAATAAAACTGTTACGCCAACAGAGCCCAAAATACACCAAATATAGGGGATATCCACTGCAAATAGCGCAGCATACGTCAGCCCCCCAGCAAAACAGGCGCTCGCATAGACATCGCCACGCATAACATAAGGCACTTCTCTGCACACCACGTCCCTCATCAAACCACCGAAGATGCCTGTGGTCATTCCCATGGTTAAAGCAACAATCATCCCTGTACCGCTAATTAAAGCTTTTTCGATACCTATTACGTTAAATATAGCGAGCCCTATTGTATCAATCAGAATGAAGTAAAAATTTGAAGGGGATGGGAAGTAGCGTATTAATAATACTGTAGCGATGATCGCACTGTAAGTTGCTAAAAGGTATTCTGAGGTTTCTACCCAAAATATCGGTTTTCCCAAAAGTAAATCTCTTAGCGTGCCTCCGCCGAGCGCCGTCATAACGCCAACAACCACTATTCCGAAGCCGTTAATATTTTTCTCATGCCCCAACAGTGCGCCTGATATAGCGAAGAAGGCGACCCCCATAATGCCTAGCACAATAAAATATTCGGAAGTCATTCTGCTCTCTATTAAAAAACCTTAATGTATGTAATGGACAGAACAGGAAAAAGATCGAATTTCAGGCACAAAAAAGCCCGCTTAAAGCGGGCTTTTTCGAAGTTAACAATAACGCAAGGATTAGTAATCTTAGTTAAGCTTCTCTTTGATACGTGCAGATTTACCTGAACGCTCACGTAGATAGTAAAGCTTAGCACGACGAACCGCACCGCGACGTTTAACTTCAATTGAAGAAACTGCCGGGCTGTGTGTTTGGAACACACGCTCAACGCCTTCGCCGCTAGAAATTTTACGCACGGTAAAAGACGAGTGCAGACCACGGTTACGCTTAGCGATAACAACACCTTCATATGCCTGAAGACGCTCTTTGTCACCTTCGGTAACGCGAACTTTAACAACTACTGTGTCACCTGGACCAAACGCAGGAACATCAGTCTTTAGCTGTGCTTCTTCGATTTTTTTGATGATATCTTGACTGACTTTGCTCATCATATCCTCTCGTCCTAGTTAACTGTCATCTTGCTGCAGTTGCGCTTGGAATAATTCAAGCAAACGCTGCTGCTCCTCAGTCAGAGCTAGGTGATTTAACAATTCAGGGCGACGCTGCCAGGTTCTACCTAATGACTGCATCAATCGCCACTGCCTAATTTTTTCATGGTCCCCACTTAACAACACCTCAGGTACCTTTTGACCATCAAGTATTTCGGGCCGCGTATAATGCGGACAATCCAAAAGACCGTCAGTGAAAGAATCTTCAACTGCTGAAGCTTTATGCCCCAACACACCGGGAACAAGCCTGGCAACCGCGTCCATAAGGACCATTGCAGGTAGTTCACCGCCGCTTAACACGTAATCACCAATAGACACTTCTTCATCTACATGGCTTTCGATTACCCGCTCGTCGATGCCTTCATATCGCCCGCAAATTAAAATTGTGCGGTCAATATTAGCAAGGCGTTGTACGCCCGCTTGGTCAAGGGTTTTCCCTTGGGGTGATAAGTAGATCACCTTACTTTTTTCACCGCCCACTTGCTTGGCGGCTTGTATCGCGTCAGTTAGCGGTTTTACCATCATCAGCATACCGGGGCCGCCTCCGTAGGGGCGATCGTCTACTGTACGATGGCGGTCATGTGTAAAGTCACGGGGGTTGAAGGTGTCAACCGATACCGTTCCAGACTTAACAGCTCGTCCTATCACACCCTGTTGGGTAAAAGGGACAAACATATCTGGAAACAGGCTAACAACGCCAAACCACTTTTCCGGTGTCACTTAAAACCCCGGGTCCCAGTCAACTTTAATGACCTTCGCTTCTTTATCTACCTCTTGTACGACTTCGTCGAACACAAAAGGTAATAGTCTTTCTTTTTGACCGAAAGCATCGCCTACATTCGCTTTAACGTGGATCACGTCGTTAGCACCTGTATTAAACACTTCCTTCACCACACCCAAGTCGTAACCTTGCGTTGTTACTACTTTCATGCCGGTGAGCTCACGCCAATAAACCCCTTCGTCGCCTAAATCAGGCAGCTGTGAAGCATTTATGTTGATATCCAAGTTTTTGATGCGCTCGGCATCATCTCGACTATCAACGCCCACAATTTTTGCAACGAGGCTTTTACCGTGCGGTCGCCACTGATCAATTTGGTATTCTTTTTCTTCGCCAAGAAACCATGGCGTGTACTCGAAAATACCTTCTGGCGTTTCTGTATAGCTGTTGATTTTGACCCAACCTTTAACACCGTACGGTGCGCCAATTTTGCCAACAATCACTTTGTCAGACGCTAGACTCATCTATACCACCAGTTAATAACAGCTTACGCTGCAGATTTTTTCGCTTCTTTTACCAAGCTAGAAACGCGCTCTGATAAGCTCGCGCCTACGCCAACCCAGTAATCTACACGCTCTAGATCTACGCGAAGACGTTCCGCTTGACCTTGTGCAGTTGGGTTGAAGAAACCGATGTTTTCAATGAAACGACCGTTTCTTGCACGACGGCTATCAGCCACCACTAGTTGATAAAATGGACGCTTTTTCGCGCCACCACGCTGTAAACGAATAGTAACCATAAATGCCTCAAACTCGTTGTAGCGTTACCGTTAACTTAAGCCTTCATTCAACGACTAAAAATTAGACGCCAATTGGAAGGCCGCCGAATTATACGGATATCACCGTTCAATGCAAGTAAAAGTCTTGTTTAACTTATAATTAGTTCACACTCTATATGGTATTACTTTAATTATTGTCGATAGCAGTAACTCAGCAGGCTAAGCTCAATAAACAAACAATTATCAATAGCATTTTCATTGTCTTGGTACTATGGTAAACAAGTATTTGGAAAAACATGAAGGATTATAATTATGAAACGTAGAGCTTTTCTATCAGCACTTCTTCTTTCCCAGCTTGCAGGATGCAGTACTATTTCGGAACTAGCTATACCTCAAGCGTCTATTTCCTCAGATGAAGCCCGCGTCGATTTTTACGCTCAACAATGGGAGAACGAGGAAGAGTTTGTTCGACTTATGTGCTGGAATCAACGCCCCTCTGATGACATTCGAGTACGCGATTTATCAGCCGGTGAACACACTCTCTTTGTTATCGCTACGGTCAAAAACTCAGGAGTAAGGCAAATTAATCGTAGAGAGGCTGTGGTTCGATTGGACGCAGCCCTTGAGGGAGGCAAACGCTATTCCCTTGCCCAAGCCAGAGACGGAGACAGCATGAAAGTATGGCTCCAAGAATCTGAAACCGGTCTTCTAGCTTCTCAAGTTGTAGATGTTGAAGTGAGTGTGCCACGTTTGGTTGGTAACACGCGTTTAGAACAATGCAAAGAAGGTACCGTTTAAACCTATCCCATTTTTAAACGACGGTTATAGGTGGCGCAAGGTTACACTTGCGTCATTATAGTCGTAGGGAACGTTTTGCCACTGTGCGTTTTTAAGCGCTTGTGACTTTGTCTCTTCTGCCTCGGCAGGTTTGCCTGATTTGAGTATTAAACTGGGGAAGCCTTGAGCCCCGATACTACGAGCCATATGCATTTCTTCGTTAAGTTTCTCAACTGTACTTGCACTATTAAGCGCTAACTTAAAGCGCTCCACATCAAGTCCTATCTCTTTAGCAAAGCCCGCCAAGGTATCAAAGTCTGATGGGTTTCTTGCATTTAGGTAGTACCCTTCTTGAATTGCCTTGATCATTGCTTTCTCTAATATTTTAGCTTCTCCACTATCTTTAGCCTGAGCTTTTGCCGCAATAACTGCTCGACACGAAGGATAGGTAGAACGGCGGGGCTGACATTGCGTCCAAAAGTCGTAATTAAACTGAGTGCCTGGCACTCGCTCTTGAATAGTTTTCCAGTATCCAGCAATAGTAAGCTTCATTTGTTCAGGCATCGGTACATCATTATCTGGTGCAAGACCGCCAAGCAAATAGACAACCTCAATATCATTGGGCAAGTCACTTTGTATTTTTTCCCAGGTAGGAACAAACGCCCAACACCAGCTGCACATTGGGTCGTGCACGTAATATAAAGTTCGCTTCTCTTCCATCATTGTTACCTTTGCCGGCCGCTGCCTAACGAAAACATTTAATTTTTCACTCAAGTTAACGCTAACTATATTTAGCTTTATTAATTTGCTGCGTTACTCGTTTATTGCTTCACTCAATTTTCATCCCAGCGTAAATACTGTCGCTGTAGTCGCATTGGTTACGTCCAATGTACACACTTTACCGTATAATCCAATCATCGATGTCAAATGGCGCTTTAAAAACAGCGCTATAAAGAAGTAATGCACGCAACGAGGTAATTTTGACGACACCGCTACCAACCGTATCAACAAAGCAAGTCTTACAGTGGATTGGCTCACATTTACTTCAATATAAAACGCGAGTTGTAGGCGCTGTCATTGCCCTTTTTACCGCAGCTATCGCATGGCTTCTACTTGGACAAGGCATTAAATACGCAATAGATAGCGGCTTTATCGAAAATGCTGCCGACACCTTAAACAAAGCTACGGTTATGGTGCTTGCTATAACTTTCATCGCCTGTTTGGCAACTTATGCGCGCTTTTACTTAATGACTTGGCTTGGCGAACGAGTTAGCGCTGACATTAGAAACCAAGTATATGCGCATCTTCTCTCGCTTCCGCCGTCATTTTTCGCAGAGCTTCGAACAGGAGAAGTAATATCTCGCTTTACCAGCGATACGACAATTATCCAAACCGTAGTGGGAATGAGCTTATCCATGACGCTGCGTTCTATTGTTACTTTCGTAGGTGCATTGGCGTTAATGACCTTTTCAAGCCCACTGCTGACGTTTTGTGTAATTGTTGCCGTGCCGGCAGTACTCGTTCCAATTAAAGTACTCGCGCCCCAAGTTCGTCGTTATGCAAAAGCAAGCCAAGATAAAGTGGCAGACCTAGGCGCGCGTATTGATGAAAGTTTACATGAAATAATGACCGTACAAGCTTACACCGCTGAAAATGCTGAGCGCCTGCATTTTTCTAGAAAAGTTGAGCTTGCCATGGACGTAGCCAAAAAGCGTATTCATTACCGTTCATTGTTGATTGGCTGCATTATGTGTATCAGCATGACAGCTATTATTTTTATTGCCTGGGTAGGTGCAAGGCAGGTACTCGATGGAACTATGACAGTAGGCGAGCTTTCTGCCTTTCTTTTCTATGCCGTTATGGCTGGCGGCAGTGTGGCTACTATTAGTGAAGTCATCGGCGAAGTACAGCGTGGTGTGGGGGCAAGCGAGCGTTTATACGAACTATTTACTACTGAGTCAGCTATTAAACCTGTATCAGATGAGGCGAACAAAATTACCGAGCCTAAGCACGCAGTAGAATCTAACGTCAAAGAGGTTGAAAATAAAGTTTCAATTTCCAAGGCTGCCCCTCGAATTCAGTTGGACAAAGTTACCTTTGCATATCCAGATAGTAAACCTTTGTTCGATAACTTGAACATTGATATAAAAGCTGGAGAACGCCTTGCTTTAGTTGGCGCGAGTGGCGCAGGCAAAACCACCCTCTTTCAATTGCTAATGCGTTTTTACGACCCTAACAGCGGGCAAATTCTGTTTAACGGGATGCCGATTAATAAAATGCCTGTTGATGTTTTGAGGCGACATATTGCGATAGTCACTCAAGAGCCCGTGGTGTTTGCAGATACTGTGATGGAGAACATTCGTTATGGCAGTCCTGAAGCCTCCGATGAAGCCGTTGTAAATGCGGCAAAGCAAGCCTTTGCTCACGAATTTATTGATAGCCTTGATGAACGTTATAGCACTCAGTTAGGCGAAAGGGGCGTAAAGCTTTCTGGTGGGCAAAAACAGCGTATCGCTATAGCGCGCGCTATTTTAGCCGACCGGCCAATCTTACTTCTTGATGAAGCAACAAGCGCCCTTGATGCTATGAGTGAGCGTATGGTTCAGCAAGCCATTGATAGATTAATGGTAGGTAAAACAAGCATTGTCATTGCCCATCGTTTAGCCACGGTACAGCATGCAGACCGTATTATGGTCATGGATAAAGGTCAAGTTGTGGGAAGTGGCAATCACGCTACTTTGATGAAAAGCGATACCCTGTACAGGGAATACGCTGAACTGCAATTGCTTAGCTGAACCGCCTGTGGTGCTATACGGTACAAACAATTAGGTTAACCAATCGGCTATTAAACATCCGTTTTGGTCATACAAAAATAAAGGGTTTACCGCTCTCTACAGCGACGAGCAGAGTAAACTTAACTAACGCTACGGGTTTAAAATGAAATATTCAGTCTATGATGCATTAAAGACATGGACACGTCTTTGTGCTCTTTTTTTAGTGATGGTACCAACTGCGAACGCGCAGTTTATGGGAGATAGACAAGCGAAGCTTGTTGTGACCAAGCCCATTCAATTTATGAACGAAACACGAAAAGTAGAAGCTGTTGGCAGTGCTGAAGCCGTGCGCTCTATTGTGTTATACCCTGCCGTTTCTGATGAAGTAACAGAAATTAACTTCGTACCGGGCCAATCTGTGGAGAAAGGTAAGGTTCTGGTTCGCCTTGACGATAGACGACAACAAACTGCCTTGAAGCGCGCTAAGCTTACTTTAGAAGATGCCCAGCGTACGGTAGAGCGCTTAGCCTCAAGCTATAAACAAGGTGCAGTGCCCGTTAGCGAACTAGACCTAGCACGCACTCAGCGCGATCTTGCTGAGGTCGCATTAGAAGAAGCGAAAGCAGATTTAGAAGACAGACATATTGTCGCGCCTTTTGACGGCATTGTTGGTATTACTGACGTAGAGGTTGGGGACCGGATTAACGAACAAACGGTTATCACCACCCTCGATAATAGAAGCAAGCTTTTTATCAATTTCAAAGCTCCTGAAGCCGCCCTTCCTGTTTTGCTAAATGCACCGAGCGTCACACTTGAACCTTGGAGCGATAAAGAACAACTGGTGAAAGCCGAAATAGCGCAAGTCGATTCTCGTATTAATGAAGCTGACCGCACCCTTCGTGCACGCGCACTGTTAGATAACTCATCTGATAAATTCCGTCCGGGTATGAGTTTTAGGGTTAATTTGAGCATTGAAGGTGATCGCTACGCGGCCGTGCCTGAAGCCGCGTTACTGTGGGGAGCAACCGGTGCGTATATTTGGCTTGCTGAAGATGGGAAAGCCAAACGTGTGGATGTTAGTGTCCATCAGCGTTTAAGAGGAACTATCTTAGTATCCGGCGATATTGAAGAAGGCGACGCATTAATTTCAGAAGGTGTACAGCGCTTACGTACAGGCCAAGAAATTACTACTGAATTGGCCGGAGGGCCTCAAGGTGAGTGATCCAAATCTATCGTCTTCCGTCAGTGATCTTCCCTCACTCTCAATACGACGCCCAGTTTTAATTGTTGTTCTAAACCTGCTTATTGCCATTGCAGGCCTTGCCGCTTTAAGCGGGCTTGAGGTTCGAGAACTCCCCGATGTTGATACCCCTCGCGTTACGGTTACCGCGCAATTTCCCGGCGCTTCCCCTGAAACCGTAGATGCAGAAGTTACGGGTCGACTGGAAGGTGCAGTTGCCCGCGTTAGCGGTGTGAAAAACATATACGCGCAAAGCGAAGAAAACTCTGCACGCGTACGTGTAGAGTTTCGCCCTGGCGTCAACTTAGAAGATGCAGCCAATGAAGTGCGTGAATCAGTAAGTCGCGTACAGCGTCAACTTCCTGAGGACGTAGAGCAAGTGGCAATCATCCGCGCAGACAGCGATGCTCAAGCGGTAGTTAGCCTTGCTATTTCTAGTGATACCCTGGATATGGAAACACTCACCGAGCGCGTCGATACAGACGTAGCGCCTTTGTTTCTCAGCATTCCCGGTGTTGCGGACGTTACCTTAAACGGCGATAGAGAACGTGTCTTGCGCGTATCCGTTGACCCACTTCGCCTCACGAGCTTTAGTCTTTCCATGAGTGATATAGCCGACGCCTTATCGCTCGCGCCTTTTGATGTTCCGGCAGGCAGTATACAGTCGGCTGAACAGGCGCTTATTGTGCGCGCTGATGCAACGTCAGTCTCGGCAGAAGATGTTGGCAACATTGTTGTAAGTGGCGACATTCGCATTAATGATGTCGCCAGTGTTTATTTTGGCCCCGCCGATACCACCAGCGTGGTTCGCTTAGACGGCACACCAGTTATCGGTGTAGGTGTCATTCGACAAGCTAGCTCTAACACCATAGAAATTTCTGATGAAGTGCTAGCTATGGTCAAAGACCTAGACAAACGCTTCACCGACATGAATATCACGGTAACGGCTGACGACGCGGAATTTATTAGAGATTCTGTAAAAGAGGTTGTGATATCCCTTAGCCTTACCGTTGCTTTAGTTGTTGTGACGTTACTGGTATTTATTGGTTCTTGGCGTGCGACCATTGTTCCAGCGCTTTCTATTCCTGTATCGCTAGCAGGTGCTTTGGCAATTATTTGGGGCATGGGATTTTCAATTAACATCCTTACCCTGCTCGCCCTTGTTTTGGCCACGGGTATGATTGTGGACGATGCGATTGTTGTTTCTGAAAATATTCAGCGTCGCAGAAGTATGGGGTTAGGTGCTCGTGCTGCAGCCGTAATCGGCACACGTGAAGTGTTTTTTGCCGTAGTGGCAACCACCGCTGTGCTTGCTTCTGTATTTATACCTATCGCTTTCCTTCCCTCTACTGCAGGGCGTTTGTTTAGAGAGTTTGGTGGAGTATTAGCTGGTGCAGTCGTTATCTCTTCTTTTGTTGCGCTATCTTTGGTGCCTGCGCTTACCGCACGCCTTAAGGTGAAAGAGACAAAAAGCGGCGGCTTGTTTAGTAAAACCTTCGGACGCTTTGGTAATGCGTGCCTTGGTGTATATCAAGCTTCACTGCTAAAAGCCCTTAAGTATGGATGGGTAGTGGGCATACTTAGTCTAGCCGCTGGCGGTGGTGCTTATATATTGTCACAAAATATCGATAATGAGCTTTTGCCAAGCGAAGATAGAGGCACAATTCGGATATTTGCCCGCGGCCCTGATGGCGCTGGGCTGAACTTTATGGATAGACAAGCTGAAAAGATGGAAGAGCTGCTGCTACCTTATGTTGAAAACGGCACCATAGATTCGATTTACACCGTTGTTGGCTCTTGGGATCCGAACATTGTATTTATTACCGCACCGCTTAAGCATTGGGATGAACGGGATAAATCACTTCAAGATGTCGTAAACGAAATTCGCCCTAAACTACAGCAAATACCCGGTGCTCCTGGTAACGCCTTTGGTGGTAATAGCCTTAATTTGCGCGGTCAAGGTGGCGGTTTAGAAATTGCGCTCACCGGTGATACCTATGAAAACATTTTTCTAGCAGCGCAAAACTTTTCCCGTCAGCTTGAAGAAAAACTGCCTGAACTTGGCAGACCCAGAATTAGCTATGACCCTACTCAACCACAGATGCGCGTAAATATAGACCGCCGTCGTGCAGAGGAGCTGGGCGTGCCCCTTACCGACATCGCCAGTACGCTGCGCGCTGCCGTTAATGGCGATGACATCGCCGATTTAAACGTAGGCGACCAAGCTATTCCCATTATGCTGCAAACGAATAATCGCAGTACGCTAGACCCCTCAGAGCTTACCAGCCTGTATGTAAAAAGCGTTGATGGAAATTTAGTACCGCTTTCTAGTGTTGCATTTATTAGCGAAGAAGGCGTTGCTGCTGAACTAGAACGTCAAGCCCAGCGACGGGCCATCAAAGTGGAAATGGAACTGCCAGAAGATGTGGCACTTAGTGAGGTGGTAGATCAAATACGCACGCTAGCGCTAGATACTCTGCCCGATGGCGTTGGATTGGTCTTTTTAGGTGAAGCACAAACCTTTGAAGAAACGTCTAAGCAGGTTGCCCTCACCTATATCTTAGCGTTTGTTATTGTATTGCTTGTACTAGCTGCCCAATTTGAAAGTGTGAATAGCGCTGTTGTAGTTATGCTTACCGTGCCCTTTGGTATTGCTGCCGCGGTTTATGCGCTGTTTTTAACCGGCACTAGCATTAACATTTACTCGCAAATTGGATTAGTTATGTTAATTGGCCTACTTGCCAAAAATGCCATTCTACTGATTGAGTTTGCCGACCAGCTTCGCGATAAAGGTTATGATATCTATGATGCTATTGTTGAAGCAGGCAAAGTGCGTTTACGCCCCATTATGATGACCTTGGTATCTACAATTCTAGGTGGCCTGCCCTTGATTCTATCAACCGGAGCAGGTGCTGAAGCTCGTAATGCAATTGGTTGGGTAGTGTTTGGCGGACTGGGTATCGCGGTAGTATTTACTCTTTACCTTACGCCTGTACTTTACCTAGCACTAGCACGCTTCACCAAACCTCGTGCAGATGAAAGCGCTAAGCTTGAAAAAGAGATGGAAGAAGCTAACGCACAGCACTCTTAGAAAATTCCCGCTTAGGTAGGCGCAGTGCCTGTCTAAGCGATGTTTGAGGCGTGTATACTTGCTCAATCTGAGCATAACCCCTTTCCAAGCCGAGAATAGATAGTCGCTTTGCCATCCAGGGAGCGTTAAGAAATAAAAGAGACGCCTAAGCCACGGGCGTAGTAACAAACACAATTGTTATTACGCACTGGCTTAGGCGTTTTTAGTTGAAATGCTGCAGAAATACGAAAGACAAATAAATCGCGTTATGAGGACTAAACTTCTTACTAGGTCTTACAAAAAGCTTCAACCTTAGTCTTGCCAGTAAAGGCTAGCAGCTGTTCTACCATCCTATCGAAGTAAGGGTTATACGTGAGCCTTGCATATACTCTTTCTTCTTGATCACTGATAAGCTTAGTGTTCTCTATCTCTGGTTCAAAGCCCCAGGGGCCATACCATACTTCCTCCCCTGCTTTGCAGCGAGCTTCAGCATCACTTCCTTGTCCGTTGTCACAAATGCGAAACCTACTTTCCTTTCCATACAAGGTGTTATGTTCAGAAAAAAGTGTACTCATATGAGAAGCTGCACTAATTCGTTTCTCGGGTAAGTTCATGGTTTGCATAATGAGTGTATTATCAGGCACTTCAGGCTTATTATCGCCCTGCCACAATAGACACTTACGCGGATGAGTGAAATTGTCTTCGAATTGTTCAGCAATATTTTTGGTATCAACCACGCTGTCTTTTTCGGCCACCACCATTAGCACAGGAAGGTTCAAAGTTCGCTTTGCTTCTGATTGAGAAAACAACTCTTGAAGCACGTTTACGCTTTCCTGATAGGCAGCGAACCCTGGCATAGCGGTAGAATTATAGCGACTTGGATTGTCTTCCTCTTCTACATTCGGCCAAGGAAACAATGAATCGATATAAGGGGCCAAACGGGACACAAAAAAGCGTGACTTGAAGGCCGGTGAAAAATGCATTAGACCCTTAATATCGAGCTCTTCAGCCATAGAAAAACTTGCAATAGTGGTTAAATTTGCCCCTGTTGAGAAGCCCCCAATGTAGAGATTATCTACTTCTTCAGAAAACAGCTTTATGTGGTGATTGGTTTCTGCCTGCCATTGTTCATAGTTAACGTTTAGCATGTCCCCTGGCTTTGAGCCATGCCCAGGTAACAAAATGGTTCTTACATGAATGCCTTCATTACACATGGCGTTTGCTACATCGCGAAAGAAATAAGGTGAATCGCCAAGGCCATGAACTAACAACACACCGATGTCGCGGTATTGTGTACCACATTCAAAAGGCATGTTCATGGCAATTTCTTGCGTTTTGTTGTCGGATATAAATGCCCTGTGCTTTAAAAGGTAGTCCTCAACATCTTTTAAATAATCGTCGAAGGGTTGCACACCAACTGGGAACGATTGGGTACTCGCCTTAAATTGAGACGCGCTAAATTGAGACGCACTTACTTGAGAGCTGGGGGATGTATAGCACCCACTCAACATGAATAGCAAGAGAGAAGCAGCACATAAAAATGCTGCTTTCATTGAGTGTTCTTGTATTTCTGGACGCACTTTGGGGCGCGTTAGCTGGCGTAACTTTTTTCGCATTAGTTAGAAAGACACCTACGATGCTTTAAAGCAATTATTGTAATGTATCTTTACCTGAAACTAATGCCTTGGCGAGTAATTTATGAGTAAGTAATGATAGAAGCTCGGTTTCTTCTTCACTTCGCTCACCATCTACACCGGTAATCGCCATAGCCACCTCTAACGTTTTGTCTGCGTCAAACGATAGGTCATTTTTGAGGCTTTTTAAGAAAGTGACAGTATCGCCAGTATCAATGGCCTTTCGGGCTTGATAAATAGTGTCGTTTAGAAATGCTTCGCGACAGATTGGGCTTTGCCAATCTAACGATTCAACCATAGCATTCAGGTAGTCTTGTTCAGTCAATGTTACCATTCCATCGACTTGATAAAGTAAAACTGAAAGCTTGATAAGGGCTTGGTTAAAACTTTGTTGTTCTGATAATTGCATAACTCTCTTCCTCTTCGTACTGTACGCAGCAGTACCACAACATGCTCTGCATCCTAGCAGTAGCGAAAATTTTCTGTGCCTACATCGAGCTATTAAACATCGAAAGCATTGAAGCGCTTATTGACTGCTTTTAAGACCTGCCAACCTTTACTTTGGTTCCAAAGGCTACAGGACTAACAACATAGACCGCTCGATTGACGGTAACATTACGCAGCGATGAAGCTTTTAGTTCACAATGTTAAATAAGTGTAAACACCTATTGCATTATAGGACTTTTTTGACAGGTTCCAAGTGGTAGTCATCGCAAAATACGAAAGACTTTTGTGGAGTATTGAATTGAACGAATATTGAAGTTGTTTCTTATTCTCTGCAAATCACAGCTAAACAAAAAGTCTGGCACGCTCTTGATTTGCGAGGGCCAGACTTAATTCGACGAGATTTAGGTGCGCACAAAATTCGGCATCAACGCAGGCCCAACGTAATGTCATTTATATAGAAGTTACCTGTATAGATTTTATCGTTATTACCGTGAGATTCTAATGCAAAAAACTGCTTATCTTCATCGTTTAGGGCTTGATACCCACCAATTACCTGATAAATCCATACCTCAGGATCAAAGTCTAACGCGTGCTCTTCAAAATAATCCAGTGCCGTTTTAGGCTGGCCTGAATCAATCACCTCACAGAAATAGGCTTCAACTGCCTGCTGAAGGGGATCTTTTTCTAGCGACAGAGTGGATTGCTCGGTCACATCAATGTCAACAGGCTTAGTATCTTCGTGCTGAGACTGACGTTTGTGTACATGGGTCAACGACGCTACAATATTTTGATAATCAGCTTCATGCTCAACGTTATTCACATCAGGCGCTGCATTGGCAATAATCGAATCTGATTGATTAAACAATACGGGCACGTTGGTCAGATTAGCATAGTTACCCGGCGCAAAATCAGGCTGCTGCTCCATGTGCAGCAAAAACCCTTTAAGTAACCGGGTACGACCTTGAAACTCTCTAAACCGGCCTAACAAGTCTAACAAACGCGCTTGCACAACAGATAACTCTTGTGCGGCTTTAGAAAAGCGCTGCTGGAGCGATACTACCAATAAATGGCGTAGTTCTCGGTTGGACCCAGCCAGTTCACTTAACTCATCGAAACGAAAACATTCAAGCTGAGCGAGCAAATCCGTTACCTGCCCCTGCGCTAACTCGTTTTCGCGAATTTTAGCTTCCACCGACGACACATAACCGAATTCATTGTTAATACGGCCGAACATCACACGTACACTGTTACTTAGTGATTCTGAAAGCTGATAGACGTGCTCTGTTAAATCCCCCATGTGGGCTGCTGCTTCATTATATTTATTGTAGTGAAGCGCTTCTTTATAATGCTCGGTTAACGTTTTAAGACTAGCCAGCGACGCACCAATATTCGCATTAATTGTACGGTTACGCTCGTCTTGCAAGCTTCCTTCTAGAAGCGTTCTTACTGCACTTTTTAAGCGCAACTCACTTTGCGCTTCGGGACGCCATAAGACTCCCAATTGAACGAGTTGCTCCAATACCTTTGGACTGTGGTCGCGCTCTTTCACTGAACCATTAACATACGCCTGCATAATAAGGTCGCTGTGACGCCCAAGAGCATTTAATAGTTTGGTCCCCGCCTGAATTAAAACCTGGCTCATATCAAGCTACCTTGCGAAATAGCGGCCTCCGCCTGCTCAGATAAACTCAGCGCTTCGGTTTCGTCGATAAAACGCAGCATTTCGTAGAGGTGCTCTATTTTACCTGTGCCCAAATAGATTTGTTTATCCGGGTTAGGTTTAATCAGGTAACCCATTTCTGTTAAGCGTTTAAAAACCTGCTTTAGCTGTCCATCTAAGTTCACACTGGTAGAGCCAAACATACGATAGCGCGAAATTTTCTCAAGTTGCTCTGCATAGGCCGGCGTGTCTTCAATAGTTGTTTGCAGCTCGTTCAAACGAATAGCGCTGCCCATGGTAATTGGCATGTCAGATTCGTTGGCTTGCTGAACTAGCAGCAACCACTCTACCAAAGGCACCAGGTTAGATGCTGTATCTTGGAGCTGCTGTGTAAGCACTTTACGTTCGTTTTCACCTATGGTGAGAAAGCTAGCAAAGAAAACGTCACCTTCTGCGGTAGTTGAGAGTGTGCGGTTCAGCAACGCTAAGTGAGGTTCTAACTGAGCAGCGTTATCTCTTGATTTAAGAAAACGCCATGCCTCTTCATCGGTCACCTGACAAATAAACGCGCCTTGTAAAAGTGCACTCAGTACACGGCCTTGTTCTGTCATCATGCTGATGTCTCCTTGCCTGCTACTTCACTGTTCTTTTCTGCTTCTTTTTTTAGTTTTATGCGTGCGCCTATCGAACTTGCTTTCGGTTGAACTACCTGCAATTGGCGAGTCACTTTATCTATCAAGTAGCGGTTTTCAAATAGCGTCAATACTTCCGATTCTGGATTCGGGAATGCACCCACTACACTGATGTTATTGTTTTGACAGGCTTCAAAAATTTTCTTCACATTGTTTTGGTGAAGTGTACCTAATTCATCAATAGGCCAATGCACGGTAGCGTCTGCATCGCCTCGTAGAAGACGGGTAAAGGCAAGTAAGAATTTACACAAGATAAGGTAGGCCATACCGTGGCTTGATGATTCGTTAAGCTGGCGGTCGGTACGAATCACAAGGTCGCTGTTCCCCTCACGTAGGTGAAGCTCGATATCAAGTAGCTTGCTGATGCCTCCCGTAAGCGCTGCACGGCCAAGAATATCCAATACGCGGCGCATACTCTGCCCGTACTCTTCTTCCGGCAGCTCGTTTGCTCCCTCTTCCATCCAGTGTTCATAAAGCTTTCTGAATTGCTCAAGTTCAGGCCAAAATTCAAGTTCGCTTATACGTGAACGAATTTTAACGGCAGAATCTGATACACCATCAAGGGAAAGGTCGCCGTCCACTTCTTGAGTAATGCGGCGGCTTTGCGACACAATGCGTTTGTCGATATCGGCAAGTACAAAATAGTATTGCGAAAGATCAGCACCGAATATACGGCCTTGTTCTCGCAAGCCTTGCAGCTTTTGCGGCACAATCACATTCAGAAGCTGTGCAAGGTGTGACACCATGCGACGGTGGTCAAAACTCTTCACGCCATGGGCATTGAGCGTAGCGCACTCTTCACGGGCGCGCTCCCAGGTGTCAGATAGACCTGTACCTGCTTGCGCTGCTATAAGCTGATCGAACCTTTCCACATAAGCTCGTACATCGCTCAATAAGTTTTCGCGTTCCTGAAGCTGACTTTGTACCTCTGAGATACGTTGACCAATACTGACATCATCATGCTTAATCTCTGCTGTTTCGTCTCCAGCCTGAAGAGTCAGCTTAGCTAACGACTTACTTAACGTTTTAACTTGCTCTAAATGTTCACTGGCAGTTTTAAGGGTACTTTCAAGCTGCGCGTGCTGTTCTTGAAGCTGCTCACGATTAGCTTTATAAGTTGCCTGTTTACTTGCCAAGTCACGCTCCGACTCACCCAAGAGCTTACGTGACTTCGACAGCCCTTCCTGCCATATCACTTTTTGCTTAGTAAATACGTTAGTGTACCAACGTTCGTAGTCAGCTACTTTGTGACGATGAGTTTCAGTGCGTGTAATATCTTCTTTGAGCTTATTAATTTGCTTTTTAAGCTGACCTATCTCATCAACATCCACACCGCGATTGCTCAATTCGCTCTCTAGCCAATCTTGCATATCTTTGCGATCTTGAGCAGCACTGTCCTTCGCTTTTCGCATATCGCTATCAAGCTGAGAAATACGCGCTTCGCTATCAGCGATAAGCTGCTGCCAGTGAAACTTGTGCTCGGTTTCTGCTTCTCGCTGCTGATCTTTAATTTCGTCTCGGCTAAGCTCGAACTGAGCTTTTGCTTGCTTTTGAGACTGCTGATTCGCTTCTAGCTTAGTCTTAGCTTTTTGCTTACGTGCAGAAAGCGCTTGTTGGTATTCACTAAGCACTGTATCGCGGTCTTGCTGTGCCCGCTTGCGACTGGCTTCCGCGCTCTTAACTGCGTTGTCTTTCTGAGTAACCACGAGTTCTGCATTGCGCACGTCTTCGTTAGCTTTTGCTAAACGCTGTTCACATTCGTTTTGCGCTGCAAGGGCGGCAGCCTGACGTATTTCAGCTTCTTGCAATTGCTGCTTAAGTGCTTGTTCAGTGAAGGCGTAGTCAGGGGTATCTAGTTCAGTGAGCGCTAACTTAACACCCATGAAGGTATCGCCGGCGCTTTCGGAACCCTTTGCCATAACAGGGGCTAAATCTGCGCGCTCGAGTAACTCAGGGCGAATAACTTTACCTAAGGACAACTCCCAGTCGTCCATATTGGCACGCAAGAACTCAAGTAACGAACCTTCCCCTGGGTACAGCAGCGCGTTAATTTTATTAACCGCTTTTTCTTCTTGTTGAAACGCGTTGCGTGCTTTGTCTAACGCATTTGAACATTCTTTACGATACTCGACCGATTTAGCGTGTGCCTGTTGAGCTTGTCGCAGTTCACCGCGCGCAGAGTCTTCATTAATAGATGCTTCTTTGATGGCTGCATCAAGAATATCTAGCTGAGACTGCTCAAACTCGTTATAGCCTGCGTTGCTAAGTGAGGCTTTAAGCTCCGCCTCCGCTACTTTCAGCTCATTTAAACTATTCTGGTAATTCTGCTGCAGCGTGCTTAGCTGGCCGTTGTAATCGCTTTGGATGCGACTTAACGCTTCACGTTCACTCTGCTGTTGCTCAGCTTTGTTTTCCGCAGCTTCTTGTCGAGCTGCTGACATTTCTTCTAAGGTAATTGAAAGCTTTTCACCTAGCTCAGCTAAGCGCTTATTGTAGGCTGACTCAATGTCCTGATGCTTTTCTGTCAGCAAAATGTAACGGCTGTCGGCCATGGCTTTTTCATTCTGCCATTGCGCTAGGTTTGCAACATCTTCTTTAAGCTGCTCAATATTTTCGTCTTGCCACTTATCGAATTCACGCTCTACCGTATCTAGTTCGCTAGTAAACTTCTCAACATCAGCACGGGCAGAGGAAATAACTTGGTTTAAGTGATCTCTAGTATCGCCCCATTCGCTATCAGTTTGCTTGCGCTGAAAATTGTTTTCATCAAGCTCGTTTTTTGTGGTTTCTACACGCGCAGCCAAGTAGGTCTTATCAAGCTCGAAGCTATGCTTCAGGTTAGCAAGCACTTGCTCTGTACTCGTTAAAGCCATATCCGCTTGCTCGAGTTTGGAAAACTCGGGGCGAATTTTGTCGAACTGTTTAATTAGATGACACTCTTTAATCCAGTCATCAACTCGATGACGGCTAAGGCCTGAAGTAGGTGGCGTAACGCCATCTTCTTCTAAAATAGCGGCAATCATGGCTTTAATAGTTTCCATTTTGCCTTCTTTCGAGTGAACCGCTTTAGCCAACTTCTCAATGTGGCGCATGTGTTTCGACGGTTCGCAAAGGCTAAAGATTTTAGCGTAGCCTAATAGCTCACGGGCATTGTTACTCTGGTTAAGCACACCGTGATCGTTTTGAATGATTGCACGGAAGTCTTTCGTATTAAGTAAGCTCGTAACCAATATGTTGTTGCGCTTCATGGCGCGTGCAAGCTCGGCGCTGCTTACACTGGCGTGCTTGCCGTTCTTTTGTTCTATTAAATAATCACTAATTTCAAACGGCTTGCCGATTAAACGGTAATTTACACCGGTACCATTTGAGCTTAAAACAGCTTGGCATAGGTCACCTTCAGCGCGTGTATATTCATAGATAATAAAGCTAGATAGACGCGGTAAATACCAGCGTTCAAAGCTGTCACGGGTCGCGGGTACCACTCGACTAGGGTATTCGCCGTAAAACACGGGAATAAGTCGCTGAAGTGTGGTTTTACCCGACGCGTTGGTACCACAAATATTGGTGTGTCCATCAAGCTTTAGTTCGACCACGCCTGGTAAATGCGTGTCGATAAGAATAATACGTTTTAAGCCTGCCATAGTGTTCCTGTATCAATAACTCTGCCGCGTGAATCCTCACACAGCACAAAATTGTGCCTGCTTTGATATACAAAAAAGCTGCATACCGACTAAAAGCCGAGCACGTGCGCACGATGTAGCCCGTCAGTGTATTATGAATTCACGATTTTGCACAGATGCGCAATGATTTGTTGGTTACAAAGCACGCTATGGCATCAAGATCGTTTCATATTTCTCTCTTTCGAGGCTTGCCCCGCTTCGAATTAAAAATAAAATTTCAATGATTTTTCTAACTAGATTAACTTTTGCACTTGCTGGTTAACCAATTTTAAAACATCTTATTAACCAATAAGAAACATTTGGCAAAAACCGTGTCTACAAACAACAAAAACGAAAACGCCCTACAAGAAACCCTAAAAGTACTTTTCTACTTCTTTTTAATTGCATTGGTGATAACAGCGGTATCGGCCTGTGGAAGTAGTTCTAAAAGTGATGCAACCTCTCAATCTGTACCTGATTCTCAAGGTGGTGGAGAAACGCCCACTGAAGAACAAGCAGAGTTTACCCTAGAGTCTGAAGTCATGTTGAGCGCCACGGGCGCTGCCAGCGCTAGCGAGACCTACGCATCAATAGAAAACGTGTTTGGAGAAGGCAGCATAGAAGCCCCCGACTTATTCGCTGGCGATCATACTTCTACGCCGCATATCTTAGAGGAAACCGATAGCGTTATAGGCCCCCACTTTGTGTTTTTAGCCCACCGAGATGACGACTTCAACAAAGGTGTTCAATCTGACCGTCAGCGCAACGAAATAAAGACTTATGATAAAAGCGATGACGAAGTACTCGGGTTCGAAGGGGAAACCATGCAATTTGAGTGGTTTTTCCATGTCGACAGCGATATGTCGTTAACCAGTAAATTTAGCCACTTCTTCCAGCTCAAGGCTCGAAACGACACTGAAGACAATAGTAATGGTAACGACGATCAGCCCGTTATTACCCTTTCTGCTGTGGAAAAAGACAGCTCTGGGAAAGAGCTACAAGTAAGACACAGCGTAGGGTTTAACTCTGACGGTTCTCGCACCAGCGATGTCTATTTGGTTCGAGCAAACTGGAGCGATATCGCCGATGAGTGGGTTAAGGTATTTGTGCAAGCAACCTTTGCCGAAGAAGGCAACTTCATCATGCAAATAACCCGCGTTCGTGACGACGCGACTATTGTAGATATCAACGAAACAGATATCGATATGTGGCGAGGTGTATCTGACGAGGACTTTATCCGCCCTAAGTGGGGTATCTACCGCTCTACCGCTGAAATAGATAAATTACGCCAGCAGGAAGAACGAGTGAAGTTTGCTGACTTCGTTATTAGAAAAGGTACGCTTTAATTTGCAATTAAAGGGTTTAGTACTCGGTGTGATTCAACGCATGAGAGTTTGCTTTAGCTAATAAAAAACCTCAATGCAATGCTGCAATTGAGGTTTTTAAATGTGCTTAGAATACTATGTATTAACGGGGTGGGAAGCCGCCGCCTCCGCCGAAGCCGCCCCCGCCAAATCCACCTGGGCCGCCCGGACCGCCAGGGCCTCCAAAGCCGCCACCACCCGGTGGCATCATGCCTTTCATTTGGCGCATCATTTTCTTCATGCCACCACCAGACATCTTCTTCATCATTTTCTGCATTTGCGTAAACTGTTTAAGCAAACGGTTTACGTCTTGAATTTGGGTTCCAGAGCCTGCTGCAATACGACGTTTGCGTGAACCTTTGATCATATCAGGGCGCGCACGTTCTGCCGGCGTCATTGAATTGATAATGGCTTCCATCTGGTTGAACTGCTTGTCGTTCGCCTGATCTTTGATTTTATCAGACATACCGCCCATGCCAGGCAGCTTATCAAGCATACCCATCATGCCGCCCATGTTTTTCATTTGCTCAAGCTGATCTTTAAAGTCTTGCAGATCGAAGCCTTTACCTTTCTGTACCTTTTTGGCCAGCTTTTCGGCTTTTGACTTATCAACTTTACGCTCAACCTCTTCGATAAGGCTAAGTACGTCACCCATGCCCAAGATACGAGACGCAACACGTTCAGGGTGGAAAGGCTCTAGTGCATCAACCTTTTCGCCCATACCGATAAACTTGATTGGCTTACCGGTAATGTGACGAACCGACAGCGCAGCACCGCCTCGAGCGTCACCGTCCGCTTTAGTAAGGATTACACCAGTTAGCGGAAGCGCATCGTTAAAGGCTTTTGCCGTATTCGCTGCATCTTGCCCCGTCATGGCGTCAACCACAAACAGGGTCTCAATAGGTTTAACGGCAGCGTGAAGCTCTTTAATTTCATCCATCATGTCGTTGTCGACGTGCAAACGACCTGCGGTATCCACTAATAGAACATCAAAGAAGTTCTTCTTAGCTTCGACAATGGCATCGTTAACGATATCAATCGGCTTCTGTAAAATCGTAGACGGATGGAAAGCAACATTTACTTCACCAGCAAGGGTTTCAAGCTGCTTGATAGCGGCTGGACGGTATACGTCGGCACTCACTACCATTACTTTCTTTTTCTCGCGCTCTGTTAAGTATTTGGCAAGTTTACCTACAGATGTGGTTTTACCCGCACCTTGTAGACCAGCCATTAGTACAACAGCTGGAGGCTGAGTTGCCAGGTTCAGCTTTTCATTTGCCTCCCCCATTACAGACTCTAGTTCAGACTGAACGATTTTAATGAATACTTGGCCAGGTTTAAGACTCTTGGTCACTTCTGTGCCAACAGCACGCTCTTTTACCTGTGCAACAAACGACTTTACTACTGGAAGCGCTACGTCGGCTTCAAGAAGTGCCATTCGCACTTCGCGTAGCGTTTCTTTAATATTGTCTTCAGTAAGACGCCCTTTACCGCTGACATTTCGTAATGTCTGGCCTAAGCGTTCTGATAAATTCTCAAACATAGTATGAAACTTCTTTTTATTTCAGACGTAATGCCCGCATTGTAACGTAAAAGCGAAGCGTAACGTACCCACAATTGCGGTTAAATTTTTAAACTTTTGCGCAGGTATCTTTTGTTTTTTTGTTGTCGTTCTCACACTCGGATACGCTGCAAAGGTAAATAGACCACAGATATGCGAGCTCCCTATACCCACACTAAAAGTGGGTGTGAAACAAACAAAATCAAGGAGATGGTTGAATTTACTTGCAAGTTGCAGTATCAATACCGACTCAGTCGGTGAAGACATCACCTACCTATTACAGGATGCATCATGAACACCCTTTTCGCCATTTCTGCTGCTTTACTCTACGCGTTGGCTGCGGCAGTACTTATTGGCAAATTCGTACATCAAGACGGCCCAAACAAACGTTTAGGTCTATCTATCGCTAGTGTAGGGGCAATCGCACATATCGCGTTTCTTACCAGCGCCATTATGGTTGCGCCAGGTCAGGATATGAGTGTAACCAACGTACTTTCTCTAGTGTCGTGGATAATCACCATCTCCATGCTCATTTTCGCCCGTGCTATTCCGAATCTAATTTTACTTCCTGTTGTATTCGGCTTTGCTAGCCTCACAGTGCTTGCATCACAGTTCATTCCCGTATCGTACATCATGCACATTGAACTGCAGCCCGGCTTAGTGATTCATATTAGCCTATCCTTGTTTGCATACTGTACCTTGGTCATTGCATTTTTGTATGCACTTCAAATGTCTTACATCACCTATAGGCTTAAACAGAAAGGTGCAGCGCTACTTCATTCATCTCTGCCTCCTCTAATGTTGGTGGAAAACATTTTGTTTAAACTGTTGCTTGCAGGCACCTGCTTATTAACGGTATCGCTTATCAGTGGGTTTGTTTTCTTAGAAGACATGTTTAACAAAACCTATGCACATAAAACAGTGCTTTCCGCTGCAGCGCTTGTGGTTTTTCTAATTCTTTTAATAGGCCAAAAACTCAGAGGTTGGCGAGGACGACAGGTTATTGTGATGACCGTGTTGGGTGTTACACTGTTATCTCTTGCCTATTTTGGTAGCAAATTAGTGCGCGAGTTCCTTCTTTAAATAAACGTATTTATAGCCGCCGAGTCTATCAAGCACATTGCTAGGCGGCTCCTACTTTACGCTAAACTTTCTAAGTATTTAGGGTGATATCAACAATTTCCCCTTGAAACTCATCCCTCAAATCAATACATTTGAAGCCTTAGTTTGTACAGGAAACCCTTAATTGGACGACATATCAACGAGTACGCTGTTTATCGCGCTCGGCGTACTCATATTACTATCTGCGTATTTCTCTAGTTCAGAAACAGGCATGATGTCGATAAACCGCTATCGACTCAAGCACTTGCAAGGAGAAGGCAACCGCTCGGCTATGCGTGTTGCAAAGCTTCTTGAACGACCAGACCGCCTAATCGGCCTCATCCTTATCGGTAACAACCTCGTTAACATAGCGGCTTCTTCGCTTGCCACCATACTCTGTATTCGCCTATTTGGTGATTATTGGGGGCTGTTCGCAGCAACCTTTGGCCTAACGCTAGTTCTTCTGATTTTTGCGGAGGTTACACCTAAAACCTTGGCGGCACTTTATCCTGAAAAGATAGCCTTCCCTAGTTCTATTATTCTGCTTCCATTACTCACTTTGCTTTACCCTTTTGTTGCAGCTATCAACGGTATAACTAACGGAATTCTTGCACTGCTAAAAATTAGCCCTTCAAATGGCAATGATGATTCATTGAGTAGAGAAGAGTTAAGAACCGTAGTGTTTGAAGCTGGCGCGATGATCCCTAAACGTCACCAAGACATGTTGGTTAGCATTCTGGATTTAGAAAGCGTCACTGCCGAAGATATCATGGTGCCCCGCGCTGAAATTTTTGCCATAGACATCAATGACGACTGGAAGAAAATTCAGAAAGCCTTAACCCATGCTCAGCACACCCGAGTGTTGTTATACCGTGATAGTGTCGATGATGCGGTAGGTTTTGTACACGTACGAGATGCTCTGCGGCTTTTATCAAAAGATCAGTTCACAAAATCAAGTCTGCTTCGCGCGGTACGGGAAATTTACTACACTCCTGAATCTACGCCACTGCATACGCTAATGTATAAGTTTCAAGCAGAAAAAGAGCGCATTGCCCTAGTGGTAGACGAATATGGCGATATCATGGGCCTAGTGACCCTGGAAGATATTTTAGAAGAAATTATCGGTGACTTTACCACCAGTATGGTTCCCGATCACAGTAAAGAAGCCCATGTGCAGCAAGATGGTTCGGTACTGGTTGACGGTAGTGCTAACGTGCGTGAATTGAACCGAGAGATGGACTGGAAATTACCAACTGAAGGACCTAAAACCCTTAACGGCCTATTGCTTGAATACCTTGAAGATATTCCGGAAAACAAGGTTAGTGTACGTTTGGCGGGTTATCCACTTGAAATAGTAGATATTTCAGAAAGCATGATAAAAACCGTCAGGATTATGCCGGAATATTATGTCGCACCTAACGAATCAAATAATGACCACTAAGCAATGTAGTGGTTATACCTTTGACTTTATCTGCTAGCCTTTTGTTTCGTCAGCGAGACGCTGTGCACGATTTGCCAACGCTCTCGCTTTCGCAGCAGCGACCTTATCTGATAATTCAGATAATCTGGCAATAATATCCTGCGTCTCCTCATCTTCACGTAAATCAGCCTCCGCCATATGCGATTGCAATGAACGCTTAAGGAGCTCAGGAATAGATTTGCTGTCCATTTCCCAACCCTTCAATAGAATAAACTTTGACACTCTCAAAGAGACTATCGACCGGATAGAGATATACTTAACAATTATTTGTTCAATTTTTATTAATTCACGTGAGAATGAGTGAACTGTGTTAAAGACCCTGATAGTGCGTAACCAAGGTGCCCTTGTGCTCATTCAAAGAGTACTTAATTACCGCAATTGACGCTGTAGAAAACAAGCTGGTGGTGTAGGACTGGCAAAGCTCATCAACCAAATAGCTAACTAGCGGCATATGGCTAACGACAAGCAGTTTTTTAATGGGCTTTTTAGAATTGACTGCTGCGTGAAGCAAGCCGTCAATATAATCACTTACCAATCGCGGCGAGCCTTCTGGCACAATATCGTCGTTACTTTCAACCTTGCCCGCTTCTACATCTAACGACACCATATCAAAAGTTTGTTTTGCTCTGCGATAGGGGCTTACAAGCGCTAAATCAACAACACCTTCGGTACAGTAATGGTCTTTTAACCATAGCGTAGCCGACTTGGCTTGTTCTCGGCCTACTGACGTGAGTTGTCTACTTTTGTCATCGAGTCGAGGTGCTTCTGCTTCACCGTGACGCATAATGAAAAGATAAATGTCGTCGTTGCTACTTTGACCTGACATAACATTGCGCATAGTATTAATGAAAGTATGCTAACGATATCAGAGAGCTGAATCTACGCCTAGCGCAAAACCGTGAATAATGTGAATTTTCGACTATTATTTAATGTTTTGTGAAGATTATCTTAATAGATGCTCCAGCAGTAAGGTGCCTTTGACCATATATGAGAAAATGTGAATAACACGATCAACTTAGAAAACGCGCACCACATAACTTTGCCTAACGGCTTGCGTGTTATGCTGTGTCATACGCCCGAGGCAAGTGAGTCCTTTGTTTCTATGGCAGTACGAGCAGGACACTTCTACGACCCTCACGATTGTCAGGGGTTAGCTCACCTTCTAGAACACATGCTTTTCATGGGGAGCCGGCACTTACCCAAACCTAATGCAATAAATGGCTTTATTGAACAGCATGGGGGCACCATAAACGCGTGGACTGGCACCGAATACGCAAACTATCATTTTAATTGTAGTGGAGACGCGATTGCGCAAACTTTACCTGCTTTTGCAGATATGCTTAGGCAGCCTTTATTCGAAGAAGAAGCGCTTACCAACGAAATAAAAAATATTCATGCCGAATTTGAGTTTAAGAAAAAAGATGACCTTCGTCGTCTTTACCAAATTCACAAAGAAACCTGTAATCCAGAGCACCCTTTCGCTAAGTTTTCAGTGGGTAACAGCGATACCTTTTCCCAACATGGGTGCGCTGCGCTGAAACAACAACTTAAAGCTCTTCACCATACTTATTACTGCGCAAAAAACATGTGCCTGTGTATTGCCAGCACCATGCCCTTACCTCAACTTGAAGCATTAGTGCATCAATGTTTTGCCAGTATGCCGTCAGGACAGTTAGCGTCAGATGACTGGCCAGCCCTTTACACCGAAAATGAATTGGGTATACAAATAAACATACATCCGCTTCAGTCAGCAAAGCGGATGATAGTGACATTCGCCCTACCCGCTTTACAAAATGACTATGAAACAAAACCGCTGAATTACATTAGCCATTTAATTGGCGATGAGGGCGAAGGTAGTTTGCTTGCCTACCTTAAAGAAAAGGACTGGGCGCTTAACCTCATTGCTGGTTCGGGTATTGAGGGAGACAAATTTAAAGACTTCAACGTGAGTTTCCAGCTTACTCAAAACGGGCTGGAAAACAAAAACCGTGTACTGGAAGCACTATTTAGCTACATCTCAATAATTCGAGAAGCATCCCATGAAGATTGGCGCTTTCACGAAAAATCGAAGTTAAATACTTTAGCCCTAGAGTACGAAGAAAATATTAAGCCACTTAGCCTGGTCACCGAATACGCACAACACCAGTTTATTTTTGGGCCAGACGAATTAGGTAAACTGCGCTCTACTATAGGCAGCTATGATAAAGGCGTTATTGACCATGCTTTATCCTTTTTCACCCCAGATAACATTCGCCTGAAAGTTATTTCTAAAGACGTGAAAACCACACAAGTTTGTGCGTTCTACGAAGCCGAATACAGTGTAGAGAACATTGATCCTAAGTTATTGCAGGAACTTAGGTCACCAGAGACAATTAGTGAATTACAGCTACCTCCACCCAACCCTTATTTAGCAAGCGAGTACAGCCTTATATTGCCTGAGACTGGCTTTAATATTCCTAATAAATTGGTGGACAATGGTGGTTATCGTTTTTGGTTTGCCCAAGACCAACAGTTCCATAGCCCTAAAGGCGATATTTATATCTCTTTTGACGCCGCTAAATTTTCTGACTCTTTACTCGCGGTTGCTGCTAAACGCATTTGGCTGGGCGCATTAAATGATCACCTGCAGGCTAAATATTACAGAGCCGAGATAGCAGGCCTGCATTATCGTATATACGGACATCAGGCTGGGTTTACGCTGCACACTCGAGGCTTCACTAATCAGCAAACCTTATTAGCCAACCAGCTTCTTGCTGCGGTACTGGATTTCATACCTGATGAAAAAGCCTTTGAACATCATAAAGCGCTGCAAATTCAGAGCCTTCACAATTCGCTATTAAATAAGCCCACTAACCGCTTGTTTTCGCGATTGAGCGTGCTTATCCAGCGCAACACCCAAGCACCTGTGGAGCTGCTAGATGTAATAGATAGCATCACCTATGAGCAAATGCATAATTGCAGAAAGCGTGCTTTTGAGCATTATTTCATTGAAGCATTTATGCACGGAAACTGGTCTAGCGAAGAGGCAAGAGTATTTTCAAAGGCGCTTCAAGAACAGTGTGTTAATGCTGGTGGCGGCCCGCTTTCACGGGCGGTATCTAAACTTCCTGTGGGGGGAACGCTTTACCATGAAGTGCTTTGTAACCACGATGACTCGGCGGTAGTGCTGTATCTTCAAGCGCCCTCCCCAGGCTTTACCGACACGGCGCTTTGCATGATTTTAGAACAAATGCTGGCCGCCCCATTTTTCAATGCTTTGAGAACAGAACAACAATTAGGCTATATCGTAGGAACCGGCTATGTTCCGCACAATCAGCACCCTGGCATGGCGTTCTATATTCAAAGCCCACAATGTAGCCCGAAACATTTGTTAGATTCTATGACAGAGTTCTTGTTTCAGCAGTTAAATGAAATTGAGTTCTATCGTTTTTACTGGCCAACAATTCAGCAAAATTTAATAAAACAGTTAGAGGAGCGAGACTTAACGCTTTCTATGAAATCTCAGCGACTATGGGTAAGTTTGGGTACGCAAGACTTAGGGTTTAATAGAAACGTTAAACTGGCAGAGCGAGTTAAAGAACTGAGTTTTGAAGAAATCCAAGATTTTGCACAGCAACTCGCTAAGCGTGAACGCTGTGGAGAGCTTGTCCTGTTTTCCAAAGGAAAATTCGAAGCTATTCCAACCCAAGAGAAGCGTACAATAAACAGTATTTCCCACTTCAAACAAGAAATACCGTACTACTGAGCACGGTTTTCAATTATCACACTGTTACACACTACCGAGTACTTTGCGTTTTGCTTAAAGACCATCTTGTGCCTTCGTTAAGCGGTAATTTCATTGCTTCTTCTTCAATAACGCGATTTAACCTCTCGAAAATATCCCCTTTCTTGTCAATACTTTACAGAAAACGCATACTAACCAGCGATTTTAAGAAAATATAAACGTCAAGTTTTTGACCAAGGTGTCGATAAATAGACACTGAATTTGTCTGAGGTTGCTCAATAAGTAACCCATCATCCCTGCTAACCCTAAAAAATGCTTGTGGAGACTCAGTTAATTCGGCATATTTATTATTCTGGTCGTTAGGGATGCTGCCAGTCAAAAATAAAAAAATAATAAATGGCGTATGCCAAAGGTGTATAGGTGCGCTCAACCCTAATTTATTCAATGCTGCTTCTTTTGTTGGCTTTGTCAGGAATGTGTTTTAATCCTGCGAAGGCGATAGAAGTTTCTGATCTTCATTTCACAGAGTTAAATAAGCAACACGGCCTATCAGACACCGCAGTTTTAGATATTGTGGAAGATCATATGGGCTTTATTTGGCTGGCGACGTCAAATGGCCTTAACCGCTATTCGGGTTATGATGTAAAGCAATACCACCCCTCAGACGTTGACCCAAATTCCTTACCTTCCGGATACATTCAAACACTATTTGTTGATTCCGAAGGACAACTATGGGTAGGCACTCATTCAGGGCTGGCGCTTTATCAGCCAGAATCGGATGACTTCAAAGTCTTTAATAAAGACAGCTCTGTGATAAAAACCAACTTAATCACGGCAATTTCAGAAGCGAAAAATGGTGATGTACTTTTCTCTGATAAGAAATTCCTCTACCGCTATTCAAAGCAAACTGCACAAATAAGCGTTCTCACCCAGGTTTTTAAAGAAGAAAGCTACATTAAAGTAATTTTTGAAGAAGCAAACCGTATATGGGTGGGCTCTAACCAATTCGGCGCTGCGCTAATAGATACTGAAACGCTGGAAGTTCACAACGCAAGCAAAGTTAACCCGTGGGGGGTTTCTTTAGATATACGAGCGCTTCACGATATCACTGTAATTAACGGAAATTATTGGTTAGCAACAAACGAGGGCCTTATCGTCTTAGGATCTAACGGCCGTGTCTTAAAGCGAATACAAAGCAATGACCTTGGCGTAACTGGAGAAGTTAACTCTTTCTCCATAACTGTTGTGGGTAAAGATATTTGGGTGGGCACTTACATTGGATTATTTTTGTTATCGGATGCAGCTGAAGCAACTATATCACCTGATTATCGCCCTGATTATTTGCATTTAAACTCTGACACTTACAGCGCAACAGGAATTCCTTCTGCAATTGTAATGCGAGTAATTGAGGATCGTACGGGTGTGGTATGGGCCGCAACTTTTCATCGCGGCGCTTTTAAGTACCATCCTGAATACGCCAGCGTACATTTTCAACCTGTTTATAATTCTGATCGCCATAGCGACGATAACTTTTCAACATTATGGGGCTTTGCGGAAAGCAGCGATAGGACACTCTACCTAGTTTCTCAACAAAAAGGGCTAGGTAAAATATCCCGAGATACGGGCAATGTTACGTTTTTCGACTTTTTCGAAGAAATGGACCCAGCCATTCACTATTGGGATATTGAGATTGATGACCAAGATAACATTTGGATAGCATCCTCTATTGGCTTACTCGTGGTCAAAGATTCTGGAAACAGCTTAGAATTAGTGCGTGAGTATTTTAAAGGATCTTTTATTGATTACATCTTCAAAAGCGATTCAGCCATTTGGTTACAGGTTGCTGTGGGAAATGTATACTCCATAGATGTGAACTCGGTTGCTTTTACAACACAAAGTAACGAAGTAACGAAGACTGAGGTTCCTGAAAAATTGGGGCACATGGTGGCAATATTCGAAGATGATGAAAATAACATATGGTTTAGAGCTAGTGAAAAACTTGTTATTTACTCGGTTAGCAAAGGTGAAATCATTCGAGTTTTAGACTCATCCAACGGCATTAATTCTTTGGTATATGGCGTACATGAAACCCCTTCCGGCCTATGGTTAACCACACGTTCAGATGGTGTTATTCAATTAGATAAAAGAAGTTTTACTCTACTTAAAAAGCAAAAGAGAGACAACCAAAGCGGGTTTATCACTTCAACGACTGCGATAGAAAATAGCATCTGGTATTCGGATGCTAAAGGTGTCCATAAAGTTCATTTACCCACGTTAAGAGAGGCTGATAGTATTCCCAATGCTCAGCTTGAATATAACTCTCTTGGCGAAGGCGCCGTAATCGCCACTTCAGATAAGACGATTTATTTTGGCGGCAATAAAGGCTTTGTCAAGATTTCAAAGCAAGCCATTAGTGCCAGTAACGAGGTCAAGCAAACCCTCCCCCCCCAACTTTATCAAGTCAGTGTGTTTGGCTCGTTGGCTAAGACCAAAAGAAAACTAATTGAAAATGACGAAGCTTCGAACTACCTATCGTCAAAAGTGAGTATCACCTACGAAGAACAGTTGGCGCTAAAGCATGATGAAACCCGCTTTAGTATTTCTTTTGGGCTTGTTAATCCGGTTTATCCAGATCAAGTGACTTATAGGTATAAGCTTAGCGGTTTTGAAAGCGACTGGGTATACGTAAATAAAGAGCGTACCGCTCAGTTTAACAATATTTCTTTTGGTAACTATATATTTTCAGTACAAGCTAAAGAGCCGGGTAAAGCGTGGTCTAAGAGCAGAAATTTAAAAATAACCATAGAGCGGCCTCCTTGGCTTCACACCGTAGCCCTTGTTTTCTACGGATTAATTGCATTGGCTATTTTTGCCTTCATTTTACGACAATACCAAATAAGAAAAGCAAACCAGCTTGCCATAAAAGAGTCGGAAGAGCGTTTAAAGCTAACCCTATGGAGTTCAGGCGATGAGCTGTGGGACTGGGATGTGTATCGAGGTCAGGTATACCGTGCCAACACCTGGGGGACGTTAGACTTTCCTCAAGACGATATTCGTACTTCTGGCGCCTACGATGCCAATATTCATCCTAACGATATTAATCGAGTCAAATTCGCGCTAAGAGCACATTTAGAAGGCGATAGTGACTTTTACGAACTAGCCTATCGCGCTAAGACATTTAAAAACCAGTGGATTTGGATACTAGATCGCGGAAAAGTGGTAGAGCGCGATCATAACGAGCAGCCGGTGCGAATGACAGGCACGCTCAAAAATATTCACCACTTAAAAGAAGCTGAAGAGCAGCTCAACCTGTTTAAACGCTCAATTGAGAACATTTCAGAAGGGGTATTTATTACCAATACCCAATTCAAGTTTATTAGTGTTAATAATGCATATTGCAGCTATACCGGCGAAACTCGAGACCAAGCACTTGCCAGCTTTATGCATTTTCATTTATACCCAGATGCCTTTACCGAGGAAATTAAAAAAACCCTCAAGTCTAAGGGTAACTGGTCTGGTGAGGTAGAAAGCGTACGAGTAAACGGCGAGCGCTACGAAATGGAGCTAAATATTGATGCCGTGCACGATGAAGACGGCAAAATAAGTCATTTTGTTGGAGTTTTCAGCGACATTACGTCTCGTAAGAGTACTGAAAAAGAGCTTTTGAAACTTGCCAATGTCGACCCGTTGACCGAGCTCCCTAACCGTTCGTTCTTCCAAGCGAGCCATCAAAATTTAGTACGTAAATCCAGCGCCCATTCCTTGCTTTGCTTGGATATGGATAACTTTAAAAAGATAAACAACTCGTTGGGCCATCAGACCGGCGACATTTTAATTAAACAAATTGCCAAACGGCTACAGCGTATTACCGGCAAAAATGCCACTTGCTATCGCCTAGGTGGTGATGAGTTTAGTATTTTAATGGAAGATAACGCCGATATTCATACGGTGACCCATTATGCACAAAGCTTATTAGATACCTTGTCGCGACCCTTTATTATCAATAAACAAGAGTTTGTGCTAGGTGCGAGTATTGGTATTGCCTTCTACCCTGACGATGGTGAATCCCCTCAGGAGATGCTGAAAAACGCAGATACGGCCATGTATTTTGCCAAAAATAATGGCGGCAACAGCTATCAGTTCTTCAGTGGTGAAATGAATCAGAACGCGGTTAGGCAGCTGCAAATTGAAAATTTGATCCGTCAAGGTATTAAAGACGACCTGTTCACTGTTTATTACCAGCCTAAAGTGGATATAGCCTCTGGTAAATTGGTTAGCATGGAAGCCTTGGTGCGTTTTGAACACCCGCAAAAAGGCATAGTAAGTCCAGGGCAATTTATTCCATTAGCAGAGCAGACTGGCCAAATCATTGAAATTGGCGAACAGGTACTACGCAAGGCCTGCGCGGATACTAAACGCTGGGTTAAGCAAGGTTTATTTAGCGGGCGCGTAGCCGTCAATATTTCGGCAAAGCAGTTCGAACTGCCAGATCTGGATGACAGAATAAATAGAATATTAAGCGATGTAGGTCTGTCACCGCTACATCTTGAGTGTGAAATTACCGAAGGTACGCTAATGGAAAGTCCTGAAAACGGCCTTCAAATGATGACACGACTGCGCGAGCGAGGTATTCACTTAGCGCTAGATGATTTTGGGACAGGTTATTCTTCACTTGCGTACTTAAAACGCTTCCCTTTAAATACCTTAAAAATAGACAAAGCCTTTATTGATGATATTGCAAAAAGCAATGTAGACCGACATATGGCTGCGGCCATCATCAACATTGCACACAACTTAGGCCTTAAAGTTGTAGCCGAAGGTGTAGAAGAGGAATCTCAACTCGACATACTGCGCCGTTACGACTGCGAAATGTTGCAGGGCTTTCTATACAGCCGCCCTTTAAATGCAGAACGTTTTGAAAAGCTGCTTACAGAAAATCAAAAGCTGCACACGCTTTTAGGCAATAACCAGTTTTAAAACGCCTTCTCTCTTTGTAAAGGCATTAATTGCCTTCTAACCTCTTCTAAAACGGCAACTTGGGGCAAATACCTTCCCCATAAACCTTCGTATATTAGACTTTAGTGTCATTATAATGGCGCTAGCCTTTTTTCTTCTTTCACAACAATAAACAATTTAACGTAACCAACTGATTATAAAGGGTTAAATATAAAAGCAAACATATTGGCACGTAAATAGCAAGTATTAGAGTGCCGGTAACAAATATAAAAAATCGGCTTTGTTTGTTCGTTCAAAATAATAATCAGAGGAAATCAACATGTTAAAAGAGTACGCAGTTGCACTAGTACTTTCTACCGCTACCCCAGTTGCTGCCGACAAACTAGAAGGCGCTAAGCAGGCTCCTGAGTCGCAAAAAGAAACCACTACTCAGCCAGAGTACGTAAGACCTAAAACTGGCGGCGGAAGCGGCGTAGGCTTCTAATTTGAAGTTGAAACGATTTTCAAAAAAAAGAGAGTGCTTACTCTCTTTTTTTATACCTAAAAATTTGAGCCCGTCGTTAGTGGATAACCTAATCGGTAAGTCTACGCTGCTATATAAATATTATTAAACCCCACCGCATTGCGCCAATGCATGTGGCGAGAGATAGAGAACATAGGTAATAAGATTGGACCTAACGCAAAACCCGCTATCGCCCACTTCTTCGCATTCATTCCCCATTTAAACGCTTCTACATAAAAGTACAGAGAAAAGATAACGCTTAGTACCACGAGTGAAATCACACTGCCTCCAGCTGTTTAACTTAATTATGCGAAGTTTCTTGTTTCCATCAATTATCAAAGTTAACCCATTGATAATTGACGCCAACAATTTGACACGTTTATTTTTTAACCACGCGAATTCTACCCAAAATAGAACAATAAACCAGCAAAAATATATATTAGACATAAAAAAACCGGGCAGAGCCCGGCTTTTAACATTTTATAAACTTAACTGTAAAACGTTTGATCGTTTTCTGCCATTTTCACTAACACATCAGCAGGTGCAAATTTATCACCTACGGCGGTAGCATAATGGTTTAAACGAGCGACAAGGTGTTTAATTCCCAGAGTGTCCATGTAGCGGAACGGGCCGCCTAAAAATGGAGGGAAACCAATACCAAAGATAGCACCAATGTCGCCGTCGCGGGCATTACGGATAACACCTTCATCAAGACAGCGTGCCGCTTCATTTAGCATCATAAGCACGCAACGTTCAGCAACTTCTTTTTCGCTTAGCTTAGCAGACGGTGATAGCCCAAGTAGTTCGTAGATTGACTCATCCACTTCTTTACCTGGCTTCTTACCCTCGTATGAATAAAACCCTTTTTGGTTCTTCTTACCTTTTCTGCCATCTGCCAGTACTTTATCGAAAGCACTTGGCGCAGTGAAGCGCTCGCCGAATGCCTCTACAAGGAATGGAATAATCTTAGTACCAACATCAATGCCCACTTCATCAAGTAGTTTCACAGGTCCCACAGGGAAGCCAAATTTAACCAAAGACTTGTCGATGTGTTCAATTGGCTCGCCATCAAGAATCAAGTTTGCCGCTTCATTCATGTAAGGCGCCAAAATACGATTCACGTAGAAACCCGCACCGTCTTTAACAACAACTGGCGTTTTGCCTTGCTTCTTAGCAAACTCTACCGTTGATGAAATAACTTGGTCCGACGTTTTGTCGTGAGCAATAACTTCAGCTAAGGGCATTTTGTCTACAGGCGAAAAGTAATGAAGACCAATCACGTTTTCAGGGCGTGCCGCTTTCGCTGCAATTTGTGTAATTGGAATAGACGAAGTATTCGATGCGAAGATCGTGCTTTCTTTGCAGTTCTCTTCAATATCCGCCACCATCTTCTGTTTAAGATCTAGGTCTTCAAATACCGCTTCAACCACGATATCCGCGTCTTGGTAGCCACTGTAATCCAGCGTACCGGTAAGAAGCGCTAACTGCTTCTGCATTTCGCTGTTACGCATGAAACGCTTCTTCACCTTTTTGTTTAAGATGTCGTAGCTGTATTTCATGGCGTTTGCGATGCCATCGGCACGTACGTCTTTAATGCGCACAGGCACGCCGGCTTTCGTTGAGGTTACATAAGCGATACCACCGCCCATCAAACCACCGCCAAGCACGCCTACTTTCTTCATCTTTTCAGGCTTAACACCTTCAACGCCGTTTTCTTTCTTCATTTCAGTTGTAGCAAAGAAAATCTGACGAAGTTGGAAAGATTCCGGCGTCATCACTAGCTTACCAAAGGCTTCTGCTTCGGCTCTAAGCCCGGCTTTCATGCCTTCGTTCATGCCTGTTTCAATAACGTCGATGATATAACCCGGCGCAGGATAGTTGCCTTTGGTTTTAGCAAACGTCGCTTCACGGGCTTTTTTGAACATCATGTTACGGCCTGGGCCCGTTTTCTCTAACATTTTGTCCATAGCGCTTTTTTGCGGCGCGTCACGTTCTGGCTTGCGTTTAAGGGCAAACTGCTCTGCCACTTTCAAAAGTACGCTATGTGGAACAACTTCATCAACAATGCCGTATTTTTTGGCTTGCTTGGCACGCGCAGGTGAGCCAGTTAGCATCATTTTCATTGCTTGTTGAATGCCAATAAGACGTGGAAGACGCTGAGTACCGCCACTGCCTGGCAATAGTCCAAGCTGTACTTCAGGTAGACCTAACTGAGTACTAGATGAATCGGTACATACGCGATAGTGACACGCAAGCGCAAGCTCCAAACCACCACCTAACGCTGGGCCGTGAATCGCTGCAACGAAGGTAGCCTTCATGTTCTCGATTCTATCGAAAATAGCTTGTCCACCGGCTGCTATAGTCGTTGCATCCTCAGCAGTTTTACACGCTGCTAGCATGGTGATATCAGCGCCCGCGACAAAAGAGCTTGGCTTACCACTCGTTAATACAACGCCTTTAATGCTGCTATCACGCTCGATATCGTCAAGCATGGCTGAGATTTCATCACCAAACTCAGCTTTAAGCGTATTCATGCTCTCGCCAGGTACGTCCATACTAAGAATAGCAACGCCATTATCTTGCTTGGTTAGCGTAAATGCGCCTGATGTTGGCTGAACTTCATTTGTCATTTCTTGTTCCTGACTCATATTATTCTGTCTCCACGATCATTGCGGCACCAAGACCACCCGCAGCACATGCCGTCACTAAGCCGGTACCACCGCCACGGCGATTTAGTTCGTTAAGCATTTGCGTGATCATACGCGTACCGGTTGCAGCAAACGGGTGACCATAGGCAATTGAACTACCCATTACGTTAAATTTGTCCATGTCAATTTCGCCGGTCGCTTTATCGCGCCCTAGTTTCTCTTTGGCGAACTTGTCACTTGCGAACATCTTAACGTTAGCAAGCGTCTGCGCTGCGAAAGCTTCATGCATTTCAATTAGTGTTAAGTCGTTTAGGGTCATGCCCGCACGGTCTAACGCAATAGGTGTCGCGTATGACGGTCCCATTAGCATGTCTTCCCATACGTCAATGGCCGAGAACGCGTAGCTTTTAATGTAGCCTAGCGGTGTGTAGCCTAATTCTTTGGCACGGCTTTCTGTCATCATAATCACCGCAGAGGCACCGTCTGTTAGCGGTGTTGCGTTCGCAGCTGTTACAGAGCCGTATTTCTTATCAAATACTGGGCGAAGTTTCGCGTAACCTTCAAGCTTTGAATCGAAACGTACGTTGTTATCGCGCTCAAGCGCGCCTTTGTACGGTTCTGCATAGGCAGTCATGACTTCGCTAGACAGTTTACCTGCTTCCCAGCTTTCAGCGGCTAGGCTATGCGAGCGATGAGCTAGTTTATCCTGCTCTTCGCGAGAGATTTGATGTGTTTTTGCCATTTGTTCTGCTGTTTGCCCCATCGACAAACCGGTAGAATACTCAGCAACCGCAGGAGGAACAGGCGCTAAGTCTTTCAAGCTTAAGCGCTTAAAGATATTTAGCTTTTGACCCAGAGTTTTAGTTTTCTGCAAATCTACCAAAGCACGTGCAAGGTTTTTAGACACACCGATAGGTGATACTGATGTTGAGTCTGCACCACCTGCGATACCCACCTGAACCGTACCAGCCATCATGCTCTCAGCGATGTTGACCGTAGACTGGAAACTCGTGGCACAAGCGCGAGATACGCTATAAGCATCAGTGTGAACATTCATGCCTGTACCAAGCACGATTTCGCGGGCAATGTTTGGCGCCTCAGGCATTTGTACTACCTGACCGTAAACTACCTGGTCAACCCATTCTTTCTGAACACCATGGCGAACGAGAAGTTCGTTTACGACCATTTTACCTAAATCAACAGCCGGTACGCCGTGGAAATATGTAGCCATTTTCGCAAACGGAGTACGCAACCCCGCGACAATGGCGATGCGATCACCCTCTCGGGTAGTAACTGATTGTTTTGTTGCCATAATGCACCTAAATTGATGACCAACTTTATTATTAGCTAATAGCCGCAAAGTGGTCTGACCTGTAATAAACCTGATTTTTACAAACAATGAACAAAATAGCAAATAATGCAGAGCTAAGGGCAATATAAATGAAACTAAAGTTTACCTGAGCAGTTCAAACCATCGGCAAAACTTCTAGTTGCCTTCTATAAATACGCTCTGGTGGCCCAAATAACTTGTTGATGCCCTACTAAATATCGCATTTTTATTGCTATTTAACGACTTGAAGAAAGATAGAATGAACCATATATGGAAATTAAAGTCTGTTTTGTGTCATTGTGGCTAATGTAAAGAGTGCCTAAGGTAAAGTATGACTAGCACAAAGTTAATTAATTCACTTTTTACTAAGGCGATCACTTTTTAATAGATTAGTTAACCCCATTGTCCAACTGACACTTCCTGATAACGAGAACTCAAACGGAAATTTTGCATTATGGCAGCAGCGCAATTTCAACAGTTACACGCTTATTTAGACCAGCAGATCATTGGTCAGAGTGCGTTAACCAAAAGCCTTCTAATCGCTCTTTTGGCCGATGGCCACCTTCTAGTGGAAGGCCCACCAGGACTTGCAAAAACACGTGCAATTAATGCGTTAGCTAACGGTATTGACGGTGATTTCCATCGTGTGCAGTTCACGCCAGACCTTTTACCGGCCGACTTAACCGGGACAGACATTTATCGCCCCGAAACCGGCGAGTTTGTTTTCCAGAAAGGGCCGCTCTTTCATAACCTAGTGTTAGCAGACGAAATTAACCGTGCTCCAGCCAAAGTGCAATCTGCGCTGCTGGAAGCTATGGCTGAACGCCAAATTACCGTGGGCAGTAAAACTTATCCCCTGCCCCCGCTATTTTTAGTTATGGCCACGCAAAACCCATTAGAGCAAGAAGGAACGTATCCGCTACCTGAAGCGCAGCTTGACCGTTTCTTAATGCACGTGGACATAGATTATCCAGGAGCAGAGACTGAATTAGAAATACTGCGTTTAACTCGAGGCGAAGCGCTTTCAGAGCCGCCTATTACACCGCCTACGCTAACTCAAGATGATATTTTCACATCTCGTAAAGAAGCTTTGTCCTTATACATGGCGCCTGAGTTAGAGCAATACTTGGTACAATTAATAATGGCGACCCGTCAGCCAGCAAGTTTTGATGCAGAATTAGGCCAGTGGATAGCGATGGGAACAAGTCCTCGCGCCACCATTAGCTTAGACCGCTGTGCACGCGCCCACGCTTGGCTTAGCGGTAGAGATTTCGTCGGCCCTGACGACATCCAAGCCGTCGTTCATAACGTACTTCGCCATCGTATTATCTTGTCTTATCAAGCTGAGGCAGAAGGTATAACGATTAACGACGTACTCGATAAGATTGTTGCTATTGTCGCAGTTCCTTAAGCTATGGTGAATGTACAAGCGCAGCTGAATAAGCTGCAATGTAACGGTGTCTCTTTGTCTAGTGCAGAGTTACTTCGCTACCAGCAGTTGGCCAAGCTTTTTAGCTTGGCGCCAAAACGCATGCCACAAGCTAAACTTGCTGGGAGTTATTTAACCAAGCACAAAGGCCGAGGTATGGAGTTTGACGAGGCCCGTCACTACCAACCCGGTGACGATATTCGCGCTATTGATTGGCGCGTTACCGCGCGCACGGGTAAAACCCACACCAAAATATATCGGGAAGAGCGGGAGCGCCCGGTTTTTCTTTTTTGTGATTATCTGCCCTCAATGGCCTTTGGTACGCAACTGCTTACCAAAGCCGTTCAGGCAGCCCATGTATCTTCATTGATTAGCTGGTCTGCTGCGGCTCGCGGCGATAAGGTTGGCGCATTAGTATTTAACCAACAACAGCACAAAGAAGTTAAACCCCTTACTCGCAAAAAAGCCGTACTTCACGTTTGTCATGAGCTCATGGCATTACATGAACAAAGCACACCGTTTAAAGCTGACAAAGCTAAAGACGAACAAGCTTTTGCTGATGCTTGTGCCCGTGCAAGGCGTTTAGCTAGACCAGGAAGCTTAGTTTATCTGGTATCAGATTTTCAGCATTTAAGCGCCCAGGCTATTCAGCATTTAAGCCACTTAACGCGCCATTGTGAAGTAAGAGCTATTGTGATCCATGACCCGATAGAGCATGCCTTGCCACAAACCAGTTCGCTGCAAACCGTTAGTGTTTCAGATGGTCACAATCAACAGCGCTGGGTATTAGGTGACAATACCGAACAGCAGCAATATTTAAAATGGCGAAATGAACACAACAGCGCAATTTACGATACGTTACGCAAAACTAACATCGCAAGATTCAGTGTGAGTGCCGGCCTTCCGTTAGATGAACAGCTTCAAAGTATGCAACAAGAACAACGGTTGGAGCTTAATTAATGCAAAGCAATAACCTTTCTACTCATTTTTTATCAAACCTTTTACCTAAGTCAGTACAATCGATGCCGCCCGCAAATCAAATGCCGGCAGCGCCTCAGCAGCAAGACCCCCTCGCCCAGCTGCGCGATATACACGTGCCTACTGAGGTCAGTATTTGGCCATTAGATTGGGGGTGGTGGGTACTTATAGCTGTGGTTTTATTGGTGTTATTTGGTCTCTATAGAACTATTTCTGCTCACGTACGGCATAACAAGCCTCGTAAGCAAGCATTAGCATTGCTTGAATCAATTTCAGCACAACAAAGTAATTGGCCGGTAGCCCTAAACTCTATTTTGAAGCGCACCGCTATAAGCTATTACTCTACTCAACAGGTTGCTGGGCTATACGGCAAACAATGGCAAGCGTTCTTAACATCTGCTTTAAAAAGTCCTGATAACAAACTTGAAAGTGACTTAGCATTATTGATAAGCAATGTTTACCAAGCTAACCCTAACCCAAGAGACTTTGAAACCTGCAAAGGGGCGGTAAAGAGTTGGCTTTCGAAAGCGAAGCTCCCGAAAAATAAGCGGACGGTGAATGGCCTTTCCTCTGAAAATGTGAAGGAGCCGCATCATGCTTAATTTTGCTTGGTGGTGGGTCTTTTTTGTGCTCCCTTTACCAATTTTGGTACGCCTACTGTCTAAAAAAGCTCAAGACATGCCCATGGCCGCGCTGCGGGTTCCCAGTTTGCGACCTGGTGATGTATCGGAACAAACCCAATTAAAACAAACCAAAATACCGCTAGTAGCAAGTAGCTTGATATGGCTGTTGCTGGTAACAGCTGCCGCAAGGCCTCAATGGTTAGGTGAACCTGTGAGCATACCTAATGAAGGCCGGGAAATGATGTTAGCGGTGGATTTATCTGGCAGTATGAAGATAGACGACATGCAGCTAAATGGAAGGCAAGTCAATCGTTTGACCATGACCAAATCTGTCGTGTATGACTTTATTCAGCGCCGCGTGGGCGACAGAATTGGGTTGATTTTATTTGCAGATACCGCATATGTCCAAGCGCCGCTTACCTACGACAGAGAGACCGTTTCAACACTTCTTAGTGAAGCTGTAATTGGTTTAGTTGGAGAACAAACTGCCATAGGTGACGCCATTGGTTTAGCAGTGAAACGCTTTGACGAACGGGAAGAATCTAATAATGTGTTGATTCTTCTTACCGATGGACAAAACACCGCAGGAAATATTACGCCTGAGCAAGCTAAAGAATTGGCTATAAGTAAAGGTGTGAAGGTTTACACTATTGGCGTGGGCGCCGACAAAATGCTGATCCAAAGCTTTTTCGGCAGCCGACAGATAAACCCGTCGCAAGAACTTGATGAAGGCATGTTAACTGATATTGCTACCGCCACCGGCGGCCAATACTTTAGGGCTAGAAATGCCCAAGAGCTTCAAGCTATTTATCAGCAGCTTGATGCGCTTGAACCTATCGAAGGTGAAACTCGTAAAATGCGCCCATTGAGCGCACTGTTTTATTACCCCCTAGCAGCTGCGATTTTATTGTCAGCGCTGTGGGCTTTTATCACTATTTCTATGTCTTTATATCGTTGGTTTGTACAAAAGCGTAATAACACGTCAACGCAACAGCTAAATTCGGCTAACGCAGCACAAGCAACTCAAACAAATAGGGAGACGAAATAATGGATTTCGACTTCTTAAATCAATTTCACTTTCTACGCCCCGAATGGTTTATGGCACTTGTGCCCCTAATGTTGCTTGTGGTTTTAATCAGAAAAACCACGGCTAAACAGTCTGGCTGGCAATCGGTGATCCCTTCGCACCTGTATCAACATATGGTGATAGGAAAGACCGAAATGGGCGTAAAGCCGCCTATGTGGATGCTGGCTTTTGTATGGGTTGTGAGTGTTACAGCTCTCGCCGGCCCAACGTGGGAGCGCCTCCCCCAGCCGGTATATCAGCTAAAAATGGGGCACGTTATAGTAATAGATATGTCGCTCTCAATGCGTGCAACCGATATGACGCCAGACAGACTGACAAGGGCTAAATACAAAGCCATAGACTTAGTTAACGCCATCGGCGAGGGTGAAATGGGCTTGGTTGCTTATGCCGGCGATGCGTTTGTTATAAGCCCTTTGACCGAAGATGCTGGGAATATTACCACGCTAATACCAAGCCTTTCCCCCGAGATCATGCCCGTACCCGGAAGCGACCCATTGCTAGGGATTGAAAGTGCTGCTGAACTGCTAACAAATGCGGGTTATAACTCAGGCATGATCTACTGGATTACTGACGGTATAGAGTTAGAGCAACAACAAGAACTTCAAGAATATGTAGCATCTGTTCCTTTTACGGTAAATGCACTTACCGTTGGCACAAGTGAAGGCGCGCCTATTAGGCAGCAAAGCGGTGAACTATTAAAAGACTTCACTGGCAGCATTGTTATACCCAAGCTAAATGAAAGCGCGGTGAAAGGCGTAGTAAAAACTAGCGGCGGTCGCTTTGAGTCCTTTACTTCTAACGACAATGATATTGATGCTCTAGCCGCGGTATCGCTGCTAGATAAAGGCAGCAGTGAAGAGGACGAGGAAGAGAGTAATTTGCAGGGAGATCAGTGGAAAGAAGTTGGCCCTTACTTATTACTGCTACTTCTGCCATTTGCGGCCTTTGCGTTTAAACGCGGATTAGTATTCATCGTATTGGTTGGCCTGCTAAGCCCTTCAATAGTTAAAAACGCCCACGCTGCACAAAATATAGGTACATCTCAGGGCGCTCAGTCTATTCCAAGCTCGAAAATGGTGGAAGAGTCTACGCCAGCAACAGTAAATAAACCTGAACCGCTTGCATGGTGGCAAAAGCCATTTATGAATGATAATCAGGAAGCTTTGAATAAATACCAAAGAGGTAAATACAAAGACGCCGTTAGCCAGTTCAATAGCGAAGCGTGGAAGGCATCATCCCTTTTTAAGTCAGGTGACTATGAAGGTGCTTTAAATGCTTACAAAAATATTCCAGGTGCTGAAAGCCTTTACAACCAGGGCAATGCGTTGGCCAAACTCGGAAAGTTTGAAGAAGCGATAGAGAAGTACGAGCAGGCTTTAGACGAAGCACCTGAGTTCGAGGACGCGAAAATCAATAAAAAAGTTGTTGAGGATTTACTGAAACAGCAGCAACAACAAGATCAGCAGCAGAATCAGAGCGAAAATAGTAACGATGACCAACAAGACAAGGCTCAAGATAATGGTCAAGATAGCGCTAATAACGACCAGCAGCAGTCAGGAGATCAGAATAATCAGGATGGTTCAAGCGATCAAAATGGCCAGCAAAATGAAAGTGAGCGCCAACAGTCTGACCAAAACCAGCAGCCTTCTAATGATGAACAACAAAATGATGGGGACAATTCTCAACAGCAAAATCAGCCAGAGATGAGCGACCAGAACGAGCCATCAGACTCACAGCAACAAAACGAAGAGTCAGAACAGCGTGATAATATGCAGCAAAATAATGCGCAGACGCAAGAAGACGAACAAGAAGCACGGCGGGAAGCTCAAGCCATACAAAGTCAAGAAGCTGAGCTTACCGATGCGGAAAAAGAAGAGCTACAGCGAATGGAAGGTTTAATGCGTCGCGTGCCCGACGATCCGGCATTCTTATTAAAACGAAAAATGCAATTAAAAGCACAAAAACGTCAGCGTCAACGTATGCCTTCAAACCGGAGTGATTGGTAGATGAGAGCCTTATTACAATCTACAGGAATATTTTTTTTACTAACCCTACTCGTTAGCGCGGCTGCCTATGCCGAAGTAAATTCAGTTGAAGCAACCATCGACCGAAATCCGGTTATGCTTGATGAAGCTATTCGTTTAACCATTACCGCCGATGGAAGCGCCGATAGAGACGCATTTGACAGCTCTCCCCTATTAAAAGACTTTGTAGTGGGCAGGACATCGGTAAGTAGCCAAACGTCTATCGTCAATTTCGACACCAAACGCACTACGGTTTGGACCACCACGTTATTCCCTCGAAAAGAAGGTACGTTCACTATTCCTTCGTTAACTATTGAAGGGAAATCAACAAAGCCTATTCAAGTTGAAGTTATTCCTGTTCAAGAACAGAGCAACGTGGCCCGAGACTATTTTGTTACTACAGATATCGACTTAAACGAGGCCTATTTAAACCAACAACTGCTGTACACTGTTAAGCTTTTTCTCTCTAGTAATATTGAGCGAGGTAGTCTGCAAGCGCCAGAAATGCAGAATGCGGAAATTACTCAGCTAGGTGAAGATAAACAGTATACCGATATAGTAAACGGCAGACGGTATCAGATTATTGAGCGTCAATTTGCTGTTGTCCCTCAAGCTTCAGGAGAGTTCACGCTAAGGGGCCCCATATTTACCGGTGAAGTTATGGCGGCTAATACTAACCAGCGTTTTGGCTTCTTTAATCGTACCCAGCAAATTAATCGTGTCGGTCCTGACATTACGGTAAACATTAAGCCTATCCCTCAGGGAATTGACTATCCTTGGTTGCCTTCTGAAATGGTTCGAGTTGACGAAGAGTGGCCGCAAGGAGATAACTTTGTCGCAGGCGAACCGGTAACACGCATAGTTACGCTAACCGCATTGGGCGTAGTAGAAGAACAGCTTCCTGATATTCCTGAGTTTTATCCGCCGAACTTTAAGTTATATCCAGATCAATCAAATACAACAACTGTTGAAAAAGACCAGAGTTTAATTTCTCAGCGCCAAACGTCTTTAGCAATTATTCCAACACAGCCTGGCGACTTTGTTTTGCCTGAAATTACTATTCCTTGGTTTAATACGCTTACTCAAAAAACTGAGTATGCCACTATTCCAGCTCGCTCTATTACGGTAGTACCGGCAACGAGCAGCAGTAACCCAAGCAACACTACACCTACAAGCAATGAGACCGTAGGCGATACTCAAAGTGATTTACCGTCAAAAGCGATAGAGCCCGACGTAGATTCGAGTAAAGAAGGCAAACCGTCTGATAGCACTGCTGATGACGCTAGTATTAGCGAAAGAACACAGCTTGATTGGGTTGTGAGCGTTGTACTACTTGCACTTTTGCTGGTCGCGCTTATCGGGTGGTTGCTCACCTATAGAAAGCTCAAACAAACTCAGTTGGCTGGGCTTACTGACAGTACTAAACCGCGCTTCAATGTTACAGCGGCACTAGATGAGAAAGCCCAATATCAAAGGCTGATGGCAGTGATAAAAGCAAAAGATACTAGCTCAGTACCACTTGCTCTTAAAGAATGGATAAACGCACTAACTGCCGGTAAAGCACATCTTTCACAGTTTGATGGAGTCAACACCGCTGTTGATGAGCTTTACGCACTGCGCTTCTCAGCTAGTCAAATTGATAAACCTAATCAATCGGAACAAGTATCTAAGACATTAGAAAAACTCACCGATGAAATAAAGCAGGCTCGCAGCAAATGGCAACAAACAGGTGCAAAAAATAGCCACACGCTATCTAACTTGTATCCTGCTTCGTAAAACGCATTTCATTTGCTAATACACGGAAACCTGCGTAATTGAAGCCCTTGCATAGAGCTGTATGACAGCGGCAAGGGTTTTGATAGCATTATCTCTGGTTAATATTCAGCACGAGTCTTGGTATTTAATGCCTTTTAAAGGCTCAAAAGTCCAAAATGCTTGTAGCCTATAAAAATAATCAATCAAACGCGACGGGGAATACAATGAAGAAAACACTATTAAAGCTAACGCCAATTGCGTTGGCAGTTACCACATTAACAGCTTGTTCGCCAGCAAGTGAAACCGCGCAAACAGCGCCAGAGCCAATTAAAACAGAACAGCCAGCAGGCCAATCAGAGTCCGAGCGTTTGACTGCTTTTTTCGAACGTACTTTTGAAGAAGACCTTAAGCGCTCTCCCCTATTCCAAAGTTACCTCGGAAAAAAGTGGGATTACGACAAGTGGGATGACATTAGTGATGAAGAAGCCGATGCTCGTGTAGCTATCGCCAAAAACCGTTTAGAAAAGCTTAATAGTTTCGACACCAGTAAGTTAAGCGAACAAGAGAAATTAAGCTTACGCCTTTATAAACTTGGCATTGAACGTGATTTAGCTAACGACGAATTTAGACATCACCGCTACATTGTGCATCAGTTCCGCGCTGCGCATACACAAGTACCTAGCTTTCTTATTAATATTCACAGTGTGAAAAGCAAAGAAGATGCCCAGGCATATATTGGTCGTTTAGACAATGTACGCACCTACTTTGACCAAGTCATCGAACAGATGAAAGTGCGTGAAAAAGCGGGCGTATTCCCACCGGCATGGGCTTATGACCAAATGATTGATGCGTCTAAAAACGTGATTACCGGCGCACCGTTCGACTCTAGCGAGACACCTTCAACTATTTGGGAAGATTTTCAAAACAAAGTAAACAACCTTGATATTACAGAAGCTGAAAAAACCACGCTGCTAGGTGAAGCAAAAGCCGCTTTGGTAACGTCGGTCATGCCATCGTACGAAAAGTTTATTGAAGAACTAGTCCACCAGCGTGAAGTAACCCCTGAAGGCGATGGTGTATGGCGCCTACCTAACGGCGATAAGTGGTATCAAAATCGCCTTAACTGGTTTACTACTACTGACCTAACTGCTGAAGAAGTCCATCAAATTGGCCTAGACAATGTAGAGCGTATACACAATGCCATGCGCGACATTATGAAACAGGTGAAATTTGAGGGTACGCTGCAAGAGTTTTTTGTTTTCATGCGTGAAGACGAACAATTCTATTTACCTTCAACAGATGAAGGCAGACAGCAATATCTTGATATGGCCAAAACCGCCATAGACGAAATGCGAGAAGCTATTCCTGAGTACTTTGGTATTCTCCCAGAAGCGCCAATGATTGTTAAACGCGTCGAAGCATTCCGCGAACAGTCTGCGGGCAAAGCATTTTATCAAAGTCCAGCGCAAGACGGCAGCCGCCCAGGCATTTACTATGCAAACCTATATGATATGAAAGCGATGCCGACGTATCAGCTAGAGGCGCTGGCCTATCATGAAGGCATTCCTGGTCACCACATGCAGCGTGCCATTGCGCAAGAGCTTGAAGGTGTACCACAATTCCAAAAATTCTTGAGCTTTACCGCGTACACAGAAGGCTGGGGCCTTTATACCGAGGAACTCGCAAAAGACATGGGCTTTTATGAAGACCCGTATTCTGATTTCGGCCGCCTAGCCATGGAACTATGGCGAGCTTGCAGGCTTGTAGTTGATACGGGTATTCACGCGAAGAAGTGGACCCGTGAAGAGGCTGTAGATTACCTCATCGAAAATACGCCAAACCCTGAATATGACGCGCAAAAAGCAATTGAACGCTATATTGCCATGCCAGGACAAGCCACTGCCTATATGATTGGCAAACTAAAAATTATGGAGCTTAGAGCGCATGCTCAAACTGAACTTGGTGATAAGTTTGATTGGAAAGGCTTCCATGATGAGGTGTTAAAATACGGTCCAGTACCACTTTCTATTTTAGAAGAAAATATCAACGCCTGGATTGTCACTCAAAAAGGTGCTTAGTATTCCTTAATAAATGCTCTGATCACTGGAACTAAAAATAAAAACGCGCCTTTCGGATAACGAAATGGCGCGTTTTTTGTGCCATAGTGAAAATTCTTTAAGTTTTTGGATTTTTTTATGTTTGGGCGAAATAAATCCGACGGTGGTCAGGTCTTATCGGATATGAAAGCAAAACACCAAAGATATGAAGCACTGGTAAAGGCATTCCACGCCGACATTTACCGCTATGCGTTCTGGCTTATTAAAGACCAGAGCATTGCTGAAGATGTCGTACAGGAAACGTTTCTACGTGCGTGGCGATCGTTAGACGCCCTAAATGATGAAAAGGCGGCAAAGTCGTGGTTAATAACCATTCTTCGTCGTGAGAATGCCCGCAGGTTCGAGCGCAAGCAATTCGACACGGTAGATATTGACGATTGTCATATACAAGATGACACCCAACATGCAGACGGCGACCTGAAAGACAGAGAGCTTCAGCGACTGTTAGGTGGGCTAAGTGTGGAATACCGCGAACCCTTAATCCTTCAATTGATTTTCGGGTTTAGTGGTGAAGAGATTGCCAACCAATTAGGGCTCAATAAAAACACAGTAATGACGCGTTTATTTAGAGCGAGAAACCAGCTGAAAGAGGCATTAGAGAAACAAAATGAACAGAGAGGTCGTATAAATGGATGAGTTAGAATTTAGGCGTCGAATCTACGCCGATCCAGAAACGACTGACAGTGATGTTGTAGAAGCAGCGAAAGCGGATGAAAGCAAACGCAGTTTCTGGAATGAACAAAAGCAGTTAGATAAGCAATTAAAGCAAGCCTTAAAAGTCGATGTGCCAGAGGACCTTGCTAGTAAGCTCATTTGGCAACAGTCGACTGACGAGTTCAATCGCTACAAACGCCGAAGTCGTTGGTATTTGGCGATGGCCGCATCCGTTGCTTTTACTATAGGCATAGGACTTACCATGTGGTATCACCAACCGCTTAGTATTGGTGGTCAAGCGCTAGCGCATATGCAGTACGCCGAAATGGAAACTGCACATTCGCTACTTCCAGCTGATTTGAATATGGTAAATGCAAAATTGGCAAGCTTTGGCGGTAGTTTTAGTGAGATGCTTGATGGTGTTGAAGTGGTGAACTATTGTCACTTAAGTACAGTGAGAAGCCTGCACCTTATCGTTGATACGCCACAAGGGAAAATGTCGGTATTTGTTGTACCTGAACGCGGTGATGTCACTGTACCTAGCGAATTTTCTGACGACCAGTACCACGGCGAAAGCATCAAAATGAGACACGCCAATGTCATGATAGTGGGCGACAAAGATGCTGACCTGAGTGAAATGAAAAAAGCGGTATCCGAAAGGATTCAATTTTCGGCCTAGAAAAAAGCCTACTCCCCGTTCCAAAAAAGTGCTGAATTTACGCACTTCCCTTCGTCGGCCCACTGTGGCCGATTTTTTTGCCTAAATTTAAGGTGAAAACATGCGCAATAAAACTTATACTTTAGGATTAAAACAACCGTTTTAATTTTCAGCAAACATTTCAGCTTATCCGCAGTATAGAGGTAGCAAATTCAATGGCCGCTTGGTGTCGTTTTACAAGGGGGAAGTTTTGTCTACTTTTCATCATTTTCTTCAGTCACTCACTTCATGCACAGTTAGACAACAGTTCTGAGAAGTTGAGGCTTAAAAAGCTAGATGCTTATAGTCGGTTAGCAGCAGTAACTATCTATAACTGGAACAATCAATCTGATATTGATAATGACCAGATAAAAGCCAAAATCGAAGACTTACAAATTCAATCTGATGATAGTAGTGAAGGCATAATCTTTAGACATTTATTGGCTACGGGGACAGCTAACGAAACGGAAGCCCCTCGTGTTCCAATATACGTTAAGTCACCTTTGCTCGAGAACCATTGGAACGAGCTAAAGTCGCTCAATACAGATTTGTACGCTGCCGCAAGGGCGTATTATATCTATGCCAGAGCAGTTAACGACTTTGACCGATCTTCACTGCGAATCAATGTTACAGTGCCAGCGCTCAAGCGCTTAAAGCGCGAAGTTCTGGAAACGGGGAGCAAAACAGCAACTGCTATAGCGAGCATATGGCTGTCAATGGAGCTCACGCTAGCCAATCCTATTCAAGCAATTAATGAATTAGAATATGCGCTCCCCCATTTGCCTGCGCGAGCTTCTTCACGAACTCTTGAGAATGCGTTAAGTAGCGCTACTGCACACGAGTGGCTTCGTATCGCTTTTACAGAGCTATCGGTACCAAGTAGAGCTTACTCTCACTCAATGAAGATAATCGAGCAAAGTAACCTCAAAGATGGTTCTGTTACATGGGCATACTTTACTTCGATTGATTCTCTTCTTCTCCAAAATAAATATGACGACGCCCTGCTGACCTCAAATAAGGCCATTAAATTTGTAAAAAATAGAAATTCAGAATTTGAGATGTTTTTAAGTTTATATCAAAAATTGCGAGTGCTTGTAACGGGGTTTCAGCAAACTCATGATAGTGAAATCAGCTCAGTTATAAACAAGATGGAGGCGATAGATAATGTTCAGATAAAAACTCAAGCAGAGGAGCTTTTTTATCTTTATCAGTCTTATAAAGCTATTGCTGAACGTAATAAAAAAGCGCTTTATGAAGCAACTAACGGGTATACAAAAGCCATGCTAGATACCCTGCCATCTAAGGAATTTAGAGCTAAGCACCTGCTAAGAAAAGAACTCGAACTTGCCCGAATTTATGACGCCGCTGGCATTTACGAAAAAGCCTATGAGCATTCAAAAGCGTACAACCAACTTCTCTTCGAAAAGAACACGGAGCAATTTCAGTTTTCTTCGTCTGACTTCTCAAATAGCATCGCGAAGGATATTGAGCTTGTCTATTATAGACAAAAAGAGATCAACGCCCTGCGAGACGAAAAAGAAGGACTATCCACCGATAAAGAGGCAATGAAAACCACCATTTTTGCGCTTATTGTCACTATTCTTCTCATACTCGCTTTGTGGCTTTGGATTTCTAAAAGGCAAAGTGATTTACTCGCAGAGCGAGACTCACTCACCGGAGCTCTCACTCGTCGCGCGATGTTGAATAGCCTTAAGAAGTCACTTAAAGGCGACAATACATCATGCATAGCCCTGCTTGATGTTGATAACTTTAAAAAAATTAACGATAGATATGGTCACACAGTAGGTGACGAAGTGTTAACTACGCTCACCCGAATCATCCAAAATAGAATTAGAAAATCAGATAAGCTTTGCCGATATGGTGGTGAAGAATTTTTGATCTACTTTTCTGACTCCGATGAACAATCGGCCAAGCGCATACTCGATGAGTTAAATGTTGCGCTTTCTCACCAAAAAAACTGGGCGCATACCAATAAGAAGTTTTCAGTTAGCTTTTCTTCGGGGCTGCTAAATGTCGGGGGAGAAACCAATTTAGATACTATTATTAAAGCCTGTGATGAGCTCCTTTATAAAGCAAAAAGGTCTGGCCGCGCACGCGTAGAATCTTTCGCGTATTAAAAATTTTGCCAAACTTTATTTACCTCTAGCCGTATAGAAAACAAGCAAGGTCGCTGACTGACGTAGAGACTCTAGGTCATAGGTGTTAGCATGAAATAAAAAACATAGGGAATTTATATGGCTACTGGCACGATAATCTCGTTGGGTTTGTATTTTGTTGTAATGTTGGGAATAGGCCTTTTCGCCTATCGGCAAACAGACACCAACGTAGAAGGCTATATGCTTGGAGGCCGCCAATTAGGCCCCGCTGTAACCGCACTTTCAGCAGGCGCATCAGATATGAGTGGCTGGATGCTCATGGGTTTACCTGGTGCAATGTACGTATCGGGCTTATCTGCAGGCTGGATTGCCGTCGGATTAGTTCTAGGTGCGCTCGCAAATTATATGTTGGTCGCTCCGCGCCTTCGCGTTTATACCGAAGTGGCTAACAACTCCATTACCCTACCCGACTATTTCGAGAACCGTTTTGCCGATAACTCTCGTCTACTAAGAGTGATCGCTTCTGTGGTCATCGTAGTTTTCTTCACGCTTTATACGTCATCTGGTGTTGTCGCCGGTGGAAAGCTCTTTGAAACATCCTTTGGTTTAACATATGAGACAGGTTTATATGTTACTGCTGGTGTTGTCGTTGCCTATACCCTCGTGGGTGGATTTATGGCAGTGAGCATGACCGATTTTGTGCAAGGTTGCATAATGTTCGTATCACTCATCATGGTACCTGCTGTGGTTATCAGTGAACTAGGCGGCATTGGGGCTTCAATTGACGCACTAGATACCATTAACCCTGCTCTATTTGATGCATTTATGGATGCCTCAACTAATGAAGCACTAAGCGTAATTGGTATTGTTTCATTAATGTCATGGGGTTTAGGCTACTTTGGCCAGCCGCATATTATCGTTCGTTTCATGGCTATACGTTCAGTAAAAGATATTCCTACTGCTAGAAACATCGGCATGAGCTGGATGATTGTTTCTATCATCGGCGCGCTAATGACGGGTTTGTTTGGGTTGGCTTATATCACCGGCAACGGCAATGACATTGACCCAGAAACGGTATTTATCTACCTCTCTCAAATTTTATTCCATCCGCTTATCGGTGGCTTCTTATTAGCTGCGATCTTAGCAGCTATTATGAGTACCATTTCCTCTCAGCTACTAGTAACGTCTAGTTCACTTACCAGCGACTTTTACCAAGCCTTCCTTCGCAGAGATGCGTCTGATGGTGAGTTAGTAATAGCGGGGCGCGTAAGCGTTGTTGCTGTTGCGCTAGTGGCTATCTATCTAGCTTATGATAGAGACAGCACTATATTGACCTTAGTAAGTAATGCATGGGCTGGCTTTGGCGCAGCATTTGGACCGCTAGTACTGTTTAGCTTATTTAAACGAGAAATGACCCGCCGCGCAGCATTGGGAGGCATGATAGTTGGTGCTGTGACTGTACTACTATGGATTTATCTTCCGATAGAAATCGGAGGCCAAAAGCTTGGTGCGTGGATGTACGAGATTGTACCCGGGTTCATTTTATCGAGCTTAACCATAATGATTTTGAGTAAATCAGGTACACCAAGAGAAGGCGTGCTAGACACATTCGATGCATTCCAGACCAAGCTGAATGAAAAGTAATTAAAAATAACTTGTAAATAAGAGTAAAAGTAAGGCCCTGTTTAGTTTTCTAAACAGGGCCTAATCTTTTTCTAGCCCCTCAAAATAGGGCCTTATGCTTCAATTGTATGACAGTTTTAATTATTGGAATAAGATTGCTATTTTAAATAGCAAAATCGCATACTACTTTTGAATTTAAATATGTTATCGTTCTATGCAGAAAAATAACCCGCATATAACTTTTTTATATATAACATAAATTCGGACTTCAAAATGACTGCTAGTATCCCGTCTGTAACGCATTTGAAACAACTCGAAGCCGAGAGTATTCAAATTTTCCGTGAGGTCGCTGCTGAGTTTGAAAACCCAGTAATGCTTTACTCTGTAGGAAAAGACTCTTCAGTGCTGCTTCACCTTGCCCGTAAAGCGTTCGCGCCAGGCAAAATTCCTTTTCCACTTCTACACGTAGACACCACGTGGAAGTTTGGCGAAATGATCAAATTCCGCGACGAGCAAGCAGAGAAACACGGTTTCGATTTGCTTGTTCACATTAATGAAGAAGGTGTTGAAGCTGGCGTTGGTCCATTTAGCCACGGCTCAGCGAAACACACTGACATCATGAAGACTCAAGCGCTTAAGCAAGCGTTAAACAAATATAAGTTTGACGCAGCGTTTGGTGGAGCACGACGCGATGAAGAAAAATCTCGTGCTAAAGAGCGCGTTTACTCATTCCGCGACAGCAACCACCGCTGGGACCCTAAAAACCAACGCCCAGAGCTTTGGAATATCTATAACTCACAAGTTAACAAAGGCGAAAGCATTCGTGTTTTCCCAATGTCTAACTGGACTGAGCTAGATATCTGGCAATACATCTACTTAGAAAACATTGATATTCCACAGCTGTACCTTTCTAAGCCTCGTCCTGTGGTAGAGCGTGATGGCGTGCTCATTATGGTTGATGACGACCGTATGCCGCTTGAAGAAGGTGAAGTACCAGAGATGCGCTCTGTGCGTTTCCGTACCCTAGGCTGTTATCCATTGACCGGTGCGGTAGAGTCAGAAGCCGCAACCTTACCTGAAGTTATTCAGGAAATGCTGCTGACCAAAACGTCTGAGCGTCAAGGTCGCGTGATTGACCATGACAGCGCAGGCTCAATGGAGAAGAAGAAAATGGAAGGGTACTTCTAATGGCCACAGACAACGTTGTTTGGCATAAACACGAAGTCAATAAAACCACCCGTTCTGAAAAGCTAGGACAAACGCCTCGCGTTTTTTGGCTTACTGGTTTAAGTGGTTCTGGTAAATCAACATTAGCCAACTTGCTTGAGAAGAAGCTTCACGAGCAAAACAAGCACACGTACCTTCTTGACGGCGACAATGTACGTCACGGCTTATGCGGCGACTTGGGTTTTAGCGACAAAGATCGCGTTGAAAATATTCGCCGCATCAGTGAAGTTGCGAAGCTATTCGTTGACTCTGGTACTCTTGTACTTACCGCTTTCATCTCTCCGTTTAAAGCTGACCGCGATTACTGCCGTAGCCTAATGGAAGATGGTGAATTTGTGGAAGTGTTTGTTGATACACCACTTGAGGTGTGTGAAAAGCGCGACCCCAAAGGCTTGTATAAGAAAGCCCGCAGTGGCGAGATCAAGGACTTTACAGGTATCGATTCAGCCTATGAAGCACCTGAATCACCGGAAGTACACTTAACCTATCAGGATGAACCGGCAGAGCAGACCGCTGAGCGTTTATATGCTTTGCTACAAGAAAAGGGATTGGTGTAATGACACAGCCTTTAAATACACTTGCACAAATAAATACACTTGCACAAAAAGTGCTAACTATTGCCAAAGAAGCTGGCGATAAAATCATGGCGATTTACGAAAAAGATTTCGCTATTTATGAGAAGCAAGACACCAGCCCACTAACCGAAGCTGATCTTGCCGCCCATAACGTTATTGTAAAGGCCCTTGAAGCGGAATCTGACCTGCCTATTCTTTCTGAAGAGTCAGCTGATATTTCGTGGGATGAACGTAAAACATGGTCGTCATACTGGCTGGTTGATCCGCTAGACGGCACCAAAGAGTTTATTAAGAAAAACGGCGAATTTACGGTAAACATTGCACTTATCGAAAATGGCAAACCGACTATGGGTGTGGTTTACGCACCAGCGCTAAACAAGAGCTATGTTGGTATTGTGGGTGAAGGTGCATGGACCGAAGTAGATGGTGAATTTACTGCCATTTCTGCGCGTAAGCACGATGGTGCAGAAGTGTGGAAAGTGGTGGGCAGTCGTTCTCACCAAAGTCCTGAAATTCAAAATTTATTGGCACAGCTTGAAGGTGAAACCGAGCTTGTGGCGATGGGCAGTTCACTAAAACTTTGCTTAGTGGCAGAAGGCGAAGCACATCTTTACCCTCGTTTGGGCCCAACATCTGAATGGGATACAGGCGCTGCACATGCAGTTGCACTGGCTGCTGGGGCAAATGTAACTGTTCTAGACCCAGAAAATCCACTAGATGAAAACGCCGACGCTCTTACCTATAACCAAAAAGAGTCTGTGTTAAACCCCTTTTTCCTTGTGAGCGCATAACATGAACAACGAAAACGAATTATTAAGACAGGACGTTCTGTCTTACCTTGAGCAACACGAAAAGAAAGACATGCTACGTTTCCTTACCTGCGGTAGCGTAGACGATGGTAAGAGTACCCTTATTGGTCGCTTACTTCACGATTCAAAAATGATTTATGAAGACCAACTTGCTGCCATTACAAAAGACAGCAAAAAAGTAGGTACTACGGGAGAGAAGGTTGACCTTGCCCTTCTTGTAGACGGTCTTCAGTCTGAGCGTGAACAAGGTATTACCATTGATGTAGCATACCGCTACTTCTCTACCGACAAGCGTAAATTTATTATCGCTGATACCCCAGGGCATGAGCAGTACACTCGCAACATGGTAACAGGCGCATCGACCTGTGACCTTGCTATTATTCTTGTTGATGCTCGTGGCGGCGTTAAGGTGCAAACCAAGCGTCACTCATTCCTTGTATCTCTTCTAGGTATCAAGCACGTTATTGTTGCTATCAACAAAATGGACTTAATGGACTATTCAGAAGAGGTCTATAAGCAGATTCAGGAAGATTACCTGAAGTTTGCTAAGCAGCTTGATATTCCTGATATTCAGTTTGTTCCTATCTCAGCATTGGAAGGCGATAACGTTGTAGGTGTCAGTGAGAAAACACCTTGGTTCAACGGCACACCACTAATGGAAATGCTAGAAAATATTGAAATTGGTGAAGATGACAATCATGAAGATTTCCGCTTCCCAGTGCAATATGTTAATCGCCCTAACCTAGATTTCCGTGGCTTTGCCGGTACGGTAGTATCAGGTCAGGTTGCGCCGGGTGATGAAGTGACTGCACTTCCATCAGGTAAGAAATCAAAAGTTAAACAAGTGGTTACATTTGAAGGCGATCAAGAACGCGCTTATGTACCTCAAGCGGTTACGCTAACACTTGAAGACGAAATTGATATCTCTCGTGGCGACATGATTGTTAAATCAGACAACTTGCCACTACTTAACACCCAGTTCAAAACACATTTAGTCTGGATGTCTGAAGAGCCGTTAATGCCAAACAAGCAATACTTGTTTAAGTTCGCGACTAAGTCAACGCCAGGGGTTGTTGCTCATATCGATAATCAAATTGATGTGAACACGCTGGAAGAAGCAGATGCCATGCACCTAAATCTTAACGAGATTGGTGTAGTTGACGTCAAGTTCACTCAGCCAGTAGCCTGTGACCCGTACAAGCGCAACCGCCCTACAGGTTCATTCATTGTTATCGACCGTTTAACCAATGGTACCGTAGGCGCGGGTATGATCATCGACGAAATTGCCGGTGATGCACAGCATACTTCTCCTAATTTCTCTGAGTTTGAACTTGAATTCAATGCATTAGTTCGCAAGCACTTCCCGCATTGGAACTCTGTGGATATCAGTAAACTATAAGCAGGACTGGAGCAATATGGATGTGACCCAGTTCATCGTACTGGCAATTTTTGTCAGTACGATATGCGCGCTGATTTTTACCAGTCAGCGCCCTTCCACTGTGTTTTCTGGTGCAGTGTTAGCTTTACTGGTTACCCAGCAGTTATCTCTTGATGACATCTTGCTAAACTTAACAAACAAGGGCCTAATCACCCTTGTTTTGTTGCTTTTAGTAAGCAGTGCTATTGATAAAACCGCGTTAATAAAACGTATTGGTAGAAAGCTCGTTAGTGCTAACTTTACCCAGTCCTACTGGCGACTGTTTTCACTTACTTTTGTGTCGTCAGCACTGCTCAATAACACAGCAATTGTGGCCAGTCTTATTGGCCCTATAAAACAAAATCAATACCACCCCGCTTCCCGATTACTGATCCCGCTTTCGTACGCCGCAATACTCGGTGGCACGGTTACTTTAATTGGTACCTCAACTAACCTTATTGTAGATAGCTTTCTACAAGAGCACGGGCACCCTGGTTTCAACTTTTTCGACTTCACACTTTATGGCTCCATTGCTGGGCTAAGCTGTGGCCTTCTCATGTTCATGTTATTACCTTTGCTGCCCAATATTGGCAACAAGAACAATAACTATCATGAGTATATGGTTGAAGCAGAAGTCGAAGCAGGTTCAGAACTCATTGGCAAAACTGTGGAGCAAAACCACTTACGTAACCTGCCTGAGCTTTTTTTGGTAGAAGTAGTGCGCAATGGCAACCTCATCTCGCCTGTTGGCCCTGACTTAGTTATTCTGGAAAACGACAAGCTGATCTTCTCTGGCAATGTCCAAAAACTAGATAACTTAAGCCATATAAAAGGATTAAGCATGTTCGCAGAAACCGATGGGGTATTGCGTGAAAGCTTAACTGAGGTTGTAGTGGCCAACCGCGCTCAAATAATTGGGCAAACCATTAAAAATCTGGGTTTCAGAGCCCTGTTCGATGCCGCCGTTGTAGCTATACGCCGCGATGGAGAGCAACTATCAGGAAAGCTAGGTGAAATAAAGCTTCAAGCCGGTGACTTTTTGCTGCTAGCAACAGGGCCTGATTTTGCAACACGTCAAAACTTGAATAAGAACTTTTTCATTTTGTCTGAGCAAAAAATTGCCCGCCCGTTAACCAATAAGCAAGAGTGGATCACCCTCGGTGGTTTCCTTACGACAGTGTTATTAGCCGCAACTAATGTCATTTCATTGGCTATTGGTTTACTGTTCTTAGCTGCTGTTCTTATCGGGGTTAGGGTTACGTCAAACGGAGAAATGAAGCGAAACCTGCCGCTAAACTTGATTGTTGTAATCGTCGGTGCATTGAGTTTAGCAACTGCGCTAGAGAACTCTGGGGTGATTATGACCACAACCGAAGCGCTCATGCCTCTCTTGGCAGGCACTGATTGGTTTGTGGCGCTCGTGGTTATCTACTTGCTAACCTTACTTTTAACTGAGTTCGTTACCAATAATGCAGCTGCGGCTTTAATGTTTCCTTTTGCTTATGGGCTAGTGCAAATTATTGGAGCGCCGCTAATGCCATTCGCTTTAGCTGTAGCATTTGCGGCAAGCGCGAGCTTTATATCGCCATTTGGTTACCAAACCAACCTCTTGGTTTACAACGCTGCCAACTACAAATTTGCGCATTTTATAAAGATAGGACTACCTATATCTGTGATGTACAGCACAATAGTGCTTACACTGTTGAATATAACTTATCTATAGGCTTTATACGGCCTTGCCACCATAAAAAACAAAAGGGAAGCTATGCTTCCCTTTTTACTGGTCTTTAACCGAGTCTGTGCGCTGCGCTTTATACCAGTCCGCATAGATAACACTATCCTTATTAATTTCCCCTTACAAAAAATCTCTCTTTATCAGAATCTTGTGCTGTACATAATCTGTGCCCGCCAGTAATCTGTATGCCCAAACTAATACCAGTTCGCTTAGATAATTACCTTCTGAGTGGGTAATTATCTAAGCGGATTGGTATATTCAGGTGTTAACGAACAATAATTTACAGTCATTGTTTTACATACAACCTAAGCAAATAAAAACTAAGAAAGAGGAGCAAGGGATGCACACTGTGACGAATCCTTTTCAAGCGTGTAATGATATCTTTTTTAAACCGAATGGCGTCTTCAAAGCGGTTGGCGAGCACAACAACTGGAGCTGGATGCCGTTTATCCTGGTTATGGCTATTACGCTGGTATCACAATATCTCTACGTGAACTTTGTCGATATTGAGTGGTTTGCAGAAATGAACATTGCCGCACAAGGCGATATGAGCCCAGCTGAAGAAGAGCAGATGAAGGCTTTTTTCACCAGAGACGCACTGCTTTGGTCTTCTATTATCGGCGCTTTTTTTGTTCCTATTATTGTTAACGCTGTTTATGCCGTTTACGTAAACCTGATGACTCGTTCAGACGATAGCCATGTTTTCGGTTTCACTGATTGGTACGGTTTTGCATGGTGGCTTTCAATGCCTTACGTACTTACCGGTTTAGTTGGCGTTGCACTGTTATTGTTCACCGGCGACCATCAGGTGGCACCATCAATCTTATCACCAGCATCCTTAGGCTTTATCGCAAGTATTCCTATGGACTCGCCTTGGTATGCGTTCGGCCAAGCTTTAAGATTAGAGCTTTTTTGGGGAATTTATTTAGCCACCGTAGGCATCTCGCAGTGGACGTCTTTTACTCTTAAAAAAGCGGCACTCATTGCAAGCGCTCCGTATGTGGTTATCTACGGTATTTGGCTGATTGCTTTAGCGCTATTTTAAAAAAATACATTTAATAGCCGCCTTCCATTTGGCTATTTGTTGGCGCTGCTCCGATAAAACTGGGGCAGCGCCAAGCTCTTCAAGACCACAAAGGTAGCTGAATTGTCGGCTTACTTCCCTCGCGCAGCGGTCTAAAATAGTCTTTATTCTGATAAAAAATTTCATCTTGTTGATGGTGCCACAGTGGTACACCAAGCAAAGGCAATGGTTTTAAAAGCGGTGTACTCTCAAAATAATTTAACGTTTTGATACGTGCTGTCATCGCATCGTCTAGCACCAAGCGCTGCTGCCATTTATCGAGACGGCTAAAGCCTTGAGGTACAGACACTGCTAACCACTTTCCAGTTAGGCCGACAAATGGGTTTAGCATCATTTCTAAATTTGCATGCCCAAAGATAAAAGGGCTGACCTGTGTGTGCCACAGTGCTCGTTTTTCAACAAAGACACGCTCCCACTCATGGGACGCTAATTCCGCTAAAAACGTTTCAAGAGTGCCTCTGTCATATAGTGCACCTTGCATGGCCTTATCTGTAGTTCCGCTATTTGAGTCAATAAGTGTTGCTGTGCGCTTAGGCTTATTTGAAGCAGTGCTATCAGGGGCTTCAATGGCAAGCACTACACCACACTCATCGAAGTGTGTAATGCGATTGCGTCGCGGCGTTCTGGGGTTTACACCGTATGCACTGATATCACTAATATGTAGCGCATTTAACAGAGATTTTGTTTTGGGGAACTGCAGCCAAATAAGTGCATTAAACAAGTCGTGCCAGCTATGCTCTCTGGTAGGAACTACACCGTCTTCACTAATGATGGTCTCGTAATAACGCTGGTCATCATGTGAAAACTGGCTTTGCCCTTTGAACAGTGGCCCTTGCCATTGTTCATAATACCGGGCCGTTAATTCATTTAGCTGTTCAGGCGTAGGAAATTCGTCGTTACTTAGCAAGCCAACCTCTTCAAGAAGCGCCGTAACTGGTTTACTGGCGTGTTTTAGTAAGTAGTCTTTACAGAAGGGGATTGAGTTTGATTGCATATCAACTATTGGTTCGCTTTGGGGTTTTCTCTATACTTGTCGCGTATTGTAGAGCAAACAGAGACTAACAATGAAAAAAATGTTTTTGCCATTGCTTGTACCTACCCTTTTAGGCGTAAGTGCTTGCACACCTAACAACGACAGCACCACAACTAACGAGACAGCGCAGAAAACTATGCCTGTGGCTTCTAACTTCGACAGTGTTTATAACAGCATTTCTGATGCTGATATCCGCGAGCCGTTAAAAGTCTTGTCTTCTGATGAGTTTGAAGGTCGTTTACCAACGACTGAAGGTGAAAAGAAAACCATTGATTACTTGGTCAGTGAATTTACTAAAGCAGGTCTTAAGCCTGGTAATGGCGATAGCTTCCTTCAAAAAGTAGCACTTATGGAGATCACTGCTGATCCAGATATGACAATGACCATAGGCGACAATACCTTTGCTTACAAAGAGCAAATGGTCGCCTCTTCCAAGCGTGAGCAAAGCTCGGTATCTCTTGAAGACTCTGAACTGGTGTTCGTTGGTTATGGCGTAAATGCGCCAGAATACGACTGGAACGATTACGAAGGGTTAGATGTTAAGGGCAAAACCGTGGTTATGCTAATTAACGACCCTGGTTTTGAAAACCCAGAAAGCGGTAAGTTTCAAGGTACTACCATGACCTATTATGGCCGGTGGAGTTACAAATACGAAGAAGCGAGCCGACAAGGGGCGGCGGGCGCCATTATTGTTCACGAAACCGCACCAGCGTCTTACGGCTGGTCTGTTGTTGCAAACAGTTGGAGTGGTCCGCAGTACGGTTTAGTGAGTGCCGATAAAGGCGCGAGCCGTGTTGCCGTTGAAGGCTGGCTTACGTTAGATGCAGCGAAAAAAGTGTTTGCCGATGCCGGTCTTGATTTCGACACAGAGAAAGCTAACGCCATGCAGGGTCCATATAGCAAAGCGATGGATATTAAAGCGTCGGTTACCGTGAAGAACACTTTCGAAAAGTCAGAAAGCAACAACGTAATCGCCACGTTACCGGGTACCGAGTTTCCTGATGAGCATATTATCTACACAGCCCATTGGGATCATTTAGGTAAAGACGAAAGCAAAGAAGGTGACCAAATCTATAACGGCGCTCACGACAACGCTACAGGTACTGCAGCAATGCTTGCTATGGCTAAAGCCTATTCAGAACTTACGCCTGCACCTAAGCGTTCAGTGTCGTTTTTAGTAGTTACGGCTGAAGAGCAAGGCCTACTGGGCAGTAAATTTTATGCCAGCAACCCTGTTATTCCTATTGAGAATACCGTTGCGAACATCAATATGGATGCAATGAACGTGCTGGGGAAAACTAAAAACGTTGCTGTTGTAGGCATGGGTAAATCAGAAATGGAAGATTACCTTGAAGCCGCCGCAGCTAAACAAGGTCGAACACTTACCCAAGAAGACCGACCTGAAGCAGGTTACTACTACCGTTCTGACCACTTCAGCTTTGCTAAACAAGGTGTACCGGCACTTTATGCAGAGGGCGGCAATGAGCCAGCAGATGAAGAAACGGCTAAGTATAGAAAACGTATGAACGTTATCGTGACAGGCTGCTACCATCAAGTGTGCGACCAATATCGCGATGACTGGGACCTAAGCGGCATTGTACAAGACACTCAGATGCTGTTTGATGTAGGTGTCGGCGTTGCGAATGCAGACGCTTGGCCTAAATGGAATGAAGCAAGTGAGTTTCAGCGCAAAAATTAATATCCGCACTGACTTCTAAGCGATAAAAATGCTTACTTATGCAGTAAAACTAAAAGGGCCTTTTTATAGGCCCTTTCTTATTTCTCATTCCTAAAGCACTGCTCCAAGCGGCTTCGAATTGCTACTTTTTACTATTCAGTAAACTCACTCACTATTTAATTGATATAATAATTATGCACCCCAAATAGGATAAAAATGTTAATAAACGGCTATTTTGAGATAAAAGGAATAAGTATTTCCATTTTCTCATCATAATGTACTTGCAATTTCCTGTCAGACTGGCACATTCAAGGCACGCGAAAAAAGAATAAAAACAATCCTTCGCTCACTCGTACGCGAGTACCGACAGAAAAAACTTCTATTATTTTTTCAACAAGTGAACAGAGAGAATCCGTTATATGTGTGGTATTTTCGGTATCCTTGATATCAAAACCGATGTGTCTGAACTCAGAACCCAAGCCCTCGATTTATCAAAACTATTGCGCCACCGTGGCCCTGACTGGTCGGGTATCTGGAATAATGACAATACCATTCTTTGTCACGAAAGACTGGCGATTGTCGACGTAGATACAGGGGCACAGCCTCTTATCAGCCAAAACGATAAGCAAATTCTTGCCGTAAACGGCGAGATTTATAATCACAAGCAGCTAGCCGCTGACTTAGATGAACCGTATCCATTTAAAACCCGTTCAGATTGTGAAGTTATCCTTCCGCTTTTCCAGCAAAAAGGTATCGACTTTATTGATGACTTAGAGGGCATGTTCGCGTTTATTCTTTACGATGAAGAACAAGACGCTTACCTGATTGCCCGTGACCATATTGGAATTATTCCGCTTTATACGGGCTATGACGAACACGGTAACTTTTATGTTTCGTCAGAAATGAAAGCACTAGCGGGCGTATGTAAGACAATTAGTGAGTTCCCTCCTGGTCACTACCTGTGGAGCAAAGAAGGAAAAATCACTAAGTACTACAAACGCGATTGGATGGAATATGACAACGTAAAAGACAACACAAGCGATTTAGACGAACTTCGCGTAGCGTTTGAAAAAGCGGTGAAGTCACACATGATGTCTGACGTGCCTTACGCAGTGTTGCTGTCTGGTGGCCTAGATTCATCACTGGTTTCTGCTGTGGCTGCACAGTACGTAGCTAAACGTGTTGAAGATGAAGACAAGACTGACGCGTGGTGGCCACGCCTACACAGTTTTGCTGTAGGTCTTGAAGGCGCTCCTGATCTTAAAGCTGCGAAGAAAGTAGCGGATATGATTGGTACAGTTCACCATGAAATCCATTTCACTATTCAAGAAGGTTTAGATGCCATCCGTGATGTTATCTTCCATCTAGAAACGTACGATACAACCACTATCCGCGCTGCTACCCCTATGTACCTTATGACCCGCAAAATTAAAGCAATGGGAATTAAGATGGTGCTTTCGGGTGAAGGCTCTGATGAAATCTTTGGTGGCTATCTGTATTTCCATAAGGCGCCGAATGCTAAAGAATTCCACGAAGAAACGGTACGTAAGCTAGATCGTCTTCACATGTTTGACTGTGCTCGTGCCAACAAAGCAACGTCAGCATGGGGTGTTGAAGCACGCGTTCCTTTCTTAGATAAAAACTTTATTGACGTAGCCATGCGCCTAAACCCACAAGACAAGATGTGTCTTGATGGAAAAATGGAAAAATGGATCCTTCGTAAAGCGTTTGATAACGGCGATACACTTCCTGCAGAAGTATTGTGGCGTCAAAAAGAGCAATTTGGTGACGGTGTAGGTTATTCGTGGATCGACTCAATTCGCGATTTCGTTGAAAACGAAGTAACCGACCAACAACTGGCTACTGCGGAGTTCCGCTTCCCAGTGAATACGCCTGACACTAAAGAAGGCTATTACTACCGTACTATTTTCGAGAGCTACTTCCCTCAAGAAAGTGCTGCGCGCTGTGTACCTGGCGGCAAGTCAATCGCCTGTAGTACTGCAGAAGCTCTTGAATGGGACGAGAGCTTTAAGAACAATGCCGACCCTTCTGGTCGCTCAATGAAAGATGTTCACGCTGGCGAGTCTTAATAGACGCAACGAAACAGCAATATGTAAAAAACGCAGCTTAGGCTGCGTTTTTTATTGCTGTTCTACTTTATACCAGTCCGCATAGATAATTACCCACTCAGCGAGAGTTAAAATGTTCGTAATCACGGCGTGTTACCGCAGGTATAGTGGTTCTACATCAAGGTGACACAACAAAGAGTACGGACATTTTAAACTCGCCCTTCGGGAAGGTCTGGCAAGCTTCCTAGCTTCATTCTGGGAATTTGAAAGGGAACAGCCATTCCTGCATTCCCACGCTTTGCTAGGAAACTTGCCAGCGCCTTCTGAGTGGGCACTTATCTATGCGGATTGGTATTAGTCATCGTAGGTTTATACCAAAGTGCAGAATTAGTGAGAGGGGTTTCAATAGGAAGCAATGGGTTTTCCAGAGTAAATATTTTGCGCTCACTAACATCTAGAGACTCTAAGATAGGCGCATAGGTAGACTCAAACAAGGCATCAAACGACCCGTCTTTTATGGCTCTATTTAACCCAGTGTGAATGAGGTTTTCTAATGTTTTATTATTTACATTTACGAAGTAATACATTGCTGTGGGGTAATAGAGGGCCATTGAAGGTTCAAGGTAGAGGTTAGAGCGACGGCCTTCTTCCTCGAGTTCTGCGCTCACCTCCATCACTGAGCGGGGAAAAAAGTCACCTTTCCCCTGTTTAATCATGTCATACGCTTCGCGAAATTCAGGCACGGTGAAAACATTGAACCCGTTGGCTTGGAGAATTTTGGTATCTGGCCACTCCTCACCTTGAATAGGAACAAGTTTGCGCATATCGTTCAGCGATAATACATCACTAAATTTTGACTTCTTATCTTCGTTTATAACAAAGACGCGAAAGCCAATCAGACCTTTGGCGATAGGTATTCGAATGGGAGTCAGTTCTTTTTCACGCTGGTTATCGGTCATGCTCCACACTACGTTCACTTCTCTATTTTCACGAAGCTGGCGCATAGCTTTACTCGTAAGTAATATGCGATCCGAAGGACGAAGCTCATAATTGACACCTGTTTTATCGAGAGCAAGTTTAAGTAAAGCGATAGGATATTGAGCTCGCGCGTCGGAATCGTCGATAGGACGGGGGTAGGTAATCGTCCACGTAGCGCCATCAGCTATTGGTACGATAGCCAAAAGATATAAAGTAACCGCTGCGATAACAGCTTTTTTAAGCGTATTGAAGCTGTTCATTTTCTTTATGCCCATGATGAATTAAAGAGTGAGCTGAGTACTCATCATCGCTGATTATTCTTTTAAGCGGCCGATATGTATTAAACATTTATTCAATGCCAATGTATTTGTGTGTTTGTAAAGATAGCCGCCAGTTGCGCTCAATACAAGTACGCACAGCCAGTTCAGTCGCTCTCTTCTGCTGGCTAATTGGTTGTAAACAAACCTGTTTTCCTTCTAGCGATGATACATTGCTCAACAGCGCATCAAGTTCATCAATATGCTTTTGCATAGCAATGGGATGCTTAATTTCATTTGCCCTTTCTAATGCGCTAACTAAAACATCGTATCCACCTTTCATATTTATTTTAGGTGAAACGGTGACGTAAGTGCGCTCGTCACACAGAACTTCAAAGGTGCCGCTGGTCTCAATTTGTGTGGTATACCCGTTATCGTGTAGCAAGGTTGTCAACGGACGTAAATCATACATACAAGGCTCACCACCTGTGATAACCACGTGCTTTGCCACGTATCCTTGTTTACTAAATTCGGCCATTAAGGCGTCTTCGCTTGAGATGAAATAGCTTTCAGACTCTTCGCCTTTGGTTATTACCGCCTGTGGCGATACACTTAAATCGGGCTTAATTTCCCATGTATGTTTGGTATCACACCACGGGCAGCCGACTGGACAGCCCTGCAGACGAACAAAGATAGAAGGAATACCTGTGTGAGCTCCTTCACCCTGGATAGTTTCAAACATCTCATTGATGTTTAATGTGGACATTACAGACAAATTGACACCCTTTAACGATTGTATGTTGGGATTTTACCAAGGATCACATAAAATTCGGGGATAATTTCTTAAATCTTCAAAAAACTATGTCATCAGAAAATGTTGTTGTTATTTATTCAGGAGGCATGGACTCTTTCACGGTACTGCACAAAGCACTAAAGGCAGGCAAAAAAGTCCACGCATTAAGTTTTAACTACGGTCAACGTCACAAAAAAGAACTCGACTATGCGGCGAACGTGTGTAAATCACTTAACGTGCCACATAAAATTGTTGATATTAGCGCTATTAACACACTTATTGGAGGCTCTGCCCTAACTTCAGATATAGATGTGCCTGAAGGCCATTATGAAGAACCAAGCATGAAACAAACGGTAGTGCCTAACCGTAACATGATATTGCTGTCACTGGCGGTTGGCTATGCTGTGAGTTTAGACGCCAATGAAGTCTATTATGGTGCACACTCAGGCGATCACGCCATTTACCCCGACTGCCGACCAGAATTCGTGCATAAGATGAATGACGTATGCGGTATTGCAAACTATACCCCTGTTACCATTATGACGCCTTATATCGACGACAGCAAAACAGCTATTTTGACTGACGGTTTGTCAATGGGTTTGGACTATGGGCAAACATGGACATGCTACAACGGCAGAGAAAAAGCCTGCGGGAAGTGCGGTGCATGTGAAGAGCGTTTAGAAGCGTTTAAAGAAAACAACGCTACCGACCCTTTAGAGTACGAATAAGCACTGGGTATAAAAATAGATAGACTCAAAAAAACACCTCTTGTTTCACGCGCATTTATAAGCGCTTTTAAACAAGAGGTGTTTTTATATTAGCTGTATTGATAAAGCTACTTCTGACTTTCAGAAATAAAATAGCTCAACTCTTTAATGCAGTGGCGCAATACCGGGTTTAACCGCGTATTTTTACCATTCATCACAAACAACTCGTGGCTAAAGTTAAAAAGGCTACCTTGTGCAATAGGCACAAGTCCTAACGCCGCGCCCTGCTCTTTTGCCATGTAATCCGGTAACAAGCCAATATATTCGCCCGTCATAATTGCGGACATTGCGGCGTCAAAAGAATCAGAAAAGGTTTGAATAGATAGCCTGGTCTCATCTTCAATGTAATTAGCCGATGACAGACCAGCGATACCAATGGCAGGGTAATCCCCAATCTTCACACTCTCTGGCAATTCAGTATCGCGATACTTTGCCAAGGGATGGGTTGGCGCACAATATAAACGCCCTTCAGTTTCAATTCCCACGGGGTGAAAAGTCACTGATTCTGGTTTTACCATGTCATAGGTTGAAACCACAAGGTGACACTCACCCGAAAGCGCTACATGTTCTACTTCGTTATATAAGCGAGTTTGGATATTCACATGGATATCATCAAACTTTTTCATTGTACTTTTGACCGCTTTACTTACAGCCATGTGCATTGATAGCGGAAGACCTGCCATTAATACGAGCGTGATATGGCCAGAGTAGTCATCGTGTAGCGATTTTAGATTGAATACAAAGTTATCGAATGCGTTAAAGATGCGCTTGGTTTCTTGAAAAACCACCTCACCTTCTTTTGTCATTTGAAAACCACCACGCCCACGATGGCATAGCACCAAATCCAAACGCTCTTCCAGCTTTTTAATAGCGGCACTGATATTTGGACGTTGCATACGCAACACGGGTTCAGCCGCAGTAAATCCGTTGCAGCTTGCTACAGCATAAAACACACGCAGTAGCTTGATATCTGACTCCTGAAGACGATTAAGCATATTAGCACCTGTTTTTAGGTATAGTTATAGATACTCTAACGAGAACTATATGTAACTAATCGTGCTATTACAACGACATTTTGCTGCTTTTCGTCTCATTTAGTAATAAAAAACAAACTTTTCTGTTTAGTAAATAGTTATCTACAGGAATATTTTTACATAAGTAAAAAGAACATAAGCGAAGGTGGGGAGAAAATAGTGATGTGTTATTCAGATTTATACGGAACACGGGCGCAGGGGGCTTTGTAACAGTCCGCATAGATAATTACTCGATTAGCGAGAGTTAGCGTATTCGTAATCGCGGCGTGTTACCGTAGGTGTAGTGATTCGACATTAAGACAAAACAAAAAAGAGTACGGACATTCTAAATTCGCCCTTCGGGAAAGTCTGGCAAGTGAAGCGCCCCCAAAACGCATTGAGGGCTTTGACTATGTAAAAAGCTTAAGAAAGCGCAACTACCTGTTTTCTGAGTGATTCAATATCGTCACGAAGTGAAGCCGCTTTTTCGAACTCAAGCTCTCGGGCATATTCGAACATTTGCTTTTCAAGTTCAGTGATTTGATCCATCAACTCAGTTGCACTTGCTGTCTTCTGTTGCTTTTTCTTTTCTTCAACTTTGCGCAGTCTTACCTTACCTAAGGCAGGATGTGCACTATCACCCAAGTCCATAATATCAGTAATAGGCTTATTGAGTCGCATCGGTGTAATGCCGTTGGCCTCATTATGCGCCATCTGCTTTTCACGACGACGGTCGGTTTCGTCTATCGCTTTTTTCATCGACTTCGTAATACTATCTCCATACAAGATAGCTTTTCCATTTACGTGGCGTGCAGCACGACCAATAGTTTGAATAAGCGAACGCTCAGCACGTAAGAACCCTTCTTTATCCGCATCTAAAATAGCAACGAGCGAGACTTCAGGCATGTCTAACCCTTCACGTAAAAGGTTGATACCAACCAAGACGTCAAATTTACCCAACCGCAAGTCGCGAATAATTTCAATACGCTCAACAGTATCAATATCAGAATGTAGATAGCGCACTTTCACGCCGTGCTCGTTTAAGTACTCGCTTAAGTCTTCGGCCATACGCTTTGTTAACGTAGTAATGAGCACACGTTCGTCGAGCTCTACTCGCTTTTGAATTTCAGAGAGAACATCATCGACTTGAGTGGCTACGGGGCGCACTTCAATAACAGGGTCTAGCAGACCCGTTGGACGCACAACTTGTTCAACTATCTCGCCGTCAGTTTTCTTCAACTCATAGTCACCCGGCGTAGCAGAAACATAAATGGTCTGAGGGCAGATTTGCTCAAATTCTTCAAACTTAAGCGGACGATTGTCCAACGCTGAAGGCAGCCTGAAACCAAACTCCACCAAGGTCTCTTTTCTAGAGCGATCCCCACGATACATAGCCCCTACTTGCGAAACCGTAACGTGAGACTCGTCGATAAACATCAAGCCATCTGCCGGAAAGTAATCTAATAAAGTTGGAGGCGGCTCGCCCGGCGCTCGTCCCGACAAGTAGCGGGAGTAGTTTTCAATACCCGAACAATATCCAAGCTCCATCATCATTTCGATATCAAACTGGGTACGTTGTGAAATGCGTTGCTCTTCAATAAGCTTATTTGACTCTTGGAGTTGCTTTTTGCGATCACCTAACTCATCCTTGATCTGCTCAATGGCATTCAGAATTTTCTCTCGTGGTGTTACATAGTGCGTTTTGGGGAAAACCGTCGCGCGAATCACAGACTTATCGACCGCCCCCGTTAACGGGTCGAATAAACTGATTTTATCTATTTCATCGTCGAACAGCTCAACCCTCACTGCTTGCTTTTCAGAGTCCGCAGGGAAAATATCGATAACATCACCACGTACGCGGAATGTACCCCGCTCAAAGGCTAAATCGTTGCGCTTATACTGCAGTTCAGCAAGACGACGTAAAATATCACGTTGATCCATGGTGTCGCCCTGTCGAAGATGCAACAGCATTTTCATATAGGATTCAGGGTCACCCAAGCCGTAAATAGCCGACACACTGGCCACAATCACAACGTCGCGGCGCTCCATCAGTGCCTTGGTAGCTGATAATCGCATTTGTTCAATGTGGTCATTTATAGACGCGTCTTTTTCGATAAAGGTATCGGTACTAGGAACGTAAGCTTCTGGCTGGTAGTAATCGTAATATGAAACAAAGTACTCTACGGCGTTATTGGGGAAAAACTCTTTCATTTCACCGTAAAGTTGAGCCGCAAGTGTTTTATTGTGTGCCAGTATAAGCGTGGGTCGCTGCACTTCTTTAATGACGTTGGCCATAGTAAAGGTTTTACCTGACCCCGTAACACCTAGCAGTGTCTGGCCGGCCAAACCACTTTCCAAGCCATCTACTAAGGCTTCGATGGCCTTAGGCTGATCGCCCGCTGGTTTGTATTTAGAATGAAGCTCAAACCCTCTACTCATTTATTTAACCTTTCCCTTAGCCTAATGCTTAACATATTATTTGCGGCCATATTTTCTGAAAAATACAGCGAAGCACACTTACCGTTAGCCTCGTTGAGCATCTACAGTGTCTGTTTCGAACTTAGCTAGCGCACTCTTGAAAACAACAAGTGAGACACATGCCATTGCAATATTGGCAATGACAGTACCGGCAAATAGCCCTTTCAAGTCGAAGAAAAAACTGCCCGCAACGCTTATTGGTACGAAGAAAATAAACAAGCGGATGACACTTAGAACTAATGCCGTCATGGGGCGGTGCATTGCATTTAACGATGAGTTAGTCAGAATGATAATGCCTTGCATGCCATAACCTAGCGGCACAATCATCAAAAACAGCTGTATCAATACGCTTACCTCTGCTTCATGGGCAAAGGCAACGGCTATCCAGCTAGACATTGCCCACATGACAAGAAAAATGCCGAACTGCCAAACAAGAACAAACTTCAAAGTAAGTGAATATGCTTTTTTTACCCGTTCTACCTGCCCTGCTCCTACGTTTTGGCTGATAAATGGAGGCAGCGTCATAGATAGCGCTAGCACAACAATACTAGCAATAGACTCCATTCTATTACCTACCCCCCACGCTGCCACCGCTTCGGCGCCGTAACCAGCAACTACAGCTGTCATCACACCACCTGCAACAGGGGTTAGCATATTTGCGCCCGCCGCAGGCAGGCCTATCTTGAGAATCTCACGGCTGCTGTCACGGAGTTCGGCGAGTGTTAGCAGTCGAGGTAACATCAACTTTCGACGTACAGATAAAATATAAAGTATCCATATGGCGCCAACTATCCACGCGATAAAGGTAGCCAGAGCCGCACCTTTTATTCCCATTGCCGGAATAGGCCCAAGTCCGAATATAAAAATAGGGTCAAGCAACGCATTTAGACCGCCCCCTGCTGCCATCACTATGCTAGGCGTTCGGGTATCACCACATGCACGAAGCACACTATTGCCCACCATAGGCATAGCTAAAAAAATGCTCGACAAATACCATAGGCCCATATAGTCAGATATATATGGCATTAAGTTATCTGTGGCATTAAGCAGTTTAAATACAGGCTCTATGGTAAAAAAGCCAATTATTGCTAATGTCCCTACCAGCAAAACAGACAGCATTAGCGAGCCTGTAGCATAGTGTTGGGACTTGGTTATTTCCTTACTACCCTGCAACTTCCCTATAATTGCCGAAGTTCCTATACCTAAACCAATGTTCAGACTGATTACTGTAAAGGTTACTGGAAACGTAAAACTGATAGCAGCTAATGGGTCTGTGCCCAACAAACTGACGAAAAAGGTATCGATAAGCCCAAAGCTCATCATCATTACCATCCCCAATATCATAGGAATAGTCATACGCTTTAACGTAGTACCTATATCTCCTCCCAATAAGTCGGAAGTACGTTGTTTAGCGTTAGTTTTTATCACTAGAGCTCCGGCTAATTAAATTCCCCTCATTGACTGCGCGCTAGTGTAAAACGGTGAACGCTATTTAGCCATGCTGTTTCGATAAACAAAGCAAAGCGTAAGAGGGAGAGAAGAAATGTAATGTTTTTAATGAAAATACATGCACTTTACGAATTTGTTCGCTATTCGTTAAAAGCACTACTTTGTCAGTATTTTTTCACGATTAATATGTCAGTGAATTCGTGACAGTTTAGTTTCTATTCCATTTCACTTTTAATATAGTCACTATCAAAGTTCGTCCATATTAGATTTTTACAACTCAGCGCTTGAAAGACCAACAAAAATGTTAATAACTTGTAAGAGCCTGAGAAATAACATGGATTTTGTTGAATAGCATTTAGTCATTCGTTGAATTAACACACAAGCTACTTTTTGTTCAACCGATCAATTTAGATCGAAAGTTGCGATCACAAAAACAGCGCTAACCCTTTGTAGTATATAGAATATCACCCCACATTCAGGCCTATTCAATCGGATCAATTAATACCTGATCTCACAAAAGCAGGAGACGAATATAAGCTATCAACATAGTTATCCACAGATTTAGTGGATAACTACCGCCAGACCATATTCGGCGGGATTTCGTGCTCGATTAATTTCTCATCACGTAAGTGGTGACTAACCTTTTAATCCTCAGGTACAGGTTACAGATTTATTAAAGCCTGTACATAATAACAGTATGGAAGCGATTTTTTATTCTTTTTAGTTATAGCCTTTAACTTTACCGAGATATATCGGAAAAAATAAAAAATCATTTCTTTAAAAGCTAAAAGCACACCTGTTTATATGTAAACAAGCAATAATGTGCAGTTATTAACCATCACTTTCGCTACATTGACGACAAAATGAGCATTAAAGCCGTAAAAAGCTATTTTTTGCGCAGTCAGCACAAATATTTCATTTATGTTGTTGACAGTTCCTAAGTACGTCTTTAATATTCGCCTCCGTTGAAGCACAGGTCCCCCTTAGCTCAGTTGGTTAGAGCGACGGACTGTTAATCCGCAGGTCCCCCGTTCGAGTCGGGGAGGGGGAGCCAACTTCAGCAAACAACTTAGGTGTCGATTCCCCCTTAGCTCAGTTGGTTAGAGCGACGGACTGTTAATCCGCAGGTCCCCCGTTCGAGTCGGGGAGGGGGAGCCACTTAGTTGGCTTCTAAATCGTCTCACCCACTTCACTCTATTTTAATTCCTAAAACAACGCGTTTAGACATTAAATAACCCTAATTCAATCAAGTTGTTAAACCCGTTCTAAAAAGGGATAATAGACCCAATCTGTTTTTCTTTTTAATTCGCGGGCATTGTCCGTCAAAATTCCTCGAAGGAATTGCGTTATTCATGACTGAATTTTTACTGCTATTGATTGGTACAGTACTGGTTAACAACTTTGTGTTGGTTAAGTTTCTCGGTTTATGCCCGTTTATGGGTGTATCTGGAAAACTAGAAACCGCCATGGGCATGTCTATGGCCACCACATTTGTACTCACCCTTGCCTCGGCTTCAAGTTACCTGGTTGAAACCTATTTACTTGCGCCACTAGGTATTGGCTACCTCAGAACGTTGGCCTTTATCCTAGTTATTGCGGTGGTTGTTCAGTTCACAGAAATGGTTGTGAACAAAACAAGTCCTACCTTATATAGGCTGTTAGGTATATTTCTTCCTCTTATCACAACCAACTGTGCGGTTCTTGGTGTAGCGTTGTTAAATCTTACCGAGCAGCATAATTTCATGCAGAGCCTTATCTATGGGTTCGGGGCTGCGGTAGGTTTCTCCTTGGTATTAGTGTTATTTGCAGCCATGCGTGAGCGCTTAGCTGCTGCTGACGTACCGGTTTCATTCAAGGGTGCATCAATTGCCATGATTACCGCCGGCCTTATGTCCCTTGCATTTATGGGATTTAGTGGATTGGTGAAGGTGTAATGTCGATGTCTACTACGATCATACTTGCAGTCATTGCAATTGGCGTCCTTGCTCTTATTTTTGGCCTAGTCTTGGGCTATGCGAGCATTCGCTTTAAAGTAGAGGGCGACCCGCTTGTCGAACAAATCGACGCCGTGTTACCACAAACCCAATGCGGCCAGTGTGGTTATCCAGGTTGTAAACCTTATGCTGAAGCTATTGCAGATGGCGATGACATTAATAAATGTCCTCCAGGCGGCGAAGCAACGATCAAAAAACTTGCAGACTTAATGGGGGTTGAACCCAAACCCCTTGACGCAGCACACGGCGAAGAAGACGTCAAAAAAGTTGCTTTCATTCGAGAAGATGAGTGCATCGGCTGTACCAAATGTATCCAAGCCTGCCCTGTGGATGCCATATTAGGTGCCGCAAAACATATGCATACCGTTATTACTGATGAGTGTACAGGATGTGACTTATGTGTAGACCCCTGCCCTGTCGACTGCATTGACATGGTGCCAATCGTTCAAACTACTTCTACGTGGAAGTGGGATTTCGAATCATCACCTAAAGGTGATATCCCTATCAAAATGGTATCGTAATTGTGATGTATCCAAGTTTTGATTCAATTATAGAAGCTCTTGAAGCGGGGAAGCTGTACTCATTTCCAGGTGGTGTGCATCCTGACGATAAAAAATCACTTTCTAATACGTCGGTAATTAAAAAGCCATCGTTGCCAGAGTTATTGATAGTACCACTGCGCCAGCACATTGGTTCAGACGGCATATGTTGCGTAGAAGTTGGCGATACCGTGTTAAAAGGCCAAATCCTTTCGCAAAGCTCCTCGCCTTTTTCGGTACCTGTACACGCCCCCACCTCGGGCGAAGTTGTTGCAATAGCGCCGCATGTTGTTGCTCATCCTAGTGGCTTAACCGAAATGTGTATATCAATACGCCCGGATGGTAAAGACACATGGGGCGACCTCTCCCCCATCGCTAACTATAGCGAGCTTGATAAAAACAAACTTATTGAAGCTATCTGCCAAGCTGGTATTTCTGGAATGGGGGGCGCAGGCTTCCCTACCCATATTAAAACCTCAACCTCTAAGCCTGTTGAGTTTCTTATCCTAAACGGGATTGAGTGTGAACCTTATATCACATCTGATGACCGATTAATGCGTGAGCACGCATGGCAAATACGCCAAGGTTTAGACATTTTGACTCACCTTATCGAACCTAAGGCAATTGTTGTTGCGGTTGAAGACAACAAACCCGAAGCGTTCGAGGCACTCAATATTGCCTGTCAGGATAAGAAAGACTACCGCGTGGTTAGCGTTGAAACTAAATATCCTGCTGGCGGTGAAAAGCAGCTAATTCAGGTTGTTACTGGCCGAGAAGTGCCAAGAAATGGTTTGCCTGCCGATGTAGGCGTGATGATGTTTAACGTAGGAACCTGCTATGCCATTGCAGACGCTATTTTGCATGGTAAGCCGCTCATAGAGCGTATTGTTACTGTAACCGGTGAAGCAGTTAAGTCCCCTAGCAACTTCAGAGCGCTATTAGGTACACCTGTTTCTCATTTGTTAGAAGAAGCAGGTTACAACCCGAAAAAACAGAAAGCGCCCAAAGTCATTATGGGTGGGCCTATGATGGGCTTTACCTTATCAGACGCAACTATTCCTGTGGTAAAGACCACAAACTGTTTATTAGTCCCGGCCAAGAAAGAGCTTGTAGATGATAATGCAGAACGCCCGTGTATACGCTGTAGCGCGTGCGCCGATGCTTGCCCGGCATCACTGCTCCCACAACAAATTTTTTGGCACGCTAAAGCAAAAGAATACGACAAAGCCGAAGAATACGACCTTTTCGACTGTATAGAGTGTGGCGCATGCGCTTACGTTTGCCCCAGCGAGATACCGCTGGTGCATTACTATCGCCAGGCTAAGTCTGAAATACGCATTCAGCGTGATGAAAAGAATAAAGCTGAAAAGGCAAAGCAGCGATTTGAAGCGCGTAAAGAGCGTTTAGAGCGTGAAAAACTGGAGCGAGAAGCAAAGCATAGAAAAGCAAAAGAGGCGCGGTTAGCCGCAAATAAAGCCAAAGAACAAAATGCCGCAGCTGTAGATAATGCAAATAACTCGGCTGACGCTACCGCAACTGAAGCAAAGGATAAAGTAGCGGCGGCGCTTGCACGGGCGAAAGCGAAAAAAGCGGCAATGCAGGCCAAGGCTAAGGACGAAAATACACCAGTAAACGCTGACGAGCCTAGCTCACCGGCAGACGATAAAAAAGCTCAGGTAGCCGCGGCAATTGCCAGAGCAAAAGCGAAGAAAGCAGCCCGAACTCAAGGTTCTGAGCAAGCTGAAAACGCCACTGAGCCAGCGGCTCAGGCACCTTCGCCAGAAGATGATAAAAAGGCCAAAGTTGCCGCTGCTATCGCCAGAGCGAAAGCCAAGAAAGCAGCCCAAGCTGGCCAGTATTCAGATGCGTCAACAGAAAACCAAGCAGGTTCTCAATACGAAGAAACTGCTGAGCTTTCCAATACTGAGCCATCCAATACCGAAACTAATTCAGATCTAACAGCTGAAGCGCAGAAAAAAGCGCGAATTGCAGCGGCCGTTGCTAAAGCAAAAGCGCAAAAAGCCGCTAAAAATAACGCAAGCGGCCAATCTGAGCAGGCTACGCCCACTCAATTTGGCGAGCAGCGAGACAACCAGTCTAAAGAGCCGCTAGGTGAAACGGATGCTAAGGATGAAAAGAAGGCTAGGATAGCTGCTGCCGTTGCCAAAGCTAAAGCCAAAAAGGCCGCGTCGCAACAAGCACAAGCATCTACCCCTGTTGGTGAAGCTGACACAGACAGCCAAAACGCTAACTTACTAAAAGAAGCAAATCCTCAAAGCGTCAACGGCCAAGATAATAGTGCTCAGAATAACAAGGCCCTAGATTCATCTAGCAACTTAAGCGAAGCGGAACAGAAAAAGGCCCGCATTGCTGCCGCTGTGGCGAAAGCAAAAGCCAAAAAAGCGGCTAAACAAGAAGATAAAATTAAAGGCGAGCAAGAAGATGCTGGCGATAGTGACCTCAGCATGGAGGCTACTTCAACGCGAAAAGCGCAGGATGTATCTAGCACGCCTAATGAGAATACTAAAGACGCGCCATCTAAAAGTGGCACTGACGAGAAAAAAGCGCGTATAGCTGCTGCGGTGGCAAAGGCCAAAGCAAAGAAACTTGCTCAAAGCACTAATGACGATTTAGCAGCCTCACAAGATACTGCTGAACAAGAAAGTTACAAGGGATATGAGCAGTGCGAGACGACTAGTGAAGCAGAACAAGTAGCAAGCGTGCAATCAACTTCTCAACCCACTGCTCAAGATGAAAAGAAAGCACGTATAGCGGCAGCCATTGCAAAAGCAAAAGCGAAAAAAGCGGCGGCTGAACAAGAGAAAGAATCAGAATGAAGTTAAGTTTATCGAGTTCACCACACCAACGGGTTAAACGCGATACCGGACAGGTCATGCGCATGGTTATTTACGCCATGATCCCAGGCATGATAGCCCAATCTATTTTTTTTGGTTGGGGCATGCTTATTCAAGCGGTTATTGCAGTAGTAAGTGCACTGGTTATTGAAGGGGTTATTTTATTTTTAAGAAAGCGCCCTATCGAACGCACACTTACTGATTACAGCGCCGTTTTAACAGGCTTGTTAATCGCTATTAGTATTCCGCCTACTCTGCCGTGGTGGATGACGGTCATTGGAGTATTTTTTGCGATCGCGGTTGCTAAACAAGTCTATGGCGGGCTTGGTTTCAACATTTTTAACCCCGCAATGATAGCCTACGTGGTTTTGCTTATTTCATTCCCCGCAGCCATGAGTCTATGGCTACCACCTGCAACCCATGCTGGGGTTACGCCAACTTTCTTTGACTCACTATCATTGATATTTACAGGCTTCACTACCAGCGGCTACGATGTTACTCAGCTTAAAACTATCGCCGACGGTGTAACCATGGCTACACCACTAGACACGTTAAAAACTGACTTAACGCAAGGTGTGACTTACTCAGAGTCTTTAGCTAAACCAATTTTTGATGGCGGCGTATTTGATGCTGCTGGTGCAGGATGGGGTATGGTGAGCCTTGCCTATTTACTTGGCGGTCTTTACCTCTGGAAAACCCGTGTTATTAGCTGGCACATCCCAGGTGGCATGCTGCTGAGCGTATTTATTTGTGCATCACTGCTTCATTTAGTTAACGCCGATTACTATGCTTCACCACTATTCCACCTGCTTAATGGGGCAGTAATGGTAGGCGCTTTCTTTATCGCAACCGATCCGGTTTCCGCGTCAACAACCCCAAAAGGCCGAATTATATTTGGGGCTGCGATTGGTTTTTGGGTAGTTATAATACGCACGTTTGGAGGTTACCCCGATGCAGTGGCGTTTGCGGTGATCATTATGAATATGGCGGTACCGCTTATTGACTATTACACCCGCCCTCGCGTTTACGGTAAAAATGTGGGCAAAGGCCGAGGTAAGCAGTAATGATGAAAGAAAGCTTGGCCAAAAACGGCCTTATGTTAGGCGCGTTTGCCGTTGTCACCACAGCGTTAATAGCGTTAACCTTTTTCGGCACCCAAGACAAAATTGAGCAACAAAAGCAGCAAAAGCTTCTAAGCGTACTTAATGAAGTTGTGCCCAGTGAATTCCACGACAATGCTCTGTACGCCAACTGCACAGAAGTCGACGCCCCCGAACTGGGCATGAAAAAAGCCCATAAGATATACCGTGCCACGCTAAACGGCCAACCTAGCGCGCTTGTGTTGGAAGCCACTGCCCCCGATGGCTATAGCGGTGATATAGATATTGTTGTCGGTGTAAAAGTAGAGCCACATATTGCCAACGGTAAACAACAGGGTATGCCAAATGACTCCCGTAGCAGTGAGAGTGAAAACCTCAATACTTCTGCACTACCGCTAACCGATATGGCAGAGCTCGACGGGAGTTCTCCCGAAATGGATACGGCTGAAATAAAAACAACCAATATGAGAGTACTTGGCGTACGCGTTATCGAACATAAAGAAACCCCTGGGCTTGGTGATAAGATAGAGCTTGCAGTAAGCAATTGGATCACAAGCTTCAGCGGTAAGTCTTTCTCATCAGATAACTTAGCTCCATGGCAAGTCAAAAAAGATGGCGGCGAATTTGACCAATTCACAGGCGCTACTATAACGCCAAGAGCGGTAGTCAGAGCCGTACGTGAAGCTTTACTTTACGCTCAGGCTAACCAAAGCGCGTTATTCTCCGCCCCCAACACCTGTGCAACAACAGATTCGGTTGAAACAATAGATGACGTTAACGTGGATGAAACTCAACCTCATAGTGTAGAGGAGTTATAACGTGACTGACTTTCGCGACCTGTCCTTGCAAGGACTTTGGAAGAACAACCCTGCGCTAGTACAGCTGTTGGGATTGTGCCCCCTACTAGCCGTTACTGCTACCTTCATTAATGGTTTAGGACTTGGCCTTGCTACCATGTTGGTTTTAATTGGCAGTAACATTACCGTTTCACTCGTTCGAAATGTGGTAAGAAACGAGATCCGTATCCCTGTTTTCGTTATGATTATTGCAGCATTTGTAACCATTGTTCAGCTTCTAATGAATGCCTATACCTACGACCTTTACCTCGCGTTAGGTATTTTCATTCCACTGATTGTAACTAACTGCGCCATTATAGGGCGCGCCGAGGCCTTTGCATCGAAAAACGGGCCCCTTGCGTCCGCGTACGATGGGTTCATGATGGGCTTAGGATTTACCGCTGTGTTGGTTGTACTAGGCGGCATGCGAGAAATATTGGGTGCGGGTACGTTATTAGCGGGTGCAGATAGGCTATTTGGCCCCATTGCTGCGAACTGGACTATTACACTGTTCAACACAGAAAACCCATTTCTACTTGCGATATTACCGCCGGGTGCGTTTTTAGGCATGGGACTTCTTATTGCTATTAAAAATAGCATAGATGCCAAGTTAGCCGCTAAGCAAACATCGCCTGCGGTGAAAGCTGAGCGCGTGCGCGTCACTGCAGAGAGTTAAATCATACTGCAATTATTAGCGTAGCTTGACGGAGTAGGTGTAAACTTCAGCAGATGGCGCAAACGTTTTAACTTAAAAAATTTACACCTTGTTTAGCGACCATATTAAAAAAGTATATAGAAATGAATGATGTAGTTAAGCCGGCAAAGCCGCTTTCTAAGCAGGAAAAAGTAAAAGAAATAATGCGAATTTTGGATGACCTTTATCCAGAAATTCCTATCTTTCTAGATCACAAAGACCCATATACGTTACTGATTGCAGTTCTATTATCGGCACAATGTACCGACGAGCGCGTTAATCAAATTACGCCAAAGCTGTTCGCTCGCGCAGATAACCCCTACGATATGGTGTTGATGAGTATTGAAGAAATACAAGACATTATCCGCCCTTGTGGATTATCGCCTATGAAGTCGAAAGGCATTTGGCATTTGTCCGATATGATCATTAAACAACACAATGGTGAAGTCCCAGCAAACTTTGAAGCGCTGGAGGCCATGCCTGCTGTTGGCCACAAAACAGCCGCGGTGGTTATGTCTCAAGGCTTTGGCATTCCTGCTTTCCCGGTAGATACACATATTCACCGTTTAATGTACCGCTGGGGTTTATCGAACGGAAAAAGCGTAGAGCAAACAGAACGCGATGCAAAACGCCTGTTCCCTAGAGAAAGATGGAACGACTTGCATCTACAGATTATCTTGTACGGCAGAGAATACTGCCCTGCTCGCGGTTTTGATTTAAATAAGTGCACTATTACCCGTGAATTTGGAAGAAAGAGCTTTATAAACGAAGTGCTGAAAGAACAAGAGAAAAAACAAAAATTGGCGCTTAAGAAGAAGCGTAAATAGAACTTAAGGCAATCTTCTGCGATTCAAGTAAGGAGTCTATAGACTCCTTGTTCATATATCGGATAACGCTAATCTTGAGGGCTAAATTGGCGAAAAGCATAAGCTCTTGATGAAGCCTCTGTAGCTATGACAATACCATTTCTCTCAATAATTGAGTTTTGATATTCAAAGGGAAATACACCATAAGCGAGAAGCCCTTTATATTCGAAATCTTCAAAGCAGGTTTCCGCTTTAATCGTAATATCGAAAAGTGAATTGATCCCGCTAATTTGCTCGACAGAGCCTGAGTATACGCAACCATTGGTATCTGAACCGCTGATCACCCCTTCGCTATCGATAGCAAACGAACGAGTGTAGGCGCCATCAGACCAAGAACTTGCATAATTGCCAGCAATATCGATAAGTGAAACATCCTCGCTAGCGCTGACCTTGTTGGCAGAGAAATCAAGTGTGAGACCCGATACTGTCGCTGAGCCTTCTAAACTGTCACCATTCACTGTGAGCTGCATTGTGCCATGCTTAGTCATGCCTTCTCCTGGATACAGCATGGTATCGTCAGAAGTAAAGGTATCTTCGCTTATGTCGCCGTGAGCAATAAGCGTGTCTCGCGAGGCCTGCGAAAATACAATAGTCTTACCCTCAGAGGAGACCGCAATAACAACCTCTTCTTGCCCATCTTCAACTGTTGAAGTTTGCCCAAACCATACGCCTAGTACTGAATTTGGCCTTACTACACTGTCATTATCATTTGAGCTACCGCCACAACCAACAAGCAAAAACGCACAAAGCAGTGAACCGAAACAAGCCTTATTGTTGATAATACTTGAGAAGGCTAATGTTCTATTTTTGAAATAAGTATAGAGAGGTATTTTCATATTTACTTTCCTTGTTATTTTTTCCTTTTTAAAAGGTAACATTAATTTTCACAACCAAGTAGACCTGCTTTGCGATTAACTTACGACTTCGGCTTGTGGTTTACCTCGAAAGCACATCTTAATTTGGCTATGATAAGCTCGTCATATTTTTGCTCACGCAAATAAACAAAAATATAAAAATAATCCACGGAGAACACATGTCCCGATTGAATAATATCGCTAGGAATCTAGCGTTTGGTGCATTAGTAAGTGCATGCAGTTTCGGTGTTTTTGCTGAAACTTCACCCATTACAGACGAGCAAAAGAAAAATGCGGAAACGCTAATTCAAAAAGCGCTGAAAAGTGACTTAGGCTATAGCATCGTAGAATCACTAACTACAGAGATAGGCCCACGCCTTGGCGGTTCGGAAGCTGAAAAGCGAGCCAGAGACTGGGGCGTTAAGGTAGGAGAGCGCCTCGGATTTGATAAAGTGAGTATTGAAGAGTTTACCATGCCCTTCTGGGACAGGGGTCATTTACATATTTCACTTACTGCGCCTTATGCCCAACCGCTTTATGGCACAGCGCTAGGTGGAGCGGCTCCTTCAGAGAGCGAGATAAACGCTGACATCGTGTATTTCAGAGATATTCACGCACTAACCGCAGTTAAGGACGGCGCGCTTAAAGGCAAAATTGCGTTTGTCGATGGCGATGCCATGGTAAAAAGTCAAACGGGTGCGGGCTATGGCCAAGCGAATCAACGTCGCCGTATTGGTTGGCAACATGCGCAGCGCGGTGGCGCTGAAGCGCTAGTTGTACGTTCGGTAGGCTCAGACTCTCATCGCTTCCCTCACTCTGGCATGATGAGCTCAGACGGCGATGAGTGGGCCGATATTCCGGTTGTTGCTATTTCGAACCCCGACGCTGATCATTTACGACGCCTACACAATTTAGGCAAGCCACTGTCGTTATCGCTTCATTCTGAGTCAAAGTGGAAAGGCGAAGTAAGCAGCGGCAACGTAATTCTAGATTTAGTCGGTAGTGAAAAGCCTGAAGAGATTGTGCTCATTGGTGGTCACTTAGATAGCTGGGACTTAGGCACCGGCGCTGTTGATGACGGTGCGGGCGTTGCTATTACCACAGCCGCAGCCGCATTAATTGCATCACTGCCTGAACGCCCTAAGCGCACCATTCGTGTAGTTATGTTTGGCGCTGAAGAAGTGGGCTTATTAGGCGCGTTTGCTTATGCAAAACAGCATGAAAAGAACCTTGCTAACCACGTTCTTGCTACTGAGTCTGATTTTGGCGCACAAACAATTTGGCAACTTGTGTCAAATGTGAACCCTGAAGCAACAGTACTGGTAGATGAAATCGCAAAGATCTTGTCACCTCTGGGTATAATTCGCGGTGGCTCAGACGTTGCCGGTGGTGGCCCCGACATTATACCGCTAGCAGCGAAAGGCGTACCGACTATCCGGTTGAACCAGAACGGTCGAGATTATTTCGATCTTCATCACACGCCTGATGACACATTAGACAAAATTAACCCTGATGAACTGGCTCAAAACATTGCAGCTTATGCAGCAAGCATATATCTGTTAGCAGATTCAGACGTCGACTTAAAAGCCAAATAATAGTCGCAGGTTATTTCTATAATGACATTGGTTAGTACACACCCGTACTAGCCAATGCTTCTCTTGCAACAGCACGCCTTTATTTACAGCGCTTTATTCATACCACGCAGTTGCAATACTGAAAACGCAATACCTATAATCTTTTGGCTTTAATGCCGTGAGTTATGCCAATCCGAATAGATAATTACCCACTCAAAAAGCACTGGCAAATGTAGTGAGCTTAATTAGCTCTTTTGAATAAGCTGAGCAATGAATCGTTTTGCTTCTTGTCTTGATGATAGCTGAACATGTCGGTAGGTATTCGCATGTTTGAAGGCAACAGCTGTTTTATTTATGGAGATATTTGAAATTAACGCACCTGGAATAAGGCTGTTAATGGTAGAGATAGAGTTTTGAAATTGCATATTAGATACTTCTTTATTGATATAGTTTGTTTTGAATTCCTCGCAGGTTGGGTTAAGAAATCTAAAAACGAAAATTAGGCTCTTTTCACATTTTTTGTGTAAAAGAGCCCATCTTTGCGGGTTACTTCAGATAAAAGAAATAACCCTAAGCTGGCTTACAGGTCTTAAAGAACTGTTACGTTAGCAGCTTGTGGGCCTTTTTGGCCTTGTTCAACTTCAAAGCTAACCGCTTGACCTTCAGCAAGAGTCTTGAAGCCGTCAGAAGTGATTGAACGGAAGTGTACGAATACGTCTTTGCCACCAGCTTCAGGAGTAATGAAACCGAAACCTTTTTCTTCGTTAAACCACTTAACTGTACCGTTTACAGAATTAGACATAATAATAACCTTTTAAAAAAATTGATGTAATGGTGGAAGCCACCGAATAGCAATAGACATAACTAAGCTAGTAAAGCAGTTGTATATCTATCTAGCACTTCAATTTGAAGGTATAAAGAAAGGTACAGCGCAGTATTAGGTAAAGCATAAAACATATCTAGAGCGAGCGAGACAGTACAGGTAATTACTCGCCATGTCCAATTATTTCGGGATTATTTTTTAAGCATTGCAATGCGACCTTATCATTTGGGCCCACAATGAATACGTATGTTTGTATAACGCCAATACCAGCTAAGTTAATCTTATTCTTTTTTCGCTAGGTTTTAATTATGACAGATATGTATTTGTTATCGGGTAAAACCGCCATTGTGACAGGTGGCGGCAAGGGGCTGGGTAAAACTATAACTCACTTTCTATTAGAAGCAGGAATGAAAGTAGCTATCTGCGGACGCACTGAGGAAACGATAACCAAGACAGTTAAACAGTTAGATGCGCTATTCCCCGGTAAAGTCATTGGGGCAAAATGTGATGTATCAAAAAGTGATGAAGTCGCAAGTTTCGTAAAAGAAGTTAAAAATACATTTGGCGAACTTCACGTTCTTATTAATAACAGTGGTTTTGGTAAAGAAACGCTCATCTGGGAAACCAGAGAAGACGATTGGGACGAAGTGATGGATACCAATGTAAAAGGTTCCTTCCTTATGTGTAAGCAAGTAGTGCCCCATATGATTGAAAATCGAGAAGGTTACATTATCAATATTGCCTCTCAGGCGGCACTAAATGGATATGCCAATGCGGGCGTTTACTGCGCGTCGAAATTCGCATTGGTGGGGCTTGGGAAAGCTCTTCAAGAGGAAGTGCGACCTTATGGCATTCATGTTCATTCACTCAACCCTGCGCTAATTCAGTCACAGAAAACAGGATCTGAGAAGATAGACAAGGGTCTGATTCAAAACGAAGACTTAGGCGAAATGGTGGTCTACCTGTTAAGCCAGCCTCGTCGACTTAAAATTGATAATATCGGCATGTGGGGTTTTTAATACGTTTAAGTGGAATTGTAAAACTGTCTTAAAGCGTTAACATTTCCTCATTATCATAGCGTGTCGTTTGCGTTTACCAACGAAAGTACTCTGCGGGGCTTTGTCTGGATGGAGCTCTGTGTAGCCAGAGTTCGGATACATGTGGCAACTGCAAACGCGCACTTACAATGCAGTGTACCATCGGGTAATTCTGATGGTTCAAATAGGAAATAGTTATGCGAATGCTTCACACCATGCTTCGAGTTGAAAACTTAGAGGCGTCACTTCACTTCTACACCTCATTGATGGGCATGCGCCTTCTCCGACAATCAGAAAACAAAGAGTATGAGTACACCCTCGCTTTTGTAGGATACGGAGAAGAGACCGATAGCACTGTGTTAGAGCTTACCTATAACTGGGGTGACAACACCTATGATAAGGGTAACGCGTACGGCCACATCGCCATTGAAGTAGACGACATCTATCAGTTTTGTGAAAACTTAGAAGCAAATGGCGCTGAGGTGTACCGTAAACCCGGCCCAGTAAAAGGTGGCTCTACCGTCATCGCTTTTGTACGCGATCCAGATGGGTATACCATAGAACTCATTCAAAATAAGTCTATTTCACTATAGCAGCACGACGTCGCCAATATCTTCTAAGCGCTCGTAACATAAGCTTTCTGTGAAATGTAAGGCATAAATAAGATGGCGATAAATGTAAACACATGGAGTGGCAGTCACATGCTAGGTAACCGCTTATTATTTTCTTTAAACCGGGTAAGCAAGGGTATAGCGGGTTCGTCGAACCAGCTTAAGCTGAGGTTAAAGGGCAATGCTAGTTTGCGCAATAGATACACAACTAGATTGGCATCGTTACTACCTGCTTTGGTAGTGCTTTTTACAGGTGCCCTTGCCTCTGAGAGTGCGTTTGCAGCTGAAGCTACGAATAGTAAAACCTCGCACGCTGAAGCAGAACATACCACTAGTGAAAAACTGCATTTTACCGTCATCGCCCATCGCGGTGCTTCTGGCTATTTGCCGGAACACACGCTTGAAGCAGCCACGCTAGCGTTCTCGCTGCGTCCTGACTTTATAGAGCAGGATGTTGTTATAACCAAAGATGACATCCCCGTTGTATTGCACGACATTCACTTAGAGACAGTCACTAATGTAGAAGATATTTTTCCAGCACGTCACCGAGAGGACGGACGCTATTACGCCCGTGACTTCACTCTCGAAGAGCTTCGAGCATTGCGGGTACATGAGCGTGCTAACAGTGACGGGATGCAAGTATTTAAAAGTAGGTACCGCGGCACCCAGGCTAATTTTAAAGTGGCCACGTTAAGTGAACACTTTGAACTAATCAGCGAACTTAACCGCCAATTCGGCACATCTGTAGGCGTATACCCAGAAGTAAAGTCCCCTGCCTTTCACATTACTGAAGGTATTGATGCCAGTAAGCTGGTTATCGACACATTAAAAAACTACGGGTTTGCGGGAGAAAACGGCAATAGCTACCTGCAGTGCTTTGACTTCAATGAGATCAAACGCATTCGTGAAACCCTTGGCTATAAGGGCAAAGTAGTTATGCTGATTGGCGAGAACGATTGGGGAGAGAGCGACACCGACTACGAATGGCTGCGTACACAAGAAGGCATGAAGCAAGTTGCGAAGTATGCGAACGGCATAGGCCCTTGGTTAGGCCATTTAATGGATACTCAGGCAATGGCTAAAGGGAAAGTAGAAGCAGCTAGTTGGGTTAAGTACGCTCACGATAACGAACTTACCATTCATCCCTACACTTATCGTCAGGATGCGCTTGCAGCAGGCATGTCTGGAAAACAAATTTTAGGTGCATTGCACAAGGTAGTGCGAGCTGATGGCGTTTTCACCGACCATTTAGTGCCTGTATTAACCTGGCGAGACAAAACAAATTAACGCAAGTTAAACGGGTTTAAGGCGCTTGAGCAAGCGCCTACGACTTGGATAGTCGTACCACTACGCGTCTGTTTTGCGCACGGCTTTCCCGCGTATCGTTTGGCGCGATATGGCGTTTTTCACCATGGCCTGTTAGCTGGATCCTATCTTCAGGTACACCTAGCGTAGTTAGATAGCTTTTTACTTCATTGGCCCGTCGAATAGACAACTGTTCGTTGTTGTAACGGCCACCGTAGCTGTCCGTATAACCATCGAGAAGCACAAGCTCCAATTCGCTGTCTTCTTTTAAATATTCGCCAATCATAGTTAAACGCTTTTGCGAATACTTAGTAAGCTCTGTGCTGTTGTTCTGATAAGACAACACTGTGTAGGCGATGTCATCAAAACTAAAGGGAAGCAAGTTCGACACGCACTTAACAAAGTCGCGATACACGCCTGAGAAGTTGCTTGCGTTTAATGCCACACTCACTTGGTCATATTTGTTATACCAGTCTTGATAGTAAATCGTGGGCCAAAAGCCTTTCTCTAACTCAGACAACATAGTCCATGCTGCATCTTGTGGCAGGTCGCCATTGTATTGCTTTCGAATAGACATATCCGCGATGGTCTTTGGCGCTACACCGGGCATCCATTTTGGCGGAACAGAGTAGACCGCAGCCACATCAAACTTGTTTGGCAGCATATACATGTCTAATTCAAATTCCATGTTTAGCTGCTTCGACGCGGAACTCGTAAACATGGCTTCGCCGTAACCAGGCAATTCGTGGTTAAGCGTACACTGCAGGCGCGTGTCCGTATCAATACGCCAGTTGGAACTTTCAATGGTTGCAGAATATTGCCGCATGGCAGCATGGGACGACAGCGACCCCACCATCCCCAATAAAGCGATATATTTTAATTTCAACACCATTTCGACACCATAACGAAAGTCAGACTAACACGGGCGTAGGCCTTTCATACGCCCACCAACCTTTAAGAACCATAAATTGTAACCATTCGCTTTAAGCCGCAAATAGAGAGTTTTGAAAAATCATGGTTAATATGATTATCGTCCAAAGTGTAGAAAAGTTTAGCGTTTAATACCATTAGCGTTTCGTACTACTAGTGCTTCTCATCTTCGCGGTTTTCAAATTGAAACTGGCAACTCGAAGATATCCTTGCGATAATTCTGTTTTCCATAAGTTTCGCAGGTAGGTGCGCATGTAAGCGGCCAACCAGTTTCTGCAATCTAGTCTTACAAGAGTGTTTATGTCTGCCAACCCGCCCCTTCTTTCCCAGCGCTTTCGAGGTTATTTTCCCGTTGTCATCGACGTTGAAACGGCCGGATTTAATGCAGGCACTGACGCCTTATTAGAGTTAGCAGCGGTTACGGTGAAAATGGATGAAGACGGAGTACTGCATCCTGACCAAACCTTTCACTATCATATAGATCCGTTCGAGGGCGCTAACCTTGAGCCTGCGGCATTAGAGTTCAATGGCATTGATCCGAATTGCGCACTACGAGGTGCTATTGAGGAAAGCGAAGCCATGAAGGATTTATGTAAAGGTATTCGCAAAGCACAGAAGAATGCAGACTGTCAGCGTTCTGTTATCGTCGCTCATAACGCAACGTTTGACCAAAGCTTCGTTAACGCTGCTATTGAGCGCTGCAATATAAAGCGCACGCCCTTTCATCCATTTGTTTCCTTCGATACCACCAGCCTAGCAGGCCTTGCTCTTGGTCAAACTGTGCTGGTAAAAGCATGCCGAGCGGCGGGTATATCGTTTGACCAAAATGAAGCGCATAGCGCCCTTTACGATGCACAGAAAACCACCGAGCTATTTTGCTATATGGTAAATCGTTATAAAGCGTTAGGTGGCTGGCCAGTAGAAAATCAAGAGTAGTTTTTGTTCGATAAACGCCATAAATAAAAACAGCGCCCAAAGGCGCTGTTTCTTTATTATCTTTAAACTGGTTAGCTTATAGCTTATCTGCTTCTTCAGATAGGTATTTAGCTACACCTTCAGGTGATGCGTCCATACCTGATTTACCTTCAGTCCAACCTGCTGGGCAAACTTCGCCATGCTCTTCGTGGAACGCTAGAGCGTCGACCATGCGAAGCATTTCGTCAACGTTACGACCAAGTGGAAGATCGTTTACTACTTGGTGACGAACCATACCTTCGGCATCGATTAGGAATGAACCGCGGAAAGCAACACCATCTTCTGGGTGCTCAACATCGTACGCTTGGCAGATGTCGTGTTTTACGTCAGCAACAAGAGTGTACTTAACTGGACCAATACCACCTTGATTTACTGGGGTATTTCTCCACGCATTGTGTGAAAACTGAGAGTCGATTGAAACACCAATTACTTCAACACCGCGCTTTTTAAACTCGTCAAAACGCTTGTCGAAAGCGATAAGCTCTGACGGGCATACAAAAGTAAAATCTAGCGGATAGAAGAATACAACCGCTTTTTTGCCCTTAATTGCTTCGCTTAGTGTGAAAGAATCTACGATTTCACCGCTACCAAGTACCGCTGCAGCAGTAAAATCAGGCGCAGGACGGCCAACTAATACACTCATGAGTCTCTCCATTTATATTTGGATTGTAATAATAGAAGTGATTACATTGCGTAACCACTTTGATGGGAAATTTCCTTCTCAGAAAATAGGTACGAATATGGAAATAACAATATTAAACAATGAGTTTTTTTACTGCTCGTACCAATAATGATAGTCCGCATAAATAGTTATCCAGATATTGCCCAGTCATTACCCAGTATTTACCAAATTGCGGTTTATTAAATCTGCCATTATCTGCTTGCCAAAACGAAGAATAACAATTATTATCATTTACAGATTCATTTGGAGTACGTTTAATGTTTGTTTGCATGTGCTATGGGGTAACAGATAAAAGCATTAGCGCGGCGGTTGAAGAAAACGGCGTGGGCAATGTGCGTGAGTTACGCCAACATTTAGAGCTAGGCTCACAGTGCGGTAAGTGCATCAACATGGCGCAACAAATTATCGATCAAACCATCATTGATGAGTCGCTTTTCAAAGACGTCGGCTAATATTAAAGTCCAAGGCTAAATAGCACAGCCTTATTGCCAAACACGCTTGCCCTATCTATTTAAACTAAAGCTTTATGCATATTGGAAAGCTCAGTTTAGCTCTTTCACCTTTTCCCAAATTAGCTCCGTCAATACTATTAGCTATTTAAAGCTGTATTCAACACCTGCATAGTAAAACGCGCCATTAATGCCGCCCGGAGATGTTGGTGGATAAAGCGCTCCCACTTCCCCTTTAAACGGGTTTTCATCTGGCAATGCATCAAATATATTTTGCGCACCAAAAGTAAGCTGAATATCAGGCAGAACGTTCCAAGCAAGTTGAGCGTCGAAAGTGGTTAGCGCACTGCCGTAAATATCTAGACCTGCCGAAGCATCAAGATGGTCCTCATAAAACTTACCGTAGTAATTTAAACGCCATGTCATTGCCCATTTATTTTTTGATTGCTCTAACGTAATGCTCCCTCTATGTGCCGGAAGATTGTCTTCTAGCATACGTATTCGAGCCTCGGTTAAGTTAGGCAGAAGCGTTATTTCCCCATCGCTTAACACCGGGTACAGAGAGACACGCTCCACTTGCGTGTCTGTCCAGTTATAGGCAACTAACACTGAGTTTGACCAGTCACCTAATGCGAAATTGTAGTTAACAACTAAATCGATACCCTGAGTTTTAGTATCAAAATCATTAGTAAAATACTTAGCTGAATTATATCTAGCCGCATCGGGGCGCCCTTGCGCAATAAGCGCATTAACGTCATTGTCGGTTAAAGGAATGGCCGATGTGGTACTGATACGATCGATAAGGCGAATATTAAAATAGTCGAGCGTAGCAAAGAAATTTTCACTTGCTTGCATAACTACGCCCAAGCTAAAGTTCACAGATTCTTCCGGCTTCAGCGGCGTGGCGCCAAGCTGCTTCGAGATAAGGTCGGTTGGAGGCAAGGTTGCTTGGTCTTCTAAACCGTTAACACCATAAGCAGTGGTCACGTTTATAACGTTGCTTTGCCCCACCGTCGGTGCCTTAAAGCCCGTATTGACAGAACCTCGCAGAGCAAACTCTTCGCTAAGTGTGTAGCGCGTACTTAGCTTTCCATCGAAAGTTGGCCCGAAATCACTGAAATGCTCGGCCCTCGTTGCTAGACCAAGCTGCCACGCTTCTGTTACGTAAAACTCCACATCAGCATACGCTGCCCAGTTGCTGCGACTCCAGTGACCAGCGGACTGAGGCTGATAACCGGGAAAACCGTTAGAGCCTATTGAGAAGCCTTCACTTAAGCCTACCGGTGGCTCTAAAGCGAAAGGACCAGCAATATACGAGGCTTCATCTCCCGCTTTCTGGAAATAGGTTTCTTTTCGCCATTCAACCCCAGCAGCAATGCTCACGGGGTCGTCAAATATGGTTTGGATTAGTTTCGTAAAGTCTAGGTTAAGCGTGCGCTCAACTTGCGATACCCCACCTGGCGAAAAGGTCGTTGGGCTTTGCGGGCCAAGCGAAGGATTGACCGTATTTGATATGGTGTACTCAATATCGCTATAGCCCAAGGTGGCACTGATATCCATCGCCCACCCCTTAGGCAATTCATGCTTTATACCCATTGCAACAGATGCATCGGTAATCGTTCCACCGAACCGAGGAGTAAAACCACCAGGGAACCACTCATTGAAGGCAAAGCAGTTTGCTCCAAGTGCTGTCGTGTTATCTGCGATAAGTTGGTAGTCGGGGTCTTCTAGCACATTGTCATTCGATAAAGAGATTGAAGGGCATGCTATGCCGCTGTTTAGTCCATCTAAATCGGCAACGATAAGACGGCTTTCGCCGGTATTTGGATCCGTTCGACTAAAAACACCTTCACGAGTTTGCGGGTTTCGAAAATAAAAACCTCCGTTTATTTCTCTTCTCGCAGCGGTTGCAAAGCTATAAAAATGGGAGGTTGCCGAAAGATCAGCACCAGCATTGAGTGCGAGCTTAATATCCTCGCTAACATCAAGTGCTCCCCAAATTTGAGATGGCGAAGCAATAAAGCTATTTCCTTGGTCGATTAGCATTTGAGCATCGCCTCGCTGCACCGAGCGCGACGTGCCGTTTTGCTGTCGGTATTCCGCCGTAGCGTTCAAAAATCCCGATTCTCCTAACCCAAAGCCTTTATTAAGCTGTATTTGAAACAGTTCGCCATCGCCCTCGCTGTATCCTCCAACTTTAAGCGCAACGCTCCCACCCTCACGGTCATCTTTTAGCACAAAATTGATCACGCCAGCGATAGCATCTGAGCCATACTGGGCAGACGCTCCGTCTCGCAGTACTTCCACTTGTTTTAACGCATAAGCAGGTATAACGGATATATCGGGACCTTGAGCACCATCAGATAACCCGCCGCCTAAAAACGTAATAACCGCTGAGCGATGGCGTCGCTTGCCATTTAACAACAGCAAAGTGTGATCTGACGACATACCTCTTAGGTTAGCGGGTCTCACCAAGCTGCTAGCGTCATTGATCGGCTGGTCGTTCACGTTAAGTGAAGGCACCATAACGCTTAGCATAGAAAGGACGTCGCTATTGCCCTGTGAACTTAGTTTATCTGCTCCAATAACATCAAGAGGAACCGCAGAGTCGACGGCACTTCGAGGTGCGTTACGAGAACCAACGATAGCAATTTTTTCAAGCCCGTTTGCGCCCTCGTCATCTTGCTGTTCATCATCATCAGTCTGTTTACTTTGTGCTGTGAGCGATGCACGGGAACGAATACTCAACGCCCCATTTTCATCTGCTACCACCGCTAATTCAGTGCCCTCAAGTAGCTGAGCTAATGCTTCACTCAAGGTAAAGGTTCCTTTAAGCGCATTGGTCGTTACTTTCTTCGCCAAATCGAAAGGAAATAAAAGCGTAGTGTTCGCTTGTTTAGCTAATTCAGTTAAGGCTTCGTTAGCGTTCTGTGCTGGAATAGAGAAACTAAAAGCATCGGGCGCTGATGCCGGAAGAGTTGTAGAAGGTTGAGAATTTTTTAACGTTGAACCGCCCTGGTCTTGCGCATAAAGCGACGGTGTTATGAATAAGAATAAACATACACTCGAGGCAATATGTAAGGGCGCTGCAAACGCAGAGTTGGAAAAACACGCCGTTGTTTTGTGCGAAACGCAACCAGCCGAACACGCACGGGCATGCAGCTTCTCTATTGCCTTTTTCGTTTGCCTGCTTATCGCTAAATTGCCGTAATGCAAGATATATAATCGGTGTACTTATTATTTTAGTTATATTGTCACATTAAATAAATTGATGCCAATAGGGAATAACTAATAGCACCTACCTATCAAACAATATTTAACTTTTCGCTAGCTTAAGCTCAATACTGGTTTCTGTAACTTTCTCATAAGTTATATTGAAGCTGCTTTCTAGTGCCGACAACAAGCCGTCTATGTCGCCCACTTTGAAATAGCCCGCCACTCTGCGCTTACGTAAACTATTGTCAGAAATGTGAAAACGAACTGGCGTATAACGCCCAATTTCTAGTAGCACGGATTCAAGAGGCTCGCCTTTAAAAACTATCATGCCCTGCTGCCATGCTAAATCATCATCAATCTCATCTTGCGACATACTTTCACGGGTTTCTACTTTGCCCAAAACAGTCGCTTTCTCCCCTGCAAACATTAGCAAACCTTCCTCTGTAACAGGGCGCTTACCAAACAGTGATTCATTTGAAGATGATGCCTTAAAGCGGTCTTTAACTAATACTTTGCCATCGGTAACAACAAGTTCGAATGCGTTGTCGTCAACATACTGCATATTAAACGCGGTACCTACTGCCGTTACAGTATTGTTTCCAGCGGTAACAGAAAATGGACGGGTTTTATCATGAGCCACTTCAAAATGAGCTTCGCCTTTCAAAAGCACAATATTACGTGCACTTGATGTGAAATCTACCGTCACTAAAGAGTTAGTGTTTAGATGAAGCTGCGAACCATCGGATAAGGTTACATTTTTCTGTTCGCCGACACCCGTCTGAACTTTTTGGCTAACAGCTGCAAATTCTGGCGTGCTATTTAACCATGTGCGCTGAACAATGACGCCAATCGCGATTGCCATGACCAAGAAAGTGGCAGCAATACCCCATACAGCATTTTTCGGTAGGGCCCGTTTTTTAGTAGTGTGTCTTGCTGTCGGTTGTGGGAATAAGCCGCTTAATTCATTAAGCACCGACATATCATCCCACAAGCTTGCGGCATCTAATAGAGCTTGGCGATGGGCATTGCTCTCTGCCAGCCATGTGTCTAACTCTACCTTTTCGTCACTTTTTAAACCGCGATCGAGACGGCTCACCCAAAGGCACGCTTGCTCTTGGATATCTTCTTTGCTTGAAAACTGGCGAATATTATTCATGTTAACTACTGCTTATGTCCTGAGTCGCGGTAGCAGTTGCACGGGGAGATGCACTGTCATTTGAAAGCTCTGCTAAATACCTAGAGCACATCATTAAACCTTTGGCGACATGCTTTTCGACGGTGCTTTCGCTTAGCCCCACAAGCTCTGCAATCTCTTTTTGTCGCATGCCATATACTTTTTTAAGTAAAAATACGCGTTTTACATCAGCAGACAGTGTGTCTGTCGCTCGGCAAAAATGAATAAAGCGCTCTTTACTTTCTACATTTTTTTCTAAACTGTGCCCCACGAGTTCGTAAGGCAAAATATCCATGTCGTCTAGCTGCTTGTTTTTGTTTTCTGCTTTTGCAACATGGTTCAGCGCTAAGTTACGCGCTGTCTTGAGCATATATGTCCGCTCATATTGTATTTCTTGTTTTAATTCTGCTTCGTAGCTTTTTATAAAAGCTTCTTGCACGATATCTTCAATGTCGTCGGCGCCAACAATAGAACCTACCGCGCGCATTAACTTCGAGCGGTATTTTAAAAAGGTTTCAGCTACTGTCGACTTTCTTGTCATAATAGTAAAAGTTGTGTGTTTCGAATTGCTTACAATGGCATCAATAATGCCTGTTTCTTCATGACTTTTCACGCAAATGTTCTTCGATATTTAAAATAAAAGGGGAGCTAACGCTCCCCTCCACGTCGAAACATTTGTGAAAGTTGTTTTCGCTAGTACTAGCGATTAAAAAGTGTAAACACCTCTTAGATAATAGAAGCCACCGTTAATACCGATTGGTGAGGTAGTTGGATACAACGAACCTGCGATACCGGCATACTGTGTATTCTCATCTGGGTATTCATCAAAGGCGTTTTTCGCGCCTACTGTTACAGTAAACTCTTCAGTGAAGTTGTAAGCCACTTCTAAGTCCACAGTAAACTCTGAACCTACTTTATCAATAGGCAATGCAGAATCTAAGTGATCTTCAAAGATGCTACCGTAGTAGTTCAAGCGTGCAAGGAAGCGCCAGTCACCGTTGGTGTGATTCGCTGTTGCACTGTAGCGCACTGCCGGAAGGTTATCTTCTAGCATGCGAATACGCTCAGGAGAAATATTCTCTGATGCACGATCTACTTCTGTAGATGTCCAGTTGTAGGCTAGTGAGAATTTAGTTTCACCACCCATCATCTCCATCGAGTAGTTAGCAACTACATCTAGACCTTCAGTTGTCGTATCAAAGTCATTCGTGAAGAAACTAATTTCAGAGAAACTAGATGCATCATTAATGCCTTGCGCTAGTAGCGTCGCAATATCTTCTTCTGTTAACGCAATACCAGACGCTGTACTGATACGGTCTGTCAATTCAATGTTGTAGTAGTCGGCAGTAATGAATAGACCATTTTCAAAGTCTGCTACCACACCAAATGTGATGCTCTCCGACTCTTCTGGCGTTAATTGCTCACCACCTTTAAGCTGTGATACCGGATCCGTTGGCGGTAACGTTGCACGGTCAATTAGCTCACCGCCTGTACCGAACGCTGTGGTTACGTTACGAACGTTACTTTGACCCAGCGTAGGTGCTTTAAAGCCCGTTGAGAACGCACCACGGAACGCAATGTTCTCTAACGCTTGCCAACGGAAAGCAATTTTACCTTTCGTGGTATCGCCAAAATCAGAGAAGTCTTCGTAACGTAGCGCACCGGCTAGCATGAAGTTTTCAGTGATATAGGCTTCTGCATCAATGTAAAGCGCGATGTTGTTGCGGGACACACGACCTTGGCTATCGGCCGCCAAGCCAGGGAAACCATTTGAGCCAATGCCAAAGCCTTGTGTCGCCAGCGGACCTATTTCATAAGAGGCAGTATCACCTGCAACGCTCTCATAACTTTCGTTTCGGTATTGGAAACCAGTCGCTACGAATAGCGGCTCATACAAACCAACATCAAAAGGTTTTGTAAAATCGATATCAAGTGTTTGCTCAGACTGCGTGTAACGGCCTGGGCTAAATGACGTTGGCGTTTCTGGGCCAAGCGACGGGTTGATAGTGTTACTAATAGCAAAATCAACTTCGTTTTGACCAAGGTTTAAACTTACGTCATAGGTAATGTCGTTGTCTAACTCGCCTTTGGTACCAAAGACAAGAGACATGTCTGTTACCGTACCGCCAAAGCGAGGTGTGAAGCCACCAGGAAGCATTTCGTTAAACGCGAAACAATCTGGGTTGTTCGCAACTTCGTCGATGTAGCGTTGATTCGTAAGTACATTTGTACCAGGAGCAATATCATTAGGGCAATTACCTGACATATCGTCCGTTAGGTCTGCCACTAATAGGTTGCCATCTGGATCAGCGTATACTTGACTACGAGTATGTGGATTACGGAAGTAGAAGCCACCTTCTACCTCACGCTCGGCAAAGTTACCAAATATATAAGCTTCTGACGTATCGGAAAGCTCTAGTCCCGCGTTAGCGAAAAGCTTGATGTCATGCTTAATTTCAGGCGAACCCCAAATCTGGGCAGGGTCTGCTACAAAAGTGTTGCCTGCCGCAATAAGCGCCGCTGCATCGTCACGCTGAACGCTTCGAGACGTATCGTCAGCAGTACGGTATTCGGCTGAAAGGTTAAGAAAGCCCTTGTCAGATAATGGTAAACCCACGTTACCCGACAGCTGAATCATGTCGCCATCACCTTCGTAGTAAGAGCCATAGCGGGCTTCAAATGTACCGCCTTCCGACGCATCATTAAGTACGAAGTTAATTACACCGGCAATTGCATCTGAACCATATTGCGCCGCTGCACCGTCACGCAGTACTTCCACCTGCTTAAGTGCCGCTGCTGGAATTACAGAGATGTCAGGACCTTGTGCACCATCTGAAAGGCCGCCACCTAAGAAAGTAATTACTGCAGAACGGTGACGTCGTTTACCGTTAACAAGTACTAGCGTATGGTCTGATGCCATGCCGCGAAGGTTTGCAGGGCGAACTAGCGTTGAAGCATCGTTGATTGGCTGGTCGTTTACGTTAAAAGACGGAACAACAGTTTGCATCATAGATACCATATCTGTGGCACCCTGCTGCTTGAACTCTTCGTCAGAAATAATATCAATTGGAACCGCTGAGTCTGCTACAGAGCGAGGCGCTGCGCGCGAACCAACGACGGCGATTTGTTCATAATCTTCAGCTTTAGCACTCTCTTCTGCTTCTTGCGCATAAACAGGTGCTGTAGCCATTACTGAAAACGCCGCAGAAGCAGCAAGTACGCCGCGCACGTTTTTAGTCAATAAAGACAAGGATGTATTCATGGTGGTTTCCCGGATTTTCTCTAAAACACTTTCAGCGTTATTCACACAATAAAAAAGTGTTTAGAGAGGTTGTTGTTTTATACCTTCAACACTGACTCATTTGCGGCCAGCTGCATGTTTTTATAGAACGCAAGATATTAAAAAACAAACCTTTTTCGACAAAATAAAAATATTTTTTTAGACCATAGAGGATCTTTATTTCTGACCTGTCTATATAGTTTTTACGGGAATAAAAGTGAGAAGTTTTTGGCGGCTTTTAATGAAAAAAGCTGACATAAAGCCAGCTTTTTAATCGATATTTAAAATATCAGAAATCTGCTACAAATCGAAAGATTTACTCTTCTTCTTTGTATTTTTCAGCTGTCTCTTTAATAAGCGGCTGAAGTTCGTTTTGTTGGAACATTTCGATAATAATATCGCAACCACCAACAAGCTCACCTTCTACCCATAGCTGTGGGAATGTAGGCCAGTTTGCGTATTTAGGCAGTTCAGCACGAATATCAGGGTTTTGTAGAATATCTACATAAGCAAATGGTTCGCCACATGACATCAACGCTTGTGATGCTTGTGAAGAAAAGCCACAGCTAGGTAGTTTAGGAGAACCTTTCATATACAACAAAATTGGGTTTTCTTCGATTTGCTGCTTGATTCTATCTAGCGTTGATTGATTTTCAGTATTATCCATTTGATTCCTCTGAGCACAAAAGTGTATTCCCTCTAAGATGGGAATGCATGAATGATTTATCAAGGTAAAGGGTATCATAAAATCCCTTTTATTTACCCATCACTGAATTGATCTTTTAGTAGGCTCCATCGCTATCTACTTGTACATCTACCAACTCTATATTTTCACAAAATAGATTTTGAAAAAAAATTCACAATTTTGTCATTGAGTTATAAGACTTTATCCCCACATTTGGGATATGCTTTAGCGTCTAAAGTGATATAGTCAGCTAAGCGTTGACTGGCACTTATCGAACAGGCGAAGATAAGTGTGCTTTAGACTACAATACTAAACCAACATGGAGACCGTCATGGCTTTTGAACTACCAGCATTACCATACGAACAAAATGCACTAGAACCGCATATTTCTGCTGAAACGCTTGAGTACCACTATGGCAAGCACCACGCTACTTATGTAACTAAGCTTAACGGCCTAGTTGAAGGTACTGACATGGAAAACAAAAGCCTAGAAGAAATCATCAAATCTTCTGAAGGCGGTGTTTTCAATAACGCAGCGCAAGTTTGGAACCACACGTTCTACTGGCACTGCCTTAGCCCGAATGGCGGCGGCGAGCCTACTGGCGCACTAGCCGATGCGATTAACGCAAAATGGGGTTCATTTGCAGACTTCCAAGCAGCGTTTAACGACAAAGCAGTTAACAACTTCGGCTCTAGCTGGACATGGCTAGTTAAAACTGCAGATGGTAGCCTAGATATCGTCAACACTAGCAATGCAGAAACCCCTATTTCTGGCGATGATTTGACACCAGTACTTACTGTTGACCTTTGGGAACACGCTTACTATATCGATTACCGTAACGCGCGCCCTAAGTACCTAGAAAATTTCTGGGCTCTAGTTAACTGGGAATTCGCAAGCAAAAACTTTGCGTAAGCCTTACGTCTTTTTGTAGTACACACGTTGTGCTACACAGCGTTAAGGAATACAAATAAAAAAGCCCCGCTATTTAGCGGGGCTTTTGTTTATGTAAAAAGCTTCATTAAGAGACACTAAATTCTTATAAAAGTTGCATTTTTTATTAGACGAAAAGATTAAAAACTATACACAATAATTACTATCCTTTTCCCAAATACCTACTAAGCTGAAAATACGGGGTTCCGTATTTAAGGGGTATTCATGGGTATTTTTGAACACTATCAAAGTCGCTATGAAGAGCGAAAACAGGAAGAGTTCACCATTGGGGAGTTCCTTGAAATTTGTAAGGAAGATCAAAGTGCTTATGCAAACGCTGCAGAACGTTTGTTACAAGCCATCGGTGAACCAGAACTAATCGACACTGCCAACGACCCGGCGCTAAGCCGCATTTTCTCTAACCGCGTCATTTCTCGTTATCCAGCTTTTTCAGAATTCTATGGCATGGAAGAGGCCATTGAACAAATAGTCTCTTACCTCAAGCATGCCGCACAGGGTCTCGAGGAGAAGAAACAAATTCTTTATTTACTTGGCCCAGTAGGCGGCGGTAAATCGTCACTGGCCGAAAGACTTAAAGAGCTTATGCAGCATGTCCCTATATACATGCTTAAAGGCTCACCAGTAAATGATCATCCATTTTGCCTATTCGACGTCAAAGAAGATGGCGACATATTAGAAAAAGAATATGGCATTCCTAAGCGCTATCTGAAAACAATCATGTCACCATGGGCTCGTAAACGCCTTCATGAGTTCAATGGTGATATTACCCAGTTCAAAGTGGTTCGGGTTTATCCATCAGTGCTTGACCAAGTGGGCATAGCTAAAACCGAACCGGGAGATGAGAACAACCAGGATATTTCGGCTCTTGTGGGTAAGGTAGATATTCGTCGCCTAGAGCAATATGCACAAAATGACCCAGACGCTTACAGCTATTCAGGGTCTCTGTGTAAAGCTAACCAAGGCTTGATGGAATTTGTTGAAATGTTTAAAGCGCCAATTAAGGTGCTACATCCACTATTAACTGCCACCCAAGAAGGCAACTATAATCCAACGGAAGGCTTCTCTGCCCTTCCCTTCGACGGGTTGATACTGGCGCACTCGAACGAATCTGAGTGGCAATCATTTAGAAACAATAAAAACAACGAAGCATTTTTAGACCGTGTTTATATTGTGAAAGTCCCGTACTGCTTAAGAGTAAGCGAAGAAATTCGCATTTATAAAAAATTACTCGATAGCAGTGAGCTTAGTGGCGCTCCCTGTGCACCTGACACTTTGGAGTGCTTAGCGCAGTTTACTGTGCTATCTCGTTTAAAAGAGCCTGAAAACTCCAGTATGTTTTCGAAAATGCGGGTCTATGACGGAGAAAGCTTAAAAGACACCGACCCGAAAGCGAAGTCTTATCAGGAATACAGAGATTACGCCGGTGTCGACGAAGGCATGGAGGGTTTATCCACCCGCTTTGCCTTTAAGATCCTTTCACGCGTGTTTAATTTCGATCACCAAGAAGTGGCAGCGAATCCAGTTCATTTATTCTACGTATTGGAGCGTCAGATTGAGCGGGAACAGTTTCCTCAAGAAACCGCTGATAAGTATTTGGAGTTTCTGAAAGGCTACCTGATCCCCCGCTACGTGGAGTTCATAGGCAAAGAAATTCAAACCGCTTATCTAGAGTCATATTCTGAATACGGGCAGAACCTGTTCGACCGCTATGTGACCTATGCTGATTTTTGGATCCAAGACCAGGAGTATCGCGACCCAGAAACCGGGCAGCTGTTTGACAGAGCATCGCTTAATGCTGAGCTGGAGAAAACAGAAAAGCCCGCTGGGATAAGCAATCCTAAAGATTTCCGCAACGAAATCGTTAACTTTGTTTTGCGTGCCCGTGCGAATAACGGCGGCAAAAACCCAGCGTGGACAAGTTATGAAAAACTTCGCACCGTCATTGAGAAGAAGATGTTCTCTAACACGGAAGATTTACTGCCCGTTATTTCTTTTAACACCAAAGGCTCGGCAGAAGAGCAGAAAAAGCACGACGACTTTGTAAATCGTATGACCGAAAAAGGCTATACGCAAAAACAAGTTCGCTTGCTTTGTGAATGGTACCTACGCGTACGAAAAGCGTCATAGCCTTAAGGCTAGAAGCTTCTAGAACGTATAAGGTACTAAAGCGTGCGCTAAGCGCGCTTTAGTACCGGTACTTGTGGTTCACAACAACTCAAGCAGGTGTGTATGGCGCATTTCATAGACCGAAGGTTAAACAGTAAAGGCAAGAGTACGGTAAACCGCCAGCGCTTTATCAAGCGTTACAAACAGCAGATAAAGCGTGCTGTATCTGATGCAGTGGGCAAACGCTCTGTTACCGACTTAGATTCTGGCGAGCAAATTAGCATTCCAGCCAGAGATATTTCTGAACCTATTTTTCATACCGGGCGAGGTGGCAGTAGAGATATTGTCCACCCAGGTAACGACCAATTCACCGCAGGAGATAAAATTGACAGACCGCCAGGTGGCGGTGGTAAAGGCGCAGGTGAAGGCGACGCTAGCAATGAAGGTGAAGGGCAAGACGAGTTCGTATTTTCAATATCCAAAGACGAATATTTAGACTTACTATTTGAAGATTTAGCGCTTCCAAATTTAAAGAAAAATCAGTTCGATAAAGTCACCCAATTTGAAACCTACCGCGCGGGCTATCAGACCGACGGCGTACCGAGTAACCTTGATATTGTTCGCTCACTCAAAGGTTCTGTAGCAAGGCGTATTGCCCTAAGCGGAACTGATAGAAAGAAACTCAAAGAACTTGAAGAAAAACTGGTACTGCTTGTAGAAGACAAGCATGACAATACGCTAGCCATTAATGCACTAAAAGAAGAAATAGACGCCCTTAAAGCAAAAATTGCTCGAGTGCCTTTTATCGACACCTTTGATTTGCGCTTTAAAAACTATGACAAGCGTCCCCTTCCCTCAAGTAAAGCCGTGATGTTTTGTTTAATGGATGTGTCTGGCTCTATGGACCAGGCCACTAAAGAAATGGCAAAACGCTTCTATATTTTGCTTTATCTATTTTTAAGTCGTACTTACGAAAACGTAGACGTGGTATACATTCGCCATCACACACAGGCTAAAGAAGTGGACGAGCAGGAGTTTTTCTACTCTCAAGAAACTGGCGGCACCATTGTTTCCAGTGCTTTAAAACTAATGGACGAAGTGGTTCGTGAGCGCTATAGCGACGGAAACTGGAATATCTATGCAGCACAAGCGTCTGACGGCGATAACTGGGCTGACGATTCGCCGCAATGCCGCGATTTGCTTACCACTAAACTGCTGCCGACCACCCGCTATTATGCCTATATCGAAATAACCGAAAGACAGCACCAAAGCTTGTGGCGTGAATACGAAAAAGTTGCCGCCACTCACGACAATTTTGTATGTAAGCACATACAAACCCAGGCCGACATCTATCCTGTGTTCAGAGAGCTATTCAAACGCTCTGAGCAAGATGCGCAGCAAGGAGCCTAATATGACAACCGACGCTATCGCAACAGAAAACAGCAAGGCTAAATCATCAAAACGACATTTGCTAAGCGATGGGCCCGACTGGACATTTCCGCTTATCGAAGAGTATGAGCAACACATCGATCGCATCGCTAAAAAGTTTAAGCTAGACACCTACCCTAATCAAATTGAGGTCATTACCGCCGAGCAAATGATGGATGCCTACGCCAGCATAGGCATGCCGCTCAACTATACCCATTGGAGCTTTGGCAAAAAATTTATTCAAACCGAACAACAATATCGTCGCGGACAAATGGGCTTGGCTTACGAAATTGTTATTAACTCTGACCCTTGCATTGCGTATTTAATGGAAGAGAACACCATTACTATGCAGGCCCTGGTGATGGCCCATGCGTGCTACGGGCACAATTCGTTTTTCAAAGGTAATTACTTATTTAAAACCTGGACTGACGCTAGCTCTATAATCGATTATCTTGTCTTTGCCAAAAACTATATTGCTAAATGCGAACAGAAGTACGGCTATGACGAGGTCGAAAATATGCTCGATTCGTGTCATGCTCTAATGAATTATGGCGTTGACCGATACAAACGCCCGCAGAAAATTTCGCTACAAGAAGAGAAGAACAGACAAGAAGAGCGCGAAGCCTACCTTCAATCACAGGTGAACGAGCTGTGGCGCACCTTACCCGATAGCCCGCACAGCAAACACAAAGAAAAAATTCGCTTTCCCCAAGAGCCACAAGAAAACCTGCTCTATTTTATTGAGAAAAACGCCCCATTACTTGAACCGTGGCAGCGGGAAATTGTGCGTATTGTACGCAAAGTCTCACAGTATTTTTATCCGCAGAAACAAACCCAGGTGATGAACGAAGGTTGGGCTTGTTTCTGGCATTACCATATTCTCAATGAGATGTATGATGAGGGCTTAGTTAGCGACCGCTTTATGATGGAGTTCTTGCACAGTCATTCAAGTGTAGTGATGCAGCCTGAATACAACAGCCCTTATTATTCTGGTATAAACCCGTATGCTCTTGGCTTTTCCATGTTCATGGATATTAAACGGGTATGTCAGTCGCCTACTGAGGAAGACTATAAATATTTGCCCAGTATTGCGGGTAAGGACTGGCTGGAAACCGTGCATTTCGCTATGCAAAATTTTAAAGACGAGAGCTTTATCAGCCAGTTTTTATCACCAAAAGTGATTCGAGATTTTAAATTATTCGCTCTTGAAGATGACACCGCTAAACCCTTTATCGCAGTCAGTGCTATCCACGATGAAAGGGGCTATCAAATTATTAAAGAGAAGCTTTCCGCCCAATACAATTTAAGTAATTTAGAGCCCAACATTCAGGTACATAACGTGGATGTGCGTGGGGACCGGTCATTGACTCTGCGCTATATTCCACAGCGGGGTATACCGCTTGGTGAATCTAAAGATGAAGTCATGCGTCACTTGCACAGACTATGGAAATTCGACGTACGTTTAGAGCAAGACAATGGGGATAGTGGCGTTGAAGTGATATCGGAGTGTAAACGCGCACCGCAGGGATAGGCCTGCGGTACGCCCTCAGAAAAAGGCATTAAGCTGCTTGTGCGCGTTCCATTTCTTTTCGTGAACACAATAGTAATGACAGTGCGCCAATTGCGGCGAACACCGCTGCAGTGACGAAAGTCTCGTAAGCGTTAGTGCCCTGCTGCCATTGCTGCCCCGCCATGTAATTACCCAATGCGCCGCCCAGTCCAAAAGCTACACTAATGTACACTGCTTGCCCTCGGCTGTGATACGCCTTAGGTAAAAACTGGTGGATAAAGTGTACCGATACCGCATGGGTTAACCCAAAGCTTAATGCATGAATAAGCTGGCTTAATACGATCACCATAAAGCTGTCAGCAAATGCCGCCATCACATACCAACGTAGCCCTGTGAGCGCGATACTTACAAACAATAAATTCCACACACCAAATTGACTAATAAGCCTGCGGGCAACCAAAAATATCCCTACTTCGGCAAGTACCCCTAGCGCTATAAAGATGCCGGTCTGCTGTCCGCTGTAATCAAGGTCTCGCATGTAAAGGGCAAAAAAGCCGTAATACGCACCGAAGCTAATTTGCAGACAGGCAGAAGCGAAGATAAAGATAGCAAAAGGTTTTTGCTTAGCGTACTTCCAAATACTGCCCGCCGTAGACGATTCAGGCGCTGCTTCTTTCGGCGCGCGTATAAACAAGGTACTAATAAATAAAAGTGCAAGTACACCAACACTGGCATGCACAGGAGTATCAGTAGAATAAATATCTAGGGCCTTACCCACACCTACCGTTAAACAGATAAATCCAACACTTCCCCATAGCCTTATTTGCCCATAGGTAGCCTTGGTTTTCGCCACTGTGTTCATAGTGATGACTTCAAGCTGAGGCAATACCGCTGTCCAAAACATCATCATAAGGCCGAACGCCAGCGTAAGCCCCCAGAAACTGGTGAAGTAAAAGACAGAACTAAAAGTCAGCACTGTAAGAAAGCAGCCTAAACGCATGACGCCTATAGCGTTTCCTGTTTTATCAGCAACCCCTGCCCACAAGCCAGGACCTAAAATACGCGCTAGGGTAATGACGGCAAAAAGCTCACCAATTTCGGCAGAAGAAAAGCCCCGCCCATCGAGAAATATCCCTAAGTATGGAACAAGTACGCCAAGTTGTCCGAAGTAAAGCCAGTAGGTAACAGCAAGGATAAAGAGCGCAGCTTTGCTACTTTTTGCGCCTGGCTCAGCGCTTTTGGCGTGGTTTATACCATTAGATGACAATTCACATCTCCATATGCAAAAACGCCACTAGCGCAAAACGGGTAGTGGCGAATAGTGAGAACATTTAGCGCAATACACCCTTATTATTGCGCGTTTTACTCCATCGCGTAGATGATACGATTAAGCTTAGTTGTAATTAAAAAGGCTATGCCTGACCCGCAATCGGCTTAGTGGACGATAGCACGCCCGCATTTTGCGCACGGTGACGCAGCAAGTGGTCCATCAATACCAGCGCCAGCATGGCTTCAGCAATGGGTACAGCACGGATACCTACGCACGGGTCGTGACGTCCTTTGGTTACTATATCAATCTCTTCATTGTCTTTATTGATAGTTTTACCCGGTACCGAAATGCTCGAGGTCGGCTTAAGTGCCATATGCACTTCTATATCCTGACCGGTAGAAATGCCGCCTAATACACCACCTGCGTGGTTTGAAGAGAAACCTTCTGGCGTTAGCGTATCGCGATGTTCACTACCTTTTTGGTTTATAACGTCAAAGCCATCGCCAATTTCAACGCCTTTCACTGCGTTGATTCCCATCATAGCGTGGGCGATTTCAGCATCCAGCCTATCAAAGACTGGCTCGCCTAGGCCCACAGGAACATTTTTAGCTACAACCGACACTTTCGCGCCAATGCTATCGCCGGATTTTTTAAGGTCACGCATGTATTCGTCCAGTGCATCTAACTTAGACTCATCTGGACAGAAAAATGGGTTGGTGTTGGTGACGCTGTGGTCTACCTTATCAACGGTAACAGGGCCAAGCTGAGACAAATAACCCAACACCTCGATACCATGCACTTCTTTTAAGTACTTCTTCGCAATACCGCCAGCGGCTACGCGAATAGCTGTTTCGCGGGCTGATGAACGTCCACCACCGCGATAGTCACGGCTACCGTATTTTTGATCATAGGTATAGTCAGCATGACCTGGGCGGAAGCGGTCTTTAATATTGCCGTAATCTTGGCTTCGCTGATCTTTATTTTTAATCAACAAACCAATGCTTGTGCCTGTCGTCTTGCCTTCAAATACGCCAGATAGAATTTGTACTTCGTCGTCTTCTCTTCGCGCTGTGGTATAGCGCGAAGTGCCTGGTTTGCGTCTGTCTAAATCCACCTGAAGATCTTCTTCTGTGATCTCAAGACCTGGAGGGCAACCGTCTACTACACCGCCAATTGCAATGCCGTGGCTTTCACCAAACGTGGTTACAGTGAAAAGTTTTCCGAAGCTGTTACCTGACATAATTAACTATTAATCCTTACTACTAAAATACTGTACGAGTGTGTCTTTGCGCACGGCAAAAATACCTGAACCACCATTTTCAAACTCTAACCAAATGACTTCTAAGCCAGGAAACCTTTCATTCATGTGCACTTCACTGTTGCCTACTTCTACGAACAGCCAGCCGCCATCATTAAGATAATTAGGCGCATCTTTAAGCATAATGTCCACGAGGTCTAAGCCGTCGTCGCCTGCGGCGAGCGCAAGTTCAGGCTCGTGATGATACTCTTCAGGTAAGTCAGCCATGTCTTCCGCGTCAACATAAGGCGGATTAGAAACGATCAGGTCGTATTTCTGCCCTTCTAGGCTAGAAAACAAATCTGACTGAATTGGATAAACGCGATGACTAAGACCGTGTTCCTGAATATTGATGTCGGCCACCTCTAGTGCATCCGTACTAATATCAACGGCATCCACTTGGGCTTCAGGGTATGCATGAGCAAGTGCAATAGCGATACACGCACCGCCTGTGCACATGTCGAGAATAGTATTTGGCGCTGACTCAACAAAAGGCGCAAATTCGTTTTGAATAAGCTCGGCAAATGGCGAACGTGGAATAAGCACACGTTCATCCACGTAAAATGGCATACCGCAAAACCAGGCCTCATTTGTAATATAAGGCAACGGCATGCGAGTTTGTACGCGCTTTAGAACAAGCTCGGCAATTTTTTCACGCTCACTTTTGGTCAAGCGTGAGTTAAGCACGTTTTCGCCAGCCTGCTCTAAGATAGGATGAGGTAAATGTAGTGCCTGCATAACGAGGCTAGTCGCTTCGTCCCACGCATTATCAGTACCATGACCAAAGTACAAAGCCGCGTCGTTAAAACGGCTGGTTGCCCATCGTGTCATATCTAACAGGGTATGCAGATCTTCAATGGCTTCTTCAAGGTAAAACTTATCGGTCATGGCGTTTGGGTACATCAAAAATTTCAAAGCTGGTATCATACCCAAACTTCATACCGATTCACATAATTAACTACGTACCGAATCTTTCTATTCGTTATAATTTAGGCGTTTTGAATTATTGAACTTGTGTTTATTTACCAAAGCTATATTTGATGAAAACCTTTAAAAAAGAACTCAAAGCATTAAAAAAGCAACTGGCTGAACCAAAGCGTCCTACGGGGCAAGCTGGGCTAGAGGGCGCAAATAAGCGCAACACGTCCTCAGGCGCTGAAGAAGAGACTTTTTCGTTTGCTGATGTAATGCAGGGCGTCACACCTATATCGCAAGATAAGGTAGAGCCTGATAAACAGGTTGAGTTATTTAAAAAGTCACAGCAAATAAAAGGTAAACATCTAAAACACAGCAAGCAACTTGCAGCTAGTTTCAACTTTTCTGACATGTATCAAGCGGCACTACCTCAAGAAGGCCCTATGCGCTTTTGCCAGGAAGGTGAGTCTACGCATATTTTGAAACAGTTACGTCGCGGCGACTACTCGCCCGAAATGACACTGGATTTGCATGGGCTAACCCGAGAAATGGCAAAAGCAGAGCTTGCGGCGCTTATTCACACTGCGAGAAAAGAACTGATTGATTGTGTTTGCGTGATGCACGGTTTTGGGCAGGGCGTGTTAAAAGCTGCCCTCCCCCATTACTTAGTTCAGCACCCACACGTACGCGCTTTCCATCAAGCCCCTCTTGAATACGGCGGGCAAGCTGCATTACTGGTGCTTATTGACATACCGCTTCAAAACAACAAACGATAGGGCAATGCTGCGTAGTGCGGTCTATTTATCTTCGTCTGCGCTGTTGTGCATAAATAAATAGGTGTAGTACATCATCATCGCAACAATAATGCCTATACCTAATAGTGAGCCCCACACCACTGGGTCTTTCATCATAGTCCACATCATAATAAGTCTCCTCTTTAGCTAAGTGAATAATAGAGAAGACTTGCCTTGAATATTATGATCTAGATCAATAGTAAAAATTAGTCTTATGGCTGCGTCTAGTATGCTTGATCCAGGTCAAATTATGATTAGCTTTAAACCGTTTTTAAAAGTCATCAAGCTTTTTTGGCTGACGCAGATTACAAGGTTATTACGGGCTAAAACGGTTAAAGATATTAAGCTCGTTTTCACTTCCTAACATTAACTCAGCAGACCTACAGAGTGTTTCCATCGACTCACTCACTTTCACGTCAAAGTTAGAGGGCGTAGCTTTTAAACTGTGTTGAAAAATCTTTGCGTTAGTGTGAGTCGCTAAAAGCAAAAATCCAAGGCAACCGTAAGACTTTAAATAGGGTAATCGACTACAGAGTTGTTTTGCTGCTGTATGGGTGACAGTTAGACTTTTATCTGGAATAGAGAATATTACCCAATCTTCTCTCTTTCTCCCTTCTTTAACAATCGCCGCAAACCATTCGTCTACCGTTCTGTCGTCGTATACGCTGCTTGGGATATCAAATAGCACGTTATTGACATTGAAAAAACGATATTGATGCTGACTTCCTACCATGGCTACCTCCTGTTATGCCTTTATAGAATTGATAGGAAGTGTGGTGATGCTTAGATCATTTAATGCAAAGGAAGTGATTGCAAAGATAGAAACCAAGAAAACGAATGAGTTCGCACTGTTCGTACCTTTTATCCCTTACCTTATAATATTGTTGTTTTGATAAACGCCCTTCGTACGCATACCAGAAGTAATTTTCTCGTTCAACCACTCTGAGGCTTTAGGTGTTTCGCTAAAAAATTGGAAAGGCAACGTGGACGCATCGTAAATTCTAGACCAAAACTTTTGCTGCAGTGCGAGTCCCTCTGGTTCATGAAGAACTACAGCAGTGGCAATGAGCCCTGAATCAACGGCTTCATCTACTATTTGTTGTGCATCAGCTGTAGCTTCCATGGGCGCGAGCGCTAAGCCGTAAACATTAACTAGGCTTGCCCAACAAGGAACATTAATCTTTCTTCTTTCTGCACCCACCACACGTTGATACTTACGGATAAATTCTAAATTGAAAGGGCCGCTGAGATCGATGGTTAATATTCGCTTATCTTCTACGAAGAGAGCTCTAACCTCGCCATGTGCGCTAAACTTTTCATTGTCCATACATTGCTGTCGCTACTTTTTACCTAATGCAATATTGCTAGTTGTGAGTAAAGTATAAAGTAGGATCTAAGATTGCGCCTGCAAACTAACCAAGAAAACTGCGTTATTTAAAGAAAGTAAAAATAACACCATAAAGCTATTGCAAATCATTATCATTTGCACTATCTTGTAAATGCCTGTTCGACGTTGGGTAAAAAAACGGTCTTGGCTTAGCGTCGCTGAGGGGTAGACGCCCGTCTATCCCTCATTTTTTATTTTACTACTCATTCTCTTACTGACATAAAAAACGCGACTTACAAGCCGCGTCTTAAATACTAAATAAAGATTCACTTTTCAAAGCTAGCTAAACAGCTTCATAAACCAACCTTTTTGCAGGTCTTCTTCGCAGGTTTTAAGTTGTGTCGCGTAACGCAACGAGCGGGCTTTTACTTTTGACGCCACTTTCTTAAGCCAAGGTTTTCTGTCATAGCTTCTGCGTTTATAGCCGCCCCACCCTTCATGATAGTTTAGGTATTGTGCATAGGCGTCCCATTTAGAAATACCGTTCACTTTTTGCGATTTATAGATAAACCACCCCATAAAGTCGATGGCATCTTCAAAATCATCCCTATCCGCACCACTATTATCGGTCTCGCGCATGTAGTCTGCCCACGTAGGCGTTTTAGCCTGTGAGTAACCATACGCCGAACTGACACGCCCCCAAGGAATAAGCCCGAAGAACACATAATCGCGAGGTGGTAGCGCATCGTGACGGAAAGAGCTTTCCTGGTACATCATGGCCATAGGCACATGAATCGGCACGCCCCACTTATCTCTTGCGTCAGCAGCTGCATCATACCAGTCGTCCTTTTCGTAGAATATTTCACACAGATTACTGATGTCTTTAGGAGGCGTAGTTGCACACCCAGCGATAAACAGTGGAAAAAGTACGATGAGAGTTGATAAAAAAACAACCAGTTTTTTGAACTTTTGGTTCATAGCTTGTCTTAACTAATGTTCTAGTAAAATGTGTGTTTCCCTGGAACCTTTTAATGCCTGACCTATGTCAGGCATTTTTTTTTGCTGGGGCTTCAGCGAAATAATCACGTATAAATGTATCGAAGTCTTTCTCATCAGCCGCTTCAATTTCTTTTTGTGCAGCAAACGATACTTCAGCTTGAGCAGCAAATCCTGCGGCGTCGGTATCAGTATACTCAAAAGACTTCATCTCAGATTGATAGGCCTGTGCGAGCTCTAATCCTAGCACTCCATTATCTTTGTCGTCTTCTAAAAGCATAGAAAGCAGTTTACCTGACGGCGTTAACTCGGGGTCTTGTACTTTGGCAAACTCAGTTTTCACCGCTTCACTGTAGCGAGAAGTATCGTTAGCCATATCAACTAATTCAGCGGCCTGTTCGAATGACTTAAACAGCGAAGTACACCACTGAGGTAACGTTATATCCACCCCATCATTTTGTAGCACTAGGTCTGGGTTTCTCCCTTCTAGTACTACTCTATTCATGTTTTCTTTCGCTTCGTTAAGTTGAGTTTCATCGAGCTCAGCACTTGGCATTAGCAAACATGCAACCAAAAATACATCTAAGAAATCAAACTGGGTCTGTGAAATACCCACTGCGGAAAACGGATTAACGTCTAGCGCACGTACTTCAATGTAATTGATACCGCGGCGAACCAAGGCGTCTGTTGGCTTTTCCATTGATTTGGTAGGCTGCTTTGGTCGTATAGGCGAGTACAGCTCATTTTCAATTTGAATGATATTGCGGCTAAGCTGCTGATAGTTGCCTTCGTCCCCAGCAGCAAATTGGCTGAAGCGCGTAGACGGCGTATTCATAGCATCCCGCAACAGCTTGACGTAGTTATCTAGCTGGTTGTAACAGATTTTGAGCGACGACTGCTCTGCACTGGTATAGCCTAAGTCACTCATTCTAAGACACGTGGCATAAGGCATGTACACCGTACCTTTACCCACTTTCTTAAATGGCAAAGCATGCTTTTTACCTTTTAGGAATGAACCACAAAGTGCAGGGGATGCGCCATAAAGATAAGGTATTAGCCAGCAAAGACGGCGATAGTTGCGAATTAACCCAAAGTAATCCGCTGAAATCTGGTCTTGCGAGTATTCTTTGCCGTTCAACTCAGCCCAAAGTTTCCAAAAGCTGTCTGGTAAGGAAAAGTTAAAATGAACGCCTGCGATAGCTTGCATCATGCTGCCGTAACGGTTTTTAAGACCTATGCGGTACACCCGTTTCATTTTCCCTACATTTGACTCACCAAAATAAGCAATTGGAATATCGGCTTCATCTTCGATAAAACACGGCATGCTTAGCGGCCATATTTGCTCGTCGCCAATGTTATCACTAACAAACCTATGGATATCTTTTAACTGAGAAATCGTTTTGGATGAACTGTTTTCTGGCGGTGTAATAAACTCAAGCAGAGATTCAGAAAAATCAGTGGTTATTGAGTCGTGAGTTAGCGCTGACCCAAGTGATTTAGGATGAGGCGTTTGCGCCAATGTACCATTTGGGTTTATACGAAGGGCTTCGCGCTCTACGCCACGCTTAATGTCTTTTAGCGCAGCTAGGAACTCGGGTGACTTTAGCGCAGCGATGCGCGCTTCAAAACGGGATGAGTCTACAGTCAAAATGGTGGTCCGTTATGTCAATATTGCCCCCTGTTATGGGGGGCAATAGTGTAAATTCAACAAAAATCAATCTATCAGTTTAACGTTTCTCGGGTGTTACTCTCTACTGATAACTCGATAATTGGCATCGATAGCGCGTTTAACTGAGGCAAAATTTTGGCTTTATCACCTACTACAATAATTTGCATCTTATCGAGATTCAAATATTGCTTTGCTAACGCATCCATCGTTTCCTTATCAATATTGTTAATAATAGTAAGCTGCTCTTCACGATAGCCTTTCTCCAAGTCGTAACTAAGCAGCTGTCTTAAGAAGCGCGCTTTACTAGCAGGCGTTTCAAATTCTAACGCATCGCTTAGCGTAAAGGCATTGCGCATAAAGGCTATTTCTTCCTCAGTCACGCCCTCAGTGCGGTAGCGATTAATCTCTTTTAGAATCTCAGAAATGCCTTCACCTGTATTGGCAGCGGTTAGGTCGGTACTTGCTTCAAACCACCCAAGGGTTTTACCACCCACAAAACCGCTGTTTGCTCCGTAGGTGAAACCTTTATCTTCTCGCAAGTTGAGATTTATACGGCTATTAAATGCCCCACCTAACGGAAAGTTCATAAGACGGGACTTAAAGTGATCACCCGTTGCATCAAAAGGCAGGCTTCGATCAACGAGGTATACCACTGACTGTACCGCTTCTGGACTGTCTACCAGGAATATCTGATTTTCTTCATACTTAGGGAAGTCACTGTAATCAGCGAACTCATAGGTGTTACCTTGCCACTGACCGATGAAATCTAAAGTATTCACCATAGCTTCTTTCGGTAAGTTACCGACAACAACAATACTCGCTTTATCAGGTGAGTAATAATTGGTGTAAAACGCTTTAACGTCTTCTAACGTGATGTTTTGTACTGATTCTAATGTACCTTCGTCAGGCAGGCTTACGCGATTCTCTTCCCCAAACAAGATGAGATCTCGTGCACGACGCGCCAGGCTTGAAGGCGTTTTCGCTTGCTGCTGTAGCCCCTGTACAACTCGCTCTTTCATGCGGTTGAAGTCTTCTTGCGTAAACGCTGGGTTGAACAACTTTTCTTTTAACAGTGCTAAGGTTTCATCTAGATGCTTAGTTAATGTTGATACATAGACTTGCGAATACCTACCAGCAGTGCTGAAACGGATAGCACTTCCCAGCTTAGCAAGCTCGTTAGCCAATTCTTCGTTACTGTAATTTTTTGTAGTTTCATTCATAAGCAAAGCGGTCAGATAAGCCGTCCCAGCTTTACCTTCAGGGTCTAGCAACATGCCACCGTCCATGCCTAGGGTCAACGTTACCGTTGGAGTTTCAGTACTGGTAACGCCAAGCATTTCTATACCGTTAGCAAGTTCAGCTTCCCAATAATCAGGGACTTCTACAACCGGTGCCTCGCCAGCTTTGGGCATTTCGCTTCTATCGAAACTTGATACTGCGCTGGTAAAGGCGTCGTCATCTGTAACTTCTGTGGTTTCTATCTCAATATTTCTTACCGGCCGCTCAAAGTTTTGCTCCGCCGCAGCTAGTTGCACCTGCCCTTTTGGCACTACACTTAGCACTACGCTGTTGGCATCTTTAATGTACTTATTATAAACGCGCATGATGTCTTCAGCCGTTACCGCGTTATAGCGCTCAATATCTTCGGCTATTAAATCGGGCGTTTGATAAAAAGTTTCGTTAGCAGCAAGGGCTGACACTTTGCCAGACACACTTTGTAAGCCAAACACCGTACGCGCTTCAATTTTACCTTTTGTTCGCGCTAAATCATCGGTGGTGACACCTCTTGTTTCAAACTCTTTAAGTGTTTCATTCAGCACATTTTGAAGTGTTGAGAGTGAGGTGATTTTTGCAGGATTAGCCAAGGCAAGTAGCTGAAATTCACAGGCGAGTTCACGGCAAGGGTGAGACACCACGGCCTGCACTGCCATGCCCTCTTTTACTAAGTTTTTATAAAACAATGAAGTTTTACCACCACCTAAAATATCGGCTAAAACATCAAGCGGCGCTTCATCTTCGTGGCGACCGTATACCGTTGGATAGGTTATTTGAAGAAGTGGAAGGTGAACCTTATCTTCAAGGGTGACATAACGGGTTTCGTTTAACGTCACCTGCTGAGGCTCAGGCTCTTCTACTGCGGGGCCAGCTGGTATTTCGCCGAAGTACTTCTTCACCCAGGCTTTAGTTTTAGCTACATCGATATCGCCACCTATGGTTAGCACAGCATTGTTAGGGCCATACCAGCGCTTAAAGAAGGCTTTCAGGTCGTTTACGTCTACCCGATCTAAGTCTTCTACATAACCAATGGTCATCCACGAATACGGGTGCCCTTCAGGATAAAGTGCTTCGCCATTAAGCTCAAAACGCAACCCATAAGGCTGATTGTCTACCCGCTGTGCGCGTTCGTTCTTAACTGTCTCTCTTTGATTTTCAAACTTGGTTTGGTCTACGGCTTCTAGCAGGTAGCCCATTCGGTCAGACTCAAGCCATAACACTTTTTCTAACTGGTTTGCCGGCACAGTTTCAAAGTAGTTAGTGCGGTCGGTATTAGTCGTGCCGTTTAAATTGCCGCCAGATTCTGTAATAACTTTAAAATGCTGCTCATCAGCAACGTGTTTTGACCCTTGAAACATCATGTGCTCGAAAAAGTGGGCAAAGCCAGATTTGCCAATTTCTTCTCGTGCCGAACCAACGTGATAGGTTACATCGACGTGAACCAGCGGGTCAGAATGGTCTTCGTGAAGGATGACAGTTAGCCCGTTATCAAGCGTATATTTTTCATAAGGAATAGAAACGCTATTTGATGTCGTTGCGGCGGTATCTGATTTACTATTCGCCTGTTCTTCCTGCACGTGCTGACACGCTGATACTGCAATGACGCCTATGGCCATTAAGAGGGTACGAAGGGTCAGTTTTCCTGACATGATGATTCCTTTTCAATTACTACATGTTTTCACTCGCCTTCACTCTAACTACATTTTGCCGTAACCACTTAACTTGGCGGTCAAGAATGAAGTTGCGATTTCAAAAGCGCGAGCGAATTTTTGAAGACTACCAGACTTTTTAACGCTTTACTTGTTTCGACTTTGCTATGATTGTATTAATTTGTGTATTTCTGAAATACACTTACACTTCATAGTCTTTAGTAATAAAGGCTTTAGCCAGTTGAATTCGTTAAGTGGTACGAATGAACTGACAAATGGTTTGCGTTTGGACTAGAAATTGTCCGAAAAGAAGTTGCGAAATAAAAGGATAGATGTATGGATCAGTCAACAACAGTACTCGATATAGACTTCGGAATGTCACAGTTAAGTGGTAACAAAAAACTGTTGTTCACCCTACTAGGTAAGTTCACGGACGAATACCGTTCTCTTGATGCTGACCTACAAGCGCATATTGCAAAGGGTGACTTCACTGAGGCTTATTCACTTGTTCATACCCTCAAGGGCGTAACAGGAAATCTAGGTATGTTTGCTCTTCACAACGCAAGCAAGCCAGTTGAAAGCAGCTTTCGAAACGACAGACAAGTCGCTGATGAATACCCTGCGTTTGTCGCCGTGCTAAATGAGACAATTACCACGGTAGATGCATTAATCAAAGAGCCAGAAGTTACCGCTTCTGCCCCTGCAAATGGCGCTGCCGCTGAGCAAGCTCGAAAGCAATTATTAGCGGCACTTAAAGCCAGTGAGTTTATTGCGCAGGATAAACTAGACGAGTGGCTAGACGCCCTTGCCTTACCTCAAGAAAAACGCACGGCTATTATCGATGCGGTTGACGAGCTAGATTATGAAGAAGCTATCGAAGAGTTAGAAAATAGCTAGTGCTACACATTCCTATCCTCGTTGAAAACGCTGATCTTATCGTCGTTAATAAGCCTGTTGGCGTTGCCATGCACGACGCTGTCGACGACACTGGCGTAAAAAAAGATCCAACGAAAGGTATTAAAGCAGGAAGGGTAGACGGTATTGTTACTGTTTTAAAAAAGCAGCTCGCCGTTAAAGAATTGCACCTTTGTCACCGCCTAGATACCGGTACCTCAGGATGCTTATGCTTAGCTAAAAATGCCACGGTGGCGGCAGAAATCGGCGAACTTTTTTCATCAAGACGCGTCAGCAAATACTACCTAGCCTTAAGCAGTAACAAACCTAAAAAGAAACAGGGCATGATAATCGGCGATATGAAAAATCGTCGCGGCGGCCAGCGTATTTTGCTTAAAACTCAGGAAAGCCCAGCGATAACTCAGTTTTTCAGTAGCGCAGCTAGATCGGGAACTCGTGGTTTCGTTGTTAAACCTCATTCAGGGAAAACCCATCAAATTCGAGTCGCGCTTAAAAGCGTCGGGGCCCCTATTTTAGGTGATACACTTTACGGCGGTGCGGCGTCAGACAGGCTCTACCTTCATGCTTGGCACTTGCGCCTTCCTCTATCGAAAGGTGAATTATCAGTAACCGCACCTTTTGATGCGGGCGAAGTAATTAGCCAAGAAGACGTGCACACTTGGGTTGAGGCGCTTAATGCACCAGACACTTACCCATGGCCGTCGATTCCAGCGCGCTTCTTAACTTAATCTTTATAAGAGCGTCATCAAGGTAAACCCGTTCCGTACAAGTAAAACAGTAACCTAATACAACATTTGACAGATATTAATGGGAAAACTACATATAGTCGGTGGCGGTGCCATCGGGAGTTTAATTGCAGCGAGCGCTCATAAAAATGGCGTGCCCTATGATTGCTACCCCAGAAATATTAGGACCATGCCTGCTCGCGCACAATGGCAAGATGGTCAAAGCATTGAGCTAAAAACTGCTATGCTAGGGCCTGTCATTCTTGAAAAAGGTGACGTGTTAATACTCCCTCTTAAAGTGTATCAACTTAACGCTGCTCTAAAACAATGGCTGCCTTACCTCAATCAAAAACCGACGGTTGTGCTGATGCACAATGGTATGGGCGGGCTAGAGGTTGCACGAGATTTGTTAGGCGCCGATTATCCGCTGCTTCTTGCTACAACGAGCCATGGCGCGTTAAAGGAAAGCACATCAAGCGGCGATTTTCATGTGAAGTATACAGGGCTAGGAGCAACGCAAATTGGCGCGCCTAATTTAGTTAAGCCAATACCTCAAAAGCTTGCAGACCTTTTACAAGTAGCACCACAGCTTGCAAATGCAATTGCTACTTTAGATAGTTCGCTTCCGCCTGTGCAATACCGAAGTGATATTTTAACAGCACTGTGGGCCAAGCTTTCCGTCAATGCCGTAATTAATCCACTAACGGCACTTCACGATATTCAAAATAAGCACATTGCTGATGCTGAATTTGAGCAAACTCGCCGCAAGATATGCCATGAGTTCACGCTAGTGGCTAACGCATATGGGTTTAACTTCGATGAAGATGAGGTACTAAAAAACGTGTTGTCGGTAGCTAAAGCAACAGGTGAAAACTACTCCAGTATGCATCAAGATATTGCTCACGGCAGGCAAACAGAAATAGACGCCATTAACGGTTATATTGTGGAAATGGCAAAGAAAAAGGGTATCCCCGCTCCCGAGAACACCCTTTTGGTAGAGCGTGTTAAAGCGCTAAGTGTTTAAAGCCTTAGCGTTTATAACCGTTTTTACTCTTGCTCACCCGCTTCTTGGCCATCTTTTGGCGCTTGAGGCTTCATGTGTGGGAACAAGATAACATCTTTAATGGTAGAGCTATCGGTAAACAACATCGCTAGACGGTCGATACCAATACCTTCACCCGCTGTTGGCGGTAAGCCGTATTCAAGGGCACGAATGTAATCGTCGTCAAAGTGCATAGCTTCATCATCGCCTGCATCTTTTTCCTCAACTTGCTTCGCAAAGCGCTCTGCTTGGTCTTCTGGGTCGTTCAACTCGCTAAAGCCATTCGCTAACTCACGTCCACCTACGAAAAACTCGAAGCGGTCAGTAATGAATGGGTTATTATCATTACGACGGGCAAGCGGTGATACTTCCCACGGATATTCTGTAATAAACGTAGGCTGCTCAAGCTTTTCTTCCGCTGTTGCTTCGAAGATTTCACAAAGATACTTACCTGCACCCCAAATACCGTCAACTTCAGGCTCTTTGATGTGAAGCTGTTTTGCCATCGCTTTAAGCGCGTCAAGGTTCGCCTCTGGGTCGCGAATCGCTTCCTCGTTAGCTTCTGGCCAGTACTTAAGAATGGCTTCACCCATGCTTAAGCGGTCAAACGGTTTGCCAAAGTCGTATTCGACTTCAGACGTAACATTACCTTCAGCATCTTTGGTTGTGTTTTTGATGATACTTGTACCAAGGATATCTTCCGCCAACGTACGAAGCATATCTTCTGTAAGGTTCATCAGGTCATTGTAGTCTGCATACGCTTGGTAGAACTCAAGCATAGTGAACTCTGGGTTGTGGCGTGTTGATAAACCTTCGTTACGGAAGTTACGGTTAATTTCAAACACGCGCTCAAAACCACCAACGACTAAGCGCTTAAGGTATAACTCTGGCGCAATACGCAGGTACATATCGATGTCTAGCGCATTGTGGTGAGTTACAAACGGCTTCGCAGTCGCACCACCTGGAATAACCTGTAGCATCGGCGTTTCTACTTCTAGGTAGTCACGCTCAGTAAGGTAGTTACGAATACCGTTTACGATCTTACTGCGGATCATAAAGGTTTTGCGTGTTTGCTCACTTGTAATTAGGTCAACGTAGCGCTGGCGATACTTAGTTTCCTGGTCGCTCAAACCATGGAACTTTTCTGGCAATGGACGCAGTGCTTTAGTAAGCAGCTCATATTGCTCCATGTTTACGTATAGGTCGCCTTTACCTGACTTGTGCAAGTCGCCCGCTACGCCAATGATGTCACCAATATCCAGCGCTCCGTATTTCGCTTTAAGGGCTTTTTGGGTATCTTTATCAGCGTAAGCTTGAATACGGCCAGTCATATCTTGAAGCAGCATGAAAGGACCACGCTTTGCCATGATACGGCCAGCAATGCTTACCTTATTACCCTGCTCTTGCAGCGTTTCTTTGTCGAATTCACCGAACTTAGCTTGAAGCTCATCCGCATAGTTTTCGCGACGGAAGCTGTTTGGGAAACCGTTCGCACGGCACTGCTCGCGAATAGCGCTTAGCTTAGCACGGCGCTCTGCAATCAATTTGTTATCGTCTGTTTGTTGGTCAGTCATAACCTTTCACTTCGTTGTTCGGTTTACAGCCCAGATTTCAGGCTGGCTTCAATAAATTTATCCAAGTCGCCATCTAGCACGGCTTGGGTGTTGCGTGTTTCCACGCCAGTGCGCAAATCTTTAATGCGAGAGTCGTCCAAAACGTAAGAGCGTATTTGGCTTCCCCAGCCGATATCAGATTTGCTGTCTTCCATCGCTTGTTTTTCAGCGTTTTGTTTTTGCAGTTCAAACTCATAAAGTTTGGCTTTTAACTGCTTCATCGCCTGATCTTTGTTTTTGTGCTGCGAGCGATCATTTTGACACTGCACCACTATGCCCGTTGGTTCGTGGGTAATACGTACCGCAGAGTCCGTTCTGTTTACGTGCTGTCCACCTGCGCCCGATGCGCGATAGGTATCTATACGTAAGTCAGACGGGTTGATATCTATATCAATATCGTCGTCAATTTCTGGGTATACAAACGCTGATGAAAATGACGTGTGACGGCGGTTACCCGAGTCAAACGGTGACTTACGTACTAAGCGGTGTACGCCTGTTTCTGTGCGTAGCCAACCAAATGCATATTCGCCCTGAATACGCAAAGTTGCGCTTTTAATCCCAGCTACATCACCGTCTGATACTTCAATAAGCTCAGTTTTAAAACCGTGGGCTTCACCCCAACGCAAATACATGCGAAGCAGCATATTGGCCCAATCTTGCGCCTCTGTGCCACCAGAGCCCGACTGAATATCAATGTAGCAGTCGTTCTCATCATTTGGACCAGAGAACATACGGCGAAACTCAAGCACCTCTAGTTGTTCAATTAAGCCTTCTAGTTCACTTTGGGCCTCAACGAAGGTGTCTTCATCCTCGGCTTCAACCGCCAATTCAACAAGACCTTCAACATCTTCTGTACCCTGATCGAGCTTATGGATCGTTTCAACGATTTGCTCAAGGGCCACTTTTTCTTTGCCAAGTGCCTGCGCTCTGTCTGGCTCGTTCCAAACATCAGGACTTTCTAACTCTCGGCTAACTTCTTCTAAACGCTCTGACTTTGCATCAAAGTCAAAGATACCCCCTAAGCGCTTCGGTGCGCTCGCGGATATCTTTTATCGCATTAGTAACGGGGTTTATTTCAAACATAGTCCGCTTATTTCGTTAAAAAATTAAGACCGCGGATAGTACCGAATTTGAAGGAATTTTGATAGGGGTTGGCGCAAATATTGCGACCCAGTTTTTGTACACGCTAGCGAACTTTTTTAGTCGCTTGAGGTGAATTGAATAATATTACCGTTAAACGGCTTACAGTAAGCATTGGTAATACGCTCTAAGCCCATAAGATAAAACTTATAAAGCATTAAACGCTTCTTGGCATCTCAATTTAATGCACTGGTTTAGCACATTCTCGCTTCCCACAAGTGTGCAGGGCAAACCATAAAGTCGTTATAAGCGATAAATGGAAAAGTAATAGGAAAAGTATGTCGTTAAATAATTTGTCTTATGCTGTTATCGGAGTACTGCTTGGTCTCTTAGTATTGGCATTAGGCCAACTTTTTGACTGTCAGAATTTAGCCGGCGCAACTATGGCGCTTCAGTGCCCCAATGGTACGCCTATTTCAAAACTATGGCTGGTCACCTCAGTGTTGATAGCTGGAAGTGGTATCGCCGCTTGGCTATTTCGAAACCGCAACTTCTAGGCGAGGTGTGATATTTCAATCGCATTGCAATTGGCCGAACGTAAATTAACTAAAAACACTAACGTTTTCTTAATTATAAACTGCAGCGCGTATAGATAGTTTAAAAAGCGCATAAAGAAGCCCAGCTCCTTTATGCGCAGCAGTGTCCACCCCATAACATTTACGGCTATTTAGCAAATGTATAATCTGTATAGCCTTTCTCACCGCCACCAAACAAGGTATCAGGGTTGTGCGTATTTAACGGTAAATTGTTCTCTAATCGATAGGGCAAATCGGGGTTCGCCACAAAGGGTCTACCAAAACCGATCATATCTGCCCAGCCTTCAGATAATGCTTTTTCGGCGCGCGCTTTGTCGTACTTTCCTGCATAAATCAATATACCACTGAATATTTCGCGAATAGCCTGTTTGAAAGATATAGGCATTTGCGGTGCATCGTCCCAGTCGGCTTCCGCAATATGCATATAGCCAATCTTGAAACTATTAAGCATGGAAGCAATAGCAAGATAGGTCTCTTCGGGATTGTCGTCGACCGTCCCGTTTAATGTTGTTAGGGGCGCTAAACGTACACCTACTTTATCAGCGCCAATTTCCTCAGACACAGCCTGCACTACTTCTTTCAAGAATCGAATACGGTTCTGTACACCCCCGCTGTATTCATCAGTTCTTGCATTACTCTGAGAATCAATAAACTGGTTAAGCAAGTAACCATTAGCCGAATGCAACTCAATGCCATCAAATCCGGCATCTACGGCATTGCGCGCCGCAACGCGATACTCTTCTACCACGGCCTTTATATCTTCAATGCTCATTTCGCGTGGCATGACCGACTCAACAAAGCCAGGGTTGCCGCCTTCATCAACAAATACTTTTACCCCTTTTGCTTGGATCGCTGATGCGCTAATTGGCTGCTGTCCTTCTGTATTTGAAGGGTGGGATACGCGGCCCACGTGCCAAAGTTGCGCAAACATTACACCACCCGCTTCATGGACTTTATCTGTTACCAACTTCCAGCCTTCGATTTGCGCCTCGGTATAAATACCTGGTGTCCACGCATACCCCTTACCGAGTGCCGAAATTTGTGTGCCTTCGCTGACAATTAGACCAGCACTTGCGCGCTGAGCGTAATATTCAGCCATTAATGCGTTGGGCACATCTCCCGGCTGTGTTGAGCGGGAGCGAGTCATTGGAGGCATAACAATTCGATTGTTAAGCGTTTTTCCAGACAGCGATAGGCTTTCAAATAGTTTCATAATACAGTCCTTTAAACTTTACTCTTTAAATTTACACGTTTAGATAACGGTAAATATATGGCCCTAAAGCTGGGTTAGAACCCGTACTTTTAACAAAGCACTTTTGCATTTTTCACAAAAGTACCGGTGCATTTCGACGACGTTATCCCAAATTTCTCGCCTCCCCTCTTGACGCAGACAAAATTAAGCTTACACTTGTGCGCTGAACTAGCGTACACTTGTACGCTTAAATATTTTTATCTTTATTTGTATTGAAAATATTTCGACGATAAATAGGTGTGATTTCTACATTGAGACTATTACTAGATAAATTTACTGATCGTATATTCCACCACGCCTCTTGGAAGGGCTATTGGGAAGTACTGATGCAGCAAATTAAACCCGCATGGCGCGATGGATATTTCAGAGCCAGAGTTGTAACAGTAAAAAACTTAAGCACGGATATGCTCGAAGTGGTACTTGAGCCGGATAGTTCGTGGCCCACGCATACCGCGGGGCAGCACATCGCGTTAACCATCGAAATTAACGGCAGGCTCACCACCCGTGTATTTACCATAGCAAGTGGTGCTAATAGCCACCAAAGAGACAAGCAGATCCGCTTGGTGACTAAGGTAAAAGCCCAAGGCGCGCTAACCCCTTACCTACATACCTGTGTGCCTAATCAATGGGTAAATATCTCAGCCCCCATGGGAGAGTTTGTATGGCCTGAAACGCAAAAGCCTCTTCTTATGATTGCGGGTGGCTCAGGTATTACCCCTTTCATTGCCATGCTTGACGATGCTATTAACAATGCACAGGTAAACCAAAAAGCGGTGCATTTGCTTTATTTTGCTAAGCCCAATGAACACGTATTGCTTAACGAGCTATCTGCCTTCAGTAAACGCTGTGAAAGCTTCACCTATGATGTTTTAACTAAGCAAAAAGATGGGGACGTAGAAGCCCATTTATCTTACTTTGCTGATTCGCACTGGTTAGTGTGTGGCCCACATACCATGTTCGAGCAAGTAGAAACTTATGCAAAAACAATTAGCGCGCCTGTTTCAAGCGAACATTTCGCTGCGCTACCTGTGGTGAGCAACACCAGCCTTACCGGAAGCGAAACCTTCTCTTTGATTCACAATGGCCAATCTTTGACTATCGACAATCAGCAAACCCTGCTTTCACAGCTTCAACAAGCAGAGCAACCTGTGACCTATGGCTGTGGAATGGGAATTTGTCATCAGTGCCAATGTGTTAAGAAAAGGGGCGTGGTAAGAGATACCCGTACTGGCGAACTTTCAGATAGCGCAGAACAACTTATTCAGTTGTGTGTATCACAAGCCGTTACCGATGTGGAGATCCAACTATGAACACTAGCGTTGCAATAGACAAACAACACCGTGAAGCAGCAATTGAACAAGCACGCCTACCGGAGTGTGAAACTCATAAGAGTGAAGTAGTTGGGGCAACGAGCACCGAAAAGAAACCTAACTACGAGCGACTTGCCGCCCAACTTGATGAAATCAAAGCCGATATCAAACAAAAAGTAGGTGCTGAAGATGCCGCCTATATTCGACGCATTATTCTCATTCAGCGTATTTGCGAATGGAGCGGCCGGATACTCCTGATGTTGGGGTTCATTCAACCGCTGCTTTGGGTTGCCGGCGTATTAAGCTTAGCAACGGCTAAAATACTCGACAATATGGAAATTGGCCACAACGTGATGCACGGTCAGTACGACTGGATGAACGATAAACATATTAACTCGAAAGGCTATGAGTGGGATATTGCCTGTGATGGCGCAAGCTGGAATCGCGTTCATAATTACGAACATCACACCTATACCAACATTATTGGCAAAGACAGAGACTTTGGCTACGGTTTGCTTCGTCTATCTAACGACTTTAAATGGCGTGTAAAAAACCTATGGCAGTTCGCCACTTACATCGTACTTAGCGTTTTATTTCAGTGGGGTGTGTCGTATCACGAAATGGCCGCTGAGCGGGTCTTTTTTGGGAAGAAGAAAAACAACCGAAAGAATCAGGTTACTCATAGTGAACTAAAGAAGCGCTTTTTTAGCAAGGGCGCACGTCAGTTAGTAAAAGATTATGTGCTATTTCCTTTGCTAGCTGGGCCGTTATTTTTATGGGTATTTACCGGTAACCTTATCGCCAATTTACTACGCAATTTATGGACATCTACCATTATCTTTTGCGGCCATTTCACTGGTGATGTGGAAACGTTTAAAGAAGAAGATTGTATTAATGAAACTCGAGGGCAATGGTACTACCGACAAGCGCTGGGCTCATCGAACATAAAGGGCGGAAATCTGTTTCACGTGCTTACCGGGCATTTAAGCTTTCAGATTGAGCATCATTTGTTTCCAGACATCCCAGCCAGACGCTACCGAGAGATGGCGCCCAAGGTAAAAGCCGTATTCGAAGAACACGGTATGCACTACAACACTGGCGGCTTTTTAAAACAATACGCCAGCGTGTTAAAACGCATTATTCGCTACTCTTTCCCTTAACCAGTTGAAACCCTAACCAGCCGGCCATGGCGCTTGCGCTGGTTAGGCACGTGCCCCACGTCCAATCAATCAACATGATAAACAAAGTAAAACCTTCAATAATGCTGTACGCCGTTAAATTGTAGGCGCCATAACTGGCCAACCCTAGAAGCGCGCCATCGATCCCAGCATAAAGTAACGACTTCTCTCTGTTCGCTACCACGGCAAGTACAAACACCACACATCCATACATGAGGTAAAAAACCACCCAAGGCCACGTGATAAATTGACTTCTAAGCAGAGGAGCCATTTCACTTTGATACCAGCCATCCGCAATAACGCCAAGCCACAAGAAGTCGAGCACACCAAAACACACAAAGATTGCAATTAACGACACGACGATGTTTTTCGCAAAGCGAATGATGTTGGAAAGCATGGAACCTATCCCTGTAAATAAGCAAATTGCGGATGCAAGTGATTTAAAATATGAATACGCAAGTGTTGCACAATTAGCGCAGCGGTAAAACGGTAAACCTTTTTAGGGCGCATGATTACTTTACTTAAAACTTACACTGGCAACTGCAACTTAAAAGACCTTTGAGTCTCAAAGTGACGTGGTTCAAATAAGCGTAAAATAAAATGAAAAAAACACTTTTAGTAATAACAACTTCTTTAATTGTCAGTGCGTGTGCTCATCGCCCTCCGCCGTTAGACATGGACGAAATATTCTTTGAAACTCAAATTAAGCAAGATGGTACTAAGCTCTTTGCGTTTAGCATTCCATTAATGAAACCGCGAGAAGGCGCTAAAGGTGGTGGCGGCAGAGGCGGCCGTGGTGGTGAAGGTGGTGGTCGTGGCGGCCGTGGTGGGCAAGAAAGCCGAGGAGGCTCAGCACAAAAATCTTCTGATAGCAGTGAGAGAATGACAGAGCAACTCTATGCCTCTCTTAATGAAAAATTGGATGAAACAGGTTATTGCCAAACAGGCTATATAGAAATCGATACACATCAAACCGAAGATAGACTGCACCTATTAGGCGAATGTAATGAGACGGCGAGCGAACTGGACAGACTCGACTTCCCGAACGTTAATTAACGCATTGTCCATGAAGCGCACTACTGATGGCGTGCGCTTCATTTAACGCTCGTTTAATCAACACACAGAGTATGCTCCACCACACCATTAGACACATAAGCTCTGCAGCCAAATAGGTCGGTAGTTTCTAAACACACCCCACTGGCTTTTTGCCCAGCATCCACCTGATTGTTTCCCGTAACACAAGCCACTTCGCACTCGCTGCTGTCATTGCACGTATTGCCGGCATCGTTCGCAGGTAAAACACAAGCATACGCCTGCTGTCGGCCTACTTTCTTCCAGTTTCCCCCCTGCTTATCACACACTTTTTCAGACTTTATGGAATAGGCCTGCTGTACTAACGGCAAAGAGGTATCAACAACTTGCTCTAATTTTTCAACTTCTTCAACACTTGCTATAGGCTGCTCAATGACTTCTGGGGGCTGCGCGCCACAAGCCGTTAAAGTTGCACCCAAGCCTACTGCCAACCAGGCCCCAAACCGATGCTGTATCTTAACGCTTGCCTGTTTCATTCTTTCCCTCTATTTGTTTTACTTTTTAAACAACCACTACTCAAAAGCCACGCTTTTTTAAACCTGCGATACTTATGACCACGGCTATTAGATAAGTTCTTATTTTTTCAATAAATCCTTATTCGTGCGCTGCGCTATGCCCAATAAATTATCAAACCATTGAAATTTTAGTGATACCTAGGCAGGTCTCTACATACACTTCGCAAAACTTGCAGTATTTACGGGTGCTTTATGACACTACAACAAACCGAAAACCTGGTAACCGCCTTAATAGCTTTCAGCTTCTCTGTTCTTGGCCTAACATTTTTACTGGGTGCAAACCCTAATGCACTAATAACGACTTTTAACTTCTACTCGTTAGGTGCAATGGTTAGCGAAAGTGCACTTGGTGCTATCACTGGGATTACATTATTGCTGCTAGCCTTAATGACATTTGCTGCACGATTTGAGCTAGTGTCACCAAAAACGGTTACGCTATTCGCTGCGTTGGTTACCGCAATCCCCCTACTCACCTTGTTATCTTCCGGGCGATGGATGGCCGATTTAGGCGGCTTCCCGATTATCGGAAGTGGTCAAGGCATCATCAAGTACTTCGCAGTATTACCGCTTTTTCTGTTCTTGTTTTATCGCGACAAACTTTCGCATAAACAGTTGACCTACCTTAACTTTGCACCTGTAGCCATGGTTTTACTATGGATAGGAAGCATGAAGTTTTTCGAGTTTGAAGCCAATGCAATTGTTGGGTTAGTAGAAACCTCGCCGTTTATGTCGTGGCTTTATGACGTGTTCAGTGTACAGGGAGCATCGAATGTAATTGGTGGGTTTGACGTCTTCTTTGCTCTTGTTTTGGGCGTAGGTATTTACACTAAGAACAAGCCAATGATCATTACGAGTGGAATCGCTTGTTTATCCGTATTTTTGATGACTCAAACGTTTTTATTTAGCGTGCCTAATACCTTTAATAGTGCCACCATCGTTAACCGTCTAGGGCAGTTCGTTATTAAAGACCTTTGGTTTGTAGCTAACTTAGTGGTAGTTGCCTACTTCACAATATTTAATTCGGTGTCAGCTCAAAACTGAAAAGCGCAGCTAGACTAAATAGGGCTAAAATACGCTATATAAGGCTACATAAGGCCGCTTGCCGCGGCCATTACTAGTGATATGAAACAATAAGTAAATAATGGGAAATCGATTAATGACCTTTATTTATCTTGTTCTAGCGACAAGCTTACCCAGACTAGCCTGTGATCTGAGCTGGCGGCACGATCTTTAACTAATCGATACAGGTCACTCGTTTTAGCTGGCCAAAAAACGCCTGCATCATGTACATCGAATCCATATCGAGATGGTAGAACATAGTCGGCTCTGGCGCCCCAATAGGCGGTAAAACGATTGCTGAACTTAGCACCTGACGCGCCTGCACCGCCTGCACTTGTTGGGATTGTGTCGTTATTGACGAGCGGGTGTTCAGTAAGCTGTTCTATTACACCTTCTCTATGTTTGTCCCCGATATCGGCAGCATTAAAATCCCCGACTAGCACGAAGCGCGCATTGTTTGCGAGGCTAACTTTTTCCCCCGTGTCATCATAGATATATGCGCCTTTGTCAGGAGAAAGGTAATCTGCCATCAACCTTATTTCATCGAAATTGCGCTTTCCGTTTCTGTCTTCGCTTCCATCAAAATTCGGTGGGGTTGGGTGCATGGCTAACACATGTACAGTCTTACCACCCACATTAATTGGCACGTCCCAGTGAGACTTGGAGCTTAGCCTTAGTGCGGCCCACTCTTCCACATCATACCAAGGCTCGCCATTATCAGTACTTCCACTCTCATCGGGAATAATGGGGACCTGTGGGTGAGGCATGTGATGCCATTTAAACGTCTGGAAAGTACGAATACCCTCAACATCAATTGGGTATTTTGACAGTAGCGCCATACCGTATTGTCCTGGATATAATCCAAACCCATAGGCATCGCCACCAAAACCCTCAGCTTTACCGTTGTTGTCCAGATCAAATTGCGTTGGCTCGCCCGTATTAACTGTCGCCACATAGGTATAAGGGTAATCCACTGGCTTGAGGCCACTCTGTGAAACATTTAGGTAATTCTTAATAAACGCTCCCACCCCTCTACGCTTATCTGCAATGTAGTCAAACTCATTCAGCATCAGAATATCAGGGTTAACACGCTGTATAATTTCAGCAATATTTTTAACTTGAGGGTGCTCGCCCGTAGACAGAACGTGTTGAAGTACTTTATCGCTCGGCTTCATGCCCAAGGCTTTGTAGTTGGTGGCTTCCATACTTACGTTAAATGTAGCAACTTTTAGCATTTGCTCTTCTTTCGAATAAGCCAACGGAGATACACATAACGCGGGTAAAAGAGCTGTGGCAAAGAAAAGCGCCCTAATTTTCATGTTGTTACCTTTTAATAAAGTCGTTTGCTAACGATACCAATATAGAAGAGGATTCTGAACTTTTTTGTTCTGAGGAATAGCTAGGGTCTGTTTAGCGTTAGGTGCAATGAACCTTTCCTAAAGTTACCTTCCTTTCGTCTATTTTTTTACCCTTGTTTTCACAGCCTTGGGTTAGTTTTAATCTCTCAAACTCTCGCGCACGATTATTAAAAAAATAACTACACCATTAAAGTATTTAACCCAATTAAATTCGTGGGGCTCTCTCAGATTCTGCCCCCCTTTTTATTCCCCCCCCATGTATTACAGATACCTTTTACGACTTACCAGCATAAATGTTGTCACACTTTTCTCCTGCCGTGTTTCTTAGTTATATGTCCAGCAAATAATTTGCTGTCCATTTTTATAAACGAGAGGAATACGAATATGAAACGGGTCTTACATGTGAGCAAATGGCTATTACAGGGTCTAAAGAGGACTGCTTTGGTTCAGTCCACTGGATTTTGGCAGATATTTGCTGTGTTTATGCTGATTTTAGGCGTGGTAATACCAACTGCGTTACAAACCAAAACTATGGCCACTCACAGTGATGAGCGTATTACAAATCTAGGCACTGCTATTGTTGAACAACACGCAAATAACACGAATAAAAAAGCGATTATATTTATCCCTGGTTTGATGTCGAACGCGTCGGTTTACGAGGAGATTACAGAACATTTTAATTCGCAGTTTGATGTTCATATTGTTGCGATAAAAGGCTTTGGGAACACGCCTCAAAACGGCGAATTTAATTTCGACACGTTAATAAAGGAGCTTCGCGATTATATTGCAGTCAACAAGCTAAGCAAGCCTCATGTCGTGGGGCATAGCATGGGAGGGTTAATAGCGTTAACCCTAGCTGCAGAGCATGAAGAGATAATTGGGAAAGTGGTATCAATAGATGGCTTGCCGTTTATTGGGCCTGTTTTTACGCGCAGTAACGATACTGAAGTAAGTCAACTTGAGCCGCAAGCCCAAGCACTTAAGGCTATGTTTAGTGCAATGAATCCTGACCAATTGGCAGAGCAAACAAGACGCGGTATTTTTATTCAAGCCACAGGGCCTGACGATCAAGCTCGCATCATCGAAATGGCAAAAAAATCTCACCCGCCGACGGCTGGAAATGCTATGTATGAAGTAATGACAAGAGATCTCAGGCAGCCTCTCAAACACAGCGAAACCCCTATACTTATGTTGGGCGCATCGGGAGGCTTTAGTGACGATGCTCAATACCAGCACGCACAGTATTTATATGAACAACAATTTGTTGATGTAAAGAATGCTAAAGTGGTTATGAACACAGAAGCGCGTCATTTTATTATGTACGACCAACCGATATGGTTGGTGAATCAAATTCGCTCATTTTTGGAGAAATAGGGATGTTGAAAGAGCAGATAGCACACATAGAGAGTGCAGACATTATTTTGGCTCAACAGGGCGATCAGCAAGCTTACGAGCGTATTATTTGTCGTTCACAGAATTTGGTAAGTACCATTGCGCTAGCAATTGTGAAAGATGTGGATGATAGCGAAGAAATAGCTCAGCAAGTGTTCGTCAGAGTATGGCAAAATTTGAAGCAACTGAATAAGCCGGAAAGTTTCTTGCCTTGGCTCAGGCAAACCACGCGATATGCGGCGTTGAACTTCCTTAGAGACAACAGAGTTAACGCCCGTGTAGATTCCGATGAAGCCGATTTACTGTTAGCTCAAATGGCTACTGCCAATGACGTGCAATATGAAAAACTTAGTCAAGAACAACACAAGCGTCTAGTTGCTCAATTTATCGACCGGCTTTCTGAGGAAAGCAGAGAAATAGTACTGCTTTACTATCGTGAAGAGCAATCTAGCAAACAAGTGGCACAATTACTTAACCTCACTGAATCCTCCGTACGAAAAAAGCTTTCTCGTGCGCGGGTTGCTTTGAAAAGTGAGATGCTAAAACACGTAGGTAGTGCTATTTACAGTACAGCCCCCAGTATTGGTTTTAGCGCTGTGGTTCTGGGTTTAATCACCCCAAGCGGGCCTGTTGCCGCTGCTATGGTATCAGGCAACCTAACGTCAGTATCGGCGGGAAGCAAAGCGGGAAGTAGTTTCTGGTTGAAAGCGTTAAGTATTTTAGGCGGGTCACTCATCGGTGCATTTATGGCGGTATTGGCAATCATGTGGTCATCGAAGACGGCGCTGTCAAACTTGCCAAACAAAGACAGTAAACGCATTATGAAACGCTACCGAAACGAACTTATCGCCTGGGTTTTACTTTGGGGGCTGGTTATCACCGCAGCATATGAACTCACTCTTGGTTGGGTGGCGCCGGTGGTGACTTACGCTATATTTGCTTTTGGTTTATTCGTGTTGATGATAAGAAGTATGGCTTTTCTACACGAAAATGCAGAGTTCAATGAAAGTGGTAACACAAAAAAGAAAACCACTGGTGCTATGAAGGTGTTGAATTATGCATGTTTAGTGCTGGGTATTGGCAGTGGCTTTGCGGGGGTTATTTTGGGGCTGATCTCTAGTGGAAGGTTACCGCTTTAGGTTTTGTTGGTTGTGGGAGGGGAGGTTTAGTACTACCCCTGTTGCTCGAATTTTGCGTACATTTTAGTGAGATCGCTGTGTAATAGATTTACCTTCCTTTCGTCTATTTTTTCCCCTTGTCTTCACAACCCTGGGTTAGTTTTAATCTCTCAATCTCTCAAACGCTCAATCTCTCGCGCACGATCAATTTAAAAAATAATTGCACAATTAAAGTGCTGAACGCAATTTAATTGCATAAATCCAGCTACACAGTGAAATAATAGAATCCATTACTCGTATTGTACTGATATTCTTTTTCTGGCGTTTATAGAGTACAGCGCCTTTGAACTCTAACTGCAGCGCATTTTTAAGTAATCGCCAATAGGTTAATAGAAAGAGAGAAGTGTTATGAAAAGCTGGGTTTCAAAAGCGATCAATACCATTAATGCAGATTATCAGCGCTCTGCAGACACCCATTTGATAAAGCTTGAGCAAATAGCATTTCAAGGTATCGACATCTATTTAAAAGATGAAAGCACTCACCCCACGGGTAGTTTAAAACATCGTTTGGCCCGCTCTCTTTTCCTTTATGCCTTGTGTAATGGAAAAATTGTAGAGGGAACGACTGTGGTAGAGGCATCATCAGGCAGTACGGCCGTGTCTGAAGCTTACTTTGCAAAAATGATTGGTGTGCCGTTTGTTGCCGTCATGCCTAAGTCTACCGCCCAGAGTAAAATCGCGCTTATTGAACGCTATGGTGGTCAATGTCATTTTGTTGACTGCCCTACACAAATGCACAGCGAAGCCACTAAGGTAGCGAAAGAAATTAACGGCTACTTTATGGATCAGTTCCTTTACGCTGAGCGCGCTACAGACTGGCGCGGAAATAATAATATTGCTGAAAGTATTTTTGAGCAGATGAAAGCCGAGCCCCACCCTGTGCCACACACAGTGGTTATGAGTGCAGGAACAGGCGGAACGTCAGCAACTATAGGCCGCTACATACGATACAAAGGCCTCTCTTCAAAACTCGTTGTAGTAGACCCAGAATTCAGTGTGTTTTTTGATAGCTTCAAAAATAAGGATCATACACTTACCGCTACCCGCGGAAGCCGCATAGAGGGGATTGGACGCCCTAAAGTGGAAGCCTCTTTTCAGCATGACGTTATAGACGACATGATCGCAGTTCCCGACGCGGCCAGTATTGCTACTATGCATTGGTTAAACAATACCATGGGAATAAAAGCCGGCCCCTCTACCGGAACCAACTTATGGGGCGCGTTAAGTATTGCCAAACGAATGAATCAACAGGGTGAAGCGGGTTCAATAGTTACGCTTATGTGCGACAGCGGGGAGAGGTATGGCGACACCTATTACAACGCACAGTGGGTACTAAACAATATTGGTTGTACAAAAGTGTTTACTGACAAACTAGAAAGTATCGAAAGCTGAATTAAAACTAGGGCAGCTCGGTTTACATTTTAAGCTGCTACTTAAAGTGCTGGCACGCTATACGTCGCGCAGCACTTTATTCAAACCATGGTTCACTATACATTGGCGATAGATTTGTAATTGAAAAAGCTCACGAAGCCATGGTTAAAATAAAGATGAAAATAAAGAACATTATTCGCAGCAGTGTTGCATTAACTGCCATAATCGCTACCCCCAACGCCTTCGCTGCTAGTGCACCGACAGCTGATGCTGTTAGCACCAGCAGTATTAATACAGATGCAAGTTACTCCACTGGTACTTCTAACAACAACTACGAAAGCGTTTTCGCCAATCTTGCACTTCACTGCATTCATCAAGAGTTTCCGAATGTAGTAAAACACATGATGAATAGTGCCGACGACGTTAAAGCGCCTAGTAAACTGTACCCGGCCTTTTATGGTTGTTTAGACTGGCATTCGTCGGTCCATGGCCATTGGCTTTTGGTAAGGATGTTAAATACTGCGCAAGACGCGGTGGATAAAGATGAGATCATTGAAAAGCTCGACACCAGCTTTACTACAGAGAACATTCAAGGTGAACTGGCTAGCCTGAAGCGCGAAAACAATGCATCATTTGAGCGCCCCTATGGCCTTGCTTGGTTTCTACAATTAACCGCGGAACTACGCCAATCATCAATTCCAGAAGCAAAGGAATGGCTGAACACGCTACTACCACTTGAGGAAGAAATTGTGGCAAGAGTAAGTGCGTGGTTACCTAAATTGGCTTACCCTATTCGAACGGGTGAACACAGCCAAACCGCCTTTGCTTTTGGACTAATGTTAGACTGGGCGAAGGTAGCAGATAACAGGGACTTTGAAGCACTGCTTACATCTAGAGTAAAAGAATATTACCAGGCTGATAAGCAATGCCCCCTAGCCTACGAGCCTTCAGGGCAGGATTTTCTATCACCGTGCTTGGCTGAAGCCGACCTAATGCGCCGAGTAATGGCTAAAAAAGACTACAGCCAATGGCTTTCAGCATTCTTTCCAGACCTAACCGCTGAAAAATCAAGTTGGCTTGCGCCTGCGACCGTGACAGACAAAACGGATGGTAAGCTCGCTCACCTAGACGGGCTAAACATCAGCCGTGCGTGGATGATTGAAGGCATTATAAGCGCTTTACCAGACGATGACGCACGCTTACCAGTACTGAAGAAAACGCTAAAAGCACACCGTGAAGCAGGATTAAACGCGGTGTTTGGTGATATGCACTACATGGGAAGCCATTGGCTTGGCAGTTTTGCTAGCTATTTGGAAACTCAGCGTGGCATAAACTAAATTCAAGCTCGGCTGTAATAATTTGCAGCCGAGCTTTCTGTGTATCTATAAGATGTTGTACCAACGACTATTATTTCGCTAGCTTACCAGCCAACTCAGCCGTTTCTTTACCCAAATTTTTAAGCTGCTTAATCGTCTTTTCATCCGTAATTGCGCCATCTTCCATAAGCGTATTTACCTTCGCAATAGCTTTTTGGTTTGGCAGCACCATAGTACCTAGATTTTCAAGTAACATTCTCAGCACCACCAGCACGCGCATGCCACCTAGCCCACCAGCAGACGCAGCCATAATTCCAGCCACCTTACCGCGATATGCCTGCAATGGCTTTTCGCCTTCCCCCATGCGTGATGCCCAGTCGATAGCATTTTTTAGCAGTGCGGGATAGCTAGAGTTGTATTCTGGTGAGGCAACTAGAAAACCATCATGACTCATTAGCAATTCTTTGAACGCCTGTGCTTTTTCAGGCATGCCAAACTCGGCTTCCTCATCTTCATTAAATAATGGCATTTGAAAGTCGGCTAGGTCGATAACGGTAACCTCTGCGCCAGCCTCGCGTGCGCCTTCAGCAGCGATGTTAACAATAGCTTGGTTAAACGAACCTTTGCGGGTACTACCTGCAAATGCAAGGATCTTAGTCATTGGATTTTCCTGTCTTTATTTTGAGTTGTATTTTTGTAGTTTTCGACTTTTGAGTATTCAGCACCTTTTCCGGTTCTAAACAAACGGTAAAAGAAAATGTTTGCACCGATGAACTGTAGCTTTAACCGTTAGCGGTAAGCATAAAAAAAGGCTGACAATCAAAGTCAGCCTTTTCAATATCACTACCTATGTTGTACCGCGAACGCTACATTTTTTCTAGTGTCTCGATGCCAAGTAGGGTTAAACCCTGCTCTAGGGTTTTGGCAACCAAAGCTGACAGTGCTAAACGACTATCACGTACAGTTGGCTCAATCCCATCTTTTAGCATTGGGCAAGCTTCGTAGAACGTCATGAACGCTGAAGCCACATCGTATAGATATGTACACAACACGTGAGGTGTCGCTTCACGAGATACCATGCCAATTACTTCTTCAAACTGCATCAGTAACACGGCTAGCGCATGCTCTTGTTTCTCAACTATATTGATATCTACCGGCATAGTTGCCATATCAACACCCGCTTTTCTGAACAAGCTTTTCACTCGGGTATACGCGTATTGAAGGTAAGGCGCCGTGTTACCTTCAAAACTTAGCATTGAGTCCCAGTTAAACATGTAGTCGGTTGTGCGGTTTTTAGATAGATCAGCGTATTTTACCGCGCCAATACCTACCTTGCGGGCAACTTCTTTAAGCTCATCTTCACTTAAATCGTTATCGCGCTCAGCAATCAACTTACCTGCACGTTCTACGGCTTCATCTAGCAACTCAACCAGTTTAACCGTGCCGCCAGTACGGGTTTTAAATGGCTTACCGTCACTGCCTAGCATCATACCAAATGGACAATGCTCGTAAGTTTGCTCTTCTTTCATGAATCCTGCTTTGCGGCCTACAATTTCAGTTTGCTTGAAGTGCAGGGCTTGGCGAGCATCTGTAAGAATAAGCGTACGGTCGGCATTTAGCTTGCCACTGCGATAGCGCATTGCAGCAAGGTCAGTAGTTGCGTAAAGATAGCCACCACCCGACTTCTGAACAATATAAACAGCTGGGTTACCTTCCTTATCGGCAAGCTCAGGAATAAACACCACCTGCGCGCCTTGGTCTTCAACCGCAATACCTTTTTCTCTAAGGTCGCTTATCACATTAGCTAGGTCGTGGTTGTACGCAGACTCCCCCATAATATCTTTACGGGTAAGGCTTACGTTTAGCTTGTCGTAAACTTCTTCAGAGTGAGCAATAGACACATCAATGAACTTTTCCCACAGCGCCAAACACTGAGCGTCGCCGCCCTGCAGTTTAACTACGTATTCACGGGCACGGTCGGCGAAGCCTTCTTCTTCATCGAAACGTACTTTGGCTTCGCGATAAAAGTCTTCAAGGTCAGAAAGCGCAGTTTCCGCTACTTCCTCTTGAAGCTTGTCTGATAGGTGCGCAAGCAACATGCCGAACTGGGTGCCCCAATCGCCCATGTGGTTTTGACGAATTACGTTGTGACCCAAGAACTCAAGTACTTTAACCACAGCGTCGCCAATAATGGTCGTACGCAGGTGGCCCACGTGCATCTCTTTGGCTAAGTTAGGCGATGAATAGTCTACAACAATGTTCTGTTCTTTTGACTTAGCAATACCCAAGCGCGGATCGGTTAGCGATAGCTCACACTGATTAGACAGCCAATCGTCGTTTAAATGTACGTTAATGAAGCCAGGACCAGCCACTTCTAATTTACTGGCAATATCGTCAAGTTTAACGATCTCAACAATCTTCTCTGCAATATCTCGAGGCTTTTGCTTAAGCTGCTTGGCAAGGGCCATAGCGCCGTTAAACTGGTATTCACCAAACTCAGGGCGTGCACTGCGCGAAACTGGCACTGGCGCATTTTCTACGCCCATTTCTTGTAGCGCTTCAGTGAAACGGTTAACTAATAGTGCATGTATGTTCATAATGTATATTATCTTTAATTAATTTTTTCTAGCTTAATTTTCGCGCGTATTCGTAAACTGAATATCTGGGTAACGCTCTTGCGATAGCTGCAGGTTCACCATTGTTGGCGCGATGTACGTCAGGTTGTCGCCTCCATCAAGGGCAAGGTTCTGCTCACCTTTACGGCGGAACTCGTCTAGTTTCTTCTCATCATCCGAGTAAACCCAACGGGCTGTTGCAACGTTCACGTGCTCGTAAAGTGCATCTACATTGTATTCGGCTTTAAGTCGTGCCACTACCACATCAAACTGAAGCACACCAACCGCGCCTACGATCAAATCGTTGTTTGCAAGGGGTCGAAACACCTGAACTGCACCTTCTTCAGAAAGCTGAATAAGGCCTTTCAGCAATTGTTTTTGCTTGAGTGGATCTTTCAAACGAATACGCTTAAATAGCTCTGGCGCAAAGTTTGGAATGCCAGTAAAACGGTAGTTATCGCCCGAAGTAAAGGTGTCACCAATGCGGATAGTACCGTGGTTGTGCAGGCCAATGATATCGCCAGCATAAGCTTCTTCTAGTAAAGCACGATCACCCGCTAAGAAAGTCAGAGCATCAGAGATACGCACATCTTTGCCTAAGCGGCTGTTGCGCATTTTCATGCCTTTCTCGTACTTGCCAGACACAATACGACAAAACGCGATACGGTCACGGTGTTTCGGGTCCATATTGGCCTGAATCTTAAAGACAAAGCCGCTGAACTTCCCATCGGTGCTTTCGATTGTGCCTTCTTCGGTTTCACGACCAAGTGGCGCAGGCGCCCACTCAACCAATCCGTCAAGCATGTGGTCAACGCCGAAGTTACCCAATGCTGTACCGAAGAATACTGGCGTTAACTGGCCTTCACGGAATAGTTCTTTATCGAATTCGTTAGACGCACCACGAACGAGTTCAAGCTCCTCACGCAAGGTTTCAGCTAGGTCACTTCCTACTGCAGTATCTAACTCAGGATTATCTAACCCTTTAATGATACGCACGTCCTGTATCGTGTGACCCTGGCCGCTTTGATACAAAATAGTCTCGTCGCGGTGAAGGTGATATACACCTTTAAAGCTCTTTCCACAGCCAATTGGCCAAGTGATTGGCGCGCACAGGATATCAAGCTCGGTTTCTACTTCATCCAGAAGTTCCATAGGATCGCGAATATCACGGTCTAGCTTGTTCATGAAAGTCACAATTGGCGTATCGCGCAAACGGGTAACTTCCATTAGCTTACGGGTTCTGTCTTCTACACCTTTAGCCGCGTCGATTACCATAAGGCACGAATCAACCGCCGTTAGTGTACGATAGGTATCTTCAGAGAAATCTTCGTGTCCCGGCGTATCTAACAGGTTTACCAAGTGGTCGCTGTAAGGAAACTGCATGACTGAGGTCGTTACCGAGATGCCACGTTCTTTTTCCATTTCCATCCAGTCAGACTTAGCGTGCTGCCCCGATTTTTTCCCCTTTACAGTCCCCGCCGTTTGCAGGGCGCGCCCGAACAACAGTACTTTTTCAGTAATGGTGGTTTTACCCGCATCCGGGTGCGATATGATTGCGAACGTACGTCGCTTTTTAATCTCTTCTAGAAGCTTTTTATCTGACATCAATACTTATCTTCGTTATCTATTATCCCTGTAAACCAATTATTTACAGGCGCGTTTTATAACGGATAAGCAATGCTTTTCCGCGCAAATTGAGTATTGCGGTAAAACGCTTGATACGGCTTGGTAATTATTTGCGCGGATTTTAGCATTTTACTGCACGTAACAGTAGAGCGAAATTACATACTCCCTACCGCTTAATTTGCTATGCGACCGCTCACTGCTTTTTTTCATGCATACACATTTTCATATCGTTAACCTATTTCAAACATTGTTGTACACAGCGTTTACAACATGAGCAACAGACCCTTTTTATAAACCCTATTTATAAAAATAAGGACAATGCCCTGTGATATTGTTTTTGATTTGTGTAGCCGCCCTTATTGCTGGCTACTTTATATATGGCACCTTTGTCGAAAAGGTATTTGGTGTTACGCCAGCACGCCCCACTCCTGCCCACAGCCAAAAAGACGGTGTAGATTTTGTTCCTATGTCTACGCCAAAGGTGTATCTCGTACAGCTACTCAACATTGCTGGCGTAGGCCCTATTTTTGGCCCTATCATGGGAGCGCTATATGGCCCAGCAGCTATGCTTTGGATTGTATTAGGCTGCATTTTTGCCGGTGCCGTGCACGATTATTTTTCGGGTATGCTGTCAGTTCGTAATAATGGTGAATCTGTGCCTAGTTTGTCTGGCCGTTACTTGGGTCGAGGCGCTAAACACTTTATGAACCTGTTCGCTATTGTGCTACTTCTGCTGGTGGGTGTGGTTTTTGTCTCAGCGCCTGCGGGTATGATTACCAATTTAGTCAATGACCAGACATCATTGCAGGTTGAAGTTGGCACCATGGTAGCTATTATTTTCGCCTATTACATACTGGCAACCATAGTTCCAGTAGATAAAATTATTGGCCGCTTCTATCCGTTTTTCGGTGCACTTCTTATCTTCATGTCAGTAGGTTTATTAGCCGCAGCCAGCTATTCTGACCAGCACTCTATTTTAAGTCAGTTTTCAGCAAGCGATATGCTGACTAACCTTAACCCTAACGATATGCCGCTATGGCCTGCGCTCTTCATTACTATTGCTTGTGGCGCTATATCTGGGTTTCATGCAACCCAATCACCACTAATGGCCCGTTGCATGGAAAACGAGAAAAACGGACGCTTCGTGTTTTTTGGTGCAATGATAGGCGAAGGCGTGATTGCCCTTATCTGGTGTGCGATTGCCCTTTCATACTTCGACAATTTAGAAGCGCTGTCTGCAGCCATTACTGACGGTGGCCCTGGAAACGTTGTTTACGCTTCATCATTCGGTCTCTTGGGTGTTGTGGGTGGCGTACTCGCGTTTCTTGGTGTGGTGATTCTGCCTATCACGTCTGGCGACACCGCCTTTCGTTCAAGCCGCCTAATTATGGCTGAGTACTTTAAAGTCGAACAAAAAGGTATACGTAACCGGTTATTTATGGCTGCCCCTTTATTTGTTCTGGGCGGCATCCTCACCCAAGTCGATTTCGGTGTTATCTGGCGCTACTTCGGGTTTGCCAATCAGACAACCGCCGTCATGATGTTGTGGACTGCGTCTGCGTACTTACTTAGGCACAATAAATTGCATTGGATCACTACGGTGCCGGCTATGTTTATGACTGCCGTTTGTGTAACTTTTATTTTAAATAACGACACCTTGGGTTTCGGTATGGCGATGAATATATCAACAATCATTGGGCTTGTTGCATCTTTGATTACCACAGTGTATGTCATTCGAATTTCTAAAGGGAAAGGCGAAGCCCCACTCGAACCTATATCTGTAAGTGCTGAAAAGCCCACTCAACCAGTGGACGCGTGACTGAGTAATCGAAATACAGACAGTATGATGAGCCGCCCTTTAGATGGGGCGGCTATTTATTTTGTACGTTTTAAATGAGTTATAATGAGGCTCACCTTTAACTGGCGGTAATATTGGCAAGCATGGAACTCATACTCTCACTACTTCAACAAATGTGTGTGTATCTTGTACTCGCGTACATGCTCAGTAAAACACCGTTATTCCTCCCTATTCTCAGTATTTCCTCCCACCGCAAGCACCGCTATCTGGTGTACTTAGTTTTTTCTTCATTTTGTGTGTTGGGTACCTATTTTGGCCTGCAAATAGACGATGCTATAGCTAACACTAGGGCCATTGGCGCCGTCATAGGAGGGTTGCTAGGCGGGCCAATAGTTGGGTTTGCCGTAGGGTTAACCGGCGGCCTACATCGTTATTCATTGGGAGGTTTTACTGATGTGGCCTGCGCTATCTCCACCACATTGGAAGGTTTGATTGGTGGCCTGGTGCACGTTTACTACGTTAAAAAGAATAAGAGCTTGGATCTGTTTAATCCATGGAAAGTGGGCGCTGTTACCTTTGTAGCAGAGCTATTTCAAATGGCTATTCTACTTACTGTTGCAGAACCTTTTGAAAAGTCTTACGCACTGGTTAGTGCTATTGCCGCACCTATGATAATTGCAAATACTGTGGGGGCCGCACTTTTTATCAGTATCTTATCTGACAAGAAAACAATATTTGAAAAGTACTCAGCTACTTTTTCACGTAGGGCACTGTCCATAGCTGACCGCTCGGTGGGCATACTTACGTCTGGATTTACTCCGGTAAACGCAGAAAAAGTTGCACGCATTGTGTATGAAGAAACCAATGTGGGCGCCGTAGCAATTACCGATAAAGAAAAGATTTTAGCGTTTATAGGAACGGGAGCGGATCATCACCTGCCAAATACGCCCATCTCATCAGCAAGTACCATGGAGTCTTTAAACAATAATAAGATAGTGCATTTAGACGGCGCTGAACTTCCTTATCAATGCACCCTAGACAAAAACTGTCCGCTGGGCTCCGTGTTAATTATACCGCTTCACTCCGGTTCAGAAGTTGTGGGTACCATCAAGCTTTATGAACCCAAACGAAAGTTTATGTCGACGGTTACACTATCTATGGCAGAAGGCATCGCTCAATTACTGTCTAGTCAGATAGTTTACGGCGAATATCAACAACAAAAAGATTTACTCTCACAATCAGAGATAAAGCTGTTACATGCACAGGTAAACCCGCATTTTCTTTTTAACGCGCTCAATACCATTAGCGCTATTATCCGCCGCGACCCCAAAAAGGCCAGAGAGCTCGTGCTAAGCTTGTCGCGCTTTTTTAGAATAAATCTCAAGCAAAATACAGCAATTGTTACCCTCAAAGAAGAAATTGATCACGTTAATGCTTATTTGGCGATTGAAAAAGCGCGTTTTGCGGAGCGCCTACAGATCACGGTAAAATACGACGAAGCGGCAATGTCAGCACTTTTACCTAGTTTTACGCTACAGCCATTAGTTGAAAATGCGGTCAAGCACGGCATCGCTCAGTGCATAGAGGGGGGGCATCTATCTTTAAATGTACGCTGTACGGCGGATGACCATATTCACATTCTTGTAGAAGATAATGCTGGCTTGTATAAATCCAAGAAAAAGCAAGACGCGGGTTTAGGAATGGATATTGTAGATAAACGGCTTATTCATCAGTTTGGCCAACAAGCAGGTCTGGTAATCGAGTGTCGGGCTAACCACTTCACCCGGATGTCTTTCTCTATCCCACATACTCACCATCATTCTCATCAGGGCTAACAATGACCAAGAACTCAGCATTCCGGGCACTTGTTATTGACGATGAACCCCTCGCCAGGGATGAGCTTCGTCAGTTGCTAAACGAAACCAATGAGGTTCAAGTTCTAGCCGAGGCTGCAAACGCAATAGAAGGGTTGGCATTAATAAAACAATACAATCCAGATGTTATTTTTCTGGATATAGAAATGCCCCAACTCTCGGGGCTAGATATGTTAGCTATGCTTGACGTAGACACCATGCCTTATGTTGTATTGGTTACGGCATTTGAACAATATGCCCTTCAGGCATTTGAAGATAATGCGTTTGATTACCTACTAAAACCAGTAGAACCAGAGCGGCTCAGTAAAACACTTACAAGGCTTAAAAAGAGAAGCTTCCCCCAGACTGGTATCGACACAATCGCCTCACCTACGTTGATGCATATTCCCTGTTTGGGCCATCAGCGCATTTTGCTATTACCTGAATCAGATATTCATTTTGCCTATAGCGATGTGGCGGGCGTACATGTAAGAACTTTAGAGAAACAAGCAGACACGCAACTCACATTAAAAACCTTAGAAGAGAGAACCGCGCTCGTTCGATGTCACCGGCAATACTTAGTGAGGTTATCATGTGTTGGGGAAATTAAACTCTTGGATAATGGCCTTGCTACGCTTCTAATGGCGACAGGAGATTCGATACCCGTTAGCCGTCGATACCTTAAAAAGCTGAAATCGTTGTTAGAACTATAATATCTGTAAACAGCGCTCCCAAAAGTTAGTTAAGCTATTACCAGATGCTTTAAAACCATGAAACTACAATTGCCGGGTCAATGGGTCTGACTTTTCCTCCCAAAGCAACACCCAAAACGAATTTTTGAACATTCCGATTTCTGACGCAATTTGTCTTAATTTATTCGCCATCATCTCTAAATTTGCGCTTAATTTATCTTTGACGCTGGTACGCAAAACAGTGAAAAAAATTAAACTAAAGTATAAAGAATCAGATTTCTACTGCTCTTTTCTGACTGCCCAATCCGATTATCTGTCTGGATATCTTAGACTTATCCCAATCACATTGCTGTACAAAAAGGCGCAAAATATTACTGAAAGTTAAACTTTTTATAAAATAACAATAAATATTTATTAAAAAGAGCCGCTTCTTAGATTTTACGAATATATGCTATTGATAATATTCAAAAGTTGTGCAATACATAATAAGTGTCTAAAAAACACACTAAAAATAATTAAAGCAAAAAATTAAAGTCTAGGGAGACTACAATGTTTAAAAACCACAAACTGGCAAAGTCGGTGAGACTTGCCTGCGCCTTTGGCGCTGCCGCATCGTTGGCATTTTCTGGTAGTGTCTACGCCCAAGAAGAAGTTGAGTCAGAGGAAGAACCGGTCGAGAAAATCGAAGTCACTGGTTCACGTTTACTTTCAAACCCCAATGTTGCAGCAGCCACACCTGTACTAAGTGTATCAGGCGCTGAAGCAGCCGCACGCGGTAACTTACGTGTAGAAGATTTCGTTAACGTACTTCCACAAGTATTCGCGGGACAAGCGTCAGAAGTTTCCAACGGTTCAACGGGTACTGCAACACTAAACCTCCGTGGTTTAGGTGCGAACAGAACTTTGGTATTGATTGACGGCAAGCGCCTCCCATATGGTTCTTCGGGAACCAGCGCAGCTAACGTCGACCTAGTTCCAACGCAAATGTTAGAACGTGTAGACATCCTAACAGGTGGTGCATCAGCGGTATACGGCTCTGATGCTGTTGGTGGTGTTGCAAACTTTATTCTTCGCGACGATTTTGAAGGCGTTGAATTTGGTGGTCAGTTCAGCACAAACTATGCTGACAACGATAACGGTTTGTATGAAGGTGTGCTAAACGCAGCCGAGCAGCCTGTTCCAGGTTCAACTATGGACGGCGACGAAACCTTAATCTACGCCATGTTCGGATCATCATCTTCTGATGGTAAAGGCAATGTAACGGTTTATGCTTCGTATGAAGACCGTCAGGAAATCGTTCAGTCTGATAGAATTTTCTCAGCATGTACATTAGGTCAAAGTAATGGTGCATCAAGCTTTGAAGGGTTTGGTTGTGTAGGTTCAGCTAACTTCCGTCTGTTTGGTGGTCCAGGTGGTTTTGCATTCCAAGAGGAAGACGGAAATCTCATTTCTTACGCTGGTGGCCCAAGCCAAACCTATAACTTTGGTGCAACTAACTTCTTCCAACGTCCTTCTGAGCGTTATCATTTGTACGCTAAAGGCGACTATGAAATCAGCGACAATCTAGAAGCGTATCTTGACTTTGGTTTTATCAACAACACCAGTGACGCACAAATTGCTCCAAGTGCTTCGTTTGGTATCGGTGCGTACGACATCAACTGTGGAAACCCACTAATCCAAGGTAACAGCGGTTTAGCGTTCACTGACATTTTTGGTTGTTCGGCTGATGATATTGCGAACGATGTAATTGTTAGCGGGATCACAGCATCTCACCGTAACGTTGAAGGTGGCTCGCGTAACTCTCGTCTTGAGAACAGCGCATGGAGAGTCGTTGGTGGCCTGAATGGTTTCATCGATGATACGTGGGCTTGGAACATATTTGGACAAATTTCAGAAACTCGGGATCAGAGTTCAGCAACTAACGATTTCGTCGTTGCTAACCTACAGCAAGCGTTATTAGCAACCACTGACGAAGATGGTAATGTTGTATGTATTGACCAGTCTGGTGGCTGTGTTCCTTATAACATCTTCCAACGCCCTGGTGGTGAAAGCTCAGTAACGCAAGATCAATTAGATTTCATTCAAGGTATTGGTATTGTAAACGGGGAAACTTCACAAAAAGTATTCGGCGCGGATATCCAAGCTAACTTAGGTGACTACGGCATTAAGCTTCCTACGGCAGATGACGGTATCGGCATCTTATTCGGTATTGAATACCGTAAAGACGAACTAGCGTCATCACCTGATGAAATTAGCCAAGTTCAAGGCGGTGGTTTTACTGGTGTTGGTGGTGCAACGCTTGCAGTAGCAGGTAAAATTGAAGTTCGTGAATTTTTCACCGAGGTTCAAATACCTCTTATTTCTGGCGCAGAGTTAGCTGAAGAGTTAGTGTTTAGCGCACAGTATCGTTTTTCTGACTACGACACAGCAGGTAACGGCACGTCTAACAGTTTTGACACTAATGCCTACGGCTATCAGTTATCATGGACGCCAGTTGAAGACGTGAAACTTCGTGCGCAATATCAGCGCGCGGTTCGTGCTCCAAACGTAATTGACCTGTACACTGGTCAAAATACAGGACTACCTAACCTAAGCCCAGCGGGTACCGATGCTAGCGGCGAACAGTTGTATGATCCGTGCGCAGGAGCCAACCCAATTGCTTCACTTGAAACTTGTGCACGCACTGGTGTAACTGCAGACCAATACGGCAATATCCTTGACGTAATCTCGGGTCAAACACAGTCTCTAACAGGTGGTAACCCGAACCTAGATCCAGAGACTGCAGATACCGTCACGTTCGGTGTTGTTATTACTCCAGCAAGTATCGAAGGCCTGTCAGTTAGCGTAGATTACTTCGATATCGAAGTAGACGATGCAATTGCTTCTGGTATCCCAGCACAAACGATCTTCGACAACTGTCTAGATAGTGGTGACCCTACATTCTGTAGCCTTATCACACGTTCTTCAGCAGGCTCTCTTGCTGCTGGTACGTTTGGCGTGGGCTTCCAACAAACTAACCTTAATATTGCATCACTTGCAACATCTGGTGTTGACTTACAAATAAACTACAGCCTACAAACAGAGATGGGTGACGTACGTTTCGACTATGCATCAACGATACTAGACGAAAACAGCACTGTACCATTCCCAGGTGGAGATCCTGTTGAGTGTGCTGGTTTCTTTGGTAACGCATGTGACGCCCCTAGTCCAGAGTATCGTCATAGATTTATGGCAACGTGGAATACCAACCTAGACGTTGATATTACTGCAACTTGGAGATACTTCGGCTCTACACAGAACGATGATGAGGGTGATACCCTTGAAACTGGCTTTAGAGCTATAAGCTACTTAGACCTTTCTGGTACTTACTACGTCAGCGATAACATAGAACTAACTATGGGTGTTCTTAACCTTCTTGGCGAGCAGCCTCCAGTTTATTCTGGTGCCGGCCCAGCTCTTGGTAACGGTAACACGTATCCAACAGTTTACGACACTAGCACGAACTGGTTTGCTTCGTTTAGAGGTAAATTTTAAATCCAAATCTCCCTTTGGACCTAAGCAAAAAGCCGTTTACGTAGCGTAAGCGGCTTTTTTTTTGGAGCACACCCAATTTCAGTAACAAATGAAGTGTGACGGGTTTCAACACTAAAATTAAAAATTTTGATAACTATACTTATGTTTTATTTGTTGCACGCTAAAATCTAAAAACAATGTGCTATATTGATTTATATATAAAAACATAAAACAAGGATGGTGAATGCTGCGATTATTGCTCGCATGGCTTGTGATAGCATGCTGTTGCCAAACGGCCAACGCAGCTAATTTCAATAACCCACAATCTATGCTTTCTTTAGATAGCGATGTGGTTTTTGCGGTAAGTGACTCAGCTAGCATTAGGGGCGATGAAGAGTGGTTTTATAGCGCTGATGTTATTGATAGATCGCCTTCACAGTATTTGCATTTCAAAGTTCGTGTTTCTAACCAGTTAGATACACAAGTTCCCGTTTGGTTTTCAATAAGCTTCCCTGCTGTAAAAACCTTGGCTGTTACAGACGGCCATAATAGCTGGCAAACTGGCGACGATACGCCTTATCACACGCGTGCGGTGAATACGCCCAATTATCATTTCCCTTCTGTGTTGCCAGCTTCATCTTATACGGAATTTAGCGGCACCATGTCTGGCGAGATACTGAGGTACAGTTTCTCTGTGGCTACGCCTGAGTATTACAGTAACCTGTATATGAAAACCTTGCAGCGGGATATGGCATTTTTCGGCGCAATGGGGCTGCTTACTCTACTTTGTGCATTAGGCTATATTGCCAGCCGTAACTTAGTTTTTTTGAGCTTTGCATCATTTATTTTTGCGACAACATTTTGGTTTTTCCGCGTGTTCGGTTACGCATTTGAACTACTGTGGCCAAATACACCAAACTTGAATGACATTAGCTATGCCATCAGTATTTATTCGGTATTGATTACTTCCTTTTGGGTATTGTTTCAAACGCTTGCCAGAGACAACCATGAAGTGTACGGGGCAAAGACGGTTAAACGTTTTTGTGTAGTGTTGCCCTTTATGGGTATTTTACTTTGGCAAACGGTAGGGTTAGATATTGCCTTAAAGCTTCCTGTTGTCCTCTTTTTCCCTTACATACTGATAGCGGGTATTGTTATCGTCGTAGAGCACAAGCGCGGCTCTGATAGAGCTAAGTGGCTTGCCGCGGCAATGTTTCCTGTAACCTTCAGTACGCTAATTTTGACCGTCATTGCTCTTTTTGAGGTTGACCTTTACCTAGAGCCCGTTGCCACTTTCATGTCTGGGCTAGTTATGACATGCCTATTTATGGTTGCACTTACTGCCAGCTATATGGTGAAAGTTGTTCAAAGAGAAAGAGACGCACAGAAAGAAGCTGCAAAGTTAAAAAGTGAACAGGCCTCTAAATTAGAAGCGCTGGTAAAGGAACGTACCCTTGCACTCGAACAAACGAATAGCACCCTAGCAGAACTGGCTTCCAAAGATAGTTTAACGGAATTGCCCAATCGCCGTACGCTGGATATGTTCGTGGACAATACGTTTGATAAAACCTTGCACGATCATGACGCGCTAGCCATTGCGCTAATCGACTTAGATCACTTCAAAAGTATCAACGATACATTTGGGCACGATGTAGGTGACGAAGTATTAAAGGGCATTGCTAACATTCTTGCGCCGCTTAATGATGAGGGACAAGTAGCAGCGCGCTATGGTGGAGAAGAGTTTGCCATTGCAAAGCGCATTACAAAGCCTAATGATAGCCAGTCTAGCGAAGCCGAGGAATTTGCAAAGCAATTGGACGCCCTTCACTGTGCTATAAACCAATTAACCATCGCATCGATTGATGATAGGAAGTTGGGAGCATGTATAGGTTGGACGTTATGTAAAGGCTCCGACGATATTGTCGAAGCCTTTAGGCGAGCTGATAAAGCCCTCTACGTTGCCAAAGATAAAGGAAGAAACCTAATCGTTCCGGCTTTATGACACCGTAACCACCGCTTTTCGCTTATCTTCTTTTGAAAATTGCAGGGCCTTGTTCAAATTATCAAATTCAAAAAGGTTGGGGATCTCAACCACCAAAGATTGCGCAGCAACTTGTTCAAGTAGAGCCTCACCATCTTTCACCAAGCGCTGCCACTGTGGCAAATCGCCATAATCATGCAGCGCACCAAGGGCTATTTCATGATAAGAAATAGTGCGCGTAAAAGGCGCATCAATAGGCTCTTCGATACGACCTAAAATACTTACAACATGGCCGTTAGCTTCAAGAAGCGGCACCAGGGATGCTGCATAGTCTGGGCCATTTGCGTCGAAAAGCGCATAAAAGGTTTGCCCTTCAGGCTTATTGCGATTAATGGTTGTTACTCCCATATCAGCAGCTTGCTCTTGAGTAAAGCTACCTGAGATTACGTGCACGCTAAAACCTGCTTGTGAAAGCATTTGTGCTAGTAGTTTGTTTACTGCTCCCATACCGCTAACTAGAACGTCAGCGCCCTTTCTTACCGGTACTTTGCTGAAAGCTTGCCAAGCAGTAAGCATTGGGCATGGCAACGCGGCAGCTAGCGCAAAATCCACACTTTCTGGCACTAGCATTACGCGACTTGCGTACACTTCACTATGGTCGGCAAAGCTTCCGTGTTCACCCAGGCTATGATGGTATGCCACTCGCCTACCCAATAGGCTGTTATCCACGCCCTCACCTACAGCGACAACAACACCTGCACCGTCCACACCGGGAATATGCCCTTTTTCCCAGTCGCGCGGGTTATCATCGATAAACTTCCAGTCAACTGGGTTAATGCCAATAGCATAGTTGCGCACGACAATACGCCCTGCCTTCGGCTCAGAAAACTCGCGTACCTGCTTTACCAGTGATGCGCCAGCCTGTTCAAATTGCCAAACGTTAGCTTGCATAAAAGCTCCTTAACAAGGTAATTTTTTCGATTAATCCCACTCGGGTGAAAAATCTGGGTTGGCTTGACGGTCACCGCAATCTAGCGCATCAATTTTTGCGATATCCTCTGCATCTAAGGTAAGTTCAAGCGCTCTGAAATTCGATTCCAGATTTTTGCGCTTAGTCGACGACGGAATAGTGACTAAACCATGGGCTAGCTCCCAGGCTACCACTACCTCAGCAGTGCTCACGCCGTGCTTATCTGCAATTGAAATGATGGTCTCGTCTTTTAGCACTTTACCAACAGCAAACGGCATATATCCTGTCACTGTGATACCGTGTTTCTCACACGCTGCACGCACTTTTTCATTAGTAAGATATGGGTGTACCTCTACCTGATTCGTGGCGATTACGCCCTCACCCAGAATGCTCACCGCTTCTTCAATTTGTTCCACGGTAAAGTTAGAAATACCAATTTCTTTTGCCAAGCCCATTTCCTTAACGCGCAGTAATTCGCCTAGGTATTCTTCCATGCTTTCGCCGTTTTCCGGTGACGGCCAATGAATAAGTAGCAGGTCAACGTACGACAGTTGAAGCTTTTCCAAACTCTCTTTTACACTATCCACAAAACTTGCTTTATTCAGCTTGTCATTCCACACCTTGGTGGTGACGTAAAGGTCTTCACGTGCAACAAGGTTGTTTGCAATAGCGTCTTTAATAGCGCGTCCTACCGCTTCTTCATTGCCGTATATTTGCGCCGTATCAATATGACGGAAACCCACTTCAAGTGCCATTGTCACGCTGTTATAGGCTTCGTCGTCTTTTAAGCGAAACGTGCCTACACCTAGCGAAGGAATTTTAGATTGTGACTGATTTACATTCGGCATGATGCCTCCTTGTTGGTTCCGTTATTTATGAAAGTGAGGTAATACGTAGTCAGCAATGCGCTGCATAGCGTCTTCTACCGGCTGCATATTACGTCTGAAGTGCAGGCCAATATGATCAACACCCGCTTCTTTCATTGCATTGAGTTCTTTGATAAGCCCATTTACACCAGTTTCAACCCCGAATCGGTGGCGTTTTATGGGCGCTTCATCGTCTTCAACCAAATTAAGATGAATAAAGCTAACGTACGGCTTGTTGCCCGCTACGTTTCGCCATAGCTCAACCCGCTTAAAATGATCGCTTGGTGTGCCGGGGTACGCCAGCCAACCGTCCATATTTTCTCCAACCCACTGAGGGCTCTGCTGAGCGAGCCCTGCAACGTACAATGGCGGCGTTGTTGAACGCGGTAACAGCGACATGCCAGGCTTAAGGGAATTCTCACCGTGCTTTACAATTTCCAGTGACTGCCTGAATTGCTCGCCGCGACTGTCAAAATCGACATCGAACAACGGATACTCAACCGGTCTATCCCCACTGGCTACACCGAGTATGAGGCGGTCGTTACTTAGCTGCTGTACCGTTGCTGCCGCCTTTTTAACAAGCCATGGCTGCCTAAGAGGTAGCACAACAGCAGCCGTACCTAATAGGATGTTGTCTGTAATACCCGCCAAATAGCCCAAATATGTGAAAGTTTCGAAAACCTGAGCCGCATCACCAAAGCTAGGGTCATAAACTGGCACATCTCGTACCCACGCTGCTTTAAACCCCAGCTTGTCGGCTAGCTGGATACGGCTGTGATGCTCGCTCATATTAGGTACGCCAAACGGCGTACCTTTTGTGGCGTCGAAATGCGCCCAGTCGTTATCTAGCGGAAGCTCTACACCTACTGAGAACGTGTGTCGTGCAAGCTTATCAAAGGTATTTGTCGTCATTGTGACCTCCCTACGCGCTCGTTGTGTTATTCGCCGTATTCGCAGTACTGAGTGCGCGCTTGTCTAAGTAACCGCTGTAACGTGTAACAAGTAACGCTGCAACAGAAATAATTGCGCCAATCCATGCGGTATCAGATAACTGCATGCCGTCTACAATTGCACCGCCCAGAATTGAACCCACTGCTATGCCAATGTTAAATGCCGCGATATTTAAACCTGACGCCACATCAACAGCATTAGGGGTAAACTTCTCTGCTAATTGAACAACGTACACCTGAAGTCCTGGAACATTGCCAAAAGCAAAGGCGCCCCATACCAAAACAGTAATCACTGCCGCAACTTTACTGCCCATGGTAAACGTCAGCGCAAACAAGATGATGGCAAGGGCTGAAAAGATGATTGTTAACGCGCGAATTGGGCCTTTTTTGTCTGCAAGCTTGCCACCGTAAATGTTGCCTACCGCGACAGATACCCCGTAAACCAGCATAATTAAGCTTATGGCAGAGGGCGCAAAACCCGCCTCCTCCTGCAATATAGGCGCTAGATAGGTGAATGCGGTAAATGTGCCGCCATAGCCCAAAATCGTCATTAGATACACTAATACCAGACGAGGCTGAACCAATACTTTCATTTGTTCACCCAAGGTGGCAGGCTTACTTTGTTTAAGGTTACTCGGTACCAACAGTGCACTGCCGATTAGCGCAATAGTGCCTAGCGCAGACACGACTAGGAAGGTTGCTCTCCAACCGAAATTTTGACCAATCCAAGTACCCAAAGGTACGCCAGTAACCAAGGCTACGGTTAAGCCAGTAAACATAATGGCAATAGCACTGGCCTCTTTTTCTTTCGCCACAAGCCCAGTAGCAATAGTGGACCCTATAGAAAAGAACACTCCGTGCGCTAGGCCTGTCAATATGCGAGCTAAAATTAAGCTCTCGTAGCTAGGGGCTTGCCAGGCAAGAATGTTACCTGCCACAAAAAGCGCCATTAAGCTAAGCAGAACATGCTTTCTATTCCACTTACCCGTAAGGGCGGTAAGAACCGGTGCGCCTACGGCAACACCAACGGCGTACAAACTTACCAGTAAGCCTGCACTTGGTAATGTAACGCCAAGGTCTGTTGCAATGGTAGGCACAAGCCCCACTATCACGAACTCTGTTGTGCCAATAGCAAACGCACTTAACGTTAACGCAAATAATGCAATAGGCATTTTAGTTATCCTCAAAAAGTAATTAACGAGTTGGCATCACTAACAACGCCACCGTTGGCTTCTAGAACGGCTAGATCGTTTTTTTAAAAGCCATTAATAAAGTGCGTACAGTTTGACGATAAATTTATTTGCAAAAAACAGCACTAATGACAAAATACTTTTGCGATATATGAAAATATAAGGTGTGTAATGCCAGTCTTATCAAGAACTGAAGATTTAGAAGCCTTCCTAACCGTCGTGGATACAGGTAGTTTTTCTAGTGCAGCCAATTTACTTAATCAGCAGGTTGCGAAAGTCAGCAGAGCGGTAACCCGGCTGGAAGATGGCTTAGACGTAACCCTATTGAACCGCACTACCAGACGATTAGAGCTAACAGAAGAAGGTGAGCTTTTTCTCCAATATGCCAGAGACGGGCTAAACGTATTGGAAAAAGGCGAAGAAGCATTGCGACTGTTAAAGCGCGCCCCATCAGGCAAGCTTCGTGTAGATGCAGCAAGCCCTTTCGTGCTGCACCAACTAGCGCCGTTAGTGGGCGAGTTTCAAGAAGCATTTCCTGACATTACGCTTGATATTACGAGTCACGATAGCATTATCGACTTGTTAGAACACAAAACCGACATTGCAATACGCATTGGCGATTTAAGCGACTCTAACCTGCACGCTAGACGTTTAGGAAAAAGTAAACTGCATATTGTTGCAAGTCCGCAGTACCTTGAAAAGTATCCTTTACCTGAAGGTGGCGGTGACGCAAGTTCATTGAGTAACCACAAACTGATTGGTTTTAGCGACTCACCAAGTTTGAATAAGTGGCCACTTAAGCAAGATATCAACTTGCAATACAGCCTTCATGCGTCAAGCGGTGAAACCATTCGACAACTATGTATTGCAGGGCAAGGTATAGCTTTACTTTCACACTTTATGGTTCACAGGGATATTAGCGAGGGAAGACTCATAGCGCTATTTAACGACGATATAATCAGCCCAAATCGCAGAGAATCGGTGCAAGCGGTGTACTACAAAAATAGCGCCGTATCGTCTCGCATCTCTGCATTTTTAGATTTTATACAACCTCGCTTAACTCTTTAAACAGCCATTACTTTGTGCGTCCTTTGCCCAGTATTTTCTTAAGCATACTTGGTGAAAGGCCGTTTACGATTAGCGCTGCTATCATCAATATTGCGCCAGCCATTACCATAGGCAGCAGCGTTTCTTTAAGCAATACCACAGAACTTACATAGCCCACAATCGGGGTAAGTGTACTAATTAACACAATTTTATCTGGCGGTAATTTAGGCCCAGCCGCAACCATAAGACCAAAGCCGAGGCCCGTTGCCACAGGGCCAATATAGGCAAGTAACAGCCAGTCACTTAGCGTGTAGGCCCCAAAGTTCGGCGTTGGCTCTACTATGAGAGCAATAGCAAGCATGGCAAAACCAGCAATGGTGAATTGCCAGAATACCGCTTCAATAACGCTACCTTTCCATTTATGAAAAGACACCCTACGAATAGCAACAGCCCACAATGCAGACGCTAACAACATCCCAAACAGGGGTAGCCATGCTCCCGGTTGCCCCGAGGCGAATAGGATCATTGCGCAACCAATAGTAGAAATGCCGGTAAGAATTAATCGTTTAGAAGGCGGGCGCTGTCGATACCATAGCGTGTCGATAAGCAGCATCCAAAGCGGTGTGGTGTAAATGAGAATACTGGCCGTACCTGCAGGGATAAACTGCAGGGAAACGGTAATAAGCCCCATCGATAGGATAAACTGGAAAAACGCGACAACAAACACCACCGAGCGATCTTTACGGTTTAGCACAGGAAGACGCTTTTTGGTGATTAATACAAACAACGCAAGTACAGGAAGGCTTAACAAAAAGCGCAGGCACACCATCCAGACAGGCCCTACAATCTCTAGCCCTAACTTCATACCTGGCCAGTTAAGTCCTAAACACAACACCGCAACCAAAAGCATTTTAATACCTTTTGATTGCTCTTTTTCCGCCAACGATATTGAAGACATGCGTTTTAAAAAATCCAATTACACGAACTGCTTTAAGAGAAGTATCCACCGCCGAGTAAGATGAATGTGGGCAGGGAATTGTAAGGGCGCAAATATAAGTGAATTGGCGGCGAATTGAAACCTTGCCTACCGTAGAATGACGACAATTTATCGACCAAATGGTCAACTTTTAAAACGCCTGTGGAAACTTTGCTATACGGGGCTTTCGGCACGGTGTATAAATTTGCCTTACAGGTACAAGGCAATGGAGAGTAGCTTACGCTCTCCCTTCTCTATTTTACTGACACTGTGCATATATTTGTCAGGTCGAAAGAAGTAGATTCGGTTGAATAGACTAAAGATGACTTTCTCCGCCCAAAACTGCCCCCCCAGCTTTGGCTTTTTTAGCACCACGTTAAATTTGAAATAACGCCCGCTTCCCATAGGGTCGTTATGCTCTAACACACGATGCCCTTCTTTATAGGTAACCACATTTATGGCAAATCGTTTAGACGAGACTATTGCCTTGTTGAGCACTTTGGCCATGCTAATTCTACCTTGGGTGAAGAGAACATGATGCAATTTAAACACGCACAGCTATGCGCTGGAAAGCGTATGCTGAGTTCGGATAGTGCTTTAATATGCGTGAAACGTATATGGCTAACGGTGGAGCCATAGACTAGATTAGGTTTGGGTTTGCCCACTTCATGATTTTAGCGTTTTCTTTTCGTGCGATATTTCCATTAATACCGCTTTTGTCGTTATCGCTACTTTCTACGGTGTAATAGTTTTTACGAGTTTCGATGTGTTCAAAACCTGAACTTTCGTACAGAGAAATAGCCGCGTAGTTACTTTCACGTACTTCTAGCCAGATTTCACCCATGCCATTTTTCACCGACATTTCAACGACAAAATCAACTAAAGCCCGCCCTACTCCATTGCCTCTAGCGTTTTTATCTACAGCTATATCCATTAGCGTTGCTTCATCAACAACTTCAAGCATAATGGCATAGCCGATTACCTCGTCACCTTCAAAGGCAAACACTCCGTAATAGGGTTTAGTAAAGCAATCCGCAAAGGTGCTTAACTTCCAAGGTACGACTTGTGAGTGCTGATGGATAACATGTGCACTTTCAATATGCTTATCAAAGCTTTCAGGCGTTACGATGACTAACTTCATAGGTTTAGTCTATTGGGGCGCAACGGAAGCGTTGTTTAACGCTTTCCCCGCGCTAACAAGCTGTGCCCAAAGCGCCCTTTTTTGCTCGGTGGTGAGTTTAAGCGGTGCCGCTGGCAATACAATGGCTGTTTCGTTTACAGATAGCGTACGACCAATCATAACTGTGCTAGACCAATATGAAGGAATACCTAACTGAACACAGGCTAGCTGTAAGTCTTTTAGCCATTGTTGTGACTTCGCTCTCTGCTCAGCACTTAACGGAATACCTTCTGGCGATTCAGACCCTTTTGATTCGCTTTGCGCAACTTCTAATTTATTAGCGACATTTTTTTCAGCTGCCTCATTTGTTAGCGCACGACGAGTAGGTGTTTCGTCTGTAACAGCAACTTTAAGCTTAGGTTTATCTTTTGCTCCACTGCCTACATTTGCCCTTAATTGGGCAAGGCGTGACTGTTTTTCTTCTTGAGAGATTGGCTTTGAAGGCTTATTCTCTTGACCGTTTTGACTAAAAGGCGTTTGTGGCGATGTACTAGCAGCCGCGCCATGCATTGGTGCTGAGGTACTGCCTTCTTTTAAGTCTTCCTGCTTTTTCATCTTCGCATGGGCGTCTTTAGTGATCCACACTGGGATCCCCATTTCCTGTAATACCGCCTGCTGGTATGAAGTAAGAGACATTGCGTAAAAGACCTAAAGTAAATAAACCGTTATTTGCCCAAGTTTACTAAAGTTGCTGAGCTGAATGAATAACTATCGCATTCTTTTACCTAAAGTGCGCTATGTAGTAAGCACACAAAGTTTAAGAAACTCTACCCGTGAGTCCGTCAAACACCGGCACCTTTTACTTTACAAGTATTAGCTGGCGCATAGGCTCTTGAGTATTTAAACCCAGGTTACAAAACACTAACGGTAAGCATTGCGAATCAAAAGTATGATGAATAAGTTTGTAGAAAAAACTGAATGAGAAGTTTATAAGGAGATATTTTTTATGTTTGAACTAGATTGTTCATAAGAAGAGAAAGTGGCAGGGGTGGAGGGACTCGAACCCCCAACCATCGGTTTTGGAGACCGCTGTTCTACCAATTCGAACTACACCCCTAGCGCGCTGTGCATTATACGGATGACATTAAAAAGGTAAAGCCTTTTTATCACCACCATGCACTGCATGCTTAATTAACACGCAATACGCTGTTTTTTCAATCGAATAACGTTATATATGCCTGTTTAAGCTGACCATTGAACTAGCCTTACGCAAAGGCAAGCCTAAAGCGCTTCACGCTTTGCGCCTAATTACTTTTATTCGCATTAAGCGCGGCAAACCACAGGTCGTTTGTTATATGAACAATGTCAGAATGTAGCTTGAACTTGTTCAATGCATCGCCTTCGTTAATATTCATGATATTTGCATAGTGAGCAACTAATTCTTCGCTTTCATTCATGTTAAGTTTATTGATAAGGCAACAGCTTGCTAAGTCGAAGTAACGATTTCCCATTGCTGCATACTCCCAATCAATGACTTTTATCGAATTGTTGGTACCAAGCAATAGGTGATTAATCAATAAGTCGTTGTGGCACAGCACGCTGTCTTCATCGTCTTGCTCACTTTTGATTACGTTGTTTTTAAATGCTCGCGCCCTCAAGTAAAGGTCACTGCTCGTATCAAGCTTTGCAGCATTACAATAGTGCTGCCATCTCGCAACTAGGTTTAATGGCCTTGCTGTAATAGACAACGAATGAATACGCGCAAGGGTTTCAGCCAATGTGTGTGAAGGACGTCTAGTTGAAGAAAGCCCTGCGCTTGCACTATGACTTTCCCACTGTTCTACCCAGATGGTTTCATCATCGCTTAACCAGATTGGCTGCGGCGCTATCCCTGCTCCATACAAATGTTGCTGTAAAGTAAACTGATGTTTGCGTTCCACACCACTGAAATCATCATCGCCCAGCCACTTAACGGCTAAATCGATGGGGACATCTTCAAGCTTTTGATAAGCAGTCATTTGAAGGTTACCTTCATTTAAACTCAATAGGCTATTTGCTGGGTCTTGAACGCGATAAACACGGTTTACCGCGCCAGCAGGATGTACCGAAACATCTGCACTCCCGCTAAGATTAAGCGCCTTTTGCAGCGTGGCTATGATATCCAACCTGTTCACCTTGTTTCTTATATTGCACAAGCCATTGATAATAACCAAATACTGCAAAGCCCACGTAACCTAGGAACAGGCAGGCAGACAGTGCGTAACCCACTTGTAGATACAAATATGCCGAAGCTAAATTTATGAAAAACCAGTAAACCCAGTTTTGCAGAATTTTATGCGCCACCATAAATGTGGTAACCACACTCAATAAGTTAATGCTTGCATCTAATAGTAGGTACTCACTATTAAATTGCGAACCCGCCACTTCAGAGAGGCCCCATGCGAGTAATAACATGCTTGGGACAATTAGCGAGTGCAACCACAGCGGCCAATGAAGCACGGGCTTAACCTCGCCATCTTCCGCCCCTTTCGACCACTGGTAATAGCCGTACCCTGCCATTATCATGTAAAAGAAATTAAGCGCAGATTGAAATGGCAAAGTCACTTGCCAGAATAACCAAGTATAAATAGCTGTGCTTACAAAGGCACAGAGCCAGCACCAGCTATTTTGTTTAGCTGCTAATAATACATAGGCGATAGCAAGTACAACCGCTACCCATTCTAACAGTGAAGTAGCGGCAATTTGAGAAGTGAACTCAGAAAAGAAGTTAGTCATTAAGATGACTTTCTTGCTTGCATAGTATCGAAGTTTAAAAACTTAGCAACGAAAATAGCCTGCCCCACTTCTTCGTGAGTTCTCTGCATTTCATCGCCGAGTACTTTCATTACTACAGCGTAATCACCCGTAACCTGGGTACTCGTAGAACATGTTGTCACCGTGATATCGCTATAGCTATTTAACCTATCAATGAAGTCTTGAATAGGTGGTATATATTCGTTTACCAAAGGGTACAACGACAGTTCAACCATAACTTGCATGTCTTTTCCTTTTTTAAAACGCGTATTTAACAGTGATACCAAACTGGCGACCGTTACCTATTTGGTAATATGGTTCGTTAAACGCATACTCATCGCGAGGGTCGTTGCTGAAACCACCAAAACCTCGAGTGTAATACTCGCGGTCAAATGCATTTTGGATCCACAGCGAGGTCTGCCAGTCACCGTGTAAAACTACGATTTCTGAATTAACCAGCGTCGTGCTTGGTGCAGTTACATCATGGCCGTCGGAAAAACGGTATTCGCTTTTATAGTCTACATCTACGCGCCATAGCATAGTGTCTGTAAGTGCGTACTCACTGTAAAGGTTTGCGGTCCACTTAGGTGACTGAGCCTGTCTTTGCTCAGATACTTCAGTACCGTCTGCTAGTGTATACCCTTCAAATGTAGCGCTTAGGTAACCAACACTTGCATCTAACTGCCATGCATCGCTTGCAAACCAACTCAGTTCAAGCTCCGCCCCTTTGTTTGTACCCAAATCAGCATTATCGATAATATCTACAAAACCTGCCGTGCCGTCATCACGGGTGATAACGTCAAAATCACTTACCTGCGTATCCGTCCTGTCCATGTAGAAAATCGCAGCACGAGCAATAAGATCAGGCGTAAGCAACGGGCCTTTTACACCCACTTCATAGTTCCAGTTGTATTCTTCATCAAAGAAACGCTGATTATCGTTTACTCGGCTGTCGGGATTAAAGCCAGCGCCTTTAAAACCGCGTGAAATGCTGCCGTAGTAGAAGTGATCACCCTGCGTATACTGAAGCGCTACTTTTCCGCCAACCATGGTGGTGTCAAACGCGCGGGTAAGTTGGTTGTTATCGGCGTAATCGAAGTCATAGTTTTCTACTCTCACTCCGGCTACAAGCACTAAGTTGTCCTTCAAACGGCTTTCCGTCTGAGCATAGATAGCAGTAGTCGTTGGGGTATATTCACTGGCAAAGTCACTATCAAGGTATGTGTACTGACGAAGTAACTTTTCTTCTGTGTTTTTATAAAATATGCCTAAGGTCCAGTCTGTCATACCGTCGAAAAGTGCGGCACTGTCAGACGACACAAAACGCAACTCACCAGTTTGGGTTTCGACATCTCGGTAGTACGCATCAAAAGACGTATAACCCCACGGGTGGAAGCCATCGAATGTCCAGTCTTCATCGTAGCTATAAGCAATATTATGAGAGGCATGAGTGGCAATAAGGATGAAGTCGCCCGCCGCAGTATTTGTTGTAGAACGTGCACTTACGGCGTGCGTTTGGTGTTCGTCAAAACCCGGCTCGTCAGACAGTGTTTTGTTGTCGTTATCAAGCGAGAATGCATCGTAGCCGTTGTCAATATCATACCAGCGGTAGGTAAGTGCAAGCGTGGTTCGTTCGTCTACGTTGCCTTCAACAGCAAAGCGCAACGCGGTCTCATCGATATTATTCGTGTCGCTTCTGTCTAAAAAGGTGTTCTCTACAAAGCCATCGCTACGGTTATGTACTAGCGCTACGCGATACCCCCAATCGGCATTGATATCGTCGCCCGTTGCCCCTTCAATACGATAACTTTCTTTGTTACCAATACGCGCTTCTACGTAGTCTGGCGCGTCGCTACCTACGTTATTACTAGAAAGCTTAACAGCTCCGGCGAGTGCCCCTGTGCCGTAAAGCGTAGCCTGAGGTCCGCGATAGACTTCTAGTTGCTTGGTATCAAAAATGATACCTGCTGCAGCAAGGCCTGAAAAATCAAATTCATCGACAATAAAGCTTACAGAAGGATTGATTGGTTCAGCAAACTGGCTACGCTCGCCAATACCGCGAATTTGCACGAAGCGACCACGAGAAGCACCCGCTGCAAAATTAACGTTTGGAATACTGTTTAACACACTGTCGATGTGACTTGGCTGCCTGCTGCGAAGTCGCTCTTGGTCTAAAATGGTCGCGCTAGCACTTAGCTGGTCAAGTGTAGTTTGTCGAAAGTCACCGGATACAACGACTCGTTCAATATCAGAAGGCGTGTTTTTTGACGTGTCGTTCGCTGCAGATTCTTGTGCATAGGCAGCAACAGAACTTGCTAGCAATGATAGTGTGAAAAGTGTTTTATACATGGGATCTCTTGTTCTTATTGAAGAAAAAAGATCCGGGTCTAACGGCAGGTGATAAGGCTATGCTGTGAACCATCCCTACGCCGGTATTATCCGGATCAGGTTTAAGGGTTCCCACTTATGTGGATCTCAGACCGAAAACGGACACCCCTTGGTATAGTGTTGGGCCACTCAACTAGTAACCTCAACGTCTGCGACGGAGTCTACCAGTTCAATACACGCCGTCAAGCAGATACGACATTAAGCTAAGGTCATAATTTTTATATGATATAAGGCATGCAGAGCCGAAGGCTATTCAGCGTTAATATTCATATTAAGCCGACGAACTTCATCGTCAGTTTGTGCTTTTAACCCTTCTAGCGTTTTGCCGTGTGCTGTTGGTTGGCGAGTATCTGGGTCAACCTTTACGAAAACGATGTCATCTGCAAAGCAGATAGTTTTTTTAGTGGCCTTATTGCGCACTAGGCAACTTACGGTAATAGATGACCGACCTACCGCCTTGGTTTCCAAACCAAACTCTACAATATCACCTTGCATCGCCGGTGATTCAAAACTAATTTCGCCAATATGCTTAGTCACTAAACAATTGGTCTCTAACTGACAGATTGCCCAAATGGCAGCCTCTTCGTCTATCCATTCTAACGCGCGGCCACCGAACAAAGAATTGGCGTAATTAAGATCATTTGGCATAACTAAACGCCGAGAAAGAAAGCGCATTCGAATTCCTCACAATAAATCGCTACTATAGCGTAAGATTATACCGAAAAAACTGATTCATGGCGCTAAATCAATTACGTGAATGGCTTCTTGCCCCCTACACTAAAAATAAATGCGAAAATAGCTCACACCTATCAGACATAAATTATCCAGTTCACCGAAGAATGCTGATAATTTCAGGTAATGATACGTTTTGTGAAGCGGCATTATCCATAATTCAAACTTCAGCCGATGAAACTGAATCTTTGAGTCTAGCGACCTTTACTAGTACTGAGTTGAAGGGAAAAAGACGGAAAAAAGTGCTAGGCAGCGAGTACGATATTGCGTCACTGGATTGTAGGGATTCTTTTAAGCCTGGTGATGCAATGGCAGTAGCAGGCATAGTAAAACACCAGGGGTGTTTAGTACTTATCTGTCCTGAGTTGGAACAGTGGAGCAGCAATGCTTCAGTTTCTTTTCTTTCAGAAGGCTTTACGCTCACCCATAGCCGATATCTGGCACGTTTTATTGAATGCCTGCGTACAAATGCTGACATAGCGATACTGACTGAATCTACAGCTAGGCTGCCGGATTTATCAACCTATAGAGTAGAAAAGCCCTCCTTAGAAAATGCTTATAGAGGTTCGCTGTTCCGCTCTAAAGAGCAAGAATGCGTGTATGGCCGATTGTACCAGTCTTACTCGCTAAATAAGTTGAACGCTTTGGTCACTGCTCCGCGAGGAAGAGGTAAATCTTCTTTGTTAGGCATATTTATTGACAGCTTAGTAAGGAAAGGGAAAAACGTGCTGCTCACTAGCGAGCAGTATGAAAACGTTGCTAACGTAATGTCTCAGCTTCATCAATTTGACGTCACCAACAAAACAGATTACCAGTTTCATCATACCGACTCCATCAATAAAGAGCAGCGTTCCGTAGACGCACCAAGGGCGTGTTTAGGCTCTGTAAAATGGGTACCTCCTGACAGCGAACTACTTCATACCCAAAATAGCAAAAACAATACAACATTTGACCTTGTGGTGGTTGATGAAGCCGCCTCAATGCCCCTGCCAGTCGTAAACCGAATAATAACGACTAACCCTCAGTGGATTTTGAGCACCACGCTGCAAGGCTATGAAGGCTCGGGAAACGGATTTATTCATAAACTCATTCCTAACTTGCCCAATGGTAGCATTCATTTAACGCTGTCGACCCCACTGCGATGGTTCGAAAATGACCCTATCGAAGCATTCTTTAAAAGCACATGCTTGTTTGAGGGCGGCAATGTAAACAATATCATCACAAATATTGAGTCAGAAAATAGCGTCGAACTACTAGAGAGGAGCAATTTCTGTTTACGTTCTTTTGAAGACGTTAATGAAAGCACGCTTCAGCAAATTATGTCTCTGCTTGCGCTGGCGCACTACCAAACCACGCCTGACGATTTTATGCGTTTACTGGATAGTCCTGACATAATGGTTGCCACATTGAAGTTAGGCACCCTTGTGGTAGCAGCCGCAATTATAAATATTGAAGGTGGTATTAAGTTAACCCATGTATCAACAGGTATTGCGTCGGGGCGCCGCCGTCCTAAAGGGCATTTAGCTGCGCAAAGGCTTACCCTGCTTTCTGCCGATCCTAAAGCGGCTACACACAAGTATTGGAGAATTAACCGTATTGCTGTACATCCGAAACTTCAAGGAAGAGGCGTCGGTAGTTATGTAGTAAATAAAGTCGTTAGCGAAGCCCGGGAACAATTAATAGATGCAACTTGCACGTCATACGGTACCACATTGAAGCTAGATAACTTTTGGACTCAAAATGGTTTTGACATAGTTGATTATGGCAGAAAACCTAACAAGGCCAGTGGTGAGACGAGCGCGTTAGCTGTGCTGCCCCTTTCCCCCAAAACAACTGAACTTGTAACCAACCTCAAATCATTAAAGGCCAGCTTTGATGGCGCTAATGTAAATGAACTGTCTAAAACCGTGCTCGATATCTATGTAACAAAGCTCGCTCAGTTTATTCAAGGTTATAGAACGTTAGATGATGTTTGGCCAATTTTGCATAAGTTGTCGAAAGAGGCGCAATCTGTCTCTCAAATAGAAACGCAAAGTCATGCCAGAGATTGCAGCAATATGCCTGGAATAGCTGGGGATACGCAGGAAAAGGTAGCTCTACTGATAAACGTGATAAACAAAAAAAGCTATTTAACAGCGCTATTCAGTCATTCAAACATAGAGATGAAGCGTGTCAAAGGCGTTTTAAGTAATAATGGAATGAGCGTAAATGGCTTGAAAGAAACCACATCAATAGTAAGAACTGAGTTGTGTGCCGCTTTTGACCAATTTCAATAAAACCCGTAAGTCTTCCCATTAGATACTGAAGCTTAATTTTTACTATCCTGTTGCCTTTGATAATAGCCTTGTCCTTACTTTACTTCTTAGCTTTCCTTCTTACCTAAACAAAAGTTTAAGGCAAAAAAAAGCCTCCCGAAGGAGGCTTTTGGCTAAATCCGAATATTAGATATTAATACCACGGTTTTTAGCTTTTTCCTTGATGTAAGGTTCCCACGCAGCCGCGTTACGACGTAGTGAGCGATCTTTCTTAGCTTCTTGTACATGCTTGTATGCAGACCTGAAGTTACCCGCGTAGAAGTTCGCTTCCATAAGAGTGAAGTGAATCTTCTCTGGGTTTTCAGCGCCACGTTCTAGAGCATTTTCTAGAGCTTTGATAGCACCTTTATAATCTTCTGCTACAAGTAAAAGCGTACCTTGTTTACGATAATGCTCAGGGTCTGAACTCTTAGCTGCAGCTTGTGCATACAAGTTTGCCGCTGTTTTAAAGTTTTTAGCCTGGTGATATGCATTAGCGATATTCGCAAGCATATCAGCATCGTTCTTTAACAAGCCTTCTTTCATGTGCTTTTCAAGCAGTTTAGCAGCCTTGTAAGGCATACCATTACTTTGATAAAGCTGAGCAAGCGTTTTAATTTCTGAATCTTTTTCTAGATAGCCTTGCATATAAGCAAGTTCTAGTGTTGAAAGACCTTTTTCGTAGTCTTCAACTAAGATGTAGAAAAAACCAAGACGCGACCACCAAGTCTTTTCCTGAGGGAAAGTACTAACGAGATCTTCCGCTACAGAAACCGTTTCAGGGTACATCTTACGCTCGTAATAAGAAGTTAGCTTAAGAACATAAGGGTTCTTGTTTGGCTCTTCATACAAAGCAATGGCCTTGTCTGCTGGCTCAATCATTTTAGCTAACTGCTTAGACTCAAAGTAAGCTTGCGCTAGGCGAGTATACACATCAGCATCTTCCTTACAGGTAAATTCCATCCACTTGTTATACCATTTGATGGCATCAGTGTACTTCTCTTCCTGCATGCTCAAATCACCTATTAATTTAAGTGTCTGAGAGTGCTCTGTGTCGTTAAGTACTTTTGGTTCAACTGAGTCGACCAAATAGTTTAACGCTTTACCGCCTTGACCTTCTTGTGAAGCCAATAAATTACCGATGAAACGCTTAACGTAGGCTTTGTCAAAATCGTCCGATGGGTCGATTTCATAAAGCACGTTTAACGCTTCCGTAAGCTGGTCTTCATTGTAGAATTCAAAAGCTTTTTGAACCTTCTTACCGGTACGCTCACCTACTAGCGTTGTTTTACCCTTCTCATATCCAGGGCAAACAACAGGTGCCGACTGCGCTAGAGCAGCGGGTGCAGAAAGCACCGCACCTGCGCCTAGCACTAAAGCAACGGCTGACATTTTGAATGTACGTTTCATCATGATCATTGCTCCAGTTTAAAGTCTAGCTGTACGAACATGCCTGTTTGTCTAACTGGCTTGCCATCAACGATCTTAGGCTTGTATTTCCACTTACGTAGAGCACGACGTGCTTCACGGTCGAATACGCGCTTAGGTTCAGCTTCGATAACTTCGATATCTTCAACACCACCAACTTCGTTGATAGTGAAAGACAGTCTTACCCAACCTTCGCGGCCGTCACGGGCTGCATCAGGTGGATATTTCGGGTCGATACGAACGATAGGTGTAGCTTCACCGTCACGTTGCATTGCACCAACACCACCGATGTTTACACCAACACCACCTGTGTCGATGGCTGGAATAGCTAAGCTAAAGCCATCTGCATCAGGTTCCGCTGTTTCCGGCTCTACCTGCTCCATTTTAGGAGGCTGTGGAGGCGGAGGTGGCGGTGGTGGTGGAACACGAGTACGCGTTTGCGTCTGGTCGTCTGGTTCCTGCATTACAATATCGATAACCGGTGCAGGCGGTACTTCGTCTGCTGGTCTAGATGAATTTTCAATCAACTTGGCCATTAGAACGAACAGGGCAAATGCGACCGCAGCACCTAATACAATAGATACAAGTATACGTAACATCTTATCCCCTTGCCGCTACCGAGACTCGGTTAACGCCAGCGGCTTTAACCTGATCCATAATTTCAACTACTAAACCATGCTTCGCTTTAATATCAGCTTGAATGATTACGTAGTCAGTTGGCTGCTCGGTAAGCAGTCTTTCAATATTCGCTCTTACGCTGTCCGGCGCTACTTCACGCTTATCTAGCCATACATTTCCGTCTTCCGTTACGGCGATGAAAATGTTTGCATTTTTGTGAAGAATCGCCTGGCTCGCATCTGGCTTGTTGACTTCGATCCCTGCTTCCTTAACGAAAACAGTGGTAACGATAAAGAAGATCAGCATGATAAACACGATATCCAACATGGGTGTCATGTCGATCTGTGCATCTTCTTCCTCGGTTCTGACTTTTCGAGCCATAATCTCTCTCTCTAATGATGTGGCAGGCTATCAACTAGCCCTTCTCTTGCCAGCTTCACTTTCGCTTCAAGACGAGAACTGATGAACAGTCCAGATAGCGCGGCTACCATTCCCGCCATTGTCGGGATAGTTGCCATAGAGATACCAGCTGCCATTAGACGTGCGTTGCTGGTGCCCTGTGTTGCCATTGTCTCGAAAACGCTGATCATACCGGTCACTGTTCCAAGTAGACCGATTAACGGACACATTGCAATAATGGTTCTGATAATCAGCATTCTAGCGTTTAGATCGTCTGACGCTTGAGAAATCCACGCGTCACGGATTCTATGCGCATACCATGATGTGGTATCTGCTCGGGCATCCCAATTCGCGATGATGTTTTTCTTCACCTTTGGGAAGACCGAGGTTAAATACCAGTAACGCTCAATCATTAAAACCCACATGAGAAAGAGCGCGGCAGCAACGAAGTAAAGTACGTCACCGCCGGTAGCGATAAAGTCCCTGACCGATTCGAATAATCCAATCAGGTAATTCATATTACGCTTTCTCCGACTCTGAGTGAGCAGCTACGATACCCGCAGTTTGCTCATCAAGAATGTGGATGATTGACTTGCTACGAGAAGCTACGATGCTGTGAGTAAGGATTAGAGGCAGAGCCGCGATAATACCTTGAGCAGTAGTTACAAGAGCCATTGAGATACTTCCTGCCATCATACGTGGGTCACCAGTACCGAATAGAGTGATGGTTTGGAACGTCTCGATCATACCAAGTACTGTACCTAGTAGACCTAGTAGAGGAGCAATCGCTGCGAAAATCTTGATTACGTTGATGCCGCTTTCAATTTTTGGAAGCTCACGAAGAATCGCTTCATCAAGTTTAAGTTCAAGGTTTTCTGCATCAGCAGTTTTGTTCTCTTGGTAAACTTTAAGAATACGACCTAGAGGGTTACCTTCAGATGGGCTGTTTACATTCTTAAGCTGTGAACGCATTTTTCCACCAGTGATGGTTAGCGTAATCATCTTGTAAATACCAATAAGTAGACCAATTGCTAGCATTAGCGTGATTGTGTAACCAACTGGGCCACCCGCGTGATAACGCTCAGCCATAGTCGCTTTCTGCTTCAATAGACCAAGGATTGCACCTTGAGACGGGTCAGCGTAGAAAGGAACTATACCAGAAGTTGCATCGATTAGATCGTCAGCAGACGCTACGAAGTGACCATCTGGTTGACGACCAAGAGGCTGAACAACTTCAGCTTCAGCGTCATACGCTAGGTAACCTGCTTCACCAACAAGGTTAAAAGTACCAACACGAACAACTTCTTGCTGTGAAGAACCGCCGTCTAGGTTAACTACTTCAGTAGTAAACTTAACAACTTCACCACCTTCAGTCATTTCTTTTTGAAGTGCAAACCATAGGTCTTCTAGTTCTTGAATGTTAGGAAGACCCTTAGAGTCTTCAGACATTTCAGCTAAGAACTGACCACGGCCAGGGAATTGAGCACTAACGATTGATGTAGAGATACGACCATAAGCTTCAGAAGACGCTTGACGTACCACACCGAACATTTCACCAAGCGTACCAGTTGCTTGGTCTAGCTCAGCTGCTTTTTCGTTAAGTGTTACTTCGTTATCTGAGAATTGCTTCTGTAAACGGTCGCCACGTTGCTGCTCAGCTTTAAGGTCTGCTTGAGCTTTACGAAGAAGCGCTTGCTTGTCAGCACGAGCTGATTGGAATTCAGCTTCACGTTTTTTGTCTAGGCGAGCTTCAGAAACACGATTCTGCTGAACCTGGTCTAAAAGATCTTTCAGGCTCTTTGCTTCCTGAGCTTGCGCTCCGGTTGCTGCAACTGCAACTGTCGCAGCGGCTAAAAGAGATTTGAATACTGGTTTCATTAACAATTACTCCGCTGCGCTAATTGGTAGTTTAATCAGATCCGCAGGAATGACGTTGTTCGCCATCTTAACTGCGTCAACAACTGAAGACAGATAGTCGTCACTCAGTTTTTCCCATGTGCGGCTTTCGTTGTTCCAAACCCAAGCGTGAGTTTGGTCAAGTGAAAGTGCTACTAGCGCTGCACGACCTAGGTTAAAGAAGTCAACAGTAACTTCTGTACCCGCGTCGTCGATAGTACCTTGGTAAGAATTGATCTTAGTACCGTACTCAACTTCAACCAGATAAGCTTCTAGTACCTGACGGAACTGCTCAGAAACAGTAACGTTAGAGTTAGCCATTAGGTCGCGAAGACGTTCTACACGCTGCAGACGCTCTTCCAAGTGAATTGGACGATCTAGCTTGATGAACTGCTCTAGGCTATCAATCATGCGGAACATAAGAGGAACGATGCCCTGCTTAGTTTCTTCGATGCTGTCGATTTGACGCTGTAGAGAGTCGATTCCACGCTGCTGGTCTGCAACAAGGCTAGCGATATAATCGTTGTAGATTTTAAGGTTTTCTGTCTCATCTACTGTTTGACGATACTCAACAAGTAGTTCTTGAGACTGTTCAAACAACGTGTTGATTTTTTCTTGAGATTTCGCTGCAGCCGCGTGGATTTTCGCTTCTTCTTTATGAAGATCTTCAAGCGTATCTGCAGAGACTGCACTACCTGTTAGTGCGAAAGCACCCATAACAGTAGAAGCAATAAGAGTTCTCTTGCTCATTTTGGACATAGTTCCCAACCAAATTTCTTATTTGAATCCTCGCCGATAAGGAAAATATTCGGGCAAGGGGCGTATAAAACTTTCACAATTTTGTTTCAGGAATGTAGCTCTGACATTAATAGTCAGTACTACGAACGTATTATATTCACATGGATTGCTCGGTAGAGTCAAGCTAGCAAAGTACTTGCAGCAGAGAAGTGGAGGTTAATTGTTCACTCAGCGTCCAATTAATCACCTTTTATGCAATCTGTTTGTTAATAAATTAACTTGAAGGACATATTGCGCATCAACATTCACAGGTAGTGATTACAAATACGACAAGTTACTCCCTTTTTATAGCACTAATTGTTGTGCCTATTAAACCTCTTTTATCTGATATGTCTGACACACTAATATCAACAAAATCGTTACACATTAATTTACGTTTGAATAACGTAATTTCTTCAGAATCGCTCGCAGCGTCGATTAAATCCGATAGTCTTACGCCATGAGATGCTAATTCTTTATCGTACTCGACAAAAATCTTCTCTTTTTGTGCAATTGAAACTTTCGGATTTAAAACCGTCTTCAAAAGCTTGGGGAAGTTCGTATCGTACAATGCTTGTTTATATTCACTGACGAGTTTTCCCACTTTTTCGTTTAACTCTAACCGAATAGTTTCCTTCTCTTGGCTTGGCCTTGAAGATTCGTTTAACGCGAAAACTAAGCGCTTAAGTGTATCTACAGGACTATTCTTACCTTGTAGCGTTTTTATAACGTTGAGAGTTTGAAAGTTAGGCGCAACAATAGCGCTTTCTTTCCGATGAACCACCACTCTAAACTTTCCACCCGGACATAGAATTCGGCTTACTTCATTTAAAGTGAGGTCTAAATTGCTGTATTCGATACCGAATTGAGAAACGACAGCGGTCACTGCATTGTCTGCAAATGGAAGTAATTCAATATTCTGTTCTTGCAGGAAGGTGATATTAGAATGTTTAAGACTATCGCCTATTTTTAAGGTTGCGTAATCAACACCGATATATTCCGGTTCGCGGAAATTACCTCTATTTACGGCAAGATCGATAAGCGCGCCATTACCTGTAGCAAGGTCTACGACTCTACCACCTTGAACGTTTGTCTCATCGAAAAACCTCAGCCATTGTTCAGCAAGCTCGCCTTCATAATTTCGACTTGTTGAATCAGCAAACGAGTTAACGTGACCTTGCTGCCAGTATTCACTCCAATAACTACTCATGAGAAGTACTCTTTAATCATATTAAAGACAGGATAAAACTAATTTTCTTCCACCAAAATAAAAAAAGGCCGATTACTCGGCCTTTTTTAAACTAGATTCTATGCTTAGAAGCTAACTTGGTAGTTAAGACGGTAGTCACGACCAAAGTTGTTGTACAGGTCTTGGTTATCCCATGTACCGCTTGATGAGAATACTGGATCTTCATCAGTTACGTTGTTAACAGCTAGCGTGATTGAACCGTAGTCAGCCATATCGAACGTGTAAGTTACGTTATGGATTAACCAGCTATCAAGTCTACCGTTAATTTCATATGGTCCAACGATAGTGTTGCCGTCCGCATCTACAGGCGCTGTTTGGAACTCAGACGTGCTGTCTGTGTAAGTCATGTTCCAAGCAAGTGTATGCTCTTCAAAGCTCCAAACTGCAGTTGCAACTGATTTGAATTCTGGGCTACCAGACCAACCAGCGATATCCTGAACGATGCCGCCAACTTCTTGGTCGTAAGAAAGTACGAAAGAGTTAACATTCTGGAAACGGAAGTTACCGAATTCAGTTTCTAGGTTCGCATTAAGGGTGAAATCGATACCTTCAATTTCAAAACCTGCACCGTTGAAGTATGAAGTACCAGCTTCAACTAGAACACCAGATGCTGCACGCTTAAGGTAGAAAGTCTCGTCTGAGGTGTCTGTATCTACAGAAACCGCAGTGATTAGACCTGCCGCCTCGTCAGAAAGTAGATTCTGAAGTGTTTTCGCTTGAATTACGTTGTCAATCGAAAGATTGAAGTAGTCAAGTTTAACACTAACGTTATCGTTCACGTCATATGCAACACCAAAGTTTAGGTAATCAGACGTTTCAGCATCTAGGTCAGCGTTAGCTGTGTAGTATGTATCATACTGACGCTCAACAGTTGAACCGTTGTTATAGTCAATTGCATCTTCTGCAGAGAACGTACGAGCTGCGTTAAGAAGGTCAAGACCTGGTGCACGGAAAGACTCAGAGTATGAACCGCGAAGTACTAGGCCATCAGCAACTTCCCAACGAGCAGACACTGCTGGTGACAACTTGCTACCGAAGTCAGAGTAGTCATCGTAACGCGCTTTAATGTTTACTTCTACAGTATCAGATACTGGAAGAACAGATTCGAAGAAGATTGCTGTTACGTCACGGTCACCTTGAGATGAGTTACCCGCAGAACCACCGATTCGACCAGCTTCAGACTGACCATCATAGATGTCAGCATAAGTTTGTTCAAAGAACTCCGCACCGAAGTAGTGAGCAACCATACCACCAGGAAGTTCGAACATATCGAAACCGATACCCGCGTAGTATTGGTGGAAGCGTGAGCTAGACTCTTGAAGGGTTGTTGCTTTCATGTTTGCAACACCTTCTTCTGAACCTAGGTCGATACCGTTTTGTTCGTTATATGCAAGGCCTGAGTAAGAAAGGTAGTACTGACCAACTGATTTGTTATCAGCCATGTTAAAGTGGTAGTAAACTTCCCACTCAGCATTGTTCCAGTCTAGCATGCCGCGAAGACCAGTAGTGTAGTCTTGGTTGTAGTCGTCTACGTTACCGTCACGAGTACCGATACCAACCCAGCGGAATAGACCGTATGCACCGTCAACACCGTAAGGGTTGTGAGGGTTGTCAGCATCCATGTCAGTCCATGCAGCAGCAGGTGGAGCGTAACGACCAAATGATGAGTTTTGAACAACCATTGCTTGACCAAACCACTCAACATCTTCCATTACTTCGTAATCAGCACTTACATATAGTGTATTACGGTCAATTGATGCAGTGTTGTAAGATACGTTAGCGTACGCATACATACAGTACTCAGAACCTTCGCCCCAATCTTCATCAGCGTCTACACGGCGGAATGTATCTTCACCGTATTCAGAGATCAGGCTATCGCAAAGAGGTGAAGCTTGAGCTTCTGAGAAGTCTGGAGACAATACAGTAGCACCGAAGTAAGACCAACCTACAGTATCAGCAGTGTATGCTTGGATATCGCCGTCACCGTCAAAATCACCAATTTTTGCTTTAGTGTATTCACGGTCTGCATCAGAAATACCTTCTCGACGCTGGTGATCGAACGAGAATGTTACGTTACCTTTGTCGTTAGAAATACCACCAACTACTGAGAACTCAGCAGAAGTTGTACCTTCATCCTGCTCACGCATACCTGCGCCGATGTTGAAAGTCAGGCCTTCGAAGTTGTCCTTAAGAATGATGTTTACAACACCAGCCATTGCGTCAGAACCATAGATTGAAGAAGCACCTTCAGTCATGATATCGATTCGCTCAACCGCAGCCATAGGAATAGCATTAAGGTTTGCAGAAGCACCACCTAGTGTAGGTGAACCTGGGAAGCGACGACCGTTAAGAAGTACTAGCGTACGACGAGAACCAGCACCGCGAAGGTTGATAGTTGCTTGCGACTGTGCAGAACTACCTGAACGCTCTGAGAACGAGCCGAAAGAGTTCAGTGAGCTTGAGCGAAGCGCGTCTGCAACAGTAAAGTCACCTTCAAGTTTGATATCAGCGGCTGTAATAGATACAACAGGAGCAGCGCCTTCTAGGTCACTACGCTTGATGCGTGAGCCTGTTACTTCGATTTTTTCAACAGCAACAGCTTCTTGCTCTTCTTGTGCATTAACAGCACCTGAGAATGAAAAAGCGGACGCAGCACCAAACGCGCACGCTAGCTTGACTGATTTAGCCAGCTTAGAATTTGTAAACATGTATTGTCTCCCTGGACTTGAAAATACGTTTTAGCATTTCAGCATCGTCTTTATAACGATTTATTATTAGTAAGGTTTGGACCTCATAATGATAATAAACACAAGCTCAATTCAGGGTCAACAAGGATCAGATAAACGGTTCTGAAAAGTTCAATTTTTTTTTCGACACTTTAAAGAAAATTGTAACAAAATAGCTACAAAAACGAAATAAAGTCTTTTATTACAATTAGATAAAATGTAAAAAAAGCACCCAATTTATTTCTGATTATTTTTCATACCGACCACTTAAACTGGTTATTATTTAACCTTGAGCAGATTGAATTTTGTACCGAAATCTAAAATTACAAGAGAATTGAAAAGACACTTTATATTTACTTAAACGCTCTAAATGCAAATTTATTGGGCTAAATAACCCCAGATACTTCGATTTACTTGGCCTCTACACAAACAGAAAAATGCTGAAGCAATTATAAGATAAAGTTAATAAATTAAGTTTACTCACTGCTGTAGATAAAACCCCAAGTATTTACGCACTGCTTCGGGCAATTCAGGTAACGCACTTTTAGGCAGTAAAAATGTTGCCATGTTGAAAAAGTCTAAAAAAATGCGATTGGACTCGGTAGTTTTCTTTAAATAGTGGTGACCAGAAGAGCCACCCGTCCCTATTTTAGTACCCAGCATGCGCTGAACCATCATGGCGTGACGATAGCGCCATATCGTTAATTGCTCATCTACTTCAGTAAGTGCTGTGATAAGTTGAAAAGGAAGATTGAATATTGGCTCTTCCGAGTATTGCTTTATAAATAAAGCTGAGAGCATGGCCTTATGGCTTAAACGGAACTTATCTTCACCTCGAAGTTTTTCAAATCTAGTTTCATCAAATAAGGCATCGAAGTTTTCTCTAGTGGCTTTTAGATCCTTCAGCTCCTGACGCTTTTCTGTCTCCGACAACATTTCACTAGTGGAAATGGTGCTATGGTCATCTTTCAACATTTCGTCAGCAGCATTTTTATAGTATTGCCAAAAGTCGAACCCTTCAGTTTTTAAAAGGGGCATACGAGAAAGCCAATCATCGACCAATTCAAACAAGCTCGGCTTGCTTTCTAAACTTTCGAGCAATGCTCGGTCCTTGTCAGTAAGCCGGTTATAAAAGCTTTGCTTGTCAAAATCGATCCTAAAATCACGTTTTAAGCCGAGAGAAATTTCTAAACGTTTGAACTGGATACTCTGAAAGCCCGATGCGGGCACAAGATAATCTCGAAACGACAGAAATTGCTGCGGTGTCATGGTTTCCATGATGGCAATTTGGTCGTTCATAAGTTTTTGAATTTGTATGATTCGCTGTAGTCTGTGTACAACTAACGTTAACTGCTGGTCTTTCACCGTTTCTTGGTTAAACGTATCAATAACGGCATTGAGTTCGTGAAGGACCTGTTTAAACCAGAGTTCGTAAACCTGATGTACGATAATGAACAACATCTCTTCGTGGGCCGCATCGCCGTATTTCTCACTTTGCAATTCTTGCGCGCCTAGTACCTTATCTAGATGCAAGTAATCGCCGTAGTAGCAGGGCTCTATATTTTTCTTCATTTTATTATTGCCTTATTACTGATTTGAACCGTGTAATACTAACACCGTCACCTCGACATCCCCAGAATACAAGCTATACATTATAAGGTTACATAGCTAAGGGTAATGTCGTATCGCGGTGGGCGTAAACGAATGTATCCATTACAAGTGTAAAGGCGTAATCTGAACTAGAGGTTTTAATTAAGCTAAGAGTTTCTTAAAAGCTCAAAGGCTTTCTTGATCTAGGGCTCTTTTAAGCTTGAGGCTACTTGTGTAACGTATTGCTTGCATACTATTCAAAACGCTAAAGCACGATGCTTACAAAAACGATAAGGGGAACGAAGGTGAAACTAGACGACGATATTCACAATTATTATGAGCACTTGGTCTTAGAAAGAATTAGTAAACTGGGTCTTGATACGACCAAAAGCCCCGATTATTTGGCAGATTTGTGCTGCCTTGCGCTAAATCAGGTTCCGCCGCGTTACATTCGATATGAAGTTGATATGGCATTTTACCTGCCGCAAAGTGAACGCAACCAAATGGAAATGAATGTTGAGCACGCGATTAGCAAAGCACTGAAATATTTAGACGAAGCAGATAAAAGTAAGAAAGAAAATACGGAAGAAGGTATAGAAGAAGTAGAATAAGAGATTTGGGTGGCGGGCCTTCAGCCACATCCCGGCACATGAGTCGTCTGCTGCGGCTGCTCCCTTCCAGGCCTGACCGGGTTCACAGAGTATCATTGCGGGAGGACCAAAAGCCCACCATAGAAAACCGCATTCAAAGCAAAGTCATTCGCCCCTGCCTGAGTGCGGGGCGCATTATGACTATTTGGCCAAGAGTTTTCAACCCTTTATAGAAAATCTCTCTTCAGCAATTACATTTGCGACACGGTTAGTCGCCGCCCCCTCCTGCTCAGCGCGGGTATAAATTTCTTTTAGCGTTTCGCCAATTTGTTCAATATGTGCGCGTAATGCTTCGTTAGAACTCGATTCCATACGCTGATGGAAGATATCAATAACACCGCCTGCATTGATCACATAATCTGGTGCATACAATATGCCGCGCTGTTGAAGTAACTCACCAATGTCTTCGCGAGCAAGCTGGTTGTTTGCTGCACCTGCAATCACTGTGGCTTTAATCGCCGGTAGCGTTTGGTCATTTATTGCAGCACCTAATGCACAAGGTGCAAGTACATCCACATCTAAACTCAAAATCTCTTCAGGCGCTACCGCAGTTGCGCCGAACTCACTCACCGCTTTCTCTACACCTTCAGGATAAATATCAGCAACGTAAAGTTTAGCGCCATGTTCATGTAAATGCTTAGCAAGACGATAGCCAACGTGCCCCATTCCTTGAATGGCCACACTGACTCCATCCAAGCTGCGCTTCAAGCCATACTCTACGGTAGCCTTTAAACCAACAAAAACACCATATGCCGTTGACGGTGCGGGGTTTCCATCGGGTACTTCACCCGCATAGTGATACTGAGCTTTAACACCCGCTATGTAATCAGACTCAGTTGCCATGGTTTGTAAATCAGTTACTGAAATGCCCGAGTCTTCAGCGGTGAAGTATTTTCCACCCAATGATTCTACGAATTTACCCATCGCTCTCATCATTTCCGGCGATTTTGCTTTTCGAGGGTCACCAATTATTACCGACTTGCCGCCGCCAAGCTCTAAATTGGCCATCGCAGCTTTATATGTCATCCCTTTAGATAGTCTCAATACGTCGGTCAACGCCTCACTACTGTTAACATAGGGCCACATCCTACAGCCACCAAGCGCTGGGCCGAGGTTAGTGTTGTGTACAGCAATAATGGCACTCAGGCCCGCCTTCTCGTCGTGATAAAACGCAACGTGTTCGTGATTATCGAACTCTGGGTGATCAAAAACTGACATATTTTCCCTATTAATACTGTGATGAGTTAAAGCCTATCCAAGTCTGAGCTGTCACGAATTCTAGACGGTGCTCATTTGGAATGATGTGAGAGTCTGATAACAATTTGCGATACACTTATTGGCTTAGCGTTAGCATCGCAAAGATCATCAACATTTTGAAAGTGTATCTGATAATTCTGAGGACATGCCTTGCAAAGTTTGTTAATGAATTTTACAAACTGAAACGCAATAGAATTGAATACTATTTTTCTAGGACAGCTATCCTAGAATTTATTTTGATATATAATAAACATCATAAAGACGACGGAAACAGTGTTAATGAAATTGGATAAGTTTGACCGTGAGATTTTACGCGTACTTCAGCAAGACGCCACGGTATCAATGGCAGATTTAAGTCAACGTGTTGGATTGTCACACACACCGTGTTGGCGTCGCGTAAAGAGAATGGAAGCCGATGGAATCATCCTAGGTAAAGTTACTTTGCTAAATAGCAAAAAACTCAATTTGGGCGTATCAGTTTTTATCTACGTTACGCTCAAAAACCATGACGGTGATTCGCTGACCGACTTTGAAAATGCGGTTCAAAATATCGATGAAATAGTAGAGTGCCACACAACAAGCGGTGAAAAAGACTATTTGCTGAAAGTGATAGTGGAAAGTATTGAAGAATACGAATTTTTACTTAAAACGAAATTGACGCATCTTCCGCTTGTGGACCACTTAAGCTCAACATTCGCATTAAAACAAGTGAAAAACACCACCGAGCTTCCCATTAAACGCCAATAGCGGGGTCAGAGTACATTTAAACTCTGACTCTACATATTAAAGTGCGTCGGTTTGATTCTCAGGTCTCGCCTGCTCAAATGCATTCAACTCATTACAGTTGCTCGCTATTTTACTAATTAGCGGATAGCGAGTCATATCCACATTAAAGCGCTGTGCGTTGTACACTTGCGGTACTAAACAGATATCAGCTAGGGTAACGTCAAAGTCGAAACAATACTTGCCAGCTTGGGTTTGTAGGCGTTGTTCAATTCCATCAAACCCCAACGTTATCCAATGCGCAGCCCACTTGGCCACATCATCTTGAGAGGCCTCAAAATTACCTTTAAGCGCATTTAATACACGAAGGTTACCTATTGGCTGAATATCACAGGCGATATCTTGCGCTAACGCTCTTACTCTTGCACGCTCTGTTCTGTGCTCTGGCACTAGCTTGTATTCACTTTCATACCGCTCATCAAGATACTCAATAATGGCTAAAGATTGATTGAGAATGATATCTTCGTCTTCATCAACAAATGTGGGAACGAGGTGTGCTGGGTTTAATCGTGAATATTCACTGCTATGTTGCTCACCGCCGTTATTGACAAGGTGCACCGGCACATACTCGTAGTCAACGCCCTTTAAGTTAAGTGCAATACGCGTTCGATACGAAGCGGTTGAACGCCAATAACCGTAAAGCTTGATGCTCATGGTAATACTCCATCGGTCAAACATATAGCCAAAGAAAGCGCTGTTTGTCGTTACGCATTAGCGCTTTCTCTACTATCAATAATAGTGTGGGAAACAATGGCCAGCACGATTAATAAAGGCCAGGTCTGTGAACAAAAAGATCGTTGCCGCTTCCACCACTAAATCGCTACTAAATCTCTAGTTCAGTGGTTTCACCTGCTGTTCGATAGCACCGAATACTGAGTTACCCTCTGTATCTAGCATCTCAATTCGAATACGGTCACCAAACTGCATGAAAGGCGTAGAAGGTTTGCCATCGCGTATTGTTTCAATCATGCGCACTTCTGCAATGCATGAGTAACCTACCCCACCTTCAGAAATAGCTGAACCATAATCGGTACCTTGCTTATTTGACACAGTACCAGAGCCAATAATTGCTCCTGCGCCTAAATTTCTGCTTTTTGCAGCGTGTGCAACTAGCTGACCAAAATCAAAGGTCATATCTTGTCCCGCTTCGGGCTTGCCGAACAATTCTCCGTTATAGGTTGAACGTAACGGCAAGTGAACTTTACTCTCTTTCCATGCATCACCTAACTCGTCTGGTGTTACTGCAACCGGCGAGAAGCTAGAAGCAGGTTTCGACTGAAAGAAACCGAACCCTTTTGCTAGTTCACCAGGAATCAATCCACGGAGGGATACGTCGTTAACCAGCATTATAAGGCGGATACGCTCTGACGCTTGTTCCGGTGAACATGCCATTGGCACATCATCGGTAACAACGGCAACTTCTCCCTCAAAATCAATTCCCCAATCGTCACTTGGCAAGATAATGTCATCAAGAGGCCCTATAAAGTCATCTGAACCACCTTGATACATTAGCGGATCGGTCCAAAAACTTTCGGGCATCTCTGCCTTTCGTGCCTTTCTCACCAATTCAACGTGGTTCACATAAGCGCTACCGTCAGCCCATTGATACGCACGCGGTAAAGGAGACTCGCAGCGAGAAGCATCGAACGGAACGCTTTCGCAGGTGTCGTCATTAAGCGCTTGGTACTTCATCTGAAGCTGAGGCGCTATCTCTTTCCAATTATCCAGTGCGTGCTGCATTGTTTTTGCAATGTCCTTTGCACTGCAAGCGCGAGAAAGATCTTTTGACACTACCATCAGGCAGCCATCGCGAGTTTCATTTTTATAGGTAGCTAGTTTCATTATTCGTTCCTCGACATATCTCTTTTGCTTGGGCCATGTGCCTAACCTCTCAATTTGTAGAATATGAAAATGAGAGTAGCCTTATTGCGCCAGCAGATTGTAAGCATTATGTGAATATAGTTATGCCACTAGTTGGTATACATTGAGAAGTGTTGGGGTTACGAAGTTTTGTTTGGCTGTAAGAAAGGGTGTACGCACAATATTGTCAATCGTGCACGAAAGGCGCTGGGTGTCTGCTTCCTAGGTGATGTAAATTTATCGTAACGGGGGGACGTAGCCTTACCAGAAAGCCCCCAAGCAGTATTGCCCTTTGCTATTGTGAGTGAAACAAAGGGCAATACTTTTTTAGTTGGTTAGAGCTTAACGGTCGCTTTGTTGATGCCATACTCTCGCAACTTATTGGCAATAGCAGTATGGCTCAAGCCTAGCTTTTTCGCTAACTGGCGTGTACTTGGATAGGAAGGGTACAAGCGCTTGAGCAGGTCTTTCTCAAACTTCTTCACTTCCTCATCTAATGTTCCGTCGAAGTTCTCATCTATATAGGTAACACTAGGAGCGCAGCTTGGCAGTTGAATATCTTCTTTGGTAATTTCCTTTCCATCTAGTAATGATAATGCGCGGTAAAGGGCATTTTGAAGCTGCCTTACATTGCCAGGCCATGGATATTGCTGAAGAAAATCTACACAAGACTTGCTTAGTTTTGCTGGACGGCGGCCCAGTTTAGTACTGTGCTGCACAATAAAAGATTCGGCGAGAGGTACTATATCTTGCCTTCTATCTTTTAAAGACGGCATAACCAAGCTCAACACGTTTAGGCGATAATACAACTCTTTTCTAAATCGACCCTCTTCCACTAACTGACCTAAGTCACGGCACGTAGTACAAATAAATCGCACATCCACTTTAACCGGTTCCGAGTCTCCCACGCGTCTGAATTCACCATCCTCTAAAACTCGAAGCAATTTGGCCTGAAGCTGTGAAGACATATCGGCTATTTCATCAAGTAAAAGCGTACCACCTTTCGCCTGCTCTAAGAGCCCCACCTTTGCGCTTGGCTGGTTAAACGCACCTGCAGCGTAGCCAAATAGCTCAGTTTCAGCCACGCTGTCGGGTAGCGATGCGCAATTAAGTGCTAAAAATGCACCTTCGCTGCGGCGGCTAGACTGATGACATGCCCTAGCAATCATCTCTTTACCCGTGCCTGTCTCGCCAAAAATTAGTACTGGCGCGTCTAGGTCTGCTATGCGCTTGGCTTCGTGAACCACGCGCTTCATGAACGGTGACTGAGTGATAAAGCGATCGAAACTGTCAGTAGGCGATTGGTGAAAAGCAGTAAATTGTTGTCCTAGGCGCATTTCCGATTTCAATATAACAACGGCACCTGCCATAATCATATTTTGCTCACCATCGGGTACGGTGATTGGCAGCATATCAGCAAGATAATCCTGCTGAATAAACTTCACTTTTGAAGACTGTGGGCCCGGAGACTTTCCATCCATCCATTTAGTGAAGTTGAACCCCTTAACAATCTCACTAATTTCTGTCCCTATGATTTCACTGCTTGGCATTTCAAGCCCTGCGCTTACCGCTTCGTTACACAATAAAATATTGCCTTTTGCATCTATAGAGAAAACGGGATCGGGTAATGTTCGCAAAATGGCGGAGAGTTGGTTTTTTTCTCGCTCTCCCGGCATGAATAAAGTTGTTTTTACATCATCAATACCATCGATGCGGCGTATTTGAGGCATTAAGTGCTGAAAATCAGCAAACTCGATATTGGGAAAATTGAGGAAAATTTTACCTGCGGGATCAATTTCAATACCACGCAAATCTATTTCTTTGGTAACGAGGATATCTAAAACATCTTGAGTGATTCCAAGACGGTCCTGACAGCTTATTTCTAGACGCATAGGGTGTTATAGCTTTATTGTAAACATATATGTACAGGATATCATACTTTTACAAAAAGATAACAAGATAAATGTTACAGAACTTTAAAATTGCGATGAGCAGCTTAATTTAAGACGTAAATTGCGCAAGGGTAAAGGACTAAACCCCAGAAACAAAAAAATGCCGCTTCGATGAGCGGCATCCTATATAAAACACATTTAATTAACAATAGCGTTAGCTGGCTTTTTTCTCTTTCGGTGGGAAAAGTGGGGAAAACAACCCTAACGATTTTGCCTTTTCAACTAGTGCCATGATGTCCATTTCTGCTAATTCGAACAAATGGTCGAATTCCGGCAGGATATAATAAAGAGGCTGCATAATATCGATACGATAAGGCGTTCGCAGAGCGTCGATAGCAGTTAGTGGATTGCGTAATGGTGTGTCGCTATCTAACGCGTAAATAGTTTCGCCTGGTGAGGACAAGATACCCCCGCCATATATTTTTAATTCATCCTTAGCTCGCACTAGTCCGAATTCTACCGTGAACCAATAAAGGCGCGCTAAGTAAACTCGGTCTTCCTTACTTGCCGCTAAACCCAACTTGCCATATGTATGGGTAAAATGAGCGAAAGCTGGGTTTGTTAACAACGGGCAGTGTCCAAATACCTCATGAAAGATATCGGGCTCTTGAAGGTAATCGAATTCTTCTCGCGTACGAATAAAAGTAGCGACAGGAAATTGCTTGTTTGCCAGCAACCTAAAAAATTCTCCGAAGTTTATTAATGCAGGCACCTCAGCGGTTTGCCACCCTGTTTTTTCCATCAGAACTTTATTAATGTCTGGCAACTGGGGGATTTCTTTTTCGTTTAATTTCAACAAATCAAGCCCGTCCAAGTATTCTTGGCACGCTCTTTCTTTTACCAGTGGAATTTGTCTCGCATACAACTCTGACCAAATTTGGTTTTCTTCATCTGACCAATGGATAATGCCATTCTCATCAGATTGTCTCGACTGGTATTGTGTTGATTTTGGCATAACTTCTGTGACCAATAGGTATGAAATAACTTACCTTTTAGTCTAATGAATTTCACGATGCCGAAAAGTGGATGACCTCATGGCACCTTCATATTTGCTGTAACAGGAATTTTACATAGGCAACTAAAGCTTTTGATTTAGATAACAAAAAACCGCTCATTGCGAGCGGTTTCTTTTTAGGTTTTTGTGAGCTGTAAGGCCAGTTATAGACGACTAATTTCTTTATTTAGCTGATATTCACGAGACGTTACATACGTTTCCATTTTACGTAGACGAACTTCTGCTTTTTCAAAGCGGTTTCGAATATCATGAAACGCCTGCTTGGGTGGCTCGCCCGCCTGCCAAACTTTCGTTTTCACCTCAACTTTAGAACTTTTCACCTGTCCAGCGTTTGAATTCGTCCAACCTTTACCTTTTGAAAAAACCGGTGGAGTAGCTGCATTTTCTAGACCAGCTGGCTTCTTGTCTAAGATAAACCATGCAGCAATGTAGGCAACAAAGATAAAGGGTCCTGCAAGTAAAAAGAAACCAGTAACAACGAGAATTCTTACAAGCCAGGTTTCTAGTCCAAAGTAGTCTGCTATGCCTGAACACACACCTGCAATGCGCGCATTTTCGGGGTTGCGATAGAGCTGCTTACCATTTCTCATGCTCTATTCCTCCACTCTGGCGCCTCACTATCTAGAATGGCTTCCAATGTCTCAATGCGCTCACTCATTTTCTCTGCTTTTTCAGCAAGGTCTTGTAAAGATGCGTGTTCCTCAACACTCAACCCTTGATTGACCTGCTTTTTGCTTCGATAGTGTAAAATTAGCCAAATGGGAGCGACAAATATTGAGAACACCACAAGGGGCATAACCAACAATGCAATTGTACCTTCATCCATCTCAATGTCTCCTACAAACTCTGATGTAACTACCCTCTTCACGGTTTTCCATCAAGAGGGTATACCTTATTTTTATTATTCTGATTTTTCAGTGCTTTTATTTGCACCTTTTACCTTGGCTTTAAGCGCAGCTAGTTCGTCCTCGACCTTGTCGCTGGCTTCTAGCTCTGCAAACTCATCTTGCAGCGTCTTTTTACCCAAATCATAAGCTTCTACCTGTGATTCAAGGTCATCGATTTTACGCTCGTATTGCTCAAAGCGCCCCATTGCATTATCTACTTTCGTACTATCTAGTGTCTTCTTGACTTCTAGACGAGAGCTTGCGGTTTTCTGACGCATAATAATCGCTTTTTGACGGCTCTTAGCATCTGCAAGCTTTTCTTGAAGCTGGCCAATTTCATCCTGAAGCTTGCTGATTTGTTCTTCAACAACGGCCAATTCTTTACTTAGGGCTTCTGCAGCTTCTGCAGACTTTTTCTTTTCTTGCAGTGCAGCTCGGGCTAAGTCTTCTCTATCTTTGCTTAACGCAAGTTCTGCTTTTGCTTCCCAATCATTTGCATCGCTTTCATACTTTGCAATTTGATTAACTATTTCCTTTTTATTGGCTAGCGTCTTTGCAGATGCAGAGCGCACCTCAACCAATGTGTCTTCCATTTCCTGAATGATTAATCTAACCATTTTCTCAGGATCTTCGGCTTTGTCTAAAATCGCATTAATATTCGAATTCACAATATCTGTAAAACGCGAGAAGATACCCATAATAATTACCTCTTGCTAAAAATGGTAAGTGTTAGAAAACACCACACTTGATAAATAGGTTACTCTTGGTATAGGTAGTATTCAATATACTTGCCAACTTTGTTCATATGCTAACCTATTATTTTTTATACATTTTTCACGAGGTCAAATAATGCTCGTTTATCAATATCTTTTGTTCTACACTATTAATTGGTCGAAATGACTAATTTTTGAGGGATTTAATGAGTAGGTATCGACAGCAAGACAATTTACTTGGCCAAGCGAATAGTTTTCTAGAAGTTTTAGAGCAAATTTCACAGATTGCCCCACTAGACAAACCCGTTCTCGTCATTGGCGAACGAGGTACTGGTAAAGAGCTGATTGCTGCCCGTCTGCACTTCTTATCAAAGCGCTGGGATCAAAACTATATTAAGCTGAATTGCGCGGCACTAAGTGAAAGCCTATTAGAAAGTGAGCTTTTCGGTTATGAAGCCGGCGCCTTTACCGGCGCTTCGAAACGTCGCGAAGGTCGCTTTGAAGTAGCGCACAACGGTACCCTATTTCTTGACGAACTTGCTAACACATCGGGTCTTATTCAGGAAAAGCTACTGCGGGTAGTGGAATATGGTGAATTTGAGCGCGTAGGTGGCAGTAAGTCAGTAAAAACCGATGTACGCCTTATCGCAGCTACCAACGAAGATTTGCCAGCGCTTGCCGATGCCGGTGAATTTCGCGCAGACCTTCTCGACCGTCTTGCTTTTGATGTTATTACCATCCCTCCACTTCGCGAGCGTCGAGAAGATATCATGATGTTAGCTGAAAACTTCGCCATTAATATGGCCCGTGAAATGGAAATGGAACTCTTTAGCGGCTTCACTGAAAAAGCGAAACGTACGCTGCTTGATTATGATTGGCCTGGTAATATCCGTGAACTTAAGAATGTGGTTGAACGTGCAGTTTACAGAACGAATAACCCTCACCTCCCAGTCCATGAAATAGTGTTAGACCCCTTCGAGTCAGCCTTCCGTCCGAAAGGTAGAGTAAAAACAAATGATAGAGTGAGCACCCAAGATTCGCCTAACGTGGTTGCACAAAAAGACACGCCAATGGTAAATGAACATATTGAAAGTGCTGACGTTACACCACTTATCCCTGCCAAAAAGCAGGAAATTGTCGAATACCCCATAGATTTGAAAGAACGCTCTCAACAACATGAGATAGATATGATAAAACAGGCACTTGCTGACAGTCAGTTTAATCAAAAGAAAACCGCTGAAAAATTGAGCCTGACTTATCATCAGCTGCGAGGCTATCTCAAAAAATATAACTTACTAGATTCTTCCGCTGAAAACGTCGAGGCGTAGAGCATGTCCCATGGTTTGGTGAAGCGTTTGTCATTATGTTTATGTACAGCGCTTCTTGTTGCATCCTGTGCGAAGCAGAATAAACAAGCGTTTTATAATACGGGTATTATTTATTGTTCTGAAAGCAACCCAGTTACTTTTAATCCGCAGCTTGATACATCGAGCACAACCTCTGATGCCTCATCTCACCAACTGTACGACAGACTTCTCGACTTCGACCCCGATTCTGGTCGCATAGTACCAAGCCTAGCTAGTAGCTGGTTAGTCAGTGATGACGGACTCACCTACGCCTTTCAGCTACGTAGAGACGTATGGTTTCACACTACGCGCTATTTTGAACCAAGCAGAAACTTCAATGCCGACGATGTTATTTTTAGTATCGACCGCTGGCGCTTAAACTCACATCCCTATCATTACGTGTCGGGCGGAAGCTACCCCTATTTTGAAAGTATTGGCCTTGCTCAAAATATCGCGTCTGTTGAACGGGTAAATGGTTATCGCGTTGAAATTACGCTTAAACGCCGTGACAGCTCATTTTTGGCAAATTTAGCGACCGATTTCGCCGTTATTCTGTCAGAAGAATATGCCAATAAGCTTGCACAGGCTGGTACGCCCAGCAAAATTGACCAGCTTCCAATTGGCACTGGGCCCTTCAAATTTGAGAGTTACCGAAAGGACCACTTTATTAAGTATCTTCGCCACGACAACTATTGGCGAACCCAAGCCCTTGAAGAAAATGGAAGTAATATGGCTTCAGCGCCACAAGATGTGAGCGAAGCCCAAAGCAAGCCCGAAGTTGAACAACTTATTTTCGATATAACTCCTCGGAGTTCGTTACGCTTGGCTAAGCTGATGACAGGGGAATGTGATGCAACTGCATTCCCGGCACAAACGGAACTTGAAGTGATTCGAACAGAGGATGATCTGACATTAGCGGAAAAACCAGGGTTAAATGTGGGTTTTTGGGCCTTTAATACTCAGCGCCCGCCGTTTGATAACCCAGACGTAAGGCGAGCGCTCGCCGCGGCTATTGATAAAAATACCTTATTAGAAGCAGTTTATTTCGACAGTGCAACACGGGCTAAGACCCTGCTGCCTGCGGCTAGCTGGGCATTTCAAAACGATGCCGATGACACAGCTTACAACCCTGTTCTGGCGCGAAAATTATTGGCCGATGCAGGAATAGCTCCTGGGTTTTCAATGACAATATGGGCCATGCCGGTCGAGCGCGCTTACAACCCCAACGCAACGAAAATGGCCGAGCTTATTCAGCGATACCTTCGCGATGTAGGTGTAGATGCAACTATCGTTAGTTACGATTGGGCGACATTTAGGCGTCACCTACAAGAAGGCCTGCACGACTCCGTATTAATCGGCTGGTCTGCCGATAACGGCGACCCTGACAACTTTTATCGCCCATTGTTGAGCTGCGGAGCAATCCCATCTGGAACAAACCGGGCAATGTGGTGCAACGACAGTTATGACAAGCTACTTAACGAGGCGCTTCAAACCGATGACATTGACGAGAGAGCGGCTATTTACAAGCAAGTAAATAGGCTATTGTACGAACGTCTCCCTGTGGTCCCCATTGCACATGCCTATCGTTATCAAGCATATAGAAATGAGTTAGAAGGCATGGCTATTAATCCCTTTGGCGGTGTGCGTTTTGGCGGGGTAGAGAAAGCACTGTGATCCAAATTCTCCTTAGATATTGCACATTATTCATATTAACGCTTTTAGTGTTAACGATTATTTCGTTCTCGCTGGCCTACCTTTTTCCAGGCGATACGTTGGAAAACCTGACCGGACTTGTGCCACAAAATGAGATGCAGCGCGCCGCGTTAGAGAAGCAGTTTAAGCTAGACCAGTCCTATATTTTTCAGTTTATTTACTATGTAGGTAATTTGCTGACCGGTGATTGGGGCTATAGTTTCACGTCTGGTCTGCCCTTAAGAGAGGAAGTAGGTATAGCGATGCCAGCAACTATAGAACTGGCAACGTACGCAATGCTGATGGCCTTGTTTATTGGCATCCCCTTAGGTTATTACGCCGGCATTCGCTGTTATTCAACGTCTGACCACTTAATAAATAGTGCGAGCATTACTACCTATTCTTTCCCTGTCTTTTGGTTCGCTCTGCTGCTTATTCTGGTATTTAGTTTGGAATTGGACTTAGCCCCACTGTCTGGTCGAATAAGTTTAATTTACGACATAGAGCCAGTAACCGGCTTTATTCTATTTGACGTTTTGCTGTCGGATATCGAAAACAAATCCTTAGCATTTAAAGATGCACTGTCACACTTAGCGCTACCCACATTAGCTATTGGCGCCATAACCACGGCATCAATGATACGCATAACTCGGCGCTCAGTTATAGATGTAAAACATCGCCCCTATATTGCTGCAGCCGTGTCGCGCGGGCTTTCTAGTTGGCAAATATTCTTTCGCCATATACTACGTAATGCACTACTTCCCATTTTGCCGCTGATGGCGATTCAAATTACTACGCTTATAACCAATGCAATGATTGTTGAAACCTTGTTTTCATGGCCAGGGATTGGTAACTGGCTAATTCAAGCCATCTATCAACGGGATTACCCTGCTTTACGTATTGGTATGATGGCGGTATCAACGGTAGTAATTACCCTGACGATTCTGGTCGATGTATTAAACCGTATGATTGACCCAAGTAGAGAGAAATACGAGCGTGCCACAGTTTAGTTTGTACGAAGAAGAATTCCATCCCTCCCCTTGGCAACGGACCTGGGCTTCGTTCAAGGCCAGCCACATTTCTATGCTGGGTTTAATTATGCTAGCGCTATTTGTGGTATGCGCCGTATTCGCCCCTCTCATTACCCCTTATGACGCTGTGGAGCAGAACATTGACGGATTGTTAATTCCGCCTAGCTGGTTAGCGAATGGTTCTATCACCCATTTATTCGGCACAGACGCGCTAGGAAGAGATTTATTTACCCGTATTATTTACGGCTGCCGAACAACACTGGGCTCGGCCTTCTTGACCGTAGTACTTGCGATGCTAGTTGGTGTTAGTTTAGGTACGCTTGCTGGTATGTTACGTGGAGTCCGCTCAAGCGTTGCAAATCATTTACTTGATGCGCTTATGGCGATCCCTACACTACTGATTGCTATTATCATAGTTGCAATACTTGGTACGGGTTTGGTCAACAGTATGTGGGCTATTACCCTAGCCCTTATTCCCCAGTTTGTGCACCACACGCGCAGTTTTGTGCGCGCAGAAATGAAGAAAGACTACATTGTTGCGTCAACGCTTGACGGTGCAAGCAAGTGGCAGCTTTTTGTTCACTCTATTTTACCTAATATGACGGAAATGCTTGTTGTTCAAGGAACGCTGGCTCTTTCAATTGCAGTGATTGATATCTCAGCTCTTGGCTTCTTAAACTTGGGCGCTCAATCACCGTTACCTGAATTAGGTGTAATTCTAGCCGACGGACTAGACGTTACTTACCTAGCGCCTTGGAATGTAGCGGTACCCGGTATGGCGATATTTTTTATTGTGCTGTCCATCAATATCGTGGGTGATGGCTTGCGTTCTTCATTGAGAAAAAGGGTGAGTCACTAACATGCCAATGCTTGATATCAAAAACCTCACCCTAGAAATGCAGAACGGTGATAGCACCATAAAGGCTCTGGATAAGGTAAATTTGTCAGTGAGTTCAGGCGAGATTCGTGCTTTGGTGGGCGAATCGGGTTCTGGTAAAAGCCTTATTGTATCGGCAATTTGCGGAGCGCTTCCAAACCAGTGGAATTTAACCGCCGACCGCATGAGCTGGAAAGGAGAAAACCTATTAGGTATGTCGGTTCAACAACGCCGCGAAGTGATGCGTCGTGAAATTGCGGTGGTTTTTCAAAACCCGCAAGCGGCGCTTGACCCGTCGGCCACGCTTGGTGAGCAACTTGAAGAAAGCATTCCTGACGAATTCGTTGAAGGTAGCTGGTTTTGGCAACGTGCGCAGCACAGAAAAAAGATAGCAATAAGTACTGTACATAAGGTGGGAATAAAGCATCACAAGCATTACTTAAGTGCATTCCCTCACCAAATCCCCGCTGATATTGGGCAAAAGTTCATGATAGCCATGGCGCTAGTGTCTCAACCCAAATTACTTATCGCGGATGATCCTACTCGAGGCATGGAGCCCACAACCAAGACGCAGATCCTAAAACTCTTTACGCGCCTTAATCAAACTCGCTCTCTATCGATTTTGTTTGTCAGCCATGATTTGCTTGCCATTGCGAGTATGTCACATTCAATGACCGTCCTCTACGCGGGGCAAACGGTAGAATCGGGAAAGATGAAGCACATTAAAAAACGCCCTCTTCACCCTTACACTAAAGCGCTATTAGACAGTGCGCCAAGCTTCAGAAAGGACTTACCGCCTAAGTCTGCGCTACCTACATTAAGCGGCTCTATACCAACGCTACAACATTTGCCTATTGGTTGTCGTTTAGGCCCCCGCTGTCCACGAGCCCAGCGCGCTTGTGTGCAAACGCCCGCCGTACGCAAAATTCACGATCATAGCTACAGCTGTCATTACCCGCTACATATGGAGAAGCTGTGATGGACATTTTGCAGGTAAAAGACCTTACGTTTATACATAACGAAAAGAAGCGCTGGTTAAAGCGACCTGAGGTATTTCAACTTGGCCCGGTTAATATGAGCGTTAAACGAGGGGAAACTATTGCCATCATAGGGGAAAACCGTTCGGGTAAATCCCTTCTTGCTAAATTATTAGTTGGCGCCCTACCTGCCGATGCGGGTGAAATTGAAATAAACACTCACAAGTATTTAGCCAAGTACCAGTCAAAAGACGGCCAACGCAAGCGGACCCACGACATTCGTATGATTCTGCAACACAGTGCGGAATCGATGAACCCATCGGTTCCGGTGGGCAAAATCCTAGACGAACCTTTGCGTTTGAATACGGGTCTTAGCGAAGCCGAGCGCAAGCCTATTATCGAAGATATGTTGGTAAAGGTAGGGTTACTTCGCGAGCACTATTACTTTTACCGGCACATGCTTTCTGACGGCCAACAACAGCGCGTAGCCTTAGCTAGAGCTATAGTACTAAAACCCAAAGTGCTTGTTGCAGATGAACCCTTTGCTGCATTAGACCCTACTATTCGATCGCAGACGGTGAACCTAATACTGCAATTACAGCAAGAACTGGGTTTGGCGTTTATCTTCATAAGCCATAATTTAGGAATTGTCCGGCATATTGCAGATAGAGTTGTGGTAATGGAAGGCGGCGAAATTGTAGAGGAAGGTAAAACTGAAACTATTTTCAGGTGGCCGCAGCACACTCGCACTAAGAAACTGATCACCGCTTACCAGTCGCTAGTACCGCAAAATACAATCCGTTAAAGCGCTGAGGGCAGTAAACTGCCCTCCCATATCAAATATATATTTACGCTGGTTAGCCAACCAGCGCTAGCAAAATACCTGCAGCGACTGCACTACCTAACACACCGGCTACATTAGGCCCCATTGCATGCATCAACAGGAAATTGTGAGGGTTTGCTTCTAGGCCAACTTTATTAACGACCCTCGCAGCCATAGGCACGGCAGACACGCCCGCAGCACCAATAAGCGGGTTTATACTACCACCGGATAGCTTACTCATTAACTTAGCCATTAACACGCCAGCAGCAGTACCTATACCAAAGGCAATTGCGCCTAGGCCCAAAATACCCAAAGTTTCCACCGTAAGGAATGCCTCAGCCGATAGCTTAGAGCCCACAGCTAAACCAAGGAAAATGGTCACTGTGTTGATTAGCTCGTTTTGGGCTGTTTTACTTAATCTGTCTACAACGCCACACTCTTTCATCAAATTACCAAAGCAGAACATGCCTACTAGCGGCGTGGCAGCTGGTAAAAACAAGATGGTCATAAATAACACGGCGAGTGGAAAGATAATTTTTTCACGCTTTGATACAGGCCGAAGTTGACCCATTTTAATTTCGCGTTCCTCTTTTGTGGTCAGTGCTTTCATAATGGGCGGCTGGATAATAGGCACCAGCGCCATATAAGAATATGCGGCAACCGCAATAGCACCTAGCAAGTCAGGCGCTAAACGTGAAGCAAGGAAGATAGCCGTCGGCCCATCTGCGCCCCCTATTATAGCAATGGCACTGGCATCTTTTAACGTAAATTCAAAACCCGGAATAAGATTTAACGCTATTGCGCCAAACAAGGTAGCAAAAATACCGAACTGTGCGGCTGCGCCAAGCAGCAACATTTTAGGGTTTGCTATAAGTGCGCTGAAGTCTGTCATTGCACCTACGCCCATAAAAATGAGCAATGGGAATACGCCTGTATCAATCCCAATTTTATAGATGTAGTGCAATAAGCCACCCGCTTCTGAAAAACCAGCAATTGGAATATTTGTAAGCAGTGCGCCAAAACCAATGGGTAATAGGAGCAGTGGCTCAAATTTCTTAACAATGGCTAAATAGAGTAACCCGAAGCCTACCGCCATCATTATGAGCTGGCCCGCTTCAAAATGCGCAAGCGCGGTACTATCCCAAAGTACCATTAACTTATCCATGTATTACCCCAATAAGATTAACGGTTGACCGCTAGTTACAGCATCGCCTTCACCCACGGTAATGTCATTGACCGTACCGGAAAACGCCGAGCGGATCTCGGTTTCCATTTTCATGGCTTCAAGGATCATCACTACATCACCTTCGGATACACTATCGCCAGTTCGTACTAATACTTTAAATACGTTACCCGCTAGTGGCGCATCAATTGACTGCGACGACGCAGCGGCAGGTGAAGCTGTGCTAACAGTTTGTGGCTGGGGTTGAGCCGTATCGGCAGGCGTAACGCTCGTTAGCGTACCTGAGGGTGCCACTTCTACGCGATACACTTTCCCGTCTACGTTCACGTCGTAAGTTTCACTCGCAGTAGCCCCTTGTGAGTTTGACTTAGCTTCAGCAGGACTAGGCGCATGGGTGCCTTGCGACTCTTGAGCGCCCGGTGCAGGTTCAAACGCATCAGGATTACCGCGATTTTCGATAAACTTAAGGCCTATCTGCGGAAATAGTGCATAAGTCAGCACATCATCAATTTTGTCATCTGACAGCGAAAGTTGTTTTTTCTCGGCCAGTTCATCTAGCTCTTTGCTCAGCGTATCAAGCTCAGGCGCAATGTTATCAGCAGGTCTGCATGTTACAGGCTCTGCACCATCTAGCACACGCTCTTGTAGCTCACTGTTTACTGGTGCAGCAGTAGCACCATACTCGCCTTTGAGTACACCAGCCGTTTCTTTAGTGATACTCTTATAGCGCTCACCTGTTAGCACATTGAGTACCGACTGCGTGCCGACAATTTGCGAGGTAGGCGTTACAAGAGGAATATATCCAAGGTCTTCTCGTACCCGAGGGATTTCTTTTAACACCTCTTCAAACTTATCTTCAGCGCCCTGCTCTTTTAGCTGACTTTCCATGTTGGTTAGCATGCCACCTGGCACTTGGGCCAGCAGAATACGTGCATCTACGCCTTTAAGGCTTCCTTCAAATTTGCTGTATTTCTTTCTGACTTCTCTAAAATAACTCGCAATTTCTTCCAATTCAGGTAGCGCAATACCCGTGTCGCGTTCTGTACCTTCAACGATTGAAACCATAGTCTCAGTTGCGCTGTGACCGTAGGTCATGCTCATTGATGAAATAGCTGTATCGAGCATATCAATACCGGCATCAATGGCTTTTTGGTAAGTTGCGGTGCTCAACCCTGTTGTGGCGTGGCACTGCATGGCGATAGGTACATCGACGGTTTCTTTTAACCCTGTAATTAACGCTTCGCATTCATAAGGTTTTAAAAGCCCTGCCATGTCTTTAACACAAATAGAGTGCACACCGAGGTCTTCAAGTTGTTTAGCCATATCTAGCCATAGCTCTAGATTATGCACTGGACTTACAGTGTAAGAAATCGTGCCTTGCGCATGAGCGCCGCTATCTATGGTAGCTTTAATGGCAGTTTTTAAATTTCTGATGTCGTTCATGGCATCAAAAATCCTAAATACGTCTACACCGCTTTCGTGAGCGCGCTCTACAAAGCGAGTAACAACATCGTCAGCATAGTGGCGATAACCCAATAGGTTTTGACCACGCAATAACATTTGCTGTTTGGTATTGGGCATGGCTGCCTTTAACTTACGAATGCGCTCCCATGGGTCTTCTCCCAAATAACGGATACAGGCGTCAAAGGTCGCACCGCCCCAAGATTCAACAGACCAAAAGCCTGCCTTATCTAACTTTTCAGCAATGGGAAGCATGTCCTCAATACGCATACGCGTAGCAAGAAGCGATTGATGGGCATCACGCAGGACCAGCTCGGTAAGGGCCAGAGGCTTAGACATGGTAACTCCTGATATGGATTATTTGTTAGAATTTTGGCGATGGGTATGAATTGCGGCAGAAATAGCAGCGATGACATTACCGTCTATTCCCGGTTGTACCGCTTGATTATTTCGAGCCAAATTGGCTGAAGGCCGGGTCACATTGGCTAAAGGGTCTGATGTTTCACCTGGAAATGCTTCACAAAAACGTGCAATCAAATGAATGCCGACAATAAGCAGTCCCAAGAACGAAAAGACAAATACCATTCCTATGAGCATAAGAGAGCCTGCTTCAATGAGCAAACTAGCGACGGATTCCGAATTCATATTCAATCCTGTTGTTATTTTGTACCTGAATAAGTATCACGAGGTTTTTCAAAACACAACAAAACAGCATAAAAAACCACTAAAAATTGAATAAAACCCCTCAATATGAAACTTAATGCATTATTACTTAATAAATTTGCAACAAAAACATAGTATCAATGGCATACTGAGAGGTATTATCTTAGGCTCGCATTTAGTTTTGAAACGAACACTGTTTAATGAAAACCAGTATTCTCTGTAAAGTCGCTGTCTAATCGTTTTGCAAAGTCTTTAGCATGCATAGCTACTAATTCTAATTGCATATGATGCTCGTCTTCTGGAATGTATGAAGGCACGATCACTTGGTTGCCGTCGCAACCTACAGCCATAAATGTAATGAAACAACGGTTAGCTACAGTGGTTGTGTTGGCCGTAGCGTCCCCCGATTTAACCACCACATAGATGTGCATGCTCGAGCTACCTGTATGAACAAGAGACGCAGTTATCTCAACGAGTTGACCGACTTTTATAGGTTTTATGAAACGTATGCCGTTGGCAGATACTGTAACGCAATAGCATTTCGACCACTGAGCTGCACACGCATAGGCCGCTTGGTCAATCCACTTCATGACGATACCGCCGTGGACATTACCGCCGAAATTAACATCGGTAGGCTCTGCAAGAAATCGAAAAGTAGTGGATGGATGTGCCATAGCGTACCTCGCGCTTAACTGCTGTCAGACACATTAAGTTTAGCTTAAATTTTAAACAAAGCGTTTATACAAAAGTAGCGTAAAAAGAAAAGAAGAATTGAAGGATTCAAGAAATGAAAAAGCCCACCTAAAAAGGTGGGCTCTTCAATATGGCGCGTGTGGAAGGATTCGAACCTCCGACCGCCTGGTTCGTAGCCAGGTACTCTATCCAGCTGAGCTACACACGCGTTAACTTGTTTACTTTTGAATTTTACTTCAAAAGGTGACGCTTTAAAATAAGTGGCGCGTGTGGAAGGATTCGAACCTCCGACCGCCTGGTTCGTAGCCAGGTACTCTATCCAGCTGAGCTACACACGCGCAAAACTTGTTGTTGACCGCCACTGCCAACTAATAATGGCGGAGAGGGAGGGATTCGAACCCTCGATACGCGTATATGCGTATGGTTCCTTAGCAGGGAACTGGTTTCAGCCACTCACCCACCTCTCCTTGACTGCGGGGTGCATTTTACGGATTCATTGGCTTGAGTCAAACCTTTTTTATAAAGAAATTGTTCACCCGCTGCCATTTTAAACGATTCGAACAAAAAACCAGTAATTTGTTCGCAATACAAACAATTAAATGGAAAGTTATTAATTGTTTGCCATTAGTTTACGTTTGGATTTAATCAACCACTTACCGCTTTCAACTAAATTTTTGATCAATTTTTCAAAAATAACGTGAGTAATTTCTAAGTTTACTTGTTTATAACTACTTCACTACGTGGTTTCGATTTTGATTTAACGTAAAAAGATAAGACAGATTTTCTGGCTCAAAACAAAAAAGGTCAGCTAAAGCTGACCTTTCCAATGAAGCGTACAATGCAATTATTCTGCAGAATCTGGCTGACCGCCTTTTTCTGCCTGAATGCGCATATATATTTCTTCACGGTGCACAGAAACTTCTTTTGGTGCATTAACACCTATACGTACCTGATTCCCTTTTACGCCTAGTACGGTAACGGTTACATCGTCACCTACCATAAGCGTTTCACCAACTCGACGAGTCAAAATAAGCATTCGCTTGCTCCTGTTCCTTAATACTGAACATCATCCATTAAGATTTGCCAACCCAACGGCACGACCCGATGGTAGCGACAGTGATTCCCTGTTTCTGTGTCACTTCAAAAACTCACTGTTATACACAAAAATAATTATAGCTTATCTTGTAACCAAGCGTTAACCGAATCTAGTGCCTGGTTCAAGTTTTCAGGCTGATCTCCACCTGCCTGTGCCATGTCAGGACGACCGCCTCCTTTGCCACCTACTTGAGATGCAACAAAGTTAACCAGCTCGCCTGCCTTTACTTTACCTGTGAGGTTTTTAGTAACGCCAGCAATAAGATTCACTTTCGCATCGTTGGCCACACCTAGTACTACGATCCCTTCGCCAATTCGGTTTTTAATGTCATCCATCATTGAACGCAATGACTTCGCTTCAACACCTTCCAAATTCGCAACAAGAACTTTAACGCCATTTATCTCTACTGCATTACTAAGCATATCAGCACCTTGCTGACTCGCCAGTTTTTGTTTAGCAGAATTGAGTGCTTTTTCTAGTTCTTTAGTCTGATTTTGCAGAGAAACTACGCGATCGAGTACATTTTGGCTGTCAGTTTTCAGTAAACCAGACAACGAAGCTAAAGTAGCCTGCTGTGCTTGCACTACTTCAAGAGCTTGCTCACCTGTAACCGCTTCAATGCGTCGAACGCCCGATGCAATACCCGCCTCACTGGTAATTTTAAATAACCCAATGTCACCTGTGCGCGCAACGTGTGTACCGCCACATAGCTCAACAGAGAATGGGCCCATGGTTACAACGCGAACTTTTTCATCGTACTTCTCGCCAAATAGCGCCATAGCACCTGATGCTTTGGCTTCTTCTAGGTCCATAAGTTCAGTGGCTAGCGTATGGTTTGCGCGTATCTCTTGGTTGACGCGTTTTTCAATCTCTGTAAGTTGCTCAGCGGTAACTGCCTCAAAATGCGAAAAGTCAAAACGCATACGAGACGCTTCAACCAGTGAGCCTTTTTGCGTTACGTGCTCGCCAAGAATTTCACGCAGCGCCGCGTGAAGTAAGTGGGTAGCACTGTGGTTCTTTTTGATGGCTTCACGATTTGCAGAATCAATCGCAACCGTTGCCGTATCACCTTTAGACACCGAGCCTTTAGCAATACCTTTGTGTGCAAATGCATTACCCATTTTTTGGGTGTCTGTCACAATGAACTCACCGTTAGCAACGCGAAGTACACCTTTGTCACCAGCCTGACCGCCGCTTTCAGCGTAGAACGGCGTACTGTCTAGTACCACAACGCCTTCCTGACCGTCTTCTAGCTTTTCTACAAACGCATTGTCGGCAATAAGTTCAACCACATTAGCCTGTCCTTCCACATCGGTATAACCTGTGAATGAGGTTGTGTGGTCAATGGCAAGCTTGCTGTTGTAGTCTGCACCAAAGTTACTTGCCTGCTGAGCACGGGCACGCTGTGCTTGCATTGCAGCTTCAAAACCTTCTTCGTCAATCTTAAGGTCATGCTCACGAGCCACATCGTTTGTTAAATCTGTAGGGAAACCGTAAGTGTCGTAAAGCTTAAACACTACATCACCTGGTACTGTATCGCCTTCTAGGGTTTCCAGGGTGTCGTTTAGAATAGCCATACCACGAGCTAGGGTCTTGCTAAATTGCTCTTCTTCAACACGCAGTACTTTTTCAATAACAGGCAGCTGATCGACAAGCTCTGGATAGGCCTCGCCCATTTCTTTAGCCAGTGATGCCACTAGCTTATAGAAGAAAATATCGTTTGCGCCTAGCTGGTAGCCATGTCGAACCGCACGACGAATAATACGGCGCAACACATAACCACGCCCTTCATTGGTAGGCATTACGCCATCACAAATTAAGAAACTGCACGAACGGATATGATCGGCAATAACACGCAGAGATTTGTTTTCTAGGTCGTCAGTACCAACAATTGATGCCGCTGACTTGATCAAGTTTTGGAACAGGTCAATCTCGTAGTTACTGTGCACGTTTTGCAAAATAGCTGAAATACGCTCAAGGCCCATCCCTGTATCGATAGACGGTTTTGGCAGCGGCTCCATGGTACCGTCAGCTTGCTTATTAAACTGCATAAATACCAAGTTCCAAATCTCAATGAAACGGTCGCCGTCTTCTTCAGGCGTTCCTGGAGGGCCACCCCAGATGTGTGCTCCGTGGTCATAAAAGATCTCAGAGCATGGTCCACAGGGGCCAGTATCACCCATTGACCAGAAATTATCTGATGTGCTGATACGGATGATTTTTTCTTTAGGCACACCGATGTGGTTTTCCCAAATATCGAACGCTTCATCGTCGTCAGAGTAAACGGTAACGAGTAACTTTTCTTTTGGTAAACCTACTTCTTTAGTTAGAAAGTTCCATGCAAACTCGATCGCTTCTTTTTTGAAATAATCGCCGAAGCTAAAGTTACCCATCATTTCGAAAAAAGTATGGTGACGGGCGGTATAACCTACATTTTCAAGGTCGTTGTGTTTACCACCGGCGCGCACACAGCGCTGCGAAGATACTGCTCGGGTATAACTACGCTTTTCTGCACCTAAGAAGCAGTCTTTAAACTGGTTCATGCCCGCATTAGTAAAAAGAAGCGTGGGATCATCTGCCGGCACCAGTGACGAGCTAGCCACCGCCTGATGGCCATGGCTTTTAAAATAATCGATAAACTTGTTACGTAAGTCAGCAGTTGATAATGTCATTGAAAACCTAACTTCCTTTATTCTATTTTTGAAACGTGCGAATTGCCTGTTTGATAAGACTTATAATCGGGACATTTCGTCATTACTCAATGTGCCATACCCTAATACCATTCTTTGAATAGTAAAAATGCGCACAAATTTGCGCAACAATACCACGGAAAGCGCAATTTTGTTAAGTGGCAAGGGCACGAGATACCGCCAAATTTTACCTTAATTTAGCAAAAAATAGCGGATATTCATTTAGGTGATTAGTAAGATGGTGCGGAGCTTGGCAAAACTGGCCGAAAAGAAACGTTTAGTTTAGTTAGCACTAACCGCATAATCGATGTGTTCTTGGTAAAAACCACGGTACTGCAAAAATTGTTTTTGCTTTTGCCTTAAGGCGAATTCTTTTTCATAAAACTCGCCGAACTTCTTTTCTTTTACCTTTTTTGCGCTTTCAAACCAGTCAGCATCAATCTCTGCCATTGCATGCTCAGCAGTACTCTCATCTACGCCATATTGCTGTAAGTCTAGTTTTATTGCACGAGGTCCCTTCCCTTTCAAATACAGTGCGCGCGCTCGGCTTTCAGCAAACCTGGCGTCACTTTGAATATCAGCGTCTTTAAATTCCTCCAGAATAGGCATAAAAGCCTCACTCGCTATTCCTTTCTGCTGTAGCTTGCGCACTACCTCGTTAAAGCTATGCTCTCGTCGTGCCAGCATGCGAGTAATCGCGTCGGTAATGATTTTTCGATCGAACTCTGACATTTTTGTAAACTTACTCTTCTGTATTAAACGTAGAAACCGCGTTATTTTAGCGCTAAATACTCGTATATTGCGACTATCTAAGCGTTTTACGCATAAACCCTCTACATAATGTTAACTGCATGACAGCACCTGACTATCGCATAACAATAATTGATTCTATCGAACAGCTTTCGAAAGAGCGTTGGCAACAGCTTGCAAAAAATGCAGGCCCTTTTCTTTCTTATGAGTTTTTGCATACGTTAGAAAGCAGTGGTTCGTGTAAAAGCGAATCTGGCTGGCAACCATGTCATATTGCTATAACCCATGATCAGCAAGAAAAAGTCAGCATCCTTATTCCTGGCTTTTTGAAAACGCATAGCTATGGCGAGTATGTATTTGACCAGGCATGGGCCAACGCATATGCGCAGCACGGGCTCGACTATTATCCTAAATGGATATCAGCAATTCCTTTCACCCCTGTTACAGGCCCAAGGATACTTTGCGATGATAGCGAAACCCTAACGCACGCTCTTATGGAGAAACTGGAGCATACTTTAACAGAGTATGTAGCATCAGTGTTTGGGGAAGAGCTTTCTTCTTTTCACTACCTGTTTCCCAATGAGAGAACGTCGGCACAACTTTCAGTTAGCAGCGAAACGCAAGCTTCGGATTTGACCCACGCTGCAAGGCGATATTTAACCCGTTACGCCGTTCAGTTTCAGTGGCATAACTACGGGTATGGTGACTTCGACGATTTTCTTAATGCACTGACATCCCGCAAAAGAAAAGATATCAAGAAAAGCCGCCGTAGACTCAGTGAGCAAGGCGTTCGATTTACCCACCATACGGGAAGTGAAATTACCCCAGAAACTCTGCAGTTTTTCACAAAGTGTTACAAAGCAACCTATTTAAAACGCAGCGGCCACGTGGGATATTTAAATGATGCGTTCTTTGAGCAACTTGTCGAGACTATGAGCGACAACATGCTTATTGTAACTGCAATGGAAAGTGAAATTGCGGTAGCCAGCGCCCTATTTTTCTATGATGAAACAGGGCTGTATGGTAGATACTGGGGAGCACTTAAAGAAATAGACGGGTTACACTTTGCCTGCTGTTATTTTGAAGGCATCGAATTTGCCATTTCGAAAAAGCTAAAGCTATTTAACCCCGGAACCCAGGGTGAGCATAAAATACTTCGAGGTTTCGAGCCTATTTATTGTCGTTCACACCACAAATTAAGACATGCATCGTTTCACAGTGCTGTAGCAGACTTTTTACAGCGCGAAACGCCGCATATCACCAGCTATTTTAATCAGGCACGGAATGCTTTACCGTTTAACAAGGAATTTGTGCCTACTTTAAAAACAACGAGTGTCACTGCACCTAACGACGACACTTATAATCACAACGAGAAAAATGATGAAACATAAACTTTTAGCCGTAGCGATTGCGGCATCTTTAGGCATTGCAGGCTGCGGTCAGCCTGAGCAAGCAAAAGAACAAACTCAGGAAACCGCTGTTAAGGCGAAAGGTGAAGCAGAACTAGGTTCTTTCGGCGTTGACCTAAGCGCACGCAACGAAGCAGTAAAACCTGGTGATGACTTCTTTATGTACGCCAGCGGAACATGGTACGACAACTATGAACTTCCTGCAGATAAAACCCGCTATGGCGCGTTTACTGGTCTAGCTGAACGCAGTGAAGAGCAGGTTAAAAACATCATTGATGGGCTTATGGAGAAAACGTCTTTAAATGAAGAAGAGCAGCTTGTTCATGACTTCTTTGTTGCCTACATGGACACCGATACCATTAATGAAAAAGGTATTGAGCCAATTCAGGACGTACTTACTTCGATAGAAAACATCGAAAATAGAACTGACCTAACCAAAGCATTTGGTAATAGCTGGCTGGTAGGTTCTAGTACACCTATTTATGGTGGTATGTGGTACAACCGCCTTGACCCGAATGAATACCAGCTAAGTGTTGGTGTAGGTGGTTTAGGCCTTCCTGATCGCGATTACTACCTAAGCGATAGCGAACGTTTTGTTAAGATCCGCGAAGCTTATGTAGCACACATTGAGGAAATGCTTAATTTTGCAGGCGAAGAAAACGCAGCAGAAAAAGCAGCGAACATTCTTGCTCTTGAGACACAAATTGCAGATATTCAATGGCCCCGTGAAAAACGCCGTGACCGCGACCTAACGCTTAACCAAATTGAGCGTAGTAAATTATCTGACGCATACCCAGGTTTTGATTGGGACACATATTTTGCTCAAACTGGTTACAAGGTACCTGAGCTAAATATTACTCAACCAGAGCCAGTCAAAGACGTTATCAAAATTATTAACGAGGCTGACTTAGCCGATTGGAAATCGTATTTGAAGTATCACACTATTTCAAATAACGCTGGCTTCCTTTCTGAAGATATCTACTTAGCTAATTTTGATTTCTTCGGTCGCACCCTGAGCGGCCAGCAAGAGCCTCGTCCTCGCTGGAAACGTGCGGTAAGCCAAATGTCAGGCACTGAGTCTTTAGGTTTTGCTATTGGTAAGATTTACGTTAACGAATACTTCCCAGAGAGCTCAAAAGAGCAAATGGCGGAATTGGTTGAGAACTTGCGTACAGCGCTAGGTGAGCGTATTGAAAACCTAGACTGGATGAGCGAAGAAACCAAGGTTAACGCAAAAGAAAAGCTAATGGCGTTTAACCCTAAAATTGGCTACCCAGATGAATGGCAGTCATTCGACGGCGTAACCATTAGTGACAAAGACTTAGTGGGCAATGTGCGCAACCTGCGTACTTTCTTCCAAGACCAGTCAGTTGAGCGCGAGCTAGAGAAAACTGACCGCAATCGTTGGGGTATGACACCGCAGCGCGTTAATGCCTACTACAATAGTTCGTTCAATGAGATTGTATTCCCGGCGGCTATTTTACAACCGCCATTTTTCGATCCTAATGCCGATGCAGCTGTTAACTACGGTGCTATTGGTGCGGTAATTGGACATGAGATGGGCCACGGTTTTGACGACCAAGGTTCGAAGTCTGATGCCAACGGTATTCAGCGCAACTGGTGGACAGATGCCGACCGTGCAGCATTTGAAGAAAAAGCAGACATGCTAGCCGAGCAATACAGCCAATACGAGCCTATCGAAGGTAACTTCGTAAACGGTCGCAACAGTCTAGGTGAGAACATTGGCGATGTGGGCGGTCTAGCTATGGCCTACCACGCTTACAAGCTTAGCCTTAACGGCAAAGAAGCACCGGTAATTGACGGCTTAACGGGCGATCAACGCTTCTTCCTAGCTTGGGCTCAAGTGTGGAAAGAAAAGCGCACGGAAGAAAGTATGCTTAACCAACTACGTGCAGGTACCCACGCACCGGGCCGCTATCGTGCTCAAGCGCCAAGAAACCATGATGCTTGGTATGAGGCATTTGATGTGAAGCCAGGTGATGCACTATATCTTGCGCCAGAAGAGCGCGTGAGAATTTGGTAACGTGTTGATTGAGCAGTTTGGTGAGCCATATACTGGCTCACTGCGCCGGATAGCATGATGCATTGGGCACCAACTACTTAATATATAAGAAAGGCGGTACGACTTATGTCCTACCGCCTTTTTATATTTTTAAATCAATACCTTGGGTATTTAATCGCATCTAAAAGCAGCGCTTATTTTTCGTGCCCTTGTTTATTTTCCATATTGGGCAACTAAATCGCGAACGTATTGCTTACAGCGCGTCACAGCTTCCGAGAAGTCACCGTTTCCTACGCTTCCCATTGAATAGCGCAGCCAATAACCATCAATTAGTGCAGCGGTGGACGCAGCGGCGTTTTTGACCTGTGCAGGTTGAAGCAGCTTGCGGTAGCTAAAAGCTAAATTCCGCTCTAAGCGCTTATGGTTAATCGTTTGCAAACGGTGCAGCCCTTCATTGTGTAGCGATAGCGCCCAAAAGTTAAACCAAGTATTGGTGGCTGAACTTGCCCCTTGCGTTTGCGAAAAGTTGTTTTCGATAATGAAGTCGATACGCTGAAGTGGATCGTCAATACGCTGCGTAATTTTTAGCGCATCGAGAAGATGGCGCATAGTTGCTTCAATTAACCCTTGCTTATCACCGAAATAGTGACTGATTATCCCTGAAGAAAGCCCAGCTTTTTTGCTAATTAAGCTAATCGTTGTGCCGTGATAGCCAACCTCTGCCATCACTTCCAGCGTTGCTTCAATTAATTGCTTCTTGCGAACTGGCTCCATTCCCACCTTGGGCATGCTACAACTCCAAACCTTAAATCTAAAAAATAACCTGCAACAGCGCTATGCTGTCGCAGGTATGATATCACGATTAAAAGGTTAAGCGTGCGTTGACTGCTACCGCCCGTGGTGCACCAATCCAAAATGCACCCGGCGCTATGGTTGAAGCATAATCTTCATCGAACAAGTTATTGACGGTTAGACGCACTTCGAGTTCTTCAACACCCGGCCCTATGTTTTCAATAAAACCTCCCACATAGAAGTCGCTAACAATGTAGTCATCTACTTGCGCCGCATTTTCGATATCTAGGTAGCGGCTATCGACGTACTTAGTCGACAAGCCAGCAAAGTAGTTATCGCGTGCCCAGTCTAGGCTCACAACTGCCATAGTATCAGGTGTACCGATAACCGTATTACCTTCAATTGCTACCAGCGATACTTCTGGGTTTTCAGCGTCTTCAATAGCAGCTTGGGCATCGGCAAGTGTATCGTATTGCGTACCTGAACTGCCTACCGTCGCAACGTACTCAGAATCGCTTAGGGTAATAGAGGTAAACAACGAGAACTCTTCAGTTAGCATAACGTCTGCTGAAATTTCAAAACCGCTAGACTCGATCCCCCCCACATTTTTATAACCACCAGCGGCGGCTTCAAGAAAGTCTATACCCTCTGAAGTCTCGTTACTGGTAAATTGGATACGGTCATTAAACTCTATATTGTAGTAGGTCACACTGGCATTAAAGCCTGGTGATGCATAGCGGAAACCCACGTCGATGTTGTCAGCGGTTTCTGGCTTTATAAAACGAAGGTCGGTATCGTTGCGTTCAAGCTGGGCGTCTTTTATTGCGGCAAAGTTTTCACCGTAACCCGCGAAAATCTCTACTCCTTCAATGGGTAGTGGTGCGACGATACCGGCTGAGAACAATGTATCTGAATCAGTATTCACAGCTAAGTTGTTAGCCGAATCGAAATTGTCCGTTTTTTCAATATCGACGTTAAACTTCTTCGCACCGGCACGAATGCGAGCAAAACCTAGGTCTAGCTCGTCTTCCACATAGTACATTAGGGTATCAACTGGGAATGTTCTATCGTACTGCACCCAATAAGGCACGTTGTCATAATCTACACTGATAGATGAATTGGTGATCTTGTGCCAGTCCCGTGACTCTCCTCGCTCATAGTCTTCCCACCAAATTCCGAAACGAACCGTATTGTCAAAGTCACCTATTTTGGTGTACCACACTGCATCGGCATTTATACCGAAGCGCTCTTTGTCATAATGGGTGTGGCGGTAAGAACCTACTGGAATAGCGCCTTGCTCATGACAGCCCGGATCGTACTGTGCGCCAGCACCGCCATAAGGAAAGGTTAGTGAGCTTTGACAACCTTCAATTGGACTTAGCTGATTACCTTGTCTATCTACGAAGTAAATTTGACCGAGCTCTTGCCCGCCGTAAACCGTATTACCGACCACAAGTTCAGAGTGTCCTTGTGCACCGTCATCAGTGATATCAACGATATAAGGTGGGACCCATTCACCGCGACCTTCGTTGTCGTGATAGTACACGTTAGTCATAAAGTCGACTTGACCAATGGTAAATTCAGCCTGAAGATAGGCAAAAAGGTTTTCTCGTAATGTAGACCAACCTCTGCGATATGCCTGATCCTGATACGGTACACCTGTCCATTCGTCAGTTAGCTGGTCCCAGTCTGGGTTTTGCTCATATTGCGCTAAACCATAAATGCGCTGGTAGTTGTCTTCGTGTGTATCGTCGTAAGACAGATAACCAGTAAGTGATACATCGTTAACGGTAGAGATAAACTTCATAGCTAAATGGTCGCGGGTATTTTCCGCCGCCTGCTGCATAAAGTCAGAGCTTTCTTGACTTGAAAGGCTTATCCAAGCGTAAGTGTCTTTGAATATTTCACCCGTTTCATAACGAACATAGTATTTAGATGCATCGAACGAGCCTGCGGTTACGCTGGTGACTAAGCCTTGCTCCATTGACGGGTCTATGGTGGTGAAGTTTAGTGTGCCGCCTAATGCTTCATGAGAACGAGAAGCGATGTCTGCAGTACCCTGTGACACCTCTACGCCATTTACGTTTTCAGTATCGATATAGCGATTTGCTTTTGCGCCACCACCGTAGTTTGAATTACCGTTGGCAATGCCATCTACCGTCATACCTATTTGCTGTTCGTTTAGGTTTACCTGAAACCCACGAATAACGATAGACGTTGACCAATCATCAGCGCCAAAGGTATCGCCTTCGTTAATGAGTACGCCGGGTAAATTGTCCACCGCGGCTAAAACACTGCTAAGATTTGCCTGCTGTTTAAACATGTCGTCGCTGGTTGCGTTATTTGCGTAAGAAACGCTGCGCCCGACAACAGTAATTTCTTCTATACGCTCTTCCTCTGCGCGTTCCGCTTCTTCCGCCAAAACTTGTGACGATGCAGCCATAGATGAAAGGGCAGCAAGTATTGCTATAGACAATTTGTTGTGTGATTTCATGTGTTTCCCAAAGTAGTTGTGTATTGTTTACACACTACTTTAGTAGGGTATTGTTACACTTAGGTTAAGTTTAATTGAACAATCAATTAATTTAACTACTAAGTTTTTCCTGGGAGGGTGAGCTTAATTCGACTTGAAAGTTGTAAACCTTCCTCAATAAATCGCCGTGCTACAGGAAAGATTAAGTTATGGATATAAAAAAGCCCTCCAGAGGAGGGCTAAAAAAGGGAAAGGTTTTGTTTACGTCAAACTCTTATTACGATTGCGTTGCGGCTTGAAAGCTCGTGTTGCTTTCAGTCCCGGCTACTTGCTTTTTTGCATAAAGCAAAGCGTCGTGAAGCGTTTCGAAGTTAGGTATACCTGGATGCGCTTCATTTACGCCTTCAAGTACCTTATTGACTTCAGCGTTAGCACCGCAAATCACAAGCTGTCGGCCAGCCGCTAGAGCGTCTGATGTTACCGTATCAACTGCCATAGCCGCCGATACATCCATCAAAGGTACTCGAGAGAAGTCTAGTATAGTGACTTTCGCACCAGGTCTTACTCGCTCGCGTACATGGTGACCTAAATCGGCTGCCGCGCCAAAGCTAAGTGGACCACCAAAACTAAAGATTGATACTTTGTCTTTAAGCGACTCTAGCAGGTCATTCTCTTTAGGGTCGTTTAGTGACTCTGGGATCTTCTTAAGCTCTTCAATTTGAAGCTGTGCGATTTGCTTAACGTATGCAAGTGCTGCAAATACAACGCCCACACCAACCGCTGTGATTAGGTCTACAAACACCGTAAGTGCAAGCACCATAATCATTAGGCCGAAGTCCCAACGGGGGCCTTTGTGTGCACGTTTCAGGTAGCTCCAGTCGATGATGTCTAAACCAACTTTAACCAAAATACCTGCAAGTACTGCGTGAGGAATTTGCGCCGCTAATGGGCTAAGGCCTAGTACGATGGCTAAAAGCACTAGCGCATGAACCATACCTGAAATATTGTATTTACCACCGCTGCGGATATTAACAACTGTACGCATTGTCGCGCCTGCACCAGCGATACCGCCAATAAGGCCGGCAAAGGTGTTACCGATACCTTGTCCGATAAGCTCTTTATTGCTGTCGTGACGAGTACGCGTCATGTTATCAGCAACCAGTGACGTCAATAGACTATCGATAGCGCCCAGTACAGCTAGGATGAACGCTGCTTCAAGAATTAGCAGCGCCTTACTTTGGTCAAACACTGGTAGGTGAAGACTTGGTAAACCAGTAGGGATATCGCCAAGAATTGGTACTGAAAGCGCTAAACTTACTAATGTACCAATGATTAACGCAGCGAGTGCACCTGGCACATACTTGCCTAATTGAGGTGGCCATTTGTAGGCAATGACTAATGTACCTAAACCTAATGCAAGGGTAGCAAAGTCAATGTCAGCAAGGGCTGTAGGTAGGTAAGACAGTGCGCCAATTGTTCCACCTGGAGGTTCATGACCCAATAGTCTTCCCAATTGAAGGATAATAATGATGGCACCGATGCCCGACATAAAGCCCGAAATTACCGGGTATGGCACTAATCGAATGTACTGACCTACGCCAAGCACACCAAATACAATTTGGAATACACCCGCCAATATCACTGCAGTGAATATAAGGCTGGCGTCGCCAGAAAGACTTGCGAATAAGCCGGCAAGAACCACCACCATTGGCCCTGTAGGACCTGAAATTTGCGCAGGCGTTCCACCAAACAGCGCAGCAAAAAAGCCAACGGCGATAGCACCGTAAAGACCCGCCATTGGGCCAAGACCTGACGCCACACCCAGCGCGAGCGCTAGTGGTAAAGCAACGATACCGGCTGTTAAACCGCCGGTAAAATCGCCTCGTAAATTAGAAAGATTAATTTTAACCATAGTGTTTGACCTTATTCGCCGCGCGTAAGTTGTGCTTCAGCCGCACTCTGGTCCATGGCTTCAAACTCACCAGTTTCAGCGTTGTAGCAAAGCACATCACCTTCACCGATGTTGTAAACCCATCCGTGCAGCTTAACCTGGCCTGTAGCAATTTTTGCAGCTACAGCTGGGTGCGTGCGAAGGTGTTGAATCTGCTGAACAACGTTTTCTTTTGTTACTGCTTCTAAATCTTCTAGCGACAAGTCTGAATGACCGCAGCGCTCTTTAACTACGTCAGTTGCCACACGACAATGGCCTAACCATTCTTTAACATGCGGAAGTGAACTCAAACCTTCTGGGTTGATTGCACCTTTCATTGCACCACAGTCTGTGTGACCACAGATAACGATATGAGAAACACCCAACGCAGCAACAGCAAATTCAATAGACGCTGTCATTCCACCGGTTTGATTACTGTGAGGAGGTACAATATTGCCCGCATTACGGCAGATAAAAAGCTCGCCTGGGTCAGTTTGTGTTACTAGGTTAGGGTCGATACGTGAGTCTGAACACGTGATGAAAAGCACTTCTGGGTTTTGACCGTTCGCTAGCTTTTGAAACGTAGCTTTTTTATTCGGATAAACTTCTTTCTGAAATTTAGCCACACCAGAGATAACGTGATCCATAGATAACTCCCAATTTTTTTAATAATTGTAATGATTATGTAATTACGCCAGTTTCACCTGATAGATTAATAGTTTAATATACTAACTCGCGATAGCTAAATACTATCACAACCAAAACATCATCAACTATAAGTCTAGTAAGAGAAGGCTATTTTCACCATGCAATTTAACGGAAAGACCCCGTCAATAAACCAAATCCGCTATTTTGTAGCTGTGGCTAAGTACTTGAGCTTCAGACAGGCTGCGGGAATACTAGGAATTAGTCAGCCTACTCTGACCAGTCAAATTAGTGCACTGGAAAACCTTTTAGGCTTAACGTTATTTGAGCGCTCACGCACTGGCACGCTTTTATCACCGCAAGGAAAAGCACTGCTAGATGCGGCTGAAGAAGTATTACAGGCGTCACAGAGGTTTGGAGAAATCGCTCGCGACTTGTCTCAAGGTGAAATGGTGACATTTAGATTGGGGATTCCCCCAACGTTGGGGCCCTATTTACTCCCCTTTGTTTTACCCGACTTACACAAACGTAAGCCTGGCTTGCGTTTCTACGTACGTGAAGGCGCGCCTAATGCCCTACAGCATGGTCTTTTACGGGGCGAGTATGACTTAATTTTATCGCCACTTTCGGGCGAAAACTCACAGTTGATTACCCAGCCACTTTTCAAAGAGCCATTAAAATTTGTCACACCTTCCGATCATAAATTAGCGGGTAAAGCCTATGTTAAGCCGGAGGAAATAAGTGGGGAAAAAGTACTAACGCTAGAAGACCGACATCATTTTCACCATCAAGTACAGCGTATTTGCGATGAAATTGGTGCCGACTTACAGCGGGACTATGAGGGTACTAGCCTAGACACGCTGCGCCAGATGGTAGTAATGGGTATGGGCGTAGCCTTTCTACCCGGCCTTTATATTCACTCTGAGCTACACAAACCTGAAGCTTTGCACGTGTGTGAAATAGCAGATATGCCCATAGAGCGTCAGCACTCTTTGGCTTGGAGAAACACGGCGCCAGGTAGGAAGACCTTTAGAGAGATCTCTATTATCATAAAGGAGATCATTGAATCTCGTCTTTCTGACGCAGTCACTATTGTTAGTTCTGCATCTAGCTCTTATCAGAAACGTTAATCCAAGTGTGCCCACTATGATTGATAGACAACATCTAAAAATAGTACGAGCAATTGATGCTGAAGGTACTATGACGGAAGCAGCAAAATCGCTTTTCCTTACCCAGTCAGCGTTGAGTCACGCAATGAAAAAATTAGAAGCGCATTTTGACGTACCGCTATGGAAAAAAGAAGGGAGAAGGCTAACGCTCACCCAAGCAGGTCAAAGTGTTTTAGGTCTTGCCCACAGAGTGTTACCCCAGTTTGAACACACCGAAGCCCAGCTTCGAAAGTTTGCCGACGGAAAACAGGGCATATTGCGTATTGGTATGGAATGCTACCCATGCTTCGAATGGCTGTTAAAAGTTGTCGCGCCGTTTTTAAAGGCCTTCCCAGATGTTGATGTTGATGTACGCCGTGCTTTTTCGTTTGGCGGATTACAAGCACTACACGGGTACGATATAGACATTTTACTTACGCCAGACCCGCTGCATCTAGACACTATTACCTACACCCCCGTATTTGAATACGAGCAAGTACTGGTTATGGATAAACATCATAACTTAGCAGAAAAATCCTTTGTAACGCCAAAAGACTTAAGTAATGAAACCCTTATAACTTATCCGGTGGAGCATAGTCGCCTAGACATATTCACGCATTTCCTTACTCCCGCCAACTGCACGGTCAAACAGCACAAAACCATTGAAACTACTGAAATTATTTTGCAAATGGTTGCTGCGGGACGTGGTGTTACTGCTTTGCCTAAGTGGCTTGTTGAAGAAGCAAAGGAAAGTGAACTACTATGCACGAAATCTATGGGAGAAGCTGGCGTGACTAAAACCCTTTATTTAGGTCATCGAAAAGCTACTGACGTGTTGGGGTTTGTAGATGACTTTATCACGATGTCTCAAACACTTTCGCTTAGCACCTCATAGGTTATTTTGCCATTCGTGCATTATCAATACGGTCTTGTAAAAGTGGATGGGAACTAAACCAGCTATCAACGTCTGACTGCTCTTTGGCTAACGTTTGGAATGCTTCCATAGCAGCCGCGAAGTCAGCGGGATCTTTACCCAATGCTTTTAATTGACCAATGGCGTAGTTGTCCGCTTCCCATTCGTGAGCTTTGCTAAATTGATTTTGAACTACACTTGTTCCTACGCCTAAAACACCATCTAAAACGCCACTTAAGTCGCCAAAAAAGTAACTTATCGCAAGGGTTGCGAATAGTGACTCTGCAATGAGCTGCATGGAATGATTGTTTTCAACATGCCCTACTTCATGCAGAAAAATAGCGTTTAATACGTCTTGGTTTTCCTCAACCAAAGCGATGAGTTGATCGGTAAACACAATAGTGCCATCAGGTAAGGCAAAAGCGTTGGGACCTAATACGTTAGAGTGGCGAAAGTGCACGCGATAGTTTTTATTTTCCGTCTCTATTTTAGCTAACAGCGAATAAAAACTGTTAGCGTGCAATTCCTTTGATTCGGTACTAAGTTTAGATGGCTTAAGTAAAGTACTATCGAGCGCGGCCAAGGTATGTTGAGAACCGATTTCTTTTATGCTGTAGGGAACATATTGAGAAAACGACACGGCAACTCGAGGGATTGCTTGGGTGAATAGTCCATAAAGAAGCAAAGGCACAAGTATTATACTTGCCATTAAATACGACTTTTTCGACTCTAATTTACTCACCCCTACCAATTGATTTTTATCAAGCCAAGCATCTTCCTCTGGGCTAGACGACCACATAAGTAAATCACCGCCATCCAAAGACACTTCTCGTGGTAACCCCGCAAGTTTTGTGCGAGTAGTCATCTCTGACCTATGTACCCGTTTAGAAGTGCCATTTTGGTCAAAGAAAATAACCAGTTCGTCGCCCTCAATATTACAGGTCACAATATCTGAACTAACACCGCTTGCGTAATAGTAATGTGATACCGACACGGGATTTAACCTAAAGCAACGTCTACATCAAATAAAGTCGCAGCTTCCTCTGCCACCGCTCCAGCAGAACCAGAACTACCAACAAGTACCTCATCAAAACCTTCAAGCACTTTTACTTCAGTGGCGTCGGCGAATAATTTTGCACTTCTCACTTTTGCCCAAGGAAGCGCCATTCCTAAAGTTAGAACAATCGCTAGCGCATTGACTAAGCGCAGTTTGATGAGTGCACCTGCTGCCAGCGATGAATTAAACTGAGCAACGTTTTCAAGTTGTGTGTTTTGGAAAATGTGATTCCTAATTCGAGCATTGTAGTAACCTGATACTACAGCGTAAGTTACTAAGTAAAACAAAACTAACAGTATCGGTGCTAAAGCTGAAACAGACGACGGTTCACCGTTAGACATTGCCACAGCGCCAATACCTAACACAAAAGACGAAATTAGCATTAAGCAAAGAGAGATAAACAGCACTCCAACTGACGTTCGATAGTATTTGCCCGTATCCAGCGTGGTGGAAAAGGATTTATTGCCAAAACATGATTCGTTTACTAAAAACGCATCAATCTTTTTTAATACCCAAGGCATAAGCAAGTACAGGGTAAATACACTTGCAATAGGCAAGAGTACAAATAACGCAAAGGCTTCTCCCCACCGGCCTTTAAAAGAAAATCTAACGTTTCTATATGCCGTCATACGAAGCCTAAAACGCATACTCATAATAATTAAAGCAGGCGTTAATGCCATAAGAATAAGTGCGAAAATAAGCGCAGCAGCGGGGTTTATCGTAGTTAGAAAAAAATAACCACCGAATAAAATTACGGCAATTATCCGCCCCTTTAAAATTTGTAGCGGTTCAGCAAGGTAAGAAAAGCGATGACCATCAAGCTCTGTATTGCTATAGAAATAGCGGTTGGTACGCACCGTTGCCCATGCAGAATAAATACCTAAGGTAACAATACTGAGAAGTAAATTAACTATCCATATAGAAAAAAACTCACCCGCTTTACCATGAAACTTAATCTGCTCGGTACGGATTATTTTATCATTCGCTTTACTAATTGTTTCGTGTGATGCGTGCAACTTACTTTTTCTTTCAGCGATTAAGGCTGAAATCTTGGCAGCGCGTTCTGGATACTCAGCAGCGTCTATGGAATTTAACGCTTGGGCAAGTTCTTCTAGACTATAACTTTCGTAGTCGGGCATGGGGGTATATGCATTGTCATCCGTCATGGCAACGTTTCATCCTTGATTTGTTTTTTTATAAAGCTACGCAATAATGACGTAGATGGCAAGATCGCGTAGCTAGTTAATCATTAACGTCTAGTTGTAAAAGCAAAGATAAGCGGTAGGCGTAGACACTTTTACGTCAATGGGTGCTGTAGCTCTTTGCTTTAACTATTCGTAAGGCAAATCACCACAGCCCTGGTGCTTATTTAGCGCTTCTTCCAAATAAGCATATGGTTGTTGGCGGGCATGTCGATAATGTCTTGCAAGCTTAACTCGCCTGCCCAAGCAGTAAGCTCATTGATATCGCGGTAGCCACCATAGCCGCGCGCTAAAAGCGAAGCATGGAAGGCTTGGTTACTTTCAGAAGTAAACTTACCGCTGTGTGTAAAAGGGCCATACTGACAAAATATTCCCCCTTTGGGTAAGTGCGACGCTACAGACTCCATGAGTAGCTTCGCCTCTTCTTTTTGCATGATATGTGCGGTGTTTGCCGTAAAAACGCCGTCTACGTCGAGGTTAGGAAATTCATCTTGTCCCACAGTGAATGCAATGGGATGCTTCATATTATCCAGCTTTGCATCACTCAGCCAAGCGGCAATACCCTCGTGGTAGTGCAATTGATCGCTTGTGTGCCATATAAGATGCGGTAAGTGCTCAGCCAAAAACACGGCATGCTGACCTGTTCCGCTCCCTATTTCTAATACCTGTTGGCAATTGGAAAATGTACGTTCAAGCACGCTCAAAATAGCGCGCTTGTTGTTTTCACAGGCCTGACTAAAAGGCTTTTCAATTTGCATGTACTTTCCCTGCCTTATCAGCATTAATCACTCAAGTTAGGACCCAACCACTTTTCGGCTTCTTCTAGCGTCCACCCTTTACGTGTAGCGTAATCTTCTACTTGATCGGCTTGAATTTTGGCAACAGCAAAATATTTCGAATCAGGATGAGCGAAATACCAACCCGATACCGATGCCCCCGGCCACATTGCATAGCTTTCAGTAAGCTTCATACCTGTGTGCTGCTCTGCTGACAATAAATCCCAGATAAGCTGCTTTTCAGTGTGTTCTGGACACGCCGCATAACCTGGTGCAGGTCGAATACCCTGATACTTTTCGCGTATCAACTCTTCATTGCTTAACGTTTCATCGGCGGCGTAGCCCCAGTAGTGCTTACGTACTTGTTCGTGTAGATATTCTGCAAACGCTTCGGCTAATCTGTCTGCCACCGCTTTGACCATAATACCGTTGTAATCGTCGCCAGCCTGAATATAACTATCAGCAAGCTCGTCTTCACCTATACCACCGGTGACGGCAAAAGCACCTACATAGTCGTTTATGCCGCTGGATTTCTCAGCAACAAAGTCCGCCAGACAATAGTTAGCGAATTTGTCTTTTAGCGTTTGCTGCCTCAGATGATGAGCAACGCCTTGAACCTCACTTCTAGATTCATCGGTATAAATCTCAACATCGTCATCAACGCGGTTAGCAGGAAACAAGCCGATAACACCTTTTGCCTCAAGGCTCTTCTCTTCGATAATTTTATCTAGCATGGCGTTGGCATCGTTAAACAATGACCGGGCCTGCTCACCCACTACTTCATCTTCAAGTATACGCGGGTACTTCCCTGCTAAAGACCAGGTTAAGAAGAACGGTGTCCAATCAATGTAGTTGCGCAGCGTAGCTAAATCTGCGGTTACTGGTGTAACACCTAGGCTAGCGGGCTTTACAGGCAAAGTCGTAAAATCTGGCTTGAAGGCGTTTTCTCTGGCCGTAGCTAACGTCACTGGCTTGCTGCGCGGCTTTTTACGGGCATGTTGCTCGCGCACCGTATCGTATTCTTTAGCGAGTTCCTTCGCGTATATATCGCGAGATTCTTTATTCAATAAGCGCTGACATACACCTACTGCTCGACTTGCGTTTGGGACATAAGCGACAGGCGCATGGTAATTCTGCTCAATTTTTACTGCGGTATGCGCTTTGGACGTAGTCGCCCCGCCAATAAGTAGCGGAATATCAAAGCCTTGACGCTCCATTTCTTTGGCAACGTGTACCATCTCATCAAGCGACGGTGTGATAAGCCCAGAAAGGCCAATCATATCTACGTTTTCATCTTTAGCTGTCTGTAGGATTGTTGCAGCTGGCACCATCACGCCAAGGTCAATCACTTCAAAGTTATTACATTGAAGTACCACGCCTACGATATTTTTACCGATATCGTGAACGTCACCTTTTACCGTAGCGAGAAGAATTTTACCGTTGCTTTTCGCATCGTCTGACTTTTCTTCTTCAATGTATGGCTGTAAATGGGCAACCGCTTTTTTCATAACGCGAGCCGACTTTACCACCTGCGGAAGGAACATCTTACCTTCACCGAATAAATCCCCTACTACGTTCATGCCATCCATTAATGGCCCTTCGATAACGTGTAACGGACGCTCAGCTTGTTGACGCGCTTCTTCGGTATCTTCAATGATGTAATCGGTAATGCCTTTAACAAGCGCATGCTCTAAGCGTTTGTTTACTTCTTGCTCGCGCCAGCTTAAATCTTCTTTCGCGGCAGCCTTACCATCACCTTGATAATTAGGGGCTATATCAAGCAAACGCTCGGTGGCATCGCTTCTGCGGTTTAAAATAACGTCTTCCACTGCATCGCGAAGCTTTGCTGGTATCTCATCGTATACCTCTAGTTGACCGGCATTAACAATAGCCATATCCATACCAGCGCGAATTGCATGGTACAGGAACACAGAATGCATGGCCTCTCGTACTGGGTTGTTCCCCCTGAACGAGAAAGAAATATTAGAAAGGCCACCAGAAATATGTGAGTAAGGGCAGGTTTTACGTATCTCGCGGGTAGCTTCGATAAAATCGACCGCGTAATTATCGTGTTCTTCAATCCCCGTTGCTACAGCAAAGATATTGGGGTCGAAGATAATATCTTCAGGCGGAAAACCAACTTCTTCAGTCAAAAGCTTGTAGCTACGCTGACATATTTCAACTTTGCGGTCTTGTGTATCGGCCTGGCCGGTTTCGTCAAACGCCATTACTACGGTTGCAGCACCATAGCGCTTTATTAGCTTAGCTTGGTTTAAGAAGATCTCTTCCCCTTCTTTTAAGCTAATAGAGTTAACAATCGCTTTGCCCTGCACACACTTAAGCCCGGCTTCGATAATCTCCCATTTAGACGAATCGATCATAATGGGGACTCGGCTAATATCTGGCTCAGAGGCAATTAGGTTTAAAAAGGTGATCATAGCCTGCTTTGAATCAAGCATGGCCTCGTCCATATTGATATCAATGATTTGGGCACCGTTTTCTACCTGCTGTCTTGCGACATCAAGTGCGGTTTCGTAATCACCTTCAAGAATAAGACGTTTAAAGCGAGCGGAGCCTGTAACGTTGGTGCGCTCACCGATATTAATAAATGTAGAAAATTCTGCGCTCATAATGCCCTCCTAGTGTACAAACGGCTCTAGGCCTGACAAACGCATTTTAGGTTCAAATTCAGGAATCTTGCGTGGCGCGATATGTTCAACCGCATTGGCAATATCGCGAATGTGCTCTGGGGTACTGCCACAACAGCCGCCTACAATATTCACTAGCCCTGACTGCGCCCATTCTTTGATGTGCTCGGCCATCTCCGGACCTTCCATATCGTATTCACCAAATTCGTTAGGTAAGCCTGCATTAGGGTGTGCGGATATGAAGCACTCACTCACATTAGCCACTTCATCTACGTATTGACGCAATAGATCTGGGCCCAGTGCGCAGTTTAAGCCGAAGGAAAATGGGCTAACATGTCGCATTGAGTAATAAAATGCTTCGGCGGTTTGCCCCGAAAGCGTACGCCCTGAAGCGTCGGTGATAGTGCCTGATATCATCACGGGTAAAGACTTACCGAGTTTTTCAAATACCGACTCTACGGCAAACGCTGCTGCTTTGGCGTTTAGCGTATCGAAAATAGTTTCAAGCATGATTAGGTCAACACCGCCCTCAATGAGGGCTTCGGTAGACTCACTATAGGCCTCTACTAATTCGTCAAACGTGACATTGCGCTTACCTGGGTCATTAACATCAGGTGAAATAGAAGCGGTGCGGTTTGTTGGACCTAGCACTCCGGCTACGAAACGGGGTTTCTCAGGAGTTTTTGCGGTGAATTCATCGGCAGCTTTACGCGCTAACTTAGCCGCAGCCACATTAATATCCCGTGATTGAGCCTGCATATCATAATCGGCCATAGCGATAGTCGTCGCGTTAAAGGTATTGGTTTCTATAATATCCGCGCCAGCTTCGAAATAATCACAGTGAATCTGGTAAATAATGTCTGGCTGGGTAAGCACTAATAGGTCGTTATTACCCTTTACGTCGCAGTGCCAGTCTGCAAACTGTGTCCCGCGGTAATCTTCTTCTTCCAACTTGTGGCGTTGGATCATGGTGCCCATCGCACCGTCTAATATAAGAATGCGTTTTTTAGCGGCTTCTGTAAGCGTTGCCTGCGCGCTAGAAATTTCTCTTTGGCTCACGTGCTACCTCTTTGGCTGTGACTTTTCAGCAAGCTGACTTAAATCGTAAGGCGTGGTCTGATAGACATAATAATTCAGCCAGTTTGTAAACAATAGGCTGCCGTGCGAGCGCCACTGTACAATAGGAGACTTGGCTGGATCATCCCCTTCAAAATAATTTTTTGGCATTGCTGGGGTTTGACCCGCGGCAATATCCCGTAAGTACTCGTCTTTAAGCGTATCAGGGTCATATTCTGGATGGCCTGTTACAAACACCATTCGCTTGTCTTCTGACGCTACTATATAGGCACCCACCTCCTCAGATTCTGCCACAACGCTAAGGCCTTCGACACTGTTATACAGAGAAGTATCGATATGCCCGTAACGAGAGTGAGGGGCATGAAAAGTTGGGTCGAAGCCTCTTAAAAGCTCATTGTTCGGGTCGTTCACTTTATGTTGAAAAACACCTGAAAACTTTTCGTCTCTAATCTTTCGAGTAATACCATAAAAATGATACATAGCAGCGTGAGCAGCCCAGCACAGGTATAAAGTAGAGTTAACGTGCCGCTGTGCCCATTCCAATATTTTGGTCATGGTTTCCCAATACTTCACTTCTTCATAGTCGATGAGCGCTAGGGGTGCGCCAGTAACAATAAGGCCATCGTATTTTTTGTTCGCGACTGCTGAAAAGTCGTGGTAGAAGGCATCCATGTGTGATTGGGGAGTATTTTTTGGTGCTTGATTATCAATTCGAATCAAGTCTACGTTTATTTGCAGCGGCGTATTTGACAACAGGCGAAGCAACTGCACTTCCGTTTCTATCTTGTTCGGCATCAAATTAAGAATGCCGACTTCAAGAGGACGAATATCCTGATTGGCAGCCCTGTCCATGTCCATGGTAAAAATATTTTCACCTAGTAGTACATTCTGCGCGGGTAATTGCTCAGGAATACGAATTGGCATAGAGGACTCCAGTGATAAATTACAATACCTGTATTGTGTCTATAACTGGCGATATGTCAACATCTTTACGTCTAGACGTCTAAACGTTTCTTTTTTTAAGGCGAGCCTATCGATACAAACAACTAGCTATTTTGCTTATGCACCATCATTAACATCTCAGCTTCAGCGCGAGGAATGTCACAGGCCTCAATAATTTCATCAATACTGGCGCCTTGCTTAACTAAGTCTGCAGCACGCTGATATAAACGTAGTGAAGGGTCTTGCATTTTGAGTTCGCGAAGCTGATTTTCTATATCAGTTTGCTTTTCGTCTAGTTCTTGAAGGTGGCGAGTGATGACCAGAGTGCGTGCTTGCGCCTCGGTTTGTTGATTGTTTGCGTTGTTAGCGAGCGCCTCAATTCGCGCAATGGCCGATGCACTATTTTGCTCGCTATCGCTTAAAGCTGTACGTAACTGCTTAATGTGCGAATACAGAATACTTACAGTAACAGCAAGCACAATGATAAAACAGCACAAGATAAGTTCAATTAAGGTAGGTGCAGCAAGCTGCCATTCCATGGACGTAACCCTTGGGGAAATGTAGGCGACATAGACAATACATGCCGCCTATTCATTGTTTAGATATTGCTAAGCTCATCCCACTCTTCGTCGCTGAGCAATTTATTCAAATCGACAAGAATAAGCAGTTCGCCATCACGATTGCTAACGCCTTGGATAAATTTAGCACTTTCTTCAGTACCAACGTTAGGGGCGCTGTCGATTTCTGAAGATTTTAAGTACACCACTTCGGCGACACTATCCACTAAGATACCGACAACCTGTTCGTCAGACTCTATGATCACTATACGAGTGTTGTCTGTGATTTCCGTTGGTGGTAGCCCAAAACGCGCACGGGTATCGATGACAGTTACCACGTTACCACGCAAGTTAATAATACCAAGCACATAATCAGGCGCACCGGGTACAGGGGCTATTTCGGTATAACGCAATACTTCTTGTACTTGCATTACGTTAATACCGTACGTTTCTTCACCTAAGCGATACGTCACCCATTGAAGGACTTCATCGTTACTGTCGCTAGCGTTATTATTCATTCTTTCATCGCTCATGAACCTGGCTCCCAATACTATGGCGTCTGGTCGTTACTGCCTAAGCCTTTGTTAAGCATAGATATTAATTCTTCAACGTCAATTAACGCACACATTTTTTCTTTAACCATCCCTGCTAACCAGGGACGTTTACCTGTGGACTCGCGCCATTTTACGTCATCGGTAGTCAAATTGACCGTGTTTACAAGCTTTTCGCTTGCTAGTCCCCACGCACTCTCTCCTAACATTATAAGATATCGGTAGTTGAGCGATTGTGCGAGATTTTCGTCGTATTTTTCTGGCATTACCCATTTTGCAGAGTCAACAACACTTAGTTTAGACTCTCTGTGCAACATTACACCCATAAACCAGTCAGGTTTTCCAAATAAAGGGCCTATTTTTTCAATTTGGTGGATACCCCCTAACGAAGTTAAGGGAACCGCAAGTGTTAGCCCTGCAACCTCAAAGAATAGCGCCTGAAAGCGGAAACCGAGAGTATCCTTTAGTGGAGTTTTTAAACTCTCAGGAACACTTACCTCACTTTCTTCTTCTGCCTGAACAGGTACGTCTACGGGTGAATGCTGTTTTTCGCTATCAATCGTCTTGAAATTTTGACTTTCAATTAACGAAGAAACCTCTTCAGCTAACGCTTCTTCTTTGTTGACGTGCGCTTCGCTATCGCTAGCCGTTGATACAAGGGCTGACTCAGCCATTTGCTGAGAGGCCTGCTCAAGCAATTTTGCCGTGCGCGCAGTGACATCTTCAGGAGTTTCAGGCTCTTTCAGAAGACTGTCTAGGTATGCCTCCATCACTTCTTCACGGGCAAATGGCGATTGCTTGCTCATGGTCTTGTTATTTCTCCAATACGGCTAACAGTTTATCGTAGGCATTTACACCTCTTGTCTTTGGATACGCAGCAGAGATAGGAAGCTGCACCAAACTCGCATCCCTAAAATGAGTATCCACCGGGATGACACCTTCCCATACACGTTCACCGTAATCATTCATTAAGCGTTTTCTCGACGCTAATGCGGCGTTTGTTCGCTTATCGAACAAAGTAGGAATGATCAGAGTATCAAAAGACTTATCTAATGAACGCCCCATTATTTCCATAGTGCGTATCATTCTATCTAAACCTTTAAGCGCCAAATATTCTGTCTGAGTCGGAACAATAACCTTATCGCATGCCGCTAAGGCATTAACCATTAACACGCCCAATACAGGCGGGCAGTCGATGATTGCAAAGTCGAACTCACTGGATATTTTAGCTAGTGCTTTTTTTATCACTAAGCCCATCCCCTGCTCGCTTCCCATGGTTCGGTCTAACGTCGCCAATGCCATGGTTGCGGGTAGCACATATAAATTGTCGAGTTTTGTAGGACTGAGACAGTCCATAACATTATCGGCAGTAATCTCGTTAGACTTAATAAAAATGTCGTAAACAGAATGGCTTGTCGCTTCTGCATCAATACCAAAATAGTAGCTAAGCGATGCGTGGGGATCGGTATCTATCATGAGCACTCGCTTCCCCTTTTGAGCTAGCAAGCCGCCAAGGCTTACGGTTGTGGTAGTTTTACCTACCCCGCCTTTTTGATTTGCCACAGTCCACACTTTCATAATCACTGTTCCATTACTGTTCAAACTGCTATCGCATTTCGGTTTGAACGCAACTGCTTATATCATCGATATTAATATTTTTACTCGATATATTAGCCACAGCGACAGCTTGAGGCATACCGTAAACCACACAGGAGTCTTGGTCTTGCGCCCAAATAGTCGCGCCCTTATCCTTGAGTATTCGACAGCCCTCTCTACCGTCTGCCCCCATACCCGTTAAGATGATTCCCAGAACGTCGCCACCATAAACTTTAGCCAACGAGCTAAAGGTTAGGTCTACGCTTGGCTTATAATTCACCTTATCAGACTGGCTTGCATCAACGATGGAAATTCGCTTATTGCTACCGATAGATTCGAGCAACATTTGCTTTCCTCCCGGGGCAAGATAAGCGTGCCCAGGTGCTAAAATATCGCCATGCTCTGCTTCTTTCACTTTAATTTTACAGTTACTATCTAAACGCTGTGCAAATGCAGTAGTGAAAGTCCCAGGCATATGCTGCACAAGTAAAATAGGATGAGGAAAATCTGCAGGTAGTGGAGAAAGCACTTTTTGAAGTGCAACAGGTCCACCTGTGGACGCCCCAATAGCTAAACATCTGTACTGTTTACCCGTTGCCCTGACTGAGGAAACGGTAGGCTGTTTGTCGGCGCCTTTATGGCCTGAAAGTAAACCCGATGTTTTGAAAAAAACCTGTTTGGGCGCATTGTCAGGAAGTTTTCTCGTCTCCGCGGTGCGAAGAGATGGGCGCTTAACGCCTAACCCTCTTCGCGCGATCAACCTGACTTTAGTGCAAAGTAACCGCGAAGCATCTTTTCTATCTTGGGCTATATCTTCGAATTTCTTGGGTAAGAAATCAAGCGCGCCTGCTTCTAGCGCATCTAACGTTGCCTGAGCGCCATGATGCGTTAATGATGAAAACATTAAAATTGGCGTAGGACGTCTATCCATAATAGCCTTAACGGCCGAAATACCGTCCATAACAGGCATTTCAACGTCCATTGTTATTACATCAGGCTTAAGAGCTTCCGCTTTGTCTAATGCATCACGTCCGTTTCTTGCTTCACCTACAACCTCAAGCTCTCTATCTCCCTCGAGAATTTCTCTTACTCGACGGCGATAGAAAGTCGAGTCGTCCACGACTAGGACTCTAAAGACCATGGATTATCATTCCTGTTAATTCATCGCCTTACTTGATAGGTTTACGCGCGTACCGTTTGAGCAGGCTCGGAACATCTAAAATTAGTGCAATACCACCGTCTGAAGTAATTGTTGCGCCAGCCATACCAGGCGTACCTTGCAACAATGCATCAAGTGGTTTAATAACCACTTCTTCCTGGCCTATCAGCGCGTCTACGACAAATCCTACTTGTTGAGTACCAATTTGTACTACAACAACATGCCCCTTTTCTTTATTTATATTTTTGGGGCCTCGGATTAACCATTCGCCAAGGAAAAACAATGGAATTGCTTTTGAACGAACTATCATTGTTAGCTGGCCATCCACCGTATTGGTCTTCTTGATGTCCATGTTTATTATTTCGTTCACCGCACCTAATGGTAACGCAAAGGTCTGTTTTCCTACAACAATCATTAACGTAGGTAGAATCGCGAGCGTTAACGGTACCTTGATATCTAATCGTGTACCTTTTCCTAACTGCGAGTCGATATTGATGGTACCGTTGAGCTGGTTAATCTTTGTTTTAACCACGTCCATGCCCACACCACGACCTGAAATATCGCTAATTTCGGTTTTAGTAGAGAAGCCAGGAGCAAAGATAAGGTTAAACGCTTCAACATCAGACATGCGTGCTGCTGCATCTGCGTCCAATACGCCGCGACTAATTGCGATCTCTTTTAGCTTCTCGGCGTCCATACCTTTACCGTCGTCTTCGATAGTAAGAAGAATATGGTCGCCTTCTTGAGATGCTGATAGCTGAACCGTACCCATGCGAGGTTTACCAGCTGCCGCACGATCATCCGGCATTTCTATCCCGTGGTCGACAGAGTTTCTCACCAAATGCACTAGCGGGTCGGCCAATGCTTCAACCAAGTTTTTATCTAAGTCTGTCTCTTCACCTACAAGCTCTAAGGTAATTTCTTTCTTTAAGCTTCTAGCTAGGTCACGTACAACGCGAGGAAAACGGCCAAACACTTTCTTGATAGGCTGCATGCGGGTTTTCATTACTGCACCTTGCAGGTCTCCCGTCACTACATCTAGGTTAGCAATGGCCTTTGACATACTCTCGTCGTTGCTGTTGATCCCCAAACTTATTAGTCGGTTTCTAACGAGTACGAGTTCACCGACCATATTCATAATTTGGTCTAAACGCTTTGTGTCTACACGTACTGTTGTCTCAGCAGGTGGTGGAGCAGGTGCTCCTTTTTTATCATCTTTCTTGGCAGGCGCTTTTGGCGCAGCTGCTTTACTCGTTTTAGCTGGGCTTGCTGCACTAGGTGCGGGCTTTGCCTTAGGCGCAGCCGGGGCACTCGGCGCCGCTTGCTTTGCTTTTTGAACAGCTTCGGTAGCCGCTTTGTCTACAGGAGGTTCAGATACCGCTGGAGCAGAGCCTTGTTTAGTTGGCCCTTGACCTGAGCCGTGAAGCTGATCAAGCAGTGCTTCAAATTCATCGTCGGTAATTTCTTCATCACCGGCACTACTTGCCGGAGCAGCTGCTGATGCTGGTTCTACAGCACTTTTTTTGTCTCCACCAAACTGGCCTTTTCCGTGCAGATCATCTAACAGTGCTTCGAACTCTTCATCAGTAATGTCATCACTGTCAGTGCTCGCCGCTGGTGCTGACGTTTGCGCAGGCTCCGTTTTGGCGGGTTCTGTATTGGTTGATGCAGCTTGTCCTGGAGCACCACCTCCATGAAGCTCATCAAGGAGAGCCTCAAACTCATCTTCGGTAATTTCTTCTATACCACCGCTACTTTCACTGGTATCTGACGCTGCTGGCACTGGTTCATCTATAACTAGTTCCGGCTCTTCTGCAACGACCTCGGGCTCAGCCGCGACAACTTCTGGCTCAGCCGCAGGCGCACTTGCATTGTCGAAAATGTTTTCATCTGGAGATTCTGGGCGACTGAGTTTGTGTAACAGGTCGACGAGGTGTGCATCTGCCGGCTCTAGCGGCTCTTGTGCTTTTACTCGCTCAAACATTTCAACTACCACATCAGTGGCTTGCAAAATGATATCCATTAACTCAGGCGTTAGCGTTCGTTGGCCATTGCGCATAACGTCAAAGACGTTTTCAGCACCGTGACAAATTTCAACTAACTCAGTAAGAGAAAGGAAGCCCGCTCCCCCTTTTACTGTGTGATAGCCGCGAAAAATTGCGTTAAGCAAGTCCGCGTCTTCAGGATTGTTCTCAAGATCAACGAGCTGTTCTTGTAATTGTTCAAGTATCTCTCCAGCCTCAACCAGAAAGTCCTGTAATATTTCCTCGTCAACATCAAACGACATGCACCCGCTCCCCTAAAAACCTAAGCTAGACAGAAGATCATCTACATCATCTTGACCTGAAACGACGTCGTCTCGTTTGTCAGCATCAATAATTGGGCCTTCTGCCTCTACACCATCAACCTTATCGGCCTTAACGCTGGAAGGTTTAGTTTGTTCTGCACCGTCCCGTTCGCCAAACATAGTAAGCATATTTACAAGACTATCTTCGACTTCTTTAACCAAGTCGATAACGCGACGAATAACCTGTCCAGTCAAGTCTTGATAACCTTGTGCCATCAAAACTTCAGTAAGTAACTGTGTAAGTTTAGCCGACTGATTCGAACCGTCTTCCAACAATTCGTCTAAGTCTGCACATAAAACCTTAAACTCACCCAACTCGATTTGGCGGTTCATCAGCTTTTTCCACTCTGGCATAACCTTTTCGATTCGCTCCGCGAGAAGTTCAGCGATGGGCATGCTCGCCTCTACGGCATCCATAGTAGTATTAGCAGCTTTTTCGGTTTCTTCAATTACGTAGGTAAGGCGGGACTGAGCATCAGGGATATCGTCTGTAGCTAAATTTTTGATGCGGTCGTCTATTTGAAAGTTGTTTAATGCGTCGTGGAGTTGACGCGTCAACTTGCCTACTTCAGCGAATAGCTCAACGTTTTCTTTCATTGAGACGGCTTCAAGTAGTGCATTAGCTGAAGCCTTGTCACCTTCTTCAAGAAAAGTGACAAGCTGCTTTGCTTCTTCTAACGATATTGGAACGTTTACATTCGTTGACATCCAGTAAACCTCATTTATCTGGTGAGCGTCTGGATCAACCTAAACGTTCGAATATTTTATCTAATTTTTCTTTAAGCGTTGCCGCGGTAAAAGGTTTAACAACGTAACCATTCACACCCGCTTGGGCGGCGGCAACGATCTGTTCCTTCTTCGCTTCAGCGGTCACCATAAGTACTGGCAGATGCTTAAGTTTGTCATCGGCTCTAATCGCTCGGAGCAGATCTATACCCTGCATACCAGGCATGTTCCAATCAGTAACAACAAAGTCGAAATCGCCTTGTTGTAACATAGGTAATGCGGTGCTTCCGTCATCCGCTTCCTGGATATTGGCAAAACCCAAATCTTTAAGCAGGTTTTTGATGATTCGTCTCATGGTTGAAAAGTCATCGACCACGAGAATTTTCATGCTTTTGTCCAAAATAGCCTCCACTGAGGGGTTAATTGTTTTTAATTTCTATTCTTCGTCAGCTTGCCACGACTTCATTCGTGATTTGAGTTTTAACATGGCTTGACTATGAATTTGACTGACTCTCGACTCACTTACGTCGAGAACCTCGCCTATTTCTCTTAAGTTTAGTTCTTCATCATAGTAAAGTGAAAGAACAATCGCTTCTCGCTCGGGTAATGTCGTTATTGCATGGGCCAGCGCTTTTTGAAATGCGCCCTGCATTAAATCTTCTAACGGTGCATCACTGCCTCGACTTTGCTCGGTAGTGATCACATCTTCCGACACACCTAAATCTTCAATGCCCACCAACTTCCCGGCATTTACTTCATTGAGCATCTGGTGATAATCCTGCAAGCTCACATTAAGCTTGTCAGCAATATCGGAATCTCGTGCGTCGCGCCCAGTTTCACTCTCTACCTGAGATATCGCTTCTGTTATCGCGCGACCATTTCGGTGAACAGAACGTGGCGTCCAATCACCTTTGCGTATTTCGTCCAGCATGGCACCGCGAATGCGGATACCTGCGAAGGTTTCGAAGCTTGCGCCTTTCGACCCATCAAAGTTTCGAGCGGCCTCTAACAAACCAATCATGCCTGATTGGATAAGGTCATCAACAAGTACACTCGCAGGCAGGCGCGCCATCAAATGGTGCGCAATACGCTTAACCAGAGGCGCATGTCTTTCGACTAACTGCGATTTATCTGTTTGCTGTTGATAAGCGGCTGCCTTGCTGTTCAACGTTGACTTCCTACGGCTTTTTCTGCAACTAATTGTTCAATGAAAAATTCTAAGTGGCCACCAGGCTGCGCTGGAATAGGCCAAGTAAGCGCCCTGTTTGCTAGCTTAGTTATCGCTACGGCTGCAGGAGAGCCTGGAAAAGCATCAACAATAGCTGTTTGCTTACGCACTGCTTTGCGAATATTTTCGTCAAATGGCACCGTCGCCACTAATTCTAGTGCAACATCAAGAAAACGCCCTGTCACTTTGCTTAATTTGCTAAATAATTCCTGACCTTCTCGCACATCGCGAACCATATTGGCTACAACTTTGAAGCGAAAAACACCGTGCTCACGGTTAAGGATTTTTATCAGCGCATACGCATCAGTTAGTGATGTTGGCTCATCGCAAACCACCACCATGATATCTTGGGAGGCTTTAGAAAAGCTTAGTACCATATCTGAAATGCCAGCAGCGGTGTCGACTATTAGTACGTCTATTTGAGAACGCAGCTCGCTAAACGCTCTTATTAGGCCAGCGTGCTGTGTGGGTGAGAGTTCCGCCATTGACTGCGTACCAGATGTGGCGGGAGCAATCTTAATACCGTGGGGGCCGGTTACTAAAACCTCGTCCAACGTGCACTCGCCAGAGAGTACGTGAGATAGGTTTTTCTCAACTCGCAGGCCTAGCATCACATCTACGTTTGCAAGACCTAGGTCCGCGTCAAGAACCATTACACGCTTGCCCTGCTTCGCCATGGCGATAGCAGTGTTAAGTGTAATGTTTGTTTTACCTACGCCACCTTTACCACCAGTGACGGCGATTACTTTGATTAACCGTGATTGCTTCATTTTTCTTAAGCTACTCGCTTGATCGTCAATCATACTGCTTATGCTGTTTTAATTGCGTTGTTACCACTAGTATGATTCAAACCGTACTTTTTATAAAGCTTTGCAGCAGCGGAAACCAAAGATTTCGCTTCTGCAATCTTAATGTCTTCAGGCACTTTTTGACCATCGGTGACATAACTAACCGGTAGTTGGTATTCAACCGCTGCACTAAGTACCTCTCCTAAAGAGTAGCACTCATCTAACTTTGTGAAAATACAGCCACTTAGTTCAATATCGTCATACGCTTGAATGATTCTCTGCAAAGCCGGATATTGCGTATTGGCTTGCGCTACCAAATATTTTTTAACTTTTGGCATTTGGCCATTGTCGAACTGCTTAATCTGCTTAATTAATCGACTATCACGCTGACTAAAACCTGCTGTATCAATCAATACTAGTCGCTTATGACGAAGTTGGAACAATAAATCTGCAAGTTCTTCACTAGTTTGCGCTTTTCGCACAGTACAGCCAATAATTTTTCCGTATGTCGCTAGTTGCTCATAGGCTGCAATTCTATACGTATCGATAGTAATCATAGCCACCGATTCTGCACCATATTTCTGCGCGTAGCGGGCGGCCAACTTTGCAACCGTAGTTGTTTTACCTGTACCAGTAGGCCCAACTAATGCAACGGCACCTTGTGAGCTAAGTATATCGTTTCCGGTAACATTTATGCGATTAGCCAATAGGTTAAGAAGATATACCCATGCGTCACGTTCATTGTAATGAGCCGGTGTGTAGCTAATAAGCTGTGTTGCTAGTGCACTACTCAACCCCATATCGGTTAATCGCGTGACCAGATATTGATGAACAGGTTTTTGACGCTTGTTCTTCGCTTCCATTAAGTCAGCAACTTGATACTGCAATACGTCGCGAAGTGAAGCTAACTCTTCTTTGATTTGAGCTAGTTCAGCTGACTGGGATACAGGTGTTTCACCCATACTTGACGCCTGGTGCTCAGGAAAAGTCTCTTGCTCGACAACATCTCGACCTGGCGATTGTGTTCCAAGGTCGTCGATAAACGCTTCTGAAAAATCTAAGTGAGAGGCAATTTCGTTAGCGTGCTTAGCGTTCGCTGACATTGGCTGTGTTGGTTGTGCAGAACTGCTTGCAACTGGGTTTCCACCATGCTGCTTTTCCAACAGCGCTTTTAAGCTGTCAGGACCGTCATCACCAATAATTTCACTTAAGCTAGGCACTGCCTTTTGGCCAGGTGTTTTTGCCGCGGCTTGTGGTGCTGCCTTAGGCGTGAAAAGCTTAGCTTCAGGCTCTTTGTCGTAGGCTGCTACAAGCTCGATGCCGTCAGCGACTTTGCGATTTGACATGATCACAGCATCACTGCCCAACTCAGCTTTAACTTGGCTTAGCGCCTCACGCATATCTTTGCCGAAGAAACGTCTAATTTTCATTGCAACCTCTCCAATCACCCAGTGTCAGATTATTGACCGACCGAACTGACTATTTTTATTTGTTTGTCGTCAGGCACTTCTTGGTATGAAAGAACATGCAGCCCAACAACAGAATACTTTAAGAAGCGAGACAGAACCGGTCGTAGCATGCCTGAGGTAAGGAGTACTGCAGGTTCTCCTTCTAACTCTTGCTGCTGACTGGCTTGCTGCAATGATTTTTGCAGCTTGTCTGCCAGACCTGGTTCGATACCAGCACCGTCTTCGCCACCTGCTTGAAGGGACTGGTGCAACATCTGTTCCAACTCTGGCGCCAAGGTTATGACAGGTATCTCTTTCGCCCCTTGGGTAATTTCTTGAACGATTAGACGCTTGAGTGCTATACGCACCGCAGACACCAGTACATCTGGGTCTTGGCTTCGTGTACCGTATTCACTAAGAGTCTGAACAATGGTGCGCATATCGCGAATAGGCACACCTTCAAATAGCAAGGTTTGCAGCACTTTCACAACTGTACTAAGCGGCAGAATATCGGGCACTAAACCTTCAACTAATTTAGGGTGCTGTTTGGCCAGCATATCTAAAAGCTGCTGCGCTTCTTCATGCCCAAGTAACTGATAGGCGTTATTGGAAAGTAACTGACTAAGATGAGTCGCAACAACAGTGGCGGCATCAACAACCGTGTATCCAAGAGTTTGCGCGTGCTCGCGCTTATTAGGCTTAATCCACACCGCATCTAACCCGAAAGCAGGGTCTTTAGTAGCGCGCCCTTCTAATTTTCCGAACACTTGTCCGGGGTTAATGGCAAGTTCTTCGTCGTGACTTATAACGGAATCGCCAATAGTGACGCCGAGCATAGCGATGGTGTAAGTGTTAGGCTCTAAGTCTAAGTTGTCGCGTATATGAACGGGTGGAATAAGGAAGCCAAGTTCTTGGGAAAGTTTTTTACGCACGCCTTTAATTCGCGTTAACAACTCGCCACCTTGAGATTTATCAACAAGAGGAATTAAGCGATAGCCCACTTCTAAACCAATGGTATCCACCTGCTGAACATCGTCCCATCCCAGCTCTTTAACTTCAGGTGCAACAGTTTCGTCTTTTGCAATGTTCTCTGGTAATTGAGGTTCTGCCGCTTTCTTCTTAGCTTGAACTGTCTGCCAATATGCAAACCCTGCAATCAAAAATGAAAAACCCAAGAATGCGATATGAGGCATACCCGGGATGATACCCATGACGAAAAGCACGCCTGATGCAATATAAAGCGCTTGATTATTGCCTAGCTGGCCACGGATTTCTTTACCCATTTCTTGGGTTTCGTTTTCACGAGTAACGATAATCGCCGTTGCTACCGAAAGTAGCAATGAAGGTATCTGCGCCACCAAACCATCACCAATGGTCAAGATAGTGTAGATCTCTATGGCATTTCCAAATGAAAGATCGTGCTGAATCATGCCTATAAACAATCCGCCAACGATATTGATAAGCATGATAAAAAGACCGGCAACCGCATCTCCTTTTACAAACTTCGATGCACCGTCCATCGACCCGTAAAAGTCTGCCTCTGCGGTTATTTCTTCACGACGCTGACGCGCTTGGTCTTGATCGATATAGCCTGCGTTCAAATCAGCGTCAATTGCCATTTGCTTACCTGGCATAGCATCCAAGGTAAAGCGAGCACTTACTTCTGAAATACGTCCTGCACCTGCGGTTACTACCTTGAAGTTAATAATAAGAAGGATAGCGAAGACAACAATACCCACAGCATAGTTACCGCCGATAACAACCGCACCGAAGGCTTCAATCACCTTCCCTGCTGCATCTCCCCCTTCGTGACCGTACAACAATACAACCCGCGTAGATGCAACGTTTAGTGCCAGACGCAGAACTGTCGCAATTAGAAGCACAAGTGGGAAAATACCAAAATCCACAGGCCGTTGAGTGAGTACCGCCACCAAAATGATGACGAGAGAGAGCGCAATATTAAAGCTAAACAATACGTCGAGTAAAAACGGCGGCATGGGTAGAATTACCATTCCCATGATTGCCAAAAGGACAATAGGCGCGCCTAAACCACTGGTAAAATTTTGCAGCTGATTTTTATCGAATCGCTGAAGATAACCGGATAACTGCATGGCTGGGTGTCTCTCTATCAGAAAATTGACGCTTTATGTAAATCTTCAATAGAGTTTTCAACTAACGTGCCAGCTTTATACAAAGCGGCATTTACATATACCAATAGACCCCAAAAGTATGCGAAAAGTATAAAAAGGCCAAAAAAAACCGCAGTAAAATAGTCACTTAGCGACGGTATTCTGGAGGAATAGGCAAATCTCGTTTAAGTGGTTTAGGACGCTTACCCTTTCCTGCCCTATGTGCTTTAAGCTGATAGACGTGTGCTAGCACCTGCGCTACCGCCATAAATAAGGCGTTGGGGATTTCATCGTCGACTTCTGTCGAATAAAAGATGGCACGAGCAAGTACAGGAGAAGGTATTAAGGGTACGTCATTGGCGGTAGCAATTTTTCTGATATGCATGGCCAATTCATCAGCCCCTTTTGCCACCACAACAGGTGCTCTTACGCCCTGTTCATCATACTTAATCGCTACTGAAAAGTGAGTCGGGTTGGTTACTACCACGTCTGCCTGAGGTACTTCCTGCATCATGCGCTTGGTTGCTGCTTGATACTGCAAACGGCGAATACGGCCTTTAACCATAGGGTCGCCCTCAGCATTTTTGCGCTCGTCTTTAACCTCTTGCTTGGTCATTTTCATTTCTTTGTTGTGCTTATACATTTGATAAGGCACATCGATAAGCGCGATGGGGATCATGCCACAGACTAGAATGAGAAATGCCCATTTAAGTATGTCCATAGCGTGAAACAGGTTGCCCGGATAAAGCTCCATATCTAAATGCAGCGCTTCATCTTCGAAGAACAACAGCGCCCCTATGGCCATACTGATGATAACCACAACTTTAGCGATAGATTTTAATAGCTCAACCAAGCCGTTCATACCGAACATTCGCTTAAAGCCCTGAATTGGACTCATTTTGGAGCCCTTAGGCTTTGCACCTTCCCAGGTGAAATTAAAACCACCAAGAGCAATAGAGCCATAGATGCCGGCTATCATGGCAACCACCATATAAAGCAACACGGCTGGACCTACCGCTGAGAAAGCTTCGCCCCAAGCGCCGAACATGTGGGTAGTATCATAAGTTTCGTCGCGAGAGAGAATAAACATTCGCTGGGTGAGCTTGAAAACAGATTCAGCAACCCATTCACCCACAAATAAAAACATAAAGGCGCTGACAATAAGCACTAAAGTTGTGGATAGTTCACGGGAACGGGCCAGCTGCCCTTTTTTTCGGGCATCATCGAGTTTTTTCCCCGTGGGGTCTTCTGTTTTTTCGCTTGAATCTGCCATTTTTTCCTAACCACAAATGTTCAATAGTTCACACATAAACTGTTCGGCTCTAAACCATTGGGTTTCAAAGTGCGCAGTAAAGTTATCTAGCGTTATCCAAATAATCAGCAATCCCATTACCTGAGCAATGGAAAAGCCAATACTAAAAATGTTTAGCTGGGGTGCAGCCTTGGTCATTACACCAAACGCTAAATTCACAATAAGTAGTGACACAATGGGCGCTAGAGACAAGGTTACTGCCGATATAAACATCCAACCGCCCCAATGGGCAATATCTCGGAACTGTTCACCTGTCCACCATGCTTCGCCTATGGGAAACGCCTCGAAGCTCATTACTATCATTTGGATCATGGACAAATGCCCATCCAACGTCCAAAACAATAAAGTCGCCAATATTAGATAAAACTGACCAACCGCAGGTACGTTTATACCGTTTACGGGGTCAACAATAGACGCGAACCCCAAACCTGTTTGCATGGCTATGATTTGGCCTGCAAGCACGAAGGTATTAAGTACCATCATGGAAATAAAGCCAATAGCAATACCAATAAGCAACTGCTGAATAACAATTAAAAATGTGCCTACATCCACCAAGTTTTCTATAGGTGATGGAGGGACTACTGGCATGATGATGAGCGTTAGCATTATACCCAGCAGGGCTCTTACCTGCGGGGGGATTGATTTTGCACTCAATCCAATCATGGCTACGAACAAGCCGCTAATGCGCATAAATGGCAGCAGCATGTCCGCAAGAAATTGATTGATGGTGGCGAGTTCAACTTCCACAGCTTAAGCCTTCTACCCCACAACCTGAGGGATCATATCAACCATTCTGAAAGTAAAATCCATAAGCTGTTGTACCAGCCAGTTTCCTCCCCAGCTCAGTGCGAGAAGTGTGACAAGCAAGCGAGGTAAGAAACTCATGGTCTGCTCGTTGATACTGGTAGCAGCCTGGAATACAGCCACTACTAAGCCCACGATGAGGCTTGGAACAATCACCGCAGACACCAAGACAATAACCATGAACATGGCTTCTCGCAGTATTTCTACAAAGACTTCTGGTGACATAAGCCCTCCTAGACGCCCATACCAAAACTGGTCGCCAACGTTCCGAAAATAAGGTTCCAGCCATCGACCAATACAAAAAGCATGAGCTTAAACGGCAAAGATACAATCATAGGCGAGAGCATCATCATACCCATGGCCATCAATATAGACGCTACCACCAAATCGATAATGAGAAAGGGGATAAATAGCATAAATCCAATTTGAAACGCCGTTTTAAGTTCACTAGTTACAAATGCTGGAATTAGGATGGTTAGCGGGACTTCATCTGTATCTGCATATTTTCCTTCATCTCCGGCTATCCGTACAAACGTTTCTAGGTCTTTTACCCGTGTTTGAGAAAGCATAAACGCGCGCATGGGGCCTTTGGCTTGCTCTAGGGCATCTAGGCTGGTGAGTTGCTCGTTAAGATAAGGCTGCAAGGCGCGCTCGTTCACCTCTTCAAATACCGGCGCCATAATGAACATAGATAAAAACAAACTTACGCCAATTAATATCTGGTTCGAAGGTGATTGTTGAAGGCCAATTGCCTGTCGCAGAATGGACAGTACCACGATGATACGCGTAAACGAGGTCATCATCATGATAAACGCAGGGATAAGGCTTAACGCTGTCATGATAAACAGCGCTTGAAGTGTCATAGTATAGTCTTGAGAGCCATCTTGATTGGTTGTCACCGTGACGGCTGAAATTCCCTGCTGAGCATAAGCAGGCTCAACGAGAAATAATAAAGGTAGTATTAAAAGTAGCCAGGCAAACTTACGCATCTCTCGACTCTTCCTGTGTTTTGTTTTTATCTATGTTCGGGTTCAGCTTTCCTGCCATGGCAGCAACAAGCTTTTGTTTAAATGCATCTGCGCCATTTTGTTGCTCGCCTGTGGTTTTGTTTACACCTTTCACAGGCACATCGAGATTCTTATCTAATTTGCTTAAATGAGAGATGTTATGACTGGTCACGCCAATAAGGTGCTGCTCTTCGCCTACCTGAATCACCATGATTTTTTCTTTTGTGCCAACAACCATGCTGGCCGCGACTTTCATTTGGTTTCCGCCCATAGCAGTGACATTAAACCGACGCATTACGTACGCTAAGGCAAAAATAACGCCGACGACCACCAGCAAGGAAAGGAAAATTGACAGTATCGATGTGGGATTGGTGATTGATTGGGTCGACTGTGCAAACGCAAGCTGACTAAATAAAAGGGGCAGCATAGCGCAACCCCTTAGTTTATAAGAAGTTTTATCTGAGCTTCTTGATTCTCTCAATTTGACTAATAACATCCGTTAATCGAATACCGAATTTGTCGTTGACCACTACTACTTCTCCATGAGCAATCAACGTGCCATTAACTAATACATCTAGTGGCTCACCGGCAACACGATCCAGTTCCACCACAGAACCCTGGTTCAACTGTAGCAGATTTCGGATACTTATTTGACTACGACCGACTTCCATCGAGATAGTCACAGGAATATCTAGAATGGTATCTAGCTTTTTCTTCTCTTCTTGTGTAATTGGCGCATCATCTGTTAACTCGTCAAGTTCAGCAACTTGCACGTCTTCATTATCGCCAACTTCTTGATCCGCTTCAGATTCGGCTTGCTCGGCCATCGCCGCAGCCCAATCATCCATACCGTCTTCACTCATGGGAACTCCCCTCTACCTTACAGGTCTTCTTCGAGTACTTGCAGTTCCGCGTCATTATCAATAATGCGCCCACCGCGGGTTAATAACTGTAGCTCAGACTTCACTGAAGTCGGTCTTGCAATTTTCTCTACTATTTTCAGCGCCAAGTTATCGCGGCTGCGACCTAATTTAGCCCTGAAAGTCGGTAAATCTTCAATTAATACTGTGATGGTTTCCGGCATTTCCACAGGAATGATATCGCCAGGCTTAAACTCCATCACATCGCGAAGCGGTACATCGACATCTAGCATGTGCGTAGTTAATGCTACTTTCACATCCATAATCTCATCGCGAAGTGCCTTACTCCAACGTAAATCTGTATCTTCTTTATCGCTTTGAACACCTGCATCTAGGAGTTCGCGAATAGGCTCTAACATTGAGTATGGCAATGACACGTGGAAGTCGCCACCGCCACCATCTAGCTCGATATGAAACGAACTTATGACTACCACTTCAGTCGGACTCACAATATTCGCCATGGCTGGGTTTACTTCTGAGTCTAAATATTCAAACGACACGTCCATGACAGGCGCCCAGGCTTCTTTATAATCTTCAAAGATTATTTTAAGCAGCATCTGAATAATACGACGTTCCGTGGGCGTGAATTCACGACCTTCGATTTTCGCATGGTACCGGCCGTCACCACCAAAGAAGTTATCTACCAGAATAAAGACCAAGCGAGCTTCCATGGTAATTAGCCCCGTACCTTTAAGCGGGCGGAAACGCACCATGTTCAAACTCGTTGGAACGAACAGTGTATGAATATATTCGCCAAATTTAATCATCTGAATACCGTTAATCGATACTTCAGCTGAACGTCGCATCATGTTAAATAAACTTACACGCATGTGACGGGCAAAACGTTCATTCACAATTTCGAGCGTAGGCATACGCCCACGTACAATTCTATCTTGCGAGGAGAAGTCGTACTCGAGCGTAGAAGCATCAGAGTCGCTACTGCCGACCTCTTCCTCTTCTACATCATCTACCCCGTGTAACAGGGCATCGATTTCATCTTGAGATAATAAATCACTCACCGTCTTCTACCTTACTTAGTCGATGCATTACTGCATGACAAAACCAGTAAACAATACGCGCTCTACAACATCGCTGCCCGTAATGTCTTTCAATGCTTTTTGTACTTCAGTTACCGCTTGCTCACGAAGCTCAATTTTACCTGCCTCTGTGACAAGATCATCTGCATTTGACGTACTAAAAGCTTGCAAAAGCGTACCTTCAATAAGAGGTATATGCGTTTTTGCTAACTCTTCGTTATCAGAACCACGTACTAATAGCTGTACTTTAATTTGGACGAGTCTGTCTCGTCCTGATCCGGGCACATTGAAGACGAAGGGTCTTGGCATTGCAACGTAAAGGGCCGTTCCTATTTCAGCATTACCCGAACTCGCTGCCGGTGCACTCTCAGCGGCCGCCGCAGCGTCAGCTTCAGCCAGTTGTTCGGCCGCAGGTTCATCGCCTCCTGCAAACAGTAAGAAATAAGCGGCAGCTCCACCACTTACAAGAACCACAGCGATAATGATGATCAACATCATTTTGCCTTTCTTTTTACCGCCTTCTTCTACCTGTAACTCTTCATCAGCCATGTGTAACTCATAAGTAATATTAAGAAAAAACGTATTATCAATGTTCCATCGCAAATGGCAATGCCATTATTCGTATCTACATCTACTTGATACGGTAACAGCAGCCATCAATTGCTATTGAGCGGCGTTACCTCGACCTGTTTAATCGGATTCAATTGAATACATCAAACATAGCAGTCTAAAAATAATCTCACCATGCTACCTATTGATAATAGTTTTGCTTAATTTTAAGCGTAGAAATCAATTCCACCCTTGGCTGTCCGCGTCACTGATTGCTCAATAATCCGCGTTTCGCCCATGTCGTCTAAACCGTCATTTTCTCCACGGTTTTCGGTGCCATTTCCTCTGCTATTTTCGTTTGCAAGTTGCTGGCCATTTTCGTTACCCGACGAATTATCTTTTCTTACTTCAGCATCACCTAACTCAATGCCTTGTTCAGAAAGCATATCTCTTAATTTAGGCATGGCATCGGCTAGCGCTTCCTTTGCTTGTTGAGATTGAACAACAAAGCTTACGCTTGCTGCGTCACCTGCAACATTTACCCGAACTTGCATGCTGCCCATTTCCGGCGGATCGAGTCGAATCTCAGCCATGGTGTTGCGCGCATTCACCATCCAGCGAATTTTTTCATTTAGCTGCTGCTGGCCCTCTGGCTTATGAATGTTGACCGCCTTATCAAAGCCTTCAAACTGCTGCTGAGATTTTGACGCTTCAGCGCGAAGCTGGGTGTTTTCCTGTATTACCGTATCGGTTTGTCCTACCATACTTGCGAAAGCTTGTTGGGCGCTGGCCTGTGTTTGCGTCATCAAGTTAAGGAACTGACTCGCCTGGCTATCGACCCTAGCAGTCATTGAAGCAATTACTTCGGTATTTACTGCTGCCTCGTTGGCGGCATCAGTCACAATAGCCGTCAAATCAATGCCAGGCTCTCTACCTTGCTGAACTTGTTGCTGAAATTCATTAATACCAGCAATGATATTTGCCTTCACTGCTTGTTGTTGTGCACCACTTGGTATTACTGTAACTACACGTTCAGCAAACGCCTCGGTAGCCTTTTGTGCAGTTTGTGGGGGAAGTTCACTTAACGCAGTTAATAGGTCGCTTTGTGAATCACCAGACATTTCAAAGCTAGTATTTGAAGGTATAGCACTTTGAGAAATAGCATTTTGGGCATTCATTACTGACGCTTTGTCAGTTACCTTCTTTTTGCCTGCTCCGTTAGTATTTACATCACCATTTTCTACGACAGATCCGTCAATGGCTACTTCAGCGGCTATGTCAGTGATTGTGTCAGAATACAATGCTTCTAACTGAGAGCTGGCTTCATCTGAAGATAATTTTTGCATCGCTTTAAGCTCATCAGATAACAGACTCAACACAAGAGATTCATCTGATGCGTTTGTACTATTTGTCAGCGTTTCCTCAGCTCTATTACTTGCACTTTGATCCGCATCGATATCGCTTTCTTTTTGCTGCATGAGTTGTGCAATTAGCGCAGAAAGTTCACTGGCATTTGAATCTAATTTATCATTGGCGAGGAGTTGTGAAAGCTCAGCGTTTACTTCGCCGTTAGCACTATTTTGTTCGCTTTCAGCGCCAAGCAATAGTGCGGTTAAAGCACTCAGTGTTTGTTGTGCTTCAGTAGAAAGGGATTCTATAGCGATTTCTCCCTCACTGCTGTCACTATTAAGCTGAGAAAGTAAATGCGCCATGACCGAGGGCACGTCGCTGGCATCTACACCATCTGGGATCTTCCAAAGCTTTCCGTTTTCTTTTACAGAAAGAACATTAACCGTCTCATCTGAAACTTCAGAAATACCATTGGTTGTTCTGTTACCAGGATGCTCTTGTGTTTGCTCTTTGTTATCAGTCTTACCAAAGCGTTCTGCTAAAGTTTCAACATAGGCAATCCAGTCGGGCTCTTCATCAGCCTTATCCGGCTTTCCATCAGGCGTACCTGGTGTGGTAACAACGCCTGCCTCAGCATCTTTTCTGCCGCCTTCTCCGATAACAAACTCTGCTTCGGTTACGCCTTTTTGTTCAACCCCACCTTCAGTGTCATCTACTGCCAAACTGGCCTTTTCTTTTTCGCCCGAGTTGAGCTGTGCTTCTGTCTCTTTTCGAGCAAAGGCTGCGTTTTCTTCTTTTGTACCTGGCGCTGACTCTGTAGGATTGTCTGTTACTTTCTTTTCAACAGGAAGATTGGTATGTCCGGCATCGCGGTCTTTACCCTTCTTCACCGTTTCATTAGAAACTGAAGTGTTAGCTGATGAGCCTGTCGAACGGGTTGTCTCCCCGGACTGAGCGCGTATAGCATCTTTGTCATTTAAAACAAAATCTGCTTTGCTCGATTTTGCTTCCTGATAAAGTCGATTAAATGCTTGGTTGTTTTCGCTATTCGCTTGCTGTTGCGTACCAATACCTGTTTCAACCGCTTTAGCTGTGCTAGAAGCAGAGAAAGGTAATGCGGCAATGTCTGTTTTATGTGCGGCAACTTGTTGCATATTGTCCTACCGTCCTACATTTATCTCGTCTTTCACCAAGAAGACTTTATGTGATGCGAATAAATCACTGGGCGTTATTTTTAAACAAACCGAGAGAAATAAATCGCAAACCCACCAACGCTTATCTACATTTCAAACACTTAGCTCTACTCAGATAACCTCTATGGCTATCGTTTGGCTTAAGGTTTTATGCTCGCTATCGTTGAATTTCCTACTTTGTAATAAGTGTAGAACTTCAAACAAACACTCTTAGAGCGTAATAGCCATTGCTTTAAAACTAAGGCGCGCTGTTACATTTCATATTGATTTTGCAAGGGTTGAGCCAAAGTGGCTTAAGAAGGTACTAATTATTAGAAAGGTGAGCGCTTAGCTCTGAAAAATCGTTGGGTAGCAAACTCATCCATCATGGCCTGTTCTGCCTTGGCTTCTTTTTTCTGCTCTGCCAATTTTTTCTTATCTAGTAGCAAGGAAACGGCTTTCACTTTTTGCTGTTGCTTTAACCACATTTGCTTGCGCTGGTCCGCTGCCATTTGTGCACGGGCAATCACTTGCATTTGCTGTTCACACGCTTTATCTAATTTTCCAACAAAGGATAAGTGTTGTTGATAATAAGTAGCCGTAACGCCGGTTTGACCGGTTTGTTGAATACCTTTGATATAATCAATGCGATACTGCTCAAGGCTAGTTAATTTTTGCTTTTGCTGATTAACGTTTTGCTGAGCCTGCTGGTAATACCGGGCTTCTCGCTGCTCTTTTTCTCGCTCAAACTCGGCTAGACGCTCTAGTTGTTTAGACATTTTTGGCTTCCTCACTCACGGAGCCTAATTGACTGTTCGTTAAAGCCCATGCAGCCGCTACTGAAAAACACATTATCCTTGCCCTAACCCTTTGGCGAGGGCGGCCATGCCTTCCAAACTTTCATCATAAGGAATGACTTGCTTCATTCCTTGCTGCAACAAAGCATTGATAGCGGGCTCTGCACGAATGGCTAAATCAATACGTGGGTCCGACCCTTTTGCATAAGCACCAATAGAAATAAGGTCTTGGTTTTGTTTGTAGTTGGAGTAAACCTGGCGAATGCGACGAGCCATAAGTTGATGTTCTTCACTCACCACCATTGGCATTACACGGCTTATCGACGCTTCAATATCAATTGCAGGGTAGTGACCACTATCGGCAAGGGTTCGCGATAAAACCACGTGACCATCCAAAATGGCACGAGCAGCGTCTGCTATGGGGTCTTGTAAATCGTCGCCTTCAGTGAGTACCGTATAAAAGGCCGTGATAGAGCCTTGCCGCTCGCTGCCATTACCAGCTCGTTCAACTAATGCAGGTAGCCGAGCAAAGACCGATGGCGGATAGCCTTTTGTTGCTGGAGGCTCACCTACAGCCAGCGCAATTTCACGCTGCGCCATGGCATAACGGGTTAACGAATCAATGAGCAACAGCACTTTCATGCCTTTGTCACGAAAATACTCCGCAATAGTTACCGCAGTTTCACAGCCCTTTAAGCGCATAAGCGGTGAAGTATCGGCAGGTGCAGCTACTACAACCGCACGTTTGCGTTCTTCTTCTGTTAGGATTTCGTGAATAAATTCTTTTACTTCTCGGCCACGCTCTCCGACAAGCCCTACAACAACTACGTCGGCTTCACAGCCCCGGGTCATCATGCCTAATAACACACTTTTACCCACGCCACTTCCTGCGAAGAGCCCCATACGCTGACCGACACCCACCGTATTGAGTGCGTTAATGGCGCGTACGCCTACATCCATCGGGGTGTTTATGGGACGGCGGATAAGCGGGTTCATTGGCGGCCTAGTCGTCGGCGCGCGGGCTTCGGCATTTATTTCACCTAAACCGTCAAGGGCCTGACCATTACCATCTACCACGCGCCCTAAAAGCCCCATACCTACCGGCAAACCGCTTTGTCGATTTAGCGGCATCACGCGACTTCCTGGTACAATACCGCGTACCGCTTCGGTGGGCATTAAATAAGTTATATCATCGCCAAAACCAACCACTTCGGCTTCTATCTCACCTTCAATGGTCTGTACTAAACACTGACTGCCAACGGGTAGCTGACACCCCACCGCTTCGAGAGTTAAACCGATACCACGAACTAACTTGCCGGCAGCGACTACCGGCGGAGAAGAGACCTGTTTTGTGAGGGATTCAAAATGCGAATGCCAAGGGCTAGTCATCTGACAAACCTTGGTTTAGTAAAAATTTATCTATAACGTTACGGCATCGGCGCTCAATAGACACATCTACGGCGTTTTGTGCAGTGGTAATATCGCACCCTCCGCGTTCCATCGCCGGGGCTTCAACCAGACTCCATCCTTTTTTGGCAATTTCTTCGTCGCCGAAATGCGCTTTTACCAATTCAATATCGTCTGGGTTCATGTGAATTTGATAATCTGCTTGATTAATGGGTAACGCCTTAATGCCTTCACTTAACGCTTGAAGTATCACTTGTTGATTAGTGCTGACCTCTGTTTTAATAACTGCTTTTGCAAGTGTTACAGCAAGTTTAACCAGCTGGTCACGGGTTTCATCGTTAGCCTGAGAAAGTGGGTCGTGAAATTTTTCAGCAAGCATTTGCCATACTTCGGCTTGAGTTGCCATTTGCTGGCGACCTTCTTCTAAGCCCTGTTCAAGACCTTCGTTATGACCTTGTTCTTTACCTTCGGCCAAGCCAGTTTCAAGACCTTCAGCTTTACCTTCTTCAAAACCTTTTTCCTTGCCTTCCTGAAAACCTTCGTCATAGGCAGCCTGGCGAATAGTTTCTATCTCTTCAGCAGTAGGAGGCTTAATTTCCTCTTCAACTTCAGGGGGCTCATACTTCCAATCTGAGCGTTTGTTCAGTGCATTGGTTGTCTCGTCTTTTCTAGCTGCCCGTGGATCATCGACAAACGGTAGATCCCACGCTTTAGCTTCGTTTATTTCGTTTTCACTGAAATTTTTATTACCAGACATTTTTTATTACCAAAGACTTTTTATTTCGAGGCTCTTTATTAAAAGACCTAGTTCTACCTCAGCTACAGCGCTAAGGGCATCAGAGTGCTTACAAGAACTCTTCACCGCCACCGCCGCCAAGCATGATTTCACCTGAGTCAGAAAGTCGACGGGCAACAGAAAGAATTTCTTTTTGTGCAGTTTCCACTTCACTGATACGAACAGGGCCAAGCGCCTCCAAGTCATCGCCAAGCATTTCAGCAGCACGCTTAGACATATTGCGCATAATCTTATCTTTAAGCTCTTCGTCAGCACCTTTAATCGCTTTAAGCAGCGCATCTTGCTGCACTTCTCGCAATATTGCCTGAATGCCTTTGTCGTCTACATCGACCAAATTGTCGAAGACAAACATAAGATCCTGAATTTGCTGACTCATCTCTTCGTCTTGCTCGCGAATAGCGTCCATCAGCTGACCCTCTATCGCGGTATCCAAGTAGTTCATGATGTTCGCTGCAGACTTCAAGCCGCCCATTTTCGCCGCTTGCGTTCCCGCTTGACCAGCAAACTGCTTCTCCATAATTTCGTTTAGTTCTTGCAATGCTGCTGGCTGAACTTCTTCTAGATTCGCAATACGCATCAACAGATCAAGACGTACTTTTTCTGGGAATTGCGCCAAAATTTCAGCGCTTTGCTCAGGCTCTAGATAAGACAGTACAATGGTTTGGATCTGCGGGTGTTCGTTGCGAATAATGCTCGCCACCTGCTTAGAGTCCATCCATTTCAATGAATCTAGACCTTTTGCGCCACTGCCCATTAGGATCTGATCGATAAGGTTTGCCGCCTTGTCTTCACCTAAAGCCGCAGTTAGTGCTCGCTTAACAAAGTCTTGGCTCTGGAAGCCAATAGTGCTGTAGTTCTGAATCTCTTCAATGAAGTGTTTGTGAACTGACGTAATTTTGGTCTGCGTCATATCGTCCACTTTCGCCATTTCAGAACCCAGCTTCTGCACTTGTTTTGGTTCAAGGTGCTTTAATATCTGCGCCGCATCTTCTTCAGATAAGCTAAGTAGTAAGATGGCAGCTTTTTCTACGCCTTCTAATTTACTGACGTCGTATGACGGTTCTTCAACATTGGCAAGTTCTTCAGCCATAATCTTATCTCACTACTCGTCTTGCATTAACCAGCCCTTAACTACCTGGGCTGATAATTCTGGTTCATTGGCCACTAGCGCGCGTACGGCTTTAAGTACATCTTCGTCTTTGTGCAAGTCAGGTAGCATAAGTGAACCATCTGGCGCAAAGCCTACCTGTCCTTCGTCAAAGTCAGACGTTAACATGCTAATTGTGTCATCGCCTAAGTCTAAGCCTTCATCGGCATCAAATTCATCTGCCTCGTTAGACTCATCTGGGTTAATAAGACGACGTAGCATAGGTCGAATCACAAAGATGATAAGTACTATTATAACCAAGCCACCAACAACTAGCTTAAGAATTGGTAGAAAACCAGGCTGTTCCCACAAAGGCGCATCTTCAATTTCACCTGCATCCATACGAGTAAAGGGTACGCTAACCACTTCTAGCGAGTCGCCGCGGGTTACGTCAAAGCCAATACCGCCTTGTAATAGTCTTCGAATATTAAGAATTTCTTCTTGTTTGCGTGGCGTTGGCGTCATAGCGCCGTCTTCACCTGCAACTTGGGTATAGTCCACTGCCACCGACACACTTAGTCTGCGGATTACACCTGTCTGTTTTTTAGTATGACTAATGGTGGTATCAAGCTCATAGTTGCGCGTTGACTCTTTTGCCGTGCGCCCTGGCATGGTTTGTTGACTGCCGCCCACTGCGTTTTCTGGAATATTGGAATCTAACGGAGGCTGATTTGATAATGCGCCAGGAATACCCCCAACGCCGCCACCCACGCTGTTCTCTTCGACGATCATTTCACTGCGAACCGCAGGCAAGTCTGGGTTGTAGCTACGCTGGGTTTGCTCCATCGCCGTGAAATCCATTGTAACGTCAGCTTGCGCCGTGTAGTTACCTATACCCAAAACTGGAATCAATATAGCGTCAATTTTTTCTAGATACTCTTGCTCGCGCTGACGTTCAATTTCGTACTCTTTTCTGGCACGAGCACTCATTGAATCTTGCGAGCCAGAGTTAAGCAGACGACCGTTGCTGTCAGTTACCGTTACTTTAGACGGCTCCATGTTTTGTACTGCAGAAGCCACGATATCAACGACCGCATCAACCTCTTCACCAGCAATGATGGCACCACGTTTAGCGGTTAATACCACTGTTGCGGACGCTTTCTTCTCTCTACGGGCAAACACGTTTTCTTTTGGCATCGCCAGCAGTACTCGAGCTTTTTGAATACTTGCGATATCTTCGATGGTCGAGGCAATTTGCTGTTCACGCGCATGTTTAAGACGTTCCATCTCAACACGCTGACTTACACCAAAACCCATGTCCTGCATGATGATATCGGTACCAGCATCTGAGGTTTTAGTTAACCCTTGGCGTGTCATACCCAGGCGGATATTTTGGAATTCGTCACTTCTTACATAAACAGTATTGCCTTCAAGCTTATAGTCGATTTGATTCGCATCCATATAATCGAGAGTTTCGATAAGCTCTTGGGTTTCCATCTTAGCAAGGGGACGATAGTCAGGCTCTTGTGACCAAATAAGGATGAAAATAGCAATAGCCACACAAATAACCAAAACAACCACAAGGGCCATTTGGCGCATCATATCTGCGCTACCTAACGTATCCATGAAACCAGATTTATTCTCTGGCTCATTGTCCGCTGTTTGATTTTGATCAGGAACCGTAAGGTTTGTACCTGTTGCTTCAGCCATAACCTACTCCACCTATACCGGCATATTCATTATTGTTTTATAGGCTTCAAGTACTTTGTTACGTACCTGAACAGTAGCTTCGAAAGCAATGCCCGCCTTTTCTTTTGTCAGCATAACTTGCGCTAAACTTAAACTTGGGTCGCCCATTTCAAAACGTTGCTGTGCATCTTTTGATTCAAGCTGCATACCGTTTACACCGTCAACCGCATTCTTAAGCATGGTCGAGAAATCGCTTGCAGAGGTGTTTACTTCAGTAAGCGATTGCTGCTGAGGCTCGTTAACTTGAAGACGAGTTTGCCCTATCATGTTTTGCATTTCTTGATACAAACTATTGGCTTTAACGTCCATACCCACTCCTAGCGTTTCTTTAAAAACCGCCTGAACAACGGCGAATAACTAATTATATGAGTGATTTAGCAAGGGGCTTGCCAACTTTAAAAACCCATACATATCAATATGATAAGAGCAAAAAAAGGGAGGAAGCCAAATTTATGGCGTTTGATTTGATGGGAGCAACAAAAAACCGCCGCCTTCTTTACTACAGAGGCGACGGATAACGGGGTTAAACGAGAGGTTCAAAACAGCAGTATTAAGCCGGTACTTCAATGCCGTCTTCACGCATGCGCGCTAGTTTATAACGAAGGGTTCTAGGGCTAATGCCAAGTTTTTCCGCAACGTCCTTGCGCTTACCATTGCACGAAACTAATGTATCAAGAATAATTTGGTGCTCCTGATAGCGAAGTTCTGAGCCCAATTTGTTGTCTTCAACCTGCTCTTGTGTAACTTCAAGCGGGGCCGACATGTCTTCGTCAATCATTAGATCGCTTGCATCTATTTCATTGTTTTCACAAAGAATAAGTGCTCGCTGAACCACATTCTCTAACTCTCGAACGTTTCCTGGCCAGCTGTATTGCGACAATTTATTGCGTGCTGCAGCACTTAACCTGATTGTGCCTAGGCCCTGTGAACTTGCATGACGCTGAACAAGGTGCTCCGCAAGTGGCACAATGTCTCCCGGGCGTTCCGATAGAGGACGCCATTCAATAGGAAATACGTTTAAGCGGTAGTATAAGTCTTCTCTGAATTCACCTGCATCTACTGCTTTTCTTAAATCTCGGTTACTCGTAGCAATAACTCGCACATTTAGTTTAACGGTTTTTCGGCCGCCAAGACGTTCAACTTCACGCTCTTGCAGCACGCGCAGCAATTTAGCCTGAAGCGCCAAATCCATCTCAGTTATCTCATCAAGTAGCAGGGTGCCGTCTTGAGCTTGTTCGAACTTACCTGGGCACGCCTGAATAGCGCCAGTAAAGGCTCCTTTTTCGTATCCAAACAAAGTGGCTTCCAACATGTTTTCTGGAATAGCAGCACAGTTGATGGCAACAAAAGGCGCATCGCTTCGCGGAGACTGGTCGTGAATATAGCGGGATAGCACTTCTTTACCCGACCCACTTGGGCCCATGACCATAACGGTAGCTTCAGACTTCGCGACTTTCCGCGAAAGCTCAAGTAGCTTCAAACTTGAGGGGTCGGCTACGATTGGCGTACGTGATTCAATTTTTTGTGCAGGGGCGTAGCGCCCCACTAAGTTTAGCAATACTTCTGGCGCAAAAGGCTTTGAAAGGTAGTCCGTAGCGCCATCACGCATCGCTTGTACCGCATCATCAATAGTGGCGTAGGCCGTCATTAACAGCACAGGCATATTAGGGTATTTAGCTTTAATGCTTTTTAGCAGCGTTAAGCCACTCATTTCGCCCATTTGTATATCGCTAACCACCAGATCTACACTCTGAGAGGACAGCATCATTAATGCTTCTTCTGCACAATCGGCGGCAATTACGTTGTAATTACCTAATAATAGAGTATCTAGGAGCGCTTCGCGTAAACCCGCATCATCTTCAACAATTAGTATGGTAGTTTTAGACATTATTCTCTCCTATGACTTACGCGACATGAGTCAATGTTTGTGAGGTTTTAGCATTCGCCGAGCACGGTAAGGACACGCTAAAACATGCTCCGCCCTCGGGTACGTCAATTACATTAAGTGCGCCGCTATGCGCACTTACCACCGACTTCACCACAGCAAGACCCAAACCGGTACCGTGAGTTTTAGTTGTAAAGAAGGGTTCAAAGATTTTGGTTTTTAACCGTTCTGGTACACCAGGGCCTTTATCTATAACTGAAACATGTAAACGCTGATTGCTTACCGATGCCTGAACATGTACACACTCACCTTTCGGGGTGACTTGGCTTGCATTATGTATGAGGTTTAACAACGCACCTTGAAGAGCAGTCAAATTCCCAGTTATTGCTACGTTTTGCTCAAAACCTGAAAACGTTAGCTTTTGCTGCGCTTGAGTTGTCATGCTTTGTGCATTCCCCTCAATGGCACCGAATAATTCAGCGAGACTAATTTTACTTACCACTTGCTCTTCGCCCGATTTAGCAAAAAGCAGCATGTCATTAACCTGGCTTTCCAGCTCTTTAAGCCTGTCTGTTAATTTGTTCGCAAATTGTGTTTGTGCATCTTCCCCTAACCCTTTACGCGTTAAGTTTGACGCATAAAGCATGGCTGCAGAAAGTGGAGTTCTGATTTGATGGGCTAGTGATGCCACCATTTTTCCAAGAGAAGACAACCGTTGCATGTGACTTACGCGCGCTTGCAGCTGACGGGTTTCAGTTAAGTCTGTGATAACAATTAGCTGACCTGGCTCATTGTCTAACGGGGTAATGGAAAGCTTCACTCGTCTACCATCAACGAGCGATACTTCATGACCATCATCTGCGCGAGGCTTGAAAGAGCGAGTAATAATACTGCGCCACACTTCCTCTTCCAGCGGTTCGCCTAACAATGCTTTTGCCTGCTCGTTGGCTTGGCGAACAATACCCTTGCCATCAATAACAATAACACCCGCTGGCATTACTTGAAGTAAATGTTCGAGTCGACTCGCCTGCAATCTCAGGGATTCAATATCATCATTTTGCGACGTTTGATAATCATCTTGAGATACCGCAGAGCCGCCGTTAAGTGCATAGGCAGATGCGAAATACTCTGTAGATTGTTGTGTGCTGTCGAAAGCCATATCATCCTCGTCAAATTGCAGACGCTGTTTAACTATGGCTTAGATAAAGCAGAAGACATGCCAACTCAACATTGGCTTATTTATCAGTAAGATAGCTGGTATTTTTGAGAGAAAGCGTAACGTCAATTAGCTGACATTACGCTTCTTCGGTACGCTGAATATCGTATTTTCGCATTTTTTCAACGAGCGTGGTTCTGCGCATTCCAAGCTTGTCGGCGGCACGTGCGACCACCCAATCTTGGTTTTCTAGGGCTTGTTTTATGAGATTCACTTCTAGCTCAGAAAGATACTCTTTAAGGTTAACCCCTTCTGCAGGTAACGATGACGACACCATACCGTTTAGGCCGTCGTGACTCTGCTCGCTAACGTCTTCTTCTGGCTCTTGCGCTGCAGCCTCAGCAAATAGTTCATTAAAGGCTTCACGCTCAAGCATTTCTTCTGGATAGTCTGGCTCGTAAGCTTGAACATCCCCGTACTGGTACTTTTCCGGTAAATCAGCAATATCAACAATCTGCCCAGGGTAAAGGATTGTTAATCGCTCAACTAAATTTGAGAGCTCTCGAACGTTCCCCGCCCACTCATGCTCCATAAGCGACGCAATCGCTTGCTCGGTAAAGCGTACGCTTTCAACGCCATCCCCTTGAATTCGGCTATTCAATTCCTGAAGTAATAAGGGGATATCGTCTTTTCTTTGTCGAAGCGCAGGGCTGTCGATTGGGAAAACGTTGAGTCGGTAATACAAGTCTTCTCGAAACTTGTCTTCGCTGATCATGGTTTCCAAGTTGCGGTGCGTTGCCGCAATAATACGTACGTTGCATTGAAGGGGCTTATTCCCGCCTACGCGTTCAAACATACGTTCTTGCAACACACGTAATAACTTAACCTGCATTTGAAGAGGCATATCACCGATTTCATCGAGGAATAATGTGCCGCCTTCGGCTAATTCGAAACGCCCTTTACGTGCACTGATAGCACCTGTGAAAGCGCCTTTCTCGTGACCAAACAATTCGCTCTCTAAAAGCTCGCCAGGAATAGCGCCGCAGTTTACCGGAATAAATGGACCGTCTTTTCGTTCGGATAAAAAGTGAACATTGCGCGCAACCACCTCTTTACCCGTACCAGACTCACCTAAAATCAACACGGTAGCGTCGGTGGGTGCGACTTGCTCAACTAAGCGCCGCACAATTTGGATTTGCTCACTTTTGCCCACAAGGCTTCTAAACAACCGGGTTTTTGTGCCTGCCGCACGAGATAAGCCTGGTTTGCGTCGAGAGTACTCTTGGCAACGGTGTATAGCCTGCGTTAAAACAGGGTACGTTAATGGTGTTGCAATAACACTAACCAGGTTACAGCTTGCAGACGCCTGTGTATTGCTCTCAACTAAAGCGACAAACGGTATATGTGGAAACTTTTCTACCAAATTACTTACAGCGGTGGGCGAGCGGTACTCAATAAGCACGGCGTCTGCACCACTTTCATGGAGGTATCGCTCGCATTCACTGAAGCCTCGTGACTGGCACGACTCTCCCATGAAGGTAACGATAGTTTCCAAGTTTTGAATAAGTTCCTGATTATCACTAATCAGCAAAATGTTCTTCATCAATTCCCCGAGAACGCTTTGTTATTATTTACAGTTTAGCGCATTTCTAAATTGTAACGACAAAAGATCGGAGCGCAACCGCTGTTTTGGGAAATATATCAATAAAAAAAGCAGGTTACCCTGCTTCTTTCGATTAAATTTAGCCTAACCTACACCATTTAGTCTAGCTTAATAGCGATAAAACTTGGCTTTGCTGCTGGTTCGCCTGCGCTTGAACAGTAAGTGCAGCTTGCCCTAATACGTCGTTTGAAGCTTGTTGCGAAGTCGCTTGCGCAAAATCTAAATCTTGAATACGACTTCGAGCCTCTGCAGTATTTACGTTAGCTTGAGTGAGTGAACGCGCAGCACTTTCAAAACGATTTTGTGTAGCACCTAAATCGCCCCGCGCACTGCCGAGGGTTTCTATAGCCGCATCTGCTGCACCTAGTGCATCTTCAATACTAGTGCCTGACGTAATATCGATAGATAGAACATCGTTAAGCTGCGCCGCAACATCCTGCGTGTTAACGCTAATCGATTGACCAGGGCTAGAACCTGACTGAAATTCTAGTGAGCCATTTTCAGATAATAACGGCGTGCCGGCAAAATTTGTTTGCTCAATAGTTTGCGAGATGTTTTCTTGTAGCTGAGTTATTTCAGATTGAATAGCACGGCGATCGCCACCGCTAAGCACACCATTACCAGACTGCAAAGTAAGCTCGCGAATACGGTTTACATCATCATTAATGCTGCCTAGACCACCTTCTGCAACCTGCGCGACAGAGATGCCATCATAAACGTTGTTTAATGATTGACGGTTACCTTCGACTTCTGATGTTAATCGGTCAATGATTTGTTGGGCCGACGCATCATCTAAGGCATTGTTTACCTTTTTTCCAGAAGCCAGCTTCTCAAACAAGTTGTCCTGCTTTTCTTGGATTTGACCAATTAGCGATGTTGAGCTGCTGTTATTGATTTGCATAATTGCGCCCTCTCATTAACACTTCATCCAAATATAGCATAACGCTGTATAACTTCTAATCAACACAAAGTATAAAAATTCATACTCTCTAAGGTAAAACTATAAACGAGAGGCGCTTTTGAGCCTAAGCCTTTGGCACTTTTTAAATAAACATACTGGTAGTTGAATACCTTTATTTTGTAATTATTTTTGATGAATAATCGTTGTGGCCTAATGGTTTATGGCATTGTTGCCGACACATGATATATTTAAACGATAATCATAAAAATCGTGGGCGATCTATGTTTGACGGTAAGTCTATATTGATAACAGGTGGTACAGGTTCATTCGGTCATAAATACACCGAAAACTTGTTGTCACGCTACAACCCCAAGCGCTTAATCATTTATTCGCGTGATGAACTCAAACAGTTCGAAATGCAGCAAAAGTTTAACGCTCCATGCATGCGCTATTTCATAGGCGATGTGCGAGACAAAGACCGTCTTACCCGAGCAATGCAGGGTGTGGACTACGTTATTCATGCAGCCGCTATGAAACAAGTTCCCGCTGCTGAATATAATCCCACTGAATGTATCCGCACTAATATTGATGGTGCTGAGAATGTTATTAACGCAGCTATTGATAATTCGGTAAGCAAAGTCATTGCCTTGTCGACAGACAAAGCGGCTAATCCTGTAAACCTATACGGCGCTACTAAACTTGCCTCCGACAAGCTATTTGTAGCGGCAAATAATATGGTGGGCTCAGGAAAACCTCGATTTTCGGTAGTGAGATATGGAAATGTAGTAGGCTCTCGTGGCTCGGTTGTTCCTTTTTTCGAAAAGCTCATTGCAGAAGGTACAGACCATATTCCTGTTACGCATACAGATATGACCCGCTTTTGGATAACCCTTCAACAGGGCGTAGACTTTGTTCTAAAGAATTTCGAGCGGATGCTTGGCGGCGAAATATTCGTTCCTAAAATACCATCAATTAGAATCACCGATTTGGCCGAAGCTATGGCACCAGGTGTGCCAATAAAAATTGTGGGCATTCGACCAGGTGAAAAGCTTCACGAAATGATGTGCCCCGGCGATATGGCTTTTCATACTTTCGAGTATGACGACCACTTCGTGATTGCGCCGGCTATTAAGTTTTTCAATAGAAGTAACGACTTCACTGCAAACGGGCTAGAAGAACAGGGTAAACCAGTATCTGATGGCTTCGAATATGTTTCCGACACCAACCCTCATTTTCTTACGGTTGAAGAAATCATTTCTTGTAATAAGGACGCTGCTAAGTGATCCCTTACGGACGCCAGTCAATTGATGAAGATGACATTAACGCTGTTGTCGACACACTAAAATCAAGCTGGCTAACGCAGGGGCCTGCTGTTCCCGCTTTTGAAAAGTCCTTGACTCAATTTTGTGGCGCCGAGCATGCGGTCGCAGTAAATAGCGCTACGTCTGCGCTGCACCTTGCTTGCCTCGCGCTTGGGGTACAGCAAAACGATATTGTATGGACAAGTCCCAACTCTTTCGTAGCTTCAGCAAACTGTGCTGTTTATTGTGGTGCGACAGTCGACTTTGTTGATATAGAGCCTAACACTGGCAATATATGTGTTAATGCATTAGACGCTAAGTTAGCACAGGCCAAAGAGCAAGGGACTCTCCCTAAAGCTCTGATCCCAGTGCATTTCGCAGGTCAGTCATGCGACATGAAAGCGATTTCCACACTTGCTAAGAAATATAATTTTTATGTCATTGAAGATGCTTCCCACGCGATTGGTGGGAAATATTGCGAACGCCCCGTAGGTAGCTGTCAGTATTCAGATATTACGGTTTTCAGTTTCCACCCCGTAAAAATAATTACGACGATGGAAGGAGGCGCGGCGTTAACGAACAACGGTAAGTTAGCGCGTCAAATGCAATTGATGCGTAGCCATGGTGTGACTGCTAATAAAGGTGAAATGACTGAAGAATCACACGGGCCTTGGTATTATCAGCAAATACAACTAGGGTTTAACTACCGCATGAATGATGTGGAAGCGGCCTTAGGTACAAGCCAGCTAGCAAAGCTAGAGCAATTTGTTGAGCAAAGGAACGAATGCGCGTTTTTTTACAATGATGCATTCAGACAACACGATAAGATTTCGCCGCTTGAGGTTATAACCGAATGCTACAGTAGCTATCACTTGTACGTGATTAGATGCACAGGTTTAAACCCAGATTCACACAAAGCGGCAATCGAAGCCTTAAGGGAAAAAGGAGTTTTTGCTCACGTTCATTACATTCCTATTCACCTTCAGCCATATTATCAAAAATTAGGCTTTAAAAAGGGTGATTACCCTCAAGCAGAACAATACTACGAACACGCGATTACGCTTCCTCTATATCCTTCACTTACCAGAGAAGAAGCGCAATATGTAGTTGATACAACAGTTAATATTGTTAATCAACTATCGCGCTAACTTCGTCAGCTAATATTGGGTCGCCAATATTGTAAGCCTTTGATGCATTTTGACTTAGAAGTGCGTCTAAATGTTGCGGGGCCAAGCCAAAACCTGTTCGGAGCGATTTAACATTGTCATGAGTGAAGGGCTGACCTTTCTCAATGGCCACGCTAGCGTAAAGCGAGCGGCGTCTTAACTTATCTTTTTCACTTACCTCGTAAGTGACGTTACCTAACGCAAGCTCTACCTGACGAACACTTTTTACCATGTCAGCGAACTCGCCTGGCTCCATTGAAAACGCGGAATCTGGACCACCTAAAGCTCTGTCTAAGATAAAATGCTTTTCTACGACTCTGGCTCCCATCGCTGCGGCCGTTACCGGTACCACAGAGCCCATGGTATGGTCAGAAACACCTACAGTGGTGTCGAACGTATCACGCATATCTACCATGGTTTTAAGATTGGCATCAGCAAGAGTAGAAGGGTAATTTGACGTGCACTTTAAAAGTGTTACTTGATGGTTGTTTTCTTGGTGACAGGTTTCTAACGCTAAGGCGATGTCCGCTTCTTCCGCTACCCCTGTTGAAATAATAATAGGTTTGCCTGTTTTTGCTACCGCTCTAATCAAGGGAATATCAGTAATTTCGAAGGACGCGATTTTATAGAGGGGGACGTTAAGCTGCTCTAAAAGTGCCACACCATCTAAATCAAACGGGCTAGAAAAAAATACCAAGCCCAACTCTTGAGCTACTTTCTGAAGCGGCTTATGCCATTCGTAAGGCATAGATGCTTCTTTGTATAAATCCCATAAAGTACGGCCTTTCCATAGGCCGTCTTTGCGCTTTCCAAAAATGTCATTATCTATATTTATGGCCAGCGAATCAGCAGTATAGGTTTGTACTTTAACCGCGTTAGCTCCTGCTTTCGCCATTGCTTTTATCGTATCGACCGCCAAATCAAAATCGTTATTGTGATTAGCGGACAACTCGGCAATGATGAATACTTGATCGGTAAACGGGTACATCTATTAAGACTTATTAAAGTATACAAGTACGTCGTCAATAGACTTTAGCTTATCAAGGTCTTCGTCTGGGACAGTGACGCCAGTTTTGCCTTCAAGCTCCACAAACAAATTGAATAAATCTAAGCTATCTAAACCATACTCTGAAAACGCTTGTTCGCTACCTAGGTTGGTCACATCTGCTGTTACACCAGAATCAGTCATTGCTTGCTTTACGTCTACTTCAGTTAACATATTCTTCATTCCTCTTTAATAGGCAGGTCGCCCACGAAAACCCTACACCAAATCCGCTTAAAACGAGTCGCGTTGAGTTGTCGCTATGTAAATAGTTTTTCAATATGAGCGGGATAGATGAAGAAACAGTATTCCCCGTCTCCTCTAAAGCTTTAATAAACTTCTCTTCACTGCCTTTGAAGCGCCTTGCTATTGCGTCAACAATAGCTAAACTCCCTTGATGTAAAATGAAAGCATCCACACTCTCTTCGGACCAATCATTCTTTTCTAATAAGGATTTTATAGCAGGAGCAACATTCAATGAAGCAAAGTTAAAGACCTGCCTTCCATTCATATAAAGCTCGCCTTGCTCTACCTTTAGATGTTCAGCGCCTTTTCCATCCGTCCCAAAGGTACAATCTGAAACTAAAAATTGTGGATTTTCTCCCATCCATGTAGCAGAAGCGGCGTCGCCGAACAGCATAGAGGTTGTTCTATTGGGCGTTGTAATCACTTTTGAGTACGGATCGGCGGTAACCAAGACGCCATTTTTCTTACCAGATGCAGTCAAGAAGCCTTGTAGAATTGATAAACCATAAACATACCCTGAGCACCCCAGTGAAACATCAAAGGCAGCAACATGAGTAGGTAACGCTAGTTTTTGATGCACAAGGGCCGCGCAGTGTGGCAAACCGTGACCGTCTGGGTTTTGAGTTACAACAATTAGTGCATCTATGTCTTCTTTAGCAAGGTCCGATTCAGAAAGTAAAGTTTCCACCGCCTTTACTGCCATATCAGAGGTATCATCACCCTCTTCTAATCTTGGCAAAAACCGAGCACCGAGTTTGGTCTCAACAAATGATGCTGTTTCCTCAAAAGCTTCCGCTTGCTTGAAGTTGTCTACACCGTCTTTAGGTATGTAGCTTGAAATAGCTTTAATGCCTATCATGCTATTCTCCAACAATAAACTGCACGGTTCCAAAACGTTTACCATCGATTATAACGTCGTTAATCGAAAACTTGTTTTGCATCATTCGCGTAGTTTTTATAGAAACGCTTTCATAAACTATCGGCAGCTCATCGGAAAAGTTAAGCTGTCCCACCAACCACTTTCCTTTATTTAGACTAAAGAGGGTGTTGTGCAGCTTTTTCGTTAGCGCCACTACAAGTTCAACGGTTGTGCAGTCGTTGTGACAAGAAGCAGTAATTTGTTGCTGCGAAGCAACTATTTCAGCATCTTTTACTAAAGCATCCTCGTCAAATGGATAAGATTCGTCCACTGGTGTAGCAGTCTCGACCATTACACCATTTATACTCTCCCGAGTATTCTTATCAAGGAACTGAACAGCGCCAACAATATTTTCTTCAACCCCCACCGCGCCTTGCCCAAGTAAAACCTCACATTGGCGATGAATTAACTGCTTAAATATGAGTTTAGTCACAATTTGATTTTCATCACACACTGCCGTGCTAAGCCACGTATAGAAATCCGTACTGTGTAAATAATTTCGCGAGCCTTTAAACTTGAGTTCTGTTTTCATTATCGAATCCTTTTAGCCGGATTTCCCAACATAGTTGCGCCAGGGGCAACATCTTTGAAAATAGCAGCGCCAGCAGCCACCGTGCTGTACGTACCAATACGTACGCTGTCTCTAACCACTGAATTTGGGGCTATTTGAACGCCTTCTTCGACATGAGCATAGCCACACAAGGTTGAATTAGGGCCGATATCAACTAGATTATCAAGCGTTACATCGTGCCCCAGGTTTGCATTCGCGCGAATAAAGCAGTTGTCCCCTATCTTTACTCCAGGCTGGAGCACTGCATTGGCTGCAACGACTACCCCGCTCCCCAATTGAACATTAAAACTGATGCTTGCAGATGGGTGTACCAGTGTCGCCAAACGGTTGTGTGGGATATTTAGCTGTTTAAACTTGTCGGCGCGAACTTTCATTTTTCCAACAGACAGTAGCGCATAAACGAACGAAACATCACCGTCTAAGCTTTCCCATTCATGAGGAGCGCCTAATACTGGCCATCGCTCGATATACTCCCCGACAGGAATATTGTCATTTAAAAACCCTACAAGCTCGACTGGCTCGCCGGCCTTAATTAAATCAAGAACAATTTGCGCGACAACTAAGCCATTCCCGCCACCACCTATGATCACTACCTTTTTCAACACATCCTGCCTTTAACTTATAATTTCATCTACCCACGGTTGAGCGTGGTTGTATGCATCCATAACCGATAGCGCCTTAGCAGACATTTCGTTCAATTTATCTGAAGAGCACCTTAAGTCCTCAAGCACGTTAATAACACGTTGCCCAACCTCTTTTAAGTTTTCACATTTTGTATTGAAGTCGCCAACATAAACCACCGCTCCCATGGCTTCTAATGCGTTTGCTTGCGCAACTTGATTTTGAGCAATGGTGAGGATAACTGTGGGTAAGGCCATCATACAGCGCTCCCAAGATATGGTACCACCTCCGCCAATAGCTAAATCAGCTTGTGACATTAACGATGAAATATTCGATGCCTGCACATGTAATTCGATGTCATGTTGTCCACAAAACGTTATTATTTCTTGCTTATGTGGATGATGCTTGCCTATAACAACATCTACGCTGACAGGGTCATCTAACGTTTCACTCCATTTGGCGAGCAGTTCGCATACAAACAAGGTGGCATTATCTTTGTCCATGCCGCCAAAGCAAACAAAAACGCGTTTTACTGATTTGCGCAGTATAGGAGAGATTTGAGTGAACTCTCCTCGCAACGGAAAGTACTCTGGGCCAATCATGAGCCTAGTGGACTTTGGTATTTTTGCACCCCATTTCTTTTGTGCATCGAGTACTAAATTAGGGTCAATTAATACATCGCATTGCAGCGCACGGTCTGCTAGACCATCAATTACAACGACTTTGGCATTAAGGGCTTCTTTCACCGTATCGTGCCATTGAGAGGTAAGCGAAAAATGGTCGACTACAACAATAACACGCTCAGATAGCGTAACCGGCTGTATTGCCGCCAATGACATCTCTGCGTCATTCAGTTCTGTACCACCTAGCCATTTAGCATGGGGGCACCAACTCCCTTCATATTCGGCGGGCTTGGTCACAGGTAGCTCAATAACCTTAAAACCTGCTCGCCTCACTTCATCTAAACAATGACCTTTATGAGGCTTTGAGATAAAGGTTATTGATATGCCACGTTCATACAGCAACTTAGCCAACGTCAGGCAGCGCATTATGTGACCTGTTCCTATGTGCTCAGCACTGTCCGCGCGGATCAGCACCCTAACTGAGTGGCCCACCCTTACAACCCTCGAGACTGTATCGCGCTAAATAAAAGTTCTGCAGTTTCCCAATCTTCCTCGGTATCAATATCTTGTACGCGATATCTTGGCATCAAAAACGCGCTGGCGTGATGAGAGTACATAGGCAAGTTTTGCAAAAAAGCCTCTGCTTTTCCCCAGTAAAATTGCCCGGCATCATGATAGGCTTCTTGTAGATCTTGAGAACGTGTTTTCATTTGCTTTTTATCGAACATTTCAATATCGCCTTGCGGCGTGAAGTAAAAAGCACGCTGAATTGGGAAAGGGAAACTGGTAGCTGCAAAGCAAAAGTTTCTCTTTGAACTTTTTAGCTGTGCAAAAGCCCCAGCCAAATCATTAGATGTTACAAAAGGGGCGGTAGCATATAACACACAGCAATAATCTGCCGGTTGCTCGTTTTCTGCTAGCCATGTCAGCGCGTGATTAACTACGTCGCGGGTTACTGCGTGGTCATCGGACAGTTCAGCGGGTCGGACGAACGGAACTGTTGCCCCCTTTTCAATAGCAAACTGCGCAATTTCGTCATCATCAGTGCTTACAATAACCTTATCAAATTGCGCAGAGTTCAAAGCGGCTTCGATAGACCAGGCAATAATAGGCTTGTTGCAAAAAAGACGAAGGTTTTTTCGCAAAATACGTTTACTACCGCCGCGCGCTGGAATTATTGCTACATTCATATATGTCTCTGCTGTTAGCGTATTCTGGTTTAGTAACTTTTGACGCTAATGGCACGATGACTCAACGATTCAGTCACGCTAAGCCGACTTCTTTTTACTGAAAATGAGTTTCGTCTCACAAAGTGATGTTTCTAACGGCCTTGGACACAACCAAAATCTATCACCGCCTTCATTAGTCATCTCTTTATCGGCCAGAGGTTCAGAAGCTAAAGCAAACATGTTATAGGTTTCAAATGATGTCATACCGCAGGATAGTCTAGAGAAGTAATTCTCAAAGAAGCTTCCCCAATCTTCTTGCTCAAGCTTAGGAAACACCAATTGCAATTTATCGCTCGAGGTTAGCGCAAGTACCGCGGTAAAAACGGCTTTTTCGAGTCTTTTGTCATCAGAACCTTCAAATGGACAAAATACAAGCATATTGCTTTCTTCAGGTTTGAGTTGTTTATGTAATGCCACTAGAAGCTCTGGGTCATTTACGATATACGCCATTCGGCTAACTCCAGCCTTTCGCTCTTTCAGAGCAGAAACACTTGAAATAATTTCAATTTGATAATGGCAATGGGTATTTTCAGCGTTTTGATTAATTCCTAATGCACTTAGTACGTCGCTAACAGATTCACTGACGAAGGCTACGCGTTCTCTTTCTGTAAACTCTTGAAGGGCGATTTCTTGTCTTTCTCTTGTAAAACTTGAGACAGTGTCAAAGGCATCTGGGTACATAGAAATACTCGTTAACGCATCATCGAGAAAGTTGTGCCAACACTCTCTTATAGCCTCAAACTTTTCCATCACAAGTTCGTCGTTCTTGAAATGCGTTAGTTTACTAAAAATACTGTTTATATAGTTCGATGTACCATTGAAGTAGAAAAACAGAATAGAGCATTTACGCAAATACGCTTCGACCAAAAATTTTCGCTGGTCGAACACAAGCTTATCAATATCTTCGCGCCCGTTAAATTCTCTTTCAGATAACGCTTTGAAATTGGTGATATCCTCAATTAACGCTTCATGGTTAAAACGTTTAGCAAATCGCTGTTTGAATTCATCGGCTGGAATAGGAACATGAGCCTGAGTTTGAATCCAGTTCATCGCTGCCTGTTTGTCTTCCAATGAATTAGTGATAATTAACGCGTCTTGCTCTAACGGAGGGCTGCCGACAATTTTTGCGCCATCATTTAAGTTATACACGTCGGCATCACTAAACGCTGCAAGGGTTTTCTCAATCACGGATTTAGACATATTGAATTCAAATTTGGTATTTACATAGGGTCTTAAATTCCCCGGCACTACCAATGAAGTGTCTATCCGTTCGGCGTGATTGAACAGTTCACCACCATCTTTTTTATAATAGCCTGAAGACTTAGAGTGATGATGGTTAACATCTACCATACCGAGATCTACCCCAAACAAATAAACTTGTTTGAAACCCAGTTCTAACACGTAATTGATAACGAAATTAGACACGGTGGGATAGGAAAAATGAAGGAAAGGCAAATCTAACTCAGGAAAGAGTTCTTTCATGAATACCGTCGATGACTCCCCCTCTTTGAAAGCGAGATAAGTATTCTTATAAAGCTCTGCCGTATCGGGGTGCACGCCATTACAGCTGATAAAATTAATTTGCTTTAAATACGCTTTGTCACCAATTCGAGATGCCCAGTCAAAAGATGCTCGGTTCGATTCCACTTCAGCGTGAAAATCAGGAACAATGCCATTACTATACATTGCCTGAAGAGCCGTACCGCACGAAATGACAATTGCATGTTCTCTTTCTTCTTTTAAAAGCGGCATTAGACTATCAAGAGAGGGGCCATTTCCTACAATAAATACGGCAACATCACTTAGGTCTTTACCCAAGGGCTGCACACCAGCTTTGCGATAAAACCCTATATTGTTTTCTACCGCCCACTTGGTATGTGTTGTCCCAAAGCGAGAATGTTCGAAATATTCTCCCATAGCAACTATCAAACGCAGGTCTTCTCTGAGTTTATCGACAGCAGGCAGTAGCACCTCGTTATCGTAACCAAGGGAGAGGTAGGTGTTAGCAATAATATGAGTTCCAATGGAATGGAACTGACTTAACAGGTCGCGAACTAAGTTGCTACCATCATCGCCTATGTTGAGATAAATTCGGTGCCGCTTTTCTTCAACCTTATTAAGTATTGCTGCCCAATCTATCGCATACAGGGAAGCAAAAAAGTAATCTCGATTAGGCTCACAAACAAAAAGCTTTTCAATATCTCGAGACTCACTTAAAGCTTCAAGCTGATAGCCCACTCCCATTCCAAAAAGAAGCATCGACTTAACAGTTTCAGGTAACTCGCCTTCTTCCTCTTCCATCCCTGCCAAATGTTCTTGAATTCTTCTGACCATTTTATGGTGCGAGTAATGAATTAGCTTCCCGCCTGCGTAACCTAAAATTAAGTTATCCCGGTTGGGCTGTCTAACAAACGCCTCATAAGCCAGTTCAGATTCGCGTTTTGGACTATCACCATAAAGTGGCGTACAGGTCTCTATATGAAAAAGGTTTACTTCTCCACACTGGTTCGCTTGGGGCTCCCACTTGAGCGGAACATAATCTTTGAATTCGTGTGCAATGTCTGGGTAGTACTTTGAGAACGCCGCTATATTTTTATCAAAGGTGTCGCGACTAAGGTGGCTTTTATCCCAATTACTTCTCGTGACTATAGGGCTCCATGGGACTAAATAATCGTCGAATGGTTGCACTGAAGGGAAAGAAAACAAACGTTTTTGTACGTTATCGATGGTTAGCTCTGACAGGCTTCTCATTACTGAGTCGAAGCTCACACTGTGATAGTGCTGATAAAAATAAACACTAGTAAAATGGCTAACTTGCTTTAATTCACTTAAGTCCTCTAAGACCGAACTTCCATCACGCTGGCTTTGAAAGTAAATCGCCGTCCCTTTCCCAGCGGCAACCTTAAAAATTTCCGGCCACACACCTGTGTGCAAAGAGCAGTGTGTGTATTCAAAATTTGGTTCGTAAAGAATAATACTTTTAAAGTTAGTTTCTCTCACTAGCTTTAAAAGGTGAATGCCTAATCCCAATCCCAACACCACCAATACGTCAGCATTACCTTCAAGAGGATATGCTTGCCGTGAAAAACCGTTTTTATCTAAAACCGATGGTGAACGTAAAAAAGCATCCACATGTTTGTGGATATTGGCTGTTACCTGGTCGCCATACAATACCTTGCCGCTATTAAAATCGACAATATCAAGCTCTTTATCTTTGTTGATAAACACAGACGTAGACGTGCTTCGCGATTGCATTAACTGAGCACAGATAACAGGCATCACACGTTTGAAGGCTATTAGACTTTTTTCTTTGTTCTTTTTTATCGCATATGCAGATTCGACTTCTAGTGATGTTTGCCGTTCTTCATCATCTGAAAGGTAGAATTTAATGGCTTTAAGCATTATTTTTTATATCTCTTTGCCGCTTTTTGCGCTCTTGAAAAGCCAACTATCTCCTCTTTTGCTGCTAACTTCAACTCAAGCGCTAGCGCTTCGAGTTCTCGGTTAATAGTTAATTCATTTTCAGCAAAAGCTGAGCGGGCATCGTCTGAAAGTCGGCGCAACTCGCGCAGCACTAAAGAATGTCGAAGGCTAATAAGGTGATGGAATTGTTCAGTCGAGAGCGCGGCAGGCTCTGCCGCCACGCAAACCGCAATTGCTGCGTTAACTTTACCTAGAAAAAGTGGTGTTAAGGAATGGTTTAATTTATCAAGGTTCAAATGGCTTGCTTACTTTCTCGTTGCGCCCGAAATGCCTCTTCTTTGGCTTCCTGAGGAATTTGCACCCATGCATCTCTAATCGGTGCTAAAAGTGACGACACTTCATCTAACAAAGCTACGTCATTGTTTACATGAGCTTCATTTAGCTTTTCAATCATAAATTCATATAAGGCGAACATATTTTCAGCAACTTCTCCGCCCACTTTTACGTCTAACGTATCACGTAAATGAATAATAATAGCTGTGGCTTTAGAAATGAAAGTCGCCTTTTCTTGAAGCTCTCTTCTTTCCATTGCACCTTTTGCGTAGGCAATTCTATCTAACGCGCCCTGAAGCAACATCAAGGTTAATTTATGTGGATCTGCATTGGCAACATCTTGCTTCAAATTGCCTTTTTTGTAAGCATTTATACCTTTAAGGGACATACTTTCTCCGAAACTCGTACGTTATAGTGCGGCTAATAATGCCGAGCTTGTCTGGTTCAATTGGGCCACGGTCTGATCTAAGTTTAGGTATTTGTCTCGTAAAATTTGTTCATAACTAAACATACGAAGCTCTAGGGTTTCCCTATCAGCATAGACATCTTCCCTATTCTCTTTCGCCGTCTTTTCACGCAAAGAAATAAGGCCACCAGATGATGTGAACTCGTCAACGAAATCGTATAAACGAACAGCTATACCTTCGTTTTCATCAGTAAACAATGTAGCGATATCGTCAAAATTATCTTCCAACGCATCTTTTAATCTGTCTTCACCAGACCCGATTCCGAAGTCTGAAGAACTAATTTCAAGCTTTCCATCTTGATCTAGCTCTATGCCTAGTCTGAATAAGCCACCAAGTTCTGATGAAGAAACATTGTCCCCGATAATTGAAGAAAGCCCTGACTGAACACCTCTTAGCAATGAGTCTCCAGCTAGTGCCCCATCTTCTTCCAACTCGGATTCACCGTAGCGTGTTAATGTACCTATCTCGTCAATTATAGCATTGTAATTATCAACGAAATCTCTAATTTTTTGTTCTAGTCCTTCTTTGTCAAAACCTATTTTCAGCGTTGTTGACAAAAAATTGCCTGCATTGTCTTTCGGTGAAATTTCGTTTACGTCAAAGGTAACGTTTTGAATTGTATTTTCAAACTTGTTCGATTCGCTTTGAACTTCAATACCATCCACAAATGCTATGGCGTTTTTCGCCGACTCAATATTAGCTGCACTAATATTATTAGTACCGCCAGTAGTTGAAAGTCTGTCAAGTTCAGCAGCGCCCGTATCGTTGTTGATAACTAGATCATTACCTTCACCAGTCTCTTCAGACAAAAACACCAAGCGAGGCCCTTCGGCAGTACCTGTATCTATGATATTTGCGGTTACACCAAAGTTATCGTCGGCACTGTTAATCGCTTCTCTCAGGTCAACAAGAGAAGTGCCAGAATCAACGTTGATAGTAAATGAATCGCCACTAGGAATGCTAAAGGTTAACGAGCCTGTTCCAGAACTTAAAACAGGATCTGAACTTGAAGTAAACGCACCTGCGTCAGTGGTAATTCGGCTTCCTGAAGCAAGCTGTTGTACGGTGATATCGTAATTTCCGCGCAGGGCTGAACTCGACGCATCAGCCGATAGAACGTCGTCATCTTCAGAGGGGTTAACGATTGTAGGCTCTCGACCATTGATATCAGTATCGCTACGCAAATCGTCTACTGCATCTTTAAAATCTGACAGCTTTGACTTTATTTGACCAAGACCAGATATTTCAGCTTCGATCTGCTCTTCTTTAGCGTTTAGTCTTTCCTCTTTAGGCAATCTCTCAGCGTCTAAAAGCTGCTGAACGAGATCGTCAAGGGCTAAACCTGAACCTACACCTAGCGACTGAATAGTCATAACCTACCTCATTAAACCTGATTGTTGATAAACACCCCTACACTATTGCCTACATCCTGCTGTAGTTCTTGGATTCTTTCGGCAAGCTTCAAAAGCTCCTCGGAAGGTATTTGCCGAATAACATCTCCAGATTGACCGTCTTTAACCGTTACTACTGAACGGTTAGTATTTTCGTCGATCGAAAAAGTTAAGTCCCTGTTTTGAACAGTTAAGAATGATTCAACTTTTGCCACTGCCTCTTCGAGTTTAGCAGCATTCCTCTCTCCACCTTGGTTATCGGCGTCTTGGGATAAACCTTGAGACAAATTTTCCTTTTCTAATTCAGCATTAACTTGCTGAGTTAAAGGCGCCTTTGCAAGCTCATCTGTATTGATAACGCCATTTTGCCCCTCTTTAGGTGAACTTAGATTCTCCTTTACAGACGGTGCAGTATTAGCAGCACTATCCGGCGATGCCCCTATTCCTGTACTTGATGCAAAAGGCTGACCATTTTGAATATTCGGTATTTCCACGTTTCTACCCCCTTCTGAAACGACAAAACGGGAGCCTGCCTAAGCAAGCACCCGTTACATCTCAACTAAGGCTAAATTGTATTATAGCTTATCCAAGCAACGATAGCGCAGTCTGTGGACGCTGATTAGCCTGGCTCAGAACTGAAACAGATGCTTGTTGAATAATCTGGTTACGTGTTAGTTCAGCCGTTTCCGCCGCGAAATCTGTGTCTCTGATTTGAGAGCGTGCCGCAGACAAGTTCTCACTGATGTTACTCAGGTTACGAATAGTCGACTGGAATCTGTTTTGAAGCGCACCTAAATCAGCACGAACGCCCCCAACACCAGAAATTGCAGCATCGACAGCACTCAATAGTGCAGCAGCACCTGAAGCAGTTTCAACACTATCACCATCAATACCAAGGCCAGCTGTACTAAAGCCTGTGATTGAGCCTAGATTACCGGTTGAAAGGTTCACTGATATAGTCTGACCTGCGTTAGCACCCACTAGGAATGAAGCAGAAAAGTTACCATCTAAGATGTTAACGTTACCAAACTGAGTATCCGTTGCGATACGAGAAATTTCAGTTCTTAGCGCTGATACTTCTTTTTGCAGAGCTAAACGGTCTGCAGAAGAATTGATACCGTTTTGCGATTGGATAGATAACTGGCGAATACGCTGTAGGCTTGTTGTGATCTCGCTGATCGCACCTTCGGCTGTTTGCGCTAACGAAATAGCATCATTTGCGTTACGTACAGCTTGGTTCAAACCTTCAACCTGCGATGTAAGTCTGTCAGAAATTTGAAGGCCTGCAGCGTCATCTGCTGCACTGTTAATTCTAAAGCCTGAAGACAATCTTTCGAACGACGTAGATAGACGATCATTTACGTCAAAAAGCTGACGTTGTGCGTTGATCGAAGACACATTTGTGTTAACGAATAAACTCATTGGAATACCTCCTAGGGACTCGTCGACCAATGTGGTACGATCAAATCCTTCCAGTTCATATTAGCTTGGTCACTACTCCGAGCTAACGCCTCTGTTAAAAGTAAAGTAAATTACCCCTCAACTATAGGTATCGGCCAACCCTTTAGATTCTTTAGTCTTATTTTTATTTTTTTTGAAAAAATTATTCAGAATTACCCTAAAGCAATGATTTATATAAAAAAGAAATTTAATAAAAATAATCTAACTACGCGAATTCTTCGTTATTTTTTGGATAAATGTAGGTGCAAGTATGAAAGTTGTTCAATGAGGGTACTTCAATTCAGTCGTCAAAAGGCAACCCAATATAGGTTTGCACATTCAATTTAAGTGCATAGAAAATAGAAGTAAGTGATTAATGCATATCGGCACGCGATAAAAGTCGGATTTTTTTAAATACTCTTCAAAATTGGCATCGAAGCTGCAAGTAAGAGTTTGAACAGATTGTCTTGCTCTGCAATTTGTTTGAAATTGGCGGGATGTTTCGGTAATACTAAAAAAAAGGCCGAGACAATTTAACTCTCGGCCAATTTGCTCACGTTAGGAGATTGAGCAAATTCAGTTTCTGTCGGCTGGCAGGTATTTAGTAGGATAAACTGGCCTCTCAACCAACACTTCTACACTCTCAGTCCTGTTAGTCGACGCTTTCTTAAGGGAGCGGCCTCATTGGCCGCTTACCTTCTTTAGGGGATGGCCTCTCAACTCCTTCCCAAATAAAGCGTCTAACCTATTAACCACCTAGTAGTGAAAGTGCAGCCTGTGGACGCTGATTTGCCTGCGCCAGGATAGTGGTACTTGCCTGCTGCAAAATCTGGTTGCGGCTCAATTCTGCCGTCTCGGTGGCAAAGTCCGCATCTTTAATTCGCGATCTTGCCGCTGATACGTTCTCTGAGATGTTACTTAAGTTTCTAATTGTAGATTGGAATCTATTCTGGATAGCACCCAAATCTGCACGTAGGCCACCAATTGCCGATATTGCCGTATCAACATCATCAAGAAGTGCTGATGCGCCAGCGGCAGTTAGTACGTCAGCTGAAATAATTCCCAAGCCAGTAGCGCTAAAGCCGGTTACACCTGCTGCAGTTAGTGCTGGAGACGATAGATTAACTGAAATCGTCTGACCTGAGTTCGCGCCAACTAGGAACGATGCTGAAAACACACCAGAAAGGATACTTACACCGGCAAATTCGGTAGTCGTTGCAATTCTTGAGATTTCCGTTCTTAGTGCAGACACTTCTTTCTGTAGCGCTGCTCGGTCTGCAGAGCTGTTAATACCGTTTTGAGATTGAATCGCCAAGGTACGAATACGCTGCAAAGCTGTGGTTGTTTCGGCCATTGCGCCTTCAGCTGTTTGCGCTAATGAAATACCGTCGTTAGCGTTTCGAACCGCTTGGTCTAAACCTTGGATTTGAGAAGTCATACGGTCAGTAATTTGCAGTCCAGCCGCATCATCTGCCGCGCTGTTAATTCTGAAGCCTGAAGAAAGGCGCTCAAAAGCAGTGCTCAGATTATTACCTGTAGTGAACAATTGACGTTGTGCATTTAATGATGACACATTGGTATTAACAAATAGACTCATGGGTCTCTCCTAACAGTTTCGAGTATGGCGCTATTGGTTTTATTATTTGCGCAATTAATTTAAATATTTGGCATAACCTGTGCTTTGAAAACTCTGTCAGTTTATTCTGACGTTTCATTGGCACACTACCAATGGAACTTGCTAAATAGAGAAGCTTCTTCTCTTTGCTGGTCGGTGGGTTTGGTGTTCCAGAACCTCAAACCTCTCACTACCTCCTGGCTCTATTCTCGCCGGTCAGCAGCTCTAACCATCTATCAGCAAACTCCATCTTTTATCGACCTTTACTTGAAATTACTTTAGTATTTTTTTCAAAACTTTTTGTCGATTTAAAGCACTGTATTTCCTAACTTTTAAACTCAGAATCTTAAAGTAAACCTGAATTAAAACGGTGCTATTAACGCTTTTAAACATAAACTTTAGAAGCGTAGAGGATAAAAACATCGTTTATCTCCCCTTTGTATTAGTTATCGTCAAAGATCGAATTTTACTTTAGATGTTTTTTCAAATTTTTAGATAAAAAAGAGAATAAATAAAAAAACCACTAAACTTCATAGTGTTAGGGCTATGGATTGAAAGCACAAATATGTGTGTAGGCGGGCTTTATAACAATTAAGTGGCTGAGATATAAAAAAGCTGGCCTTGAAAAGACCAGCTTTAAACGCACGTGAACTAGAGCACTACCTCCTGGCTTCACGCTAATTACGATTAACCTAGAAGCTGTAATGCAGCCTGTGGACGCTGGTTAGCCTGTGATAATACAGTAGTACTTGCCTGCTGAATGATCTGGTTACGGGTTAGGTTAGCTGTTTCAGTCGCGAAATCGGTATCCTTAATCTGTGAACGTGCAGCCGATACGTTTTCAGAGATATTGCTTAGGTTACGGATAGTTGACTGGAAGCGGTTCTGTAAAGCACCTAGATCGGCACGTAAGCTACCAATTGCAGAGATAGCGCTATCTACACTATCAAGAATTGATGATGCTGCACTCGCTGTAAGTACGTTACCACTGATACCAAGCCCTGTAGGGCCAAAACCTGAAACACCCGCAGCCGTAAGCGTAGGTGAAGACAAGTTAACTGAAATTGTCTGACCTGAGTTCGCACCGACTAGGAACGAAGCAGAGAACGCACCAGAAAGAATACTTACACCGGCAAATTCAGTTGTTGTAGCAATACGTGAAATTTCTGTACGTAATGCAGACACTTCTTTTTGTAGCGCTGCACGGTCAGCAGAGCTGTTGATACCGTTTTGTGATTGGATTGCTAGAGTACGAATACGTTGAAGTGCTGTAGTTGTTTCAGATAACGCACCTTCAGCAGTCTGCGACAGTGAAATAGCATCGTTAGCGTTACGTACAGCTTGGTTTAGACCTTCAATTTGTGAAGTCATACGGTCAGTGATCTGTAGACCCGCGGCATCATCAGCAGCGCTGTTGATACGGAAGCCTGAAGATAGACGCTCAAAAGACGTGCTCAAAGAATTGCTTACATCAAAAAGCTGACGCTGGGCATTCAATGAGGATACATTGGTATTAACGAACATAGACATAAAGTCTCTCCTACACTCTCAGTCCAGCGTGCGCTGGCTGTCGGAATTTCCGACGTTTTGTTTTAGTAGTCATCAAGACCTGAGGGGTAATTGATGAACTGGCTCTCTCAGAAACTGTATCGACAACATGCAAATTCTCTTTAGAAAAAATTACGATATTTGCCGATTAGCGGTAATATATTGCCGCTATAAGAGCTAGAATCCTTCACTAAACATCAGATTTTTAAAGGAGATTTCAATTGAATAAAAAACTCAAATTAATTGAAATTTGTCGTATCTCACCGCCCGCTATACATGCAGCCTTTACTGATTTGATGGAAAACCCCTACGACAAAAGTAGTAATTCATTGTTGTGTTGTTATCGCCAGGCAACTAATCATGTGAGCAAAGATGGGGTAATAGTTATCCTCACTGTTTGCGAAAAAACATCTCAGGTTCTCAGTAAGGTAATGATCAATGAGCCCGGTACAGATTTAAGAGATCCTAAACTAATGTTTGACGGGCATAGGGTAATATTAACGGCCTTTGCAAAGACTATTGATGAAAATGATCAAGCCCACACAAAAATGCTCAGCCTTTTCACTACCACTGGAAAATCTTGGTCCAGTAAACATTGGTTTGGGGATGATGGATGGTGGATATGGAGGCCACAATGGATAAACAATAAAGCGTTCGGTTTTGCTTATCATCGTCCAGCTGATCACATTTCGCTGTATGAAGGCGACCCAACACGAGCCATGCGCATTCACAAATCAAACGTTTTTGGACTAGCTAAAAACAACAAAGGTTTTCCAAATGAAAGTGCACTTCTGTTTAACTCTGAGGGGCACGCCGCTGTTTTTGTGAGACGTGACTCTGATACATTTTCTGCTCACTTTGGCACTTCCAAACCACCTTATACAAAGTGGAACTGGTGTGATTTAGGTATCTATATTGGTGGACCTTGTGCCGTAGCCTTAAGCGAAACCACATTTTTGGTCGCTGGTCGACACGTAGATTGGGAAAATCGGAAGTTTTCAACGCGAATTTGGCATTTCGATGCAAAAAGCAAACAGCTTACCGAAGTACTAACATTGCCTAGCAGCGGTGATACGAGTTACCCAGGAATAGTATTAAAAGATGACGTCCTTTATATGTCTTATTACTCGAGTCACATCGACAATGAGGCCAGAGTTTACCTGGCCAAGATCAAAGGTGTTGAGTCGCTATTTTAGCGTCTGTTAAATGTAGTTAAACAAAGATAAGTTAGATACTTGAGGAAACGTCGTAAGCGCAGCATTTAGTGCAGTTTCTTGTTTTGCGAATTCAGTAGACGCTTCAGCATAGTCAACGTCTTGGATAGAAGAGCGTTGCGCTTTGGCTGCAATTTCCATATCCAAGTTACTTTCGTAAGTACTTTCAGCAATGTTTAGGCGACTACCTATAGAGGCCCGCTCAAGCGATATTTTCTCTAACCCGTTATCTAAACCGACCAACGCATCGGCAATAGCGTCTTGTAATGCGCCATGATTAATGGTGCTATCCGATAGCAGTGTTTGCACTTCGTGAATGGTTTGCGCCATGCTCTTTTTCTCTGGCTGATCGAGAGAAAAATCAATGCTCGTACCCGGAGCTGCTACGGCATCAAACTGCATTCCTTTTATTGTGAACGGTTCCCCAGACGTGTAGCCCACTGTGTCAATAACTGCACCACTGTTTTGATTAACGAGCTGTGCCTGACCTGTGCCCAAAAAGTCTATGCGAAAATCGTTGTTAGAACTATTCACCGCGTCATAATTGTTATTGAAAAACGTATCAAATGTCCCCTGCTCTGAAATAGTGGCACCGTCTAACGATCCCACCGTACTACCGGTAACCGAGAAATTAAAACGAGATAATACATTTTCAAAAACTTCATAACCGTTACTGGTTGATTGAATTTTCGAACTGTTTGAAAGTTGGATAAAATTAACACCAGCATCTCCAGAGAAAGAGATGGCGTTACCCCCAGACGCGGGGTTGTAAGTAAACGCCTGGTTTCCAGACTGAAAGCCCGCATACAAATAATTTCCGTCTGCATCTTGGGTATTCATCAAGTCGAACACCTCAAGCTTTATTTGCTCTAACTCTGAACCAATAGCACGTTTGTCAGGATCGTCTAAAATCCCATTTCCAGCTTGAACGATAAGCGTTCTCGCACGATTTATTGAGTTGGTAATGTTTGTCAGCACAGCCTCTTGCTGTTCAAGCGACCCCGTTACCAAATCATTATTGCGTTGAAACTGAGTAAGCTCATCGATTTCTTCGGTTAAGCGCAGTACTTTCGCTGCTCCAACAGGGTCATCGCTGGGCGTGATTATGCGTTTACCTGAAGCTAGCTGTTCTTGGGTTTTCGCCAAGTCGCCCTGATTTTGCATAATCGAGCGCATGTTTTGATCATAAATTTGATTCGTTGATATACGCATAGCTCACCTACCTTGCTGATTGCAAAATGGTATTAAATAATTCTTGGGCCGTAGATAAAATACGTGCTGCAGCCGCATAGCTCTGCTGGTATTTTATCAAGTTAGCAGCTTCTTCATCTAAGCTAACGCCCGACACAGACTCAAACCAGTTTTGCGATTGAACTTTCATCGCTTCAGCCGAAGCCAATGAGACACTAGCCATTGATGCATCTTCACCAATACGCCCTACCATAGACGCATAGGCATCTTGAAACGTTCTTGGAGTATTGGTTGCTTCACTACTCACCTGAACTTTATTTTCATTCTGAAGAGCAGCTAAATTAAGCGCATTGCTGTTATCGTTGAACCCATCTGTATTATAGCCGATTGAAAAGCTATCACCTGCTTTTGGCACACCATCTAAGCTCAGATCAAAACCTGGATCAGGACTTATTCCCGCTTGAGTGATAAGATTCGTTAAATCAGTTGTACCCGTTACAGTAGCTAAAACCGTCCCGCTTCCATCTAACACTTCATAGGTATCTGCAGCTGTAAAGCTAATTTGAGCTGGTGCTGAATTTAAAAGGCCACCCGCACCATCAAAAGCAGAGGTTCCCACTTCCGTATTTGAAACAGTTACATCTATTACGTTAGCGCTGCCTAAGTTTGTACTGTCAGCCCCAGCTCGTACCGGATTGGCGAAAGCTAAATCCTCTGGGCGATTTGTATCTAAACTTATATTTGAAGCCACATCCTTTGTTGGCTGAATCAAAAACTCGTTACCCACGGTGTAGGGATCGCTACCTGCAAAGTCTACTTCGATGCCCCCAGGTAGCTCATTAAAGCCTGACGTAACAGCAAAGTTTGAAAAGATAATATCATTGCCTGAACCGTCTTTTTTAGGCGTGCCGTCTGGATTTAGAAATGTGATTTCTATTTCACTGGGTACACCAGCGGCAACGGCCGTCACTTCAATTTTGTAATCAGCGTCGGTTAATTCAGCGCCCTTACCTTCTGTAACCTGTGCTGTAACTACATAATCGCCATTGGTATCTTCATAGGCTAGCCCTCTAAAAGAAGGAATGTCGAAAATGTTACCACCTATTTGCCCGTCTAAGTCCATACCCAGTTTATTCTGCGTATTCATAGCATCCGCAAAAGCGACGGAGAGCTGACCTACGTCGCGCATTGTTGGTCCTAAAACTTCATTGCGATACCTAAACAAGCCTCCTAAAGCCCCGCCTAAGTCTTCTTCGACGACACGTATCGAAGCATCGTTTTTAGTTTGCGAGCCAAAATTAGTTTCTAGTTTGATCTCTTTGGTTGTTAGATCAGCGTTAGAACTTAACTCAAAAAGGTTAAATGCACCGTTTTCAAGTACGAGTGACTCGCCGGAAGTTAGGTTGATAGTAACAGCGCCGTTTTGAGTGGTGCTCTCTTTTACAGTAATTCCCATTATTGAGGCAAGCTCGTCTATCGCCTGATCTCGTTCGTTAAGAAGAGCACTGGGCTGGTCACTCGTATTGTTGCCATTTGCAATAACGATATTGCGATTTAAATCACCAATATTGCCTATTAGGGTATTCGCTCTGTTAACCATTGAAGTGAACTCTAAATTGAGCTCTTCTTCTTTTTCTAGCATGTAGTCCGACAAGGTTCTCATTCGGTTATAGAGGGATTCAGATTTACTAAGTACCTGTTCACGAGATGCAAGGTTTGTTGGATCATCAGCGGCGGTTTGCAATGCAGAAAAGTATTCACTTAACCCCTGAGAAATAGAGTTGGCTTCGCTGGCCAGAAGATTATCAATTGCCGTAGTTTTACTAGAAAAGGCTTCGAGTTCACCTACCGATGTAATATCACGACGCAGTTGGTTTTGTGCAAATACGTTGATAACGCGCTCAGTATTACCAATCTCCACGCCAAATACTTGGCTGTTTTGAAGTTCGGTGCGCTCGCGGACATAACCAGGTGTATTCACATTAGCAATATTGTTACTTGTAGTTTGAAGTAACTTGTTGCTAGCGTTTACGCCACTTGTGGCTAATGAATATAAATCAACAGAACTCACTGTATTCTCCTCACCTATAGCACCTAGACTATGGCATTAGCGCACTAAGACGTTCGCTGTTGTAAACGGCCATTATCTTGCTGGCATATTCAGGGTCAGTAGCGTAACCCGCGTCTTGAAGCGCACTTGTGTAACGCGCAGCATCTGAAGCATTTTCCACAGCATGGCTATAGCGAGGCTGTGAGGTAATAAAGCGCCCGTAGTCTTCCATTGCCTCTTCTACCGATGAATAGGATCTAAATGCAGCTTTTTGTTTCTGTGGCAGCCCACCGTTGAATTCCAGTGTGTCGACTACGGCCTGGTCGCCCTGCCATCCTTTGTTCGCTTTGATACCAAACAAATTGTGTGAACTACTTCCGTCAGCTTTATGGATAACGAATTTTCCCCAGCCTGTTTCTACCGCAGCCTGAGAAATGATTGCTTTCGGATCCATGCCGTATTTTGCCGCTACTTTCTCAGCAATAGGCATAAGGCTCTCAACAAAGTCTTCGGGACTTTTGAACATGGCATCTTTTTGCGCCGACTGGCTTTTGATCGAATTAGAGGAAAGTGCTAAATCTTGTGCCTCAGCAACCTTGTACTCACGGTTTCTATTTAACGATGAAATATCACCGTCACTTCTTATGACACTCGCTGGCGTATAGCCATCTTCGGTCTGACCCAGCTGTTTCACAATGACATCAGCTAACCCCAGGCCTCCGCCTGATGTTAAATCTGTAGCCAGCTGTTGGTCGTGCATGTCACGGTAAAACTTCACTTGTTGAGAATTGAACGGACTATTTTCATCGGCAAGGGCATCTTGTGCTTTACGCATAGACTTCAACATCATTTGCACAAATATTGCCTCAAACTGCTGAGCAGCTTCTTGCAATACCGTTTCATCGCCTGACGCAATGGCTTCACGCATTTTGTTAATGCTGCCCATATCATGGACATTACGTGCCATATCAAGCTGATTTTTTGTGCTTAGTGCTTCCATCGTATTTGTTCCGCTCTAACCTTTTGTGTTCCTATCAGATACTCTTAAAATCTACTCGCTTACTTTAGATAATCACAAGCTCACCGCGTAAAGCGCCCGCTTGACGCAGCGCCTCTAAGATTGCCATTAAGTCACCCGGAGCAGCGCCCACTTCATTAACCGCACGCACAAGTTGATCAAGCGTAACCCCTGGCTCAAACTTGAACATTCTGCTATCAGCCAAGTCCACATCAACAATTGACTGCGTTGTTACCACGGTCTCACCGTCAGCAAATGCATTAGGTTGAGCAACCTGCTGGTTTTCAGAAATCGTTACCGTTAAACCGCCGTGGGTAATTGCCGCGGGCAATAAGCGAACATCGCTGCCTATTACGATAGTTCCGGTTCGGCTATTTATCACAACGCGTGCTGGTGCATCTGCTGGCGTGAATTCAAAGTTTTCCAGAGTAGCCAAGAAGCCGACTCGCTGGCCAACATCACGTGGAGCAGTAACTCGGACCGATGCAGCGTCAATGGGTTTTGCAATGATGTAGCCATTTTCAGGCTGCGCACCTAAGCGTTCGTTAATAGTGTCTGCAAGAGCTTTTGCAGTTGAAAAGTCTGGGTAATGAAGATTAAGGGTCAGCGTGTCGCCATTGGCAAAACCGCTAGGAACCGATTGTTCAACCATGGCGCCGTTCGGAATTCTGCCAACAGTAGGTGTATTCACAACAATGCGAGAACCGTCTCCCCCCTGCGCACCGAACCCACTAACCACTAAGCTTCCTTGCGCAACTGCGTAAACTTTGCCATCGACCCCACGAAGAAACGTTTGAAGAAGTGTTCCACCTTGAAGGCTTGATGCTTCACCTACTGACGAAACCGTGATATCAATCGTCTGACCCGGCTTGGCAAAAGCTGGTAATTCAGCATGCACAGCCACCGCTGCAACATTTTTGATTTTAGGCTTAGTGTTGGCATCTAAACTAATACCAAAATTACTCAGCATAGTTCTAAAGCTCTGCTCGGTGAATGGGCTTTGCTCTCCTGTACCAGGTAAACCAACAACAAGACCATACCCCACTAATTGGTTACTACGAACGCCCTGTATGCTCGCTAAATCTTTAATGCGCTGCGCCGCTGCTTGTGAAGATAAAAGCAGTGCAAATACGGCTAATACGACTGAAAATAAACGCATGTCCACTCTCCTACCAAAGCCTAAAGAGGCCACCAAGTTGAATCAAAGAACTTAGTTAACCAGCCCTTTTCTTGTGCTCTTGCAAAAGTACCCGTGCCTGAATATTGAATGCGAGCATTGGCTACCTTCGTAGACACTATCTCATTCTCAGGACTGATATCTGCAGGGCGAATAATGCCAGTTAGACGGATATACTCATCACCGTGGTTCAACGTTAGCCACTTCTCACCGCGAATAACTAAATTATTGTTTGGCAATACGTCTACAACAGTTACCGAAATAGCACCGTCTAGGCTGTTACTCTGGTTTGCTTCTGCATCACCGGTGAAATCACGGGACGAGCCGATACCTAATTGAATAGATTGACCGCCAATATTCACAGCCTGACCGCCAAGACCCGTAATCGTATCTAGGTTTACATTGGTATCTTTGGCTGTAGAAGTATCTGCAGATTTACTCGCAGAAGTGCTTTCGTTAAGGGTAACCGTAATGATGTCGCCAACTCGCCTAGCGGTAACATCTGAGTACAAACTGTTTGCCATGTGTGAACGAAACAAAGACCCATCTTCCACTACCGTTTCACGCGGGTAATCTGGCACTACTGGTGCAAACGAGGGGTCGTTTGCCTGTACAGGTGGTTCAGTTGTACTGGCGCAACCGCCTAGTAGCAGTAGAGCAGCAGATAAACCTAAAATACGCATGGCGCTACCTATTAAAGTTGCTGGATAACTTGACCAAGCATTTGGTCAACCGACGAAATGACTTTCGAGTTCATTTCGTACAAGCGCTGGCTTTCGATAAGGTTCACCAACTCTTCAGTTACGTTTACATTTGACGTTTCAAGGGTACCCTGAGAGATGTAACCTAACCCTTGAAGTCCAGGTATACCTTGAATAGGCGCACCGCTTGACGCTGTCTCTACAAAAAGGTTCTGTCCCGTAGGTTGAAGTCCCGTCGGATTCACAAAATCTGAAATATTTAACTGACCCAATACCTGAGGCTCTGCTTGTCCTCGGATACTCACGCTTATTTCACCATCCTGTGAGATAGTGATTTGCTGAGCATCTTCAGGAACTGCAATTTCAGGCTGAAGCAAGAAACCAGCACCAGAGGTAACGATTTGCCCTTGGTCGTTAAGTGAAAACTGACCATTCCGTGAATAAGCGATAGTGCCGTCGGGCTGCAAAATTTCAAAGTAGCCACGGCCTTGAATTGACATATCCAACGCATTTTCAGTGGTGAGCAAGTTACCCTGCGTATGTGCTTTTTGCGTAGCGACCACTTTTGAACCTGAACCAAGCATTAGTCCAGATGGTAGTTCGGTGTCAGCAGAGGAACGACCGCCTGGCTGGTTAATATTCTGATAAAGCAAATCTTCAAATACTGCGCGGTCTTTTTTAAAACCTACGGTTGATGCGTTTGCTAGGTTGTTAGACACCACTGCCACATCGGTTTGTGCGGCGTCTAGTCCGGTTTTACTAATCCATAGTGCTGGATGCATGTTAACCTCCGACGTTGCTCAAAGGGCAACGGTGTTTAAAATTCGTTTACAGTATGCGCAACAAAGAATTGCCACGGGTATCAAGCTCTTCCGCTTGTTTCATCACTTTTACTTGGAGCTCGTAGTGACGTTGAAGACTTATCATGTCTACCATCTCTTCAACAGCATTTACGTTAGAACCTTCAAGCATGCCAGACGCCACTTTTACGTTAGCGTTAGCGGGCGCAATTGAGCCATCTTCCATTCTAAATAAGCCGTCGGTGCCTCGCTCCATATCAGCGTAGTTTGGAGAAACTAGCTTGAGACGTCCTACTTCCTCGATAACATTGGCTGGGGCTCCCAGCTGCCTCATGGACAAGGTGCCATCAGCGGCAATGTTAAGATTGTCCAAAGGTACTGGAAGAAAAATAGGGCCGTTATCGCCTAGCACCACACGGTCGTGAATGTCTGTCAAAATTCCGTCATCGCCTAGTTTGAAGTTGCCATCACGGGAATAAGCTTCTTGACCATTTTGATCTCGCACCGCAAACCAACCATCCCCTTGAATGGCCACATCTAAATCTCGATCCGTTTTAATCATTGGACCCGACTCATAATTGTTAGACGGGCTTTCAGTCATAGAAAACACGCGGGTTGGCAAACCTTCGCCGTAAGCCGGCATCGATCTCGCTTGCTCTAATTGAGCTCTAAACCCGGTTGTCTGCGCGTTGGCTAAGTTGTTGGCTCTAACCCCAGTTCCTAATAGGTCTTGGGATGCGCCACTTGCTGCAATGTAGAGAAGTTTGTCCATGACTGACTTTTGACTCTGATTAAACCTTAAGCAAGATTTTGCAAAGGCGATGCCAATCTGTGGATTTTTAACCCAAGTAGAAAATATGAAAGGTATTAAATTGATATTTAAAGGAAAATAAAAGAGCCGCTGTTGTGCGGCTCTTGTAAATATCGGCAATAATGGCGGTCTTAAACGCCAACGTATTGCCGCTTTTATATTCTAACAAACGGCGCTTTACCTAAACTATCGAATGTTCAGAATAGTCTGGTTCAGTGAGTTGTTAACTTCGAGCGCTCTTGAGTTAGCCTGGAAGTTACGCTGAGCAATGATCATGTCGATTAGCTCAGTGGTCAGGTTAACGTTGGCTTGTTCAAGGGCCGATGAATTAATCTCACCGAAAGTACCGGTTGTTGCTTCACCTGCTAGCGCCTCACCTGAAAGAATACTCTCTTTCCACTGCGTGCTGCTTTCTTGCGTTAGGCCCTGCTCATTAGAGAAACGAACGAGCGCAACACGAACAATAGGCTCAGAGGTTCCGTTAGAGAAGGTAGCGCGCACTAAGCCATCAGGACCGATATCGATACCTGTTAGTCGGCCTACTGGCAGACCATCTTGTTCTAGTGAGGTTACTTCAAAGGCTGAAGCAAACTGAGTCGGTTCATTAGGTGTGGCGCTATTTACATCAAGATTAAAATCTATGCTTATCTGCTGCGTAGGATCCGAACCATTTGCAAGAATACCCGCACCTAGCGCTTCAGTTTGCATTTTAAAATCTAGTGTTGGTAAGCCATCTGGCGTTTCCATACCAGAAAAATCACCACCCTGAGAGAAAATAAGTTTAGATGCGGTTACGGCATTACCTGTATTACCGCCCACCGAGTTAACTGCTGTAGTAGGGTCGGTATCGGCACCTGTCGAGTCAGTCATGTCAACTAGGGTATCGTCTATCGCGGTAGCAACATACCATTCATTATCTACGCCTACTGTATTATCCTTGATAAAGTAATAAGTCATTACATGACTGTCACCTAATGAATCATATACAGTAACTGACGTCGCCGCGTTGTACGTTAACGGATCTTCTGGGTCAAAATCTTGCGGATCTAACGCAGCATCGCCGGCCGGTAGATTCATGCGAATATCGACTTCTGAAGTTTGCGCGGGTGAACCTGATGAATCAGGAATACGCACTGGCTCAGTGGTACTTAGCGCAACCGATGCGCTTGTACCATCAGAGTTTACTGGGAAACCCAGAAGGTTGTCGCCGTTACTGTTAACCACAAAGTTATCACTATCTAACTTAAACTGACCGGCACGAGTGAACGAGAAGTCACGAGAAGTGATTTCAGGTACGGTAGCAAAAAAGCCGTTACCCGTAATAGCAAGGTCAAGCGATGTATTCGTAAACTGAAGGCTACCTTGAGAAAATTGCTGTGCAACTTCTTGGGTAAGAACACCGTCACCTACTTTCGTTTTACCACCTGACAGCAATGATGCCGCATAAACGTCGCCAAATTCAGCTCGTGATTCTTTAAAGCCAACTGTATTAACGTTTGCGATGTTGTTGGCGGTTACATCCAAATCTTTTTGTGCGGCCGATACGCCACTCAGTGCAATATTAAAAGACATTATTGATTCTCCTACTAACTGCCGATTTGGATGACGTCATCAAGATTGATACTGACATCACCATCCAAATTCAAAATTACGCCCTGACCGCTGCCGGCCAAGCTGACACTTCCAACATGACGATTGACGGCAGTATTCAGCTGAACACCTTCACCGTTTAGTTCGCCGGTAGCGCTGATAACATATTCACCAGGTTCCATCTGGTTGCCGTGTTTATCTTTGCCATCCCATTCAAACTCAATGTTGCCCGCACTTTGTGTACCTGCATCAATGGTTTTGATTACTTCTCCAAACTGGTTCTCAATGTTTATCGTCATGTTTTGAACCGTTTTCTCGTTTACAATAACGCCTGAAAGGCCTTCCCCCTCATTCGCCATGTAACCGACATTGCCTTGAACTAACACGTTTTGACCGATGAGACTCGATGCCTGTAGAGCTTGGTTCGATGTCATTGAGGCCGCAAACGATTCGAATTTCTCGTTAAGCTGGGAGATGCCGTCTGCCATCGTAAACGACGTCATCTGCGCCACCATCTGATCGTTATCAACCGGTGCCGTAGGATCTTGATTAGCAAGCTGTTCAGTTAACATTGAAAAGAAGTCTTCCTGGGTTAACTGCTGCTCGGTACCATCGGCGACTTTTACAGTTTCTTCCTGCCAGTACAGGTCGGTATTTAGGCCGGTGTTGTTTATGGTGTTCACTGATTAATCCTCACATTATTCAAGCGGCAAGTTACTGCCCCTGACCTAACTGCAGTACGCGGCGGAAGATTCGTTTGGTGGTGTCCGCTACCTGTACGTTTGTTTCATACGCTTTAGACGCTGACATCATATTCGCCATTTCTTCTACAATGTTGACGTTAGGTTTATAGATATAGCCTTCTTCGTCTGCCATTGGGTTATTAGGTGCATACTCCACCTGAAGTGGAGCATCACTCTCTACTATCCCTTTAACTTGAACACCTGCGCCCTTCGAGTGATCCCGCATAGCGTCTTGTAATGCTGTTGCGAAAACAGGGTGACGAGCTCGGTAGGTTTCGTCATAGCTGCTGCTTACCGAGTTTGCATTAGCAATATTACTCGCCGTGGTATTAAGACGGACATTTTCTGCCTCCATACCCGTACTCGAAATTTGCATTACGTTAAATAAACTCATGACTATTGACCTCCTGAGCTAAGTGCTTTTTTCATGCCTTTAATTTTCCCATTCAAAAATTCAAGGCTTGCTTGGTAGCGCAATCCATTGTCTAAAAATCTGTTTCTTTCCGCTTGGACTTCTACCGTATTACCGTCGCCAGTATCAGGTTGAGTAGGTACGCGGTACTGCATGTCAAAATTTGCCGCAACAGACGAAGGATTGCCGCCTAAATGGCGCTCATTTGTCCGCACTAACCCTGATGAAGCATGACTTGTTGCGCCACTAGATGCTTCACTCATTGCAGACTGCATGGCTTTGTTAAAATCAATATCCCTGGCTTTGTAACCAGGCGTATTTGCGTTAGCTAGATTCCCCGAAATAACCTCCATACGCTCTGTGCGTATTTTAAGTGCTGACTCGTGAAAGCCCACCAGCTTATCTAGGTTAATAGCCATAACATGACCTCTGACATACTTTAAAAACGTTTCGTGTAGACAAGCTAAACGGAAATTTAAGCGTTAAACTTTTGCCGTTTTACTGTCGTTTGTTTAAATAGTTAGCAAGGCAGATGCCACAATGGGATTTTGACGGAAGGTATAGAGGTCAGTAGATCGGCTTGAGTTTTAAAAAACTTTATTTATCAAGCCGATAAGTTAGATCATTTTTTTTGGTAGTAAAGACCAGGGTGGCACTTCACCATGCTGTAGATATCACTGGCAGCACTTATAGACTCTGATGCGCCAAGAAATAGAACGCCGTTAGGCTGCAGTTGTCCGGCAATTTGTTGCAGGATCCGCTGTTTCACTTCTGCCGAAAAATAAATTAATACGTTGCGGCAGAAAACGATGTCAAACCGACCAAGCGCGGCATAGCTCGTAAGCAGGTTCAAACTTCTGAAGCTTACCATGCGGCGAACCTCAGGCTTCACTTGCATAAGCCCTTTTTCATTTTGTTGGAAAAAAGCTTGTCTTCGCTGCGGAGATAAGCCTCTGGCAAGAGAGAGCTCGTCATAAATGCCAGATTCACATTTTTGCAGCATTTCTGATGATAAATCGGTTGCCACAATCTCAACGCCCGCTCTCAACGCGCCTGGACGTTGACGTTGGTACTCAAGCACAGACATTGCGATGGAATAAGGCTCTTGCCCCGACGAGCAAGCAGCACTCCAAATGCGAACCTTCTGATTTTTAGTAGATAAGGATGGCAATAGGTCCTTTAAAAGAAGATCAAAGGGATAATTATCGCGAAACCATAAGGTTTCGTTGGTTGTCATTGCGTCGATAACACTTTGTAACAAGGTGCGATCAAAACCACGAACAACAACATCAATCAGTTCATCTGCAGATTCGTACTTATGTTTAAAAAGCAATGAAGCCAAACGGCTGCGGACGAGGTATTGTTTATTCTCGCCCAAAACTATGCCGCATTGCTTTTCAAGAAACTCTCTGAACTTTTGGTAGCTCGCGGGCGAAACGTCTTTATTAGCCAATCCTTTCCTGCTCCGTTATTCGCACTCGGTCATTAGCCACTTCTGTACAGCAGTTGCTAATTCGTCTGGGTGAAACTTCGCTATAAAGTCGTCCGCTCCAACTTTTTGTACCATTGCTTGGTTAAACACCCCGCTTAATGACGTGTGCAGAACAACGTGAAGTTTTTGAAGCTCCGGTGTATTTTTAATTTCTGCAGTCAAGGTATAGCCATCCATTTCGGGCATTTCAATATCAGAAACTAGCACACCAACGCGGTTAGTTACGTCGCCATACTCTTCAGCGATTTGTTTAAGACGATTAAGCGCTTCAAGACCATTTTTAGCAAGCTCGATTTCAAGGCCTAATGACGTAAGCGCTTTTTTCACCTGATTCCTCGCTACCGCCGAGTCATCCGCTATAAAGATAATTTTGTTTTCTTGCCCCTCTGTCGTTAGCCCCTCGGCAACGTCAGCACTAACTTCAGCGTTTAGCGGGGAGATCTCATTGAGAATTTTTTCTACATCGAGTATTTCAATGAGTTCGTTTTCTACTTCAGTAACCGCCGTAAGATAACTGGCCCGCCCTGTGCCCTGTGGCGGCGGCATGATGGCATCCCAGTTGGTATTGATAATGCGCTCAACAGCGCCAACCAAGAACCCTTGAACCGAACGGTTGTATTCGGCAATAACGATAAACGCATTAGAGAGGTCTTCAATTTTACGACCACGTGTAGCCATACTTAGGTCAATCACCGAAATAGTTTGGCCACGAATGTGTGCTACCCCACGAACCAATGGGTTTAATTTTGGCATAGCCGTAAGCGGAGGACACTGCAACACTTCTCTTACTTTAAATACATTAATCCCAAACCGCTGACGGCCGTTCAGTCTAAACAGCAACAACTCTAAGCGGTTCTGCCCAACAAGCTGCGTTCGCTGGTTTACCGAATCTAAAATACCCGACATAGGTCACCTCTAAGTAATACTGGGCATGATCATTGCCTCTTATGATAAGAGTAGACAATATCACTAAATTTTTGCAGGTCAAACGACAGAAAAATGACACTTAAGGTTTGTTTAAGCGTTACTAACCTTTCAATACTGCCAGTTAAATCTTGTCATGTTGAAGCGTGTGCTTTTACACCTTGAACTAAGCATTGTTGTTAAACCCGCTGTTTACAAACATAGATTTCACTAAGCATAGTCAATTAATCGCAAACTGAAACACGAAATGTCATGATGAAAAAGATAAACGAAAAAATGCGTACTGAATTCACTCGCTCGTTCACCCGTTTAGTAGTCGGTTTGCTAATCGGCTTACTAAGTAAACATTGCTATGCAGCGGCGTCCAATCATGAACAAGTTGAAGAAGGTGCCAAGCAGTACTTGATAAATCAACTTAACGATAATGCGCAGGATACTAACATTGATGTGGATATTGTGAAGATAGACGATCGGATAAATATCCCAGACTGTCCAACCGGTTTCCAATATAATGCGTCACAGGAAGCGCTGAACCAATCTTACATATCTGTTCGAGTAAGCTGTAAAAATAATGAGTGGTATTTGTTTACCAGCGGCCAAGTAACGAGAACGAAAGAAATTGTAGTTACGCAGGGCGCAATTAGCCCTGGAACTGTATTAACCTCATCAAATTTAACGAAGGCAAAAGTAGACGTGAGACGTCTACGCTACACGGCATTCACCGATCTAGAGTCGTTAATTGGCGCTAGAATGAAACGCCGGGTTACCGATGGTCAAGCGATACAGTCGAATATGCTATGCTTTGTATGCAAAGGCGATAGAATTACTATTACCGCGGAGGTTGCGGGAATGGAAGTTAAGACAGCTGGAATAGCGCAACAAGATGGTGTGGTTGGCGATAACATAAAAGTCTTAAATGCCAGTAGTCAGAAGGCCATTATTGCTAAAGTCGCAAGCCCTGAAGAAGTCGTGATACACTTGTAAAAGTGGGCTATAAATATCTACTATTTTGTTCTCAATTTAGCTAAAGATATTTGCCAAAAGGCCGATATATATACCAGAGGCAAAAAGTAGTGAGGACTGATTATGGCAATTAATAATATAAACAATGGGTTACCTAAAACACCCGTTGATAACGGGAAAGTTGCGCAGCAGAACCAGACGCAACAATCTCAACAGCAGACTTCAGCACAGTCTGCGCAAACAGCACAAGCGCCAAGACAAGATTCCGTTTCGCTGACTCAATCTGCACAGCAGTTGAATCAAGTTCAGAAAAAAGGGACTGAGGCGCCAGTGAATCAGGAAAAAGTTGATCGTCTTAAAAAAGCGATCCAAAGTGGTGAGTACAAGGTTAACCCTGAAGTTCTTGCTAATAAAATCGCGAAACTAGAATCCCAAATATTTGGAACTAAATAATTTGGTGCTAAATAATTTGGTGCTAAATAGTTTGGTGTTACAAAATCAGCGACAATTTATCAAACACGTTCAATGAGACAAGTATAGTGACAGAACAAGCAAGCCAGTTAACACAAGCATTATCTCGTCAAGTGGAGCAAATGACTTCACTTGCGTCGCTGCTTGAAAAAGAGCTGCAGCTTATTAGCTCGCGTGACGCTGAATCTTTGATGAATTTGTTAGACGAAAAAACAGCCCTTCTGGGTTCTATTCAATCGCTGGATGCAAGCATTGAAGATGCTATCGACAACGAAAATGCGATGTCGGAAGACGATGAAGCATTAATGGCTGACGCCAAGAAGCTTCTGGAAGATTGCAAATATCGAACACAGGTTAATCAAAAAGCCGTAGAGCAAGGACAGCTACGCCTCACACATTTGCGGAATTTGATGATGGAAGTTCGAGCAAAAGAATCACTCACTTATGACAAGAAAGGTAAGCCGAAAGGCGGAACTTTAGGCTCTGGAGTGAGTGCTTAGGCTTTTAAATAGTTTCGTATCGCCGCAGTGCATTAACCACACAATGCATTGCCCCCGCAGTACATTCACCGCGCAGTGCATTGACTACATAGACAGCTAAGTTCACTTTATTATCACGTATTTTCTAGCATCCCACTGCAAAGTAATTAGCGCGAATCGCCTTTAACTTACTTCCTAGTAATACTTTACATCTTTCACTCGGCGCGGCTTAGCCGTCGACAAATAAATATCGTAGACTTGCTGCATATCTAAAGAAAGCTCCGTAACGTAGGTATCCTCACCCACGGGATAAGTCTTAACAACCTCGGCGCCTCTAATTACTCCCTCAACAGATGCGCGTAACGTTTCACTGTCAACAACAAGGCGTGATACAGACTGACTACCTTCTATTTTTTGACCGTATACCTGTTCGGTCAACTCGCGGTATGCATCTAATTTTGACGCTTTCATCGCCATTATTAGCTTCATACTGTCAGACTCGCCTTTTTGCGATGAAATCGGCGCGTAACCAACCGCCTTTAAAACAGGGTAAGTTTCAGGCTCAACGGTTTCCCATTCGACGTGTTTATCAATAATGCCACAACCACTCAAAGAGATTGCCAGGCCAAACATGGAAGACCGCAAAAGTAATCTCGAATTTTTTAGTCCATTCAACCACATAATTTAAAACCTCTTTGTGCATCAATAACGAGTTAGTGACGTCTAAACATTTACCTTTATAACCTTTATAGGCTAATAACATTTCAACAAAGCGTTATGAATAACATCAGATTCCATAACGACAGTTTGCAGTCATATACCCTAGTACAAAGCAAGTAAGCAATATGTGCGCCCGTTTGCTTTTAAAAATAGCTTCCTCCTTTAATTGGCACTTTTTTCGCATAGTTCTAGCAAAGGTTACGACATTATTTAACCGTAATAACTAAACAACCGCAGAGGTGTCACGTGCGACAAGCAAGCAAAACAACGCTAATGGCATGTTTAAGCAGAGCGATGGCCGCTGTTTGCCTACTTGGACTAATGGCTGGGCAAGCCCATGCCGTTTGGTATGAAGCCACAGGGCAGGCTGTGGTAATGAACGGTAACAAGGAAGCAGCAAAACGCGCAGCGACACAGGATGCGCTCAAACAAGCGATGTTATTTGCTGGGGCTTCAGTGCAAAGTGTAGCCAAACTCACTAATGGGCTTCTGAAAAACGAAGAAATGACGATCCGTTCGACAGGCGAAGTCGAGCAATTAGAGCTCGTGAGCGAAACTTATAACGGTGATGTAGTCACAGTTAGTGTACGTGCAGACATTTTTCCTAGAGGAGAAGTATGCTCAGCGCAGCGGGACGAAAAACACTTTGCCACTACTCACTTTAGGATAAGAAACAGAGCACAGCTGACCCAAGGAAATATTCCGCAATTTGATAAGGCGTTTACACAGCGATTAGCTAAAGCAATGCAAGAACAGACAGATAATCTGAGCCTTACTTACGTTGCTCCCCATACTGCAAAGTTTGATAGCCGTTATACCGACAAAAACGTACGTACGCTATCAGATCAAAGTAACACGCAATTTGTCATTATTGGGGTTATTGATGATTTAAGTGTTGCGCAAAAAGAAGTATCTGTATTTGCACCTTGGCGAAGCGACACTTCATATCGTGCGTTCGCAATGTCTGTACAAGTTTATGACGGGATAAACGGCGGTCTTCTGTTCAGTTCCTCTTACGATACTAATGAGGAATGGACGTTCGATAGGTTTGAAGACGTTGACGAATTTTCGTCAACTTTTTGGCAATCACGCTACGGCCAAGCAATTGATACATCAATCAGTCAATTAATAGAAGATATTAAAGAAGCAACAGCCTGCCAACCTGTTACGGGGCGGGTGATTAGCATTGCGAACAATAAAATTTCGGTATCTCTAGGACGAGATAATGGCATATCTGAAAAAGATGAACTATACCTTTATCAGGCCAAAGAGGTGGTCGATAATCGCGGTAGAAGGTATCTTCAATATACGCTCTACCCCGGTACATTTATTGTTGATAGTGCATATGGCAATTCGTCTGTGGTAGTCAACGCTACGTCGGGAATTACTGCGAATATTCAGGAAAATGATTTTGTAGTTAAGAAGTAAATTAGCTTTCACTTTATCAAATGTAAGTCACTGGCGTTGGGGGAACAGGGTTGGAATATCAACACACCCGTGTTATACCTATAACTACGTATAGTATCTAATACTTAAACTTTAGATAGAGACAAGTACTCTCTCTTATACTTTAGTATGACCTACATTATAAAAATATGACCCTTTCTCTGTTTGCGTCGCACTGCTTAGCATTAGTAGCCTTGCTACTGGCTGGACAACAACTGAGGGATCGCTATGTCATCGAGTTTCCAAAGCTCGAACAGGAAGTTAAAAATAATTTTGGAGCTGACAAAGCATTACATGTCAGTGCGCTAGAAACTAAACTTCACGACCTTGAAAATAAGGCTGTTAAAGAGCAGCTTATCGGTGTAAACGCTTTCTTTGACGAGCACATCCAGTACGCTACCGACGATATCGTATTCAAACAAAAAGACTATTGGGCCACGCCTTCTGAACTTTTTGGACATTCTCGCGGAGATTGTGAGGATTATGCCATTGCAAAATACGTAGCTCTGCTACACTTAGGTATCGATAGTTCTAAACTTCGCCTAATTTATGTAAAAGCGAAAATTGGTAGAAGCCGAGTAACGCAAGCACATATGGTACTAGGATACTATGATTCCCCTTCATCGGATCCTTTGGTGCTCGACAGCTTAGTGTCTAATGTGTTGCCAGGCTCTCAGCGGACGGATTTAATTCCTGTTTTCAGTTTTAATGATTCGGGTATTTGGCAGCCGGGTAAAACTGCACAAGTTTCTTCGTCCACCAGCAGGCTATCAAGGTGGCGTGATGTTATTGAGCGCATGAAACAGGAGGGGATTAGCAGAAGGTCTTAGGAGTCTATGTCAATAACAAGAGAATTATGGCTCGCCATAGCAGTTGTTGTCCTTGTTGCAATTGCAGGTAGTGTCACAATTCATGGAATAACTACCAAACACTATGTAGAAGAGCAGCTTTATTCAAAAAACCTAGACAACGCGAGCATGCTTGCCCTAACACTTAGTGGGCTGGATAAAGACCCTGTTTCATTAGATCTCTTCATAATGTCACAATTCGACATTGGTCACTACGCCTCTATTGTACTTCAAAAATCTGACGGTGAAATTGTCTCTGAATATACTCATGAAGTGCAGTTGGACGAAAATACCCCAAAGTGGTTTTCAGATAACTTTTCTCCTATTGTGAAACCAGGTATTGCCCAAGTAAGCGAGGGTTGGGGTCAATATGGTACGGTTTATGTCGAAACAGATACCAGCTTTGCCGTTGCATCAATGTGGCGCGCCACTAAACGACTTATTTTTGGTTTATCACTGGTCGGCATATTTTCAGGCTTTTTAGGGGGCTGGGCACTGCGCTATATTATCAGGCCTTTAGACAGTGTTGTGCGCCAAGCTGAATCATTTCAGCAAATGCAATTTATCCGGCTAAAAGAGCCTCGTACATTAGAACTTAAGCGTGTAGTGCGCGCTATGAACTTTCTTGCTACTAACTCTAGAAAGATCATGGATGAAGAAAATACACGCCTTGATCTTATGCGCTACAAAACGCAGTTTGATGACGAGTCTGGCGTTGCTAACAGAGATTACTTCATTTCAATCTTGAAAGGGCAGCTAGCTTTTAGAGACACCGAAGGGGTGAACTGCCTTTTCTTTGTGAGGTTCACTGAAGGCGAAGGCTTTTTACGCTCACCTGCGAATATCAGAAAAAAACGTATACGCGATTTTGTTGAGGAAATTAACGACTGCCTTTCACTACATCATCATCAGTTTACTGACAGCCGTATAGCTAGAATGCAAAAAAACGAGTTTGCTATTTTACTTACTGAAACCCATGATGCTGTTGCTATTTCAGAAGCAGTCCATGGCGCGTGTTTAAGCGCGTTTAGCGACGTAGGTGATCCGAAGGTATTTCAGTCTGTTGTTAAACTTCGCCCAGACGATAGCTTCTCTGCTTTATTAATGCGCGCAGATGCGATGATTGATGAAGCAGAAATGTTAGATATGGATGAACCCTTTATCGAATCGACCCTTAAAGAATTTATTAGCTTGGTAGAGCAAAAACGCTGGGAAAAAGAGTTACAAAATACTATTGACGAATGTGGTGTAGAAACCTTTAACTTCCCGGTTTTAGATATTGACCGCAATTTGGTTCACTATCAGAGTTGGGCGGGCGTTACGATAGATGGTGAACTAAGAAAAAGTGGTTATTATACCCATTGGGCGCGCTATCTCGGGCTTCTACCCCAATTAGAGCTAACAACGGTTACTAGCCTGATCAACTATATTAATAACACTAAAACAAACTCAAAATTTGCATTTCTCTGTTCTGAGCAGTTTATGCTGAATCCAGAAATTCTTGCTCAACTTTATTATCAAATTGGAACCAACGAAAAAGCGGCTAAGCAATTGTGTCTTGAGGTGCGAGAATCTACCGCTACACGCTTCCCTGATGAATTTAGAGATTTTTGCACAACGTTAAAAGCCAAAGATTGCGAAGTAGGCTTGAAACGAGTTGGAGAATCCTTCTCGCAACTGTTAAACGTTCAGGAAATGGGATTAGATTATGTAAAAATCGATTCGGCGTTTATGGCAGATATCGATTTCAATCCTGCCAATCACGCCTTCATACGTGGGTTCTGCTCTCTTGCGCATACTTTTGGTATAAAAGTTTATGCAGACGGGGTTAAGCGCTCAGATCACCAAGAGCTATTTATTGAATTAGGGATAGATGGTGTGGTTTCACATATTGAAGTTATAGAGCATCTTTTAGATGACTAAACTCACCTATACGAAGCAATAAGCTTATCCTGTCTTTCGCTTCAAACTTGTGAAGGAGCGTACCAACATATTCTTTAACGGTACGCTCGGTAATACCGTGTTCTCGTGCTATCTCCTTGTTGCTTAACCCTTCCAAAATACCGTTTAAAACATCTTTTTCTCGGTTGGTTAGCTCTCGCAGCACAGGTAGATTCCGCTTCGTCTGCAAATTAGCAGCGGCATTTGATGTAGTCACTGTTAATAACTCGTTGGGCAACCACATACCCCCAGCTTCTATAACCCGAGCTACAGAAGACAGTAAAGACTGTGTCCCTAGCGCATGGCAATATGCTCTAGCACCTAACATTAATGCTGTTTGCATCTCTAGTCGGTCATATTTGTACGTAAGCAAAACAAGGTTATCGGCTTTCTGTTTTGCCTCAATCAGTAACTGACGCCAGCTTTTATCACTTGCCATAATCCATACGCAGTCACTACTATCGCACTTTAATTCATTGACACTACTATAACTAGACCAAGAGTATTGAGTAAGTGCCCCTTGTAAGTCTTTTTCTGCGATAAAATGTCTCATTAACGCTCCCTCAGCGCAGAGGCTGTCACATTAAATAAGGGCGATAAAATGTAATTAAGAACGGTTTTCTTACCCGTTAAAATATCTACTTGCACAATCATACCGGGCAAAATATCTAAGGATTCATTTGCAATGCTTCGCTTTGTTTCAAGTCTGACAAGGTAATAGGTTTCATCTTTTTCATTGGTAATGGCATCTGCACTAATGTGCTGTACTTCCGCCGACATGCCACCATAAATAGTAAAATCGTATGCACTAAATTTCAGGATAGCCGGCTGCCCTTCTCGAATAAAAGCGATGTCTTTCGGAGAAACTTTCGCCTCAACAATGAGCTGGTCGTCTTGAGGTACTAGCTCGACAACGGCGCTACCAGGTGTAATAACGCCGCCAACCGTGTTGATGAGTAGCCGTTGAACCGTTCCATTGATAGGCGAACGCAAGTCAGCTTGCGACACAACATCTTCTAAACTCGTTTGAGACTGCTGTAACGTCGCCATTTCGGCTGTAGCCTCGGTCAACTCTTGATTCCATCGATTGACTAGCTTGAGGCGGGCTTCTTCCTTCTTAATAATTTCTTCTTCAATAGCATTTAACCCACGCTCTATTGCCACTTTAGATTTGGTGATATTGCCTTCAAGTTCGACAATTTGACGCTCTAATCGAAGAATTTCGATTTCCGACACAGCTCCAGATGCTAACAATGGTTTAGTCACCGCCAGCTCTTTTTTAGAAAGCGTCAGCACGTTTTGATATTGGGATAGATTAGCTCGCTCTTCTTCAACATCTTGTCGGCGTTGTAAGATGCGAGAGTCAGAACCCGCCGCGATTTCATCAAGCTCAGCTAAATTTGAGTTATAGAGTTTTCGCTCATTATCAACGATGGTAGGCGCTTCCTCTTGAAGCTCTCTATTAAACCGCAACACCTCGCCCTGGGTAAGCGCAGACAAGCGCTGAACCTTCGCGGCAAGTGCAGCGAATTGCGTGGTATTTTCTTCTAAACTAGATAGAAAACGCGTTGGGTCTACTTTCAACAGCACCTGGCCCGCTTCTACTGTCTGTCCTTCACGTACTAAGATTTCCTGTACTATTCCACCATCGTATGACTGAAGCACCTGCAGTTGCTGTGACGGAATAACTTTCCCATCACCTTTAGCCACTTCATCAATCTCGGCGAAATAAGACCACACCACTAACAAAAACAGTACTATTAATACGACATAGAGCAGGCCACGGGCTTTTACCGGCGTTTGCATAATGCGCGACCATTCCGCTTCTAAAACCCAATCTTGACCTGGGGGCGGCGCAAGCCAGCCTCGCATTAGCCGCTGTAACCAGTCCTTTTTTTCACCATCACTTTTCAAAATCATGGCGCCCTCTTCAATACTTGACTGGGTTGTCTAAACTGCACTAGTACCTCTTCCTTTTTACCATCGGCAATCACTTTTCCGTTTTCTACAACAATGACCCGTTCTACCAAGTCTAGTAATGTGGTTCTGTGCGTATTAATGATGAGAGTTTTACCTGCCGTTGCCGCCTTAATCGTTTCCTTCATCTGCGCTTCATTAGTTGAATCCATGGCTGAAGTTGGTTCATCCATAATGTAAATTGCAGGGTCTCGTACTATGGCCCTTGCCATCGCCACAGCCTGACGCTGCCCACCTGACAGCAAGCAGCCGCGCTCCCCCACATTTTGCTCTATGCCATTCGCACTTCCATTGACTAATTTTGCCAAACCGCATTGGGTAATGACTTCCCAAAACTCAGCCTCATCAATATGTGTATCTTCTGGCAAAATATTGTCTTTTAATGAGCCGTGAAAAAGGCTCACATCTTGCGGTACATAGCCTATTTGTTTACGCAACAGCGTTGGGTCATACTGCTGAAGGTCTATTCCATCCAATAAAAGTTGTCCCGATTCAGGGCGATAAAAAGCCATGAGAAGCTTGTTTAACGTTGACTTTCCGCACCCGTTTTTGCCCAAAATAGCAACGTGCTCTCCTTGCTTGATAGAGAAGTTTATGTCTTTTAACGCGAGAACGGTTTCATCTGGATACTTGAAGCAAAGCTGGTTAGCGTCAATATTCCCTTTTAGCACGACATTGTTTTTAATCTGTTTGTTGCTACCTGTTTCACTTGGCAGAGACATAATGTCATCAAGGGCATTCTTTGCGGTTTCAGCGTGATGGAATTGAGCAAGCAATGCGGCAGCCTGAGAAACCGGCCCCATAGCTCGGCTTGATAGTAAATAAGCGGCTATTAGACCACCTTGTGTAATCACACCCTCAATAATAAGGTAAACGCCAGTGAGGATGATAACCACACCCACCGATTGCTGGATCCAGAGCGCAGCATTATTGACCGACATTGATACTAAGCGAAGTTTTGCGTTGACTTTGGCAAGGAAGATAGTCTGCTTTTCCCACGCACTTTGATTTCTACTTTGGTAACCAAACGCTTTAACGTCTTCCAACGACGTTACGCTTTCAGTTACAAGGGAGCTTTTACGAGAGCTAATTTCCATCGATTCTTCAGAAAGAGAACGCATTACCCGCTGCGCCTTTATCGCATAAAGAAAAAGAGCAGTAGCACCAATGAGTATTGGAATGATCAGATAAAAATCGATCATGGCGATAATGACTACGAACAGTAGCCCAAAGGGTAAATCAACCAGCGCCACTAAAGTGACTGAGCCGAAGAACTGCCGAATACTTTCAAAAGACTGTAGGCTATTTATGAATGAGCCACTTTTAGCAGGCTTGCTCGCTAAATTTATAGACAGCACTTTTTCCATTATTTTCGCCGATAGCGTGACATCTAATCGACTCGCCGCTAACTCTACGAAGTACTGTCTAAGCATGCGCAATAAAAAATCTGCCGCTAGCACAAGTAAAACACCAATAGCTAGTGCCCACATGGTTTCTAGCGCAGCATTTGGCACTACCCTATCGTAAACATTCATCACGAACAGGGGCAATGCGATAGAAAGCAAACTTATAAAAACGGATGCTAAAAGAACATCGCGATACAAACCTTTTGCCGTTCTAATGGATGACCACAACCAATGTCCTACTGATGACTTGTCTATTTGGGCATTGGTTTCTTGTGCATTCATCTCGGGGCGAGCAAAAATGACATACCCTGTATAGCTGGCAATTAGCTCATCTCTTGGTACTTCGACTACAGCGTCATCTAGCTCAGAGTATGAGACTCTGGCATGCGTTTTATCAAGCCCATGTAGTACGCAGGCTTGCTTATCTTTTAACACTAAAACAGCGGGTAATATCGCAGTATTGATATGGTCGAAATCGCGTTTTACTGTTCTACTGGCGAGCCCTGCTCGTTTCGCTGCGCGTTCAAACCCCGTAGGAGACAACTCACCGTGGTCTAAGGGCAGTCCGCTAAGCAGGCTAACTCGAGATACATCCAAATGGTGGGCATGGCAGATTGTTATTAAACAATCCATCAATACGCCACCTTGTTTCTCAAGATATGATATGTCGCTGTCGACCTTTTTTTCCTTCATATAGGTCTACCACACCACTATTGCGTTGAAGGAAGCTGGATGATAGCCGCCTCAATTCTACGATTACGGGCATTGGCCGCTTCTGACTCTTCATCGACAAGCGGACGAGTTTCCCCATAACCGACAGCGGTGATTCTTCTAGCCTCTATGTTTGCTTTAGTCATAAGCATTGATGCGACAGCTTTCGCTCTGCGTTCAGATAGACGCTGATTGTAGGCGGCGTCTCCATCTAAAGATGCGTGACCGTGAATGATCACCCCTAAACTAGCGTCACTATTAAGCGCATCGATAACCTCTTGAAGTGAGTTCTCATACTCAGGTAAAACCTCGGTAGAATTTGAGGCAAACTCAATGTTTACGTTAAACGACTCTATTATATTTGCGTTATCCAAGGTGAAGTCAGCAGCACTTGGCTCTGGCGCCAATTCAGGCTCTTTTGCTTCACAACCAAAGTCATCGACCATAGCGCCCGGCGTTGAATCTACACAGTCATCCCATAAATCAACAATACCGTCACCATCAGAATCGCGCTTTAGAATATTTAGCTCATCTTCAAAATTAGTGCGAACTACAGGGCATACGTAATTAGGGTCGTAGCTAATTTTTTCTTCTGCTTTACTTAACACATCAGGTACGCCTTCCTTCGTTATGCCTAACGTTTGCGCTAAGCTTCCCGATGCCGCAAGCAGCCTTACTCGTGCTTTTTCTAGCGTATACTGCGCTTCCAAGTAAGCACGACTCGATTCGTAGTACTCATTTTCTGAATCTAGCAAATCCAACAAAGAGCGTTCACCTATAGTGAATTGGTCCATATATGCAGATTTTACTCTGTCTGAAGATAGTCTATGTGCATTTAGCGCTGGAAGTTGCTCTGTAATATTGATGATGTCGTTGTAAGCAATCTGTACCGTTTGTCTCATATCGATACAGGCTTTATCTCTTAAGTCTTTTGCTAAGTCCACCTGCGATAGCGCCTGTCTTATAGCCGCGCTATCCGACCCACCGTTATACAAGTTATAAGAAAAATTAACGCCGACACTCGCCTCGGTAATGGTGTTATTTAATGCAGCTTGGTCTCGTGTTTGCGCGCCATAACTTGCGGTCAAATTAACCTGAGGATGGTAGAGACTCTTTGCACTATCTACCGCATAACGCTGCGCATCTATGTTGTAAATAGCAGCATTAAATTGTGGATTAGTGCCATACGCGCTAGTAAGTAAAGATTGTATATCTGTGACGTTTGCATCAACGAAAGCAGAGTTTATCGATACTGATTGGAGGTTTTGAGCAGGCTTTTCACCTACCAACCGCAAAAAGCGTGCGGTAACATCGTGTAAATTCGATAGCTCAGTAAGCACATTAGATTCGGCAAGTGATAGACGACCGCTGATTTGCTCCAAGTCAGCTCTACGACCTACCCCGGCTTCCACGCTTTCTTCAATTTGTTTGAATACATCAACGTGAGTGATCAGGTTTTCTTCGGCGAGCTTTAAAAGCTCTCGAAATAATTGAACATCCATATAAGCAAGGGCGGTATCTAACGACTTCTGCTCAATTTCGCCCATTAGTTCAAAAAACCTTACAACTTGCGCTTGTTTAAATCGCTTTACCTCACTGCTTGTTAAAAAACCGTCGTATAACATTTGGGTAAGGGTGATTTGAGCAGTATGGCCCATGTATTCGCGGTCCAAACCGTAATTTCTATCAGTGTATGCGCTCGACGCCAATACATCGACCTGTGGGCGAAAACCGCCTCTCGCGATGTCAACATCTGACATCGCCACTTGAAGTTGACGCCAGCTGGCTTGTACTTCCGGATTTTCGTTTACTACCTTGCGAACATAATCTTCTAAACTAACTGACGAGTTGTTTACACCATTACTTTGAGCAATAGCAGCATGAGCAAGCACAGCGCCAGTTGCTCCAATAACAACCTTGGAAAGCACTGAATTAATCAACTTCATATATGCGTCTCACTATATAAAAACTAGGTGACATTTGTGTCGTTTCTTACATTTAAAAAGTAGACGCTATAAGCATTTCTGCAAACCTAGATTTCGATTAATAGACTAAATATTAATAAATTAGGGGTAACTACCTAGTCCTTATACCAAAGAACAAAGGCTCTCCGTACCACGGTCCGGTAACCGATTTAAAAACCTCTGCTACGCTTTTTTGTATAGCGTGATATTTATTGATTGAGAGGGAAATATGGCTGAAGTAATCATTGCAGAAGTAAATGGTGAGGCTTCTATTGTTCGTGGTGACACAGGTGAACAAGTTACTGCTACTGTCGGAATGACTGTTTATGAGGGTGATGTATTGGATGTCTCACCTGATGGTTTCGTCACCGTTAGTGTTGATGGCGAACTTCGCACACTTCCAGCTGGGCAAAGTGTCACTTTCCCGCTCCAATTAGATTTTACAGAAAACAATTCTGACGATGAATTTGCTGTCTTTGATGAGAGTGTCGATGAGTTTGCCGCATTACTTGACGGCGTTGATGGCGCGGAGAGTATCGAAGGTGAGAACCAAGCAGGCGATGCTGATTTTCTTGACGCGCTTGCTGGTGACGGCGACATCTTAGAGTCATTGGAAGCTACCGCTGCCGGTCTTGATGGCGGTGCTGGAACAGGCGGAGGGAGTAATTTTGTTCGCGTTGACCGCATAAATGAAGATGTTGACCCAGCCGGATTCCAGTTCGATCAAAATGCAAACGATAATGACGATGTTGCGCCCGTTGAATTTTCTGAAACAGGTGAACAAGCGCAAGACATTTCTCTTACTCTTGACGCAATCGGTTTAACAAGCGACACCACGCCCACCTTATCCGGTATTACTTCAGCTATTCCGGGTAGTACAGTCACACTAACTGTTACCGACAGTGCTGGAAATATCCAAACTGTTACCGCTATCGTACAAGGCGATGGCACATTTAACGTAGACGTACCAAACGCATTGGCCGATGGTGAATTTACTGTAGACGCCACCGTGCTAGAACCTACCGGCAACACAGCTGATAGCTCTACCACCGGCGAAATTGATGCTACTGCCCCAACAATCACCATTAATGCGCCCGGCTCTGACAACGACACCACGCCTACCCTTTCAGGTACCACTGATGCTGCGCCTGGCAGCACGGTTACGTTAACCATTACCGACAGCGCAGGTAACACACAAACTGTAACCGCCATTGTGCAGGCTGACGGCACCTATAGTGCGGACGTACCGGCTGAATTAGCCGAAGGTGAATTTACGGTTAACGCGAGCGTTAGTGATGAAGCTGGCAATACGGCAACCGCGGATACCACAGGGGAAATTGATACCACAGCGCCATCAATTACTATTGACGCGATAGCTACTGACAACGACACCACGCCTACCCTTTCAGGTACCACTGATGCTGCGCCTGGCAGCACAGTTACGTTAACCATTACCGACAGCGCAGGTAACACGCAAACCGTGACTGCCATTGTACAGGCTGACGGCACCTATAGTGCGGACGTACCGGCTGAATTAGCCGAAGGCGAATTTACGGTTAACGCCAGCGTTAGTGATGAAGCAGGCAATACGGCAACCGCTGATACTACAGGTGAAATTGATACTACTGCTCCGTCAATTACTATTGATGCTATAGCTACTGATAACGACACCACGCCTACTCTTTCAGGTACCACGGATGCCGCGCCTGGCAGCACGGTTACGTTGACCATTACCGATAGCGCGGGCAACACACAAACTGTAACCGCCATTGTGCAAGCGGACGGCACCTATAGCGCAGATGTACCTGCCGAATTAGCCGAAGGCGAATTTACGGTTAACGCCAGCGTGACCGACGAGGCTGGCAATACGGCAAGTGCTGACACCACGGGCGTGATTGATACTACAGCACCGTCGATCACTATCGATACGATAGCGACAGGTAACGACACTACGCCGACCCTTTCAGGTACTACTGATGCTGCGCCTGGCAGCACAGTTACGTTAACCATTACCGACAGCGCGGGTAACACACAAACTGTAACCGCCATTGTGCAGGCTGACGGCACCTATAGTGCGGACGTACCAGCTGAATTAGCCGAAGGCGAATTTACGGTTAACGCAAGCGTTACCGATGAAGCAGGCAATACCGCAACCACAGACACTACCGGCGAAATTGATACCACAGCGCCGTCGATCACTATCGACACCATAGCTACTGACAACGACACCACGCCTACCCTTTCAGGTACCACTGATGCAGCCCCAGGCAGCACGGTTACGTTAACCATTACCGATAGCGCGGGCAACACACAAACTGTAACCGCCATTGTGCAGGCTGACGGCACCTATAGCGCAGATGTACCTGCCGAATTAGCCGAAGGTGAATTTACGATTAACGCAAGCGTTACCGATGAAGCGGGTAATACGGCAACCACAGACACTACCGGCGAAATTGATACCACAGCGCCATCAATTACTATTGACGCTATAGCTACAGGTAACGACACTACGCCTACCCTGTCAGGCACCACTGATGCCGCGCCTGGCAGCACAGTTACGTTGACCATTACCGATAGCGCGGGCAACACCCAAACTGTCACTGCCATTGTGGAGGCTGACGGCACGTATAGCGCAGATGTACCTGCCGAATTAGCCGAAGGCGAATTTACGGTTAACGCAAGCGTGACCGATGAAGCAGGCAATACGGCAACCGCTGATACTACCGGCGAAATTGATACCACTTCTCCGTCGATTACTATTGACGCTATAGCTACAGGTAACGACACTACGCCTACCCTTTCAGGTACCACTGATGCTGCGCCTGGCAGCACAGTTACGTTGACCATTACAGATAGCGCGGGCAACACCCAAACTGTCACTGCCATTGTGCAAGCGGACGGCACCTATAGTGCGGACGTACCTGCCGAATTAGCCGAAGGCGAATTTACCGTTAATGCCAGCGTTACCGATGGAGCGGGCAATACGGCCAATGCTGACGCTCAGGGTGCTATCGACGTGACGGCGCCTACCATCGCATTAAACGACCCTGGTATAAATGGTGATGCTACACCCACACTTTCTGGTTTAACGGATGCCGTGCCCGGAAGCACCATAACGCTTACGGTTACCGATAGTGCAGGCGTTACTCAAACCTTTACCACCACTGTACTTGCCGATGGTACCTTTACCGTTGAAGTCCCAAATGCTGTGGCAGAGGGCACGTACAACGTAACGGCAGAAGTGACTGATGGCGCTGGTAATACAACGCAAGCTACAGCAAGCGGCGATTACGATTCTACAAGTCCTTCGACGACGGTAAACCAACCTGCGCCAACGAACGATACTACGCCAAACGTTTCTGGTGAAACCGATGCCCCTCCTGGCAGTGAAGTCGTGATTGTTGTTACAGATAGCGAGGGTAACGAACAAACAATCGTCACTACAGTAGGCGGAGACGGCACGTTCAACGAAGATGTGCCAGCAGAGCTTAGCGAAGGTGAGTACACGGTAGATGTCACTGTTACAACACCAGCGGGCAACAGTTCTACCACCACAGTGACTGGCGAAATTGACACCACGGCGCCAATAATCAACCTTGATCCTATTGGCTCAACCAATGATGACACGCCGGTGATAAATGGCGACACCGACGCAGAACCAGGTGCGGTGGTAACGCTAGATATCGTACATACAGATGGCACTACGCAAACCATTACTGCGACAGTGCAAGAAGACGGTAGCTTCAGTGCTGAAGTGCCGCAAGCACTCGCAAACGGCGACTTCACGGTAACCGCTACTGTGTCTGATGTGGCGGGCAATACCGCTTCAACGTCTATCGATGCGGTTATTAATACCCAAGGCCCTAATGTTGTTATTGAAACCGGTTCGCCTACCAACGGTAGTGAAGGCATAGGGGGGTCGTCAGACGCCCCTAACTCAGAGGTTGTGGTTGTTATCACCGATAGCGACGGCAACAGCCAGACAATAACGGGGACAACCGATGAGAATGGTAACTTCAACGTATCATTCCCTCCTGGCTCTGAAGAGGGTGAATATGACATTGAAGTGACGGTGACAGACGAAAATGGCAATAGCTCTACCGCCACGGCCACTACCGTACTTGATACTACTCCGCCGGTTGTAAATATCGATCCACAAACGGATACTAACGACACAACACCTACCATTTCAGGTAATACGGATTTGCCCGCAGGCAGCGAGGTTGATATTACCGTCACCGATAGTCAGGGTAATACGCAGACTGTTACCGCCCTTGTAGATGAAAACGGAAATTTCAGCGCCGATGTGGGTGAAGCTCTGGCACAAGGAAGTTACGAAGTTTCTGTCGAAGCAACTGATGCAGCGGGTAATACAACTACCGCTGTCGACAACAGTGGCAACATAGACATTACCGCTCCAACGCTTTCTTTAGACCCGCAAACTGACGGTAGCGACACCACGCCAACGATTTCAGGCTCTACCGATTTACCACCTGGTTCAACAGTAACCATTGCGGTGACCGACAGCGCGGGCAACACACAAACTATCGATGCCATCGTTGATGAGAACGGTGATTTTAGCGTCGACGCGCAAACGCCGCTTACTGAGGGAGAATATACCGTAGAGGCCAGTGCTACAGACGATGCAGGCAATACAACGACTGTCACCGAAAATGGCGGCAACATTGATACGCAAGCTCCCACCATTTCACTAGAGCCACTTGGTACAGGGAATGACACGACACCTTCAATTAGCGGCTCTACAAACTTGGAAGCGGGCAGCACGGTTACACTTACCGTTACCGATAGTGCTGGAAACAGCCAAACCTTTACTGCCACAGTAGACGCGAACGGCGAATTTAGCGCAGACGTGCCTGCTGAACTCGCTGATGGTGATTACACTGTTGAAGCAACAGCCACCGATGCTGCGGGAAATAGTGCTTCAACGTCACAAACTGGAACAGTGGACAGCAATGCGCCAAGCTTAACCCTTGACCCACTGGGTGACGATAACGACACCACGCCTACTATCTCAGGCACTACCGATTTACCCGCTGGCAGCACTGTTACACTGTCTGTTACCGATGCGCTTGGCAATACGCAAACATTTACGGCAACGGTAAATGGTTCAGGTAATTTCAGTGTCGATGTGCCCAATCCTTTAGCAGAAGGTGAATATAGCGTAACGGCTACAGCGACCGATGCGAACGGCAATACTGCAACAGCAACGGAAACTGGCGGTAATATCGATATTACATCGCCGCTGGTTAACTTGGATGCTCAAGGCAGTACTAATGATACTACGCCAACCATCTCAGGTAACACAGACCAGGCACCGGGTAGCAGTGTCGCAATCACAGTTACTGACAGTGCAGGCAATACACAAACCTTTGACGCTCTTGTCCAAAATGACGGTACTTTCTCTGTTGACGTGCCGGCAGAGCTTGCCGACGGTGACTTTACCGTTACCGCCACAGTCACTGACGATGCGGGTAACCAGGATTCTGCATCAACACAGGGCAATATTGATACCGCAGCACCAACGCTATCGCTTGACCCACAAGACATTGGCAACGACACCACACCACTTATTAGTGGCACGACAGATTTGCCACAAGGAAGCACGGTAACACTGGTCGTCACCGATAGCTTAGGTAATCAGCAAACTATTGAAGCCGTTGTTGGTGAAAACGGAAACTTTAGCGCTGAAGTACCTAGCGCATTAGCAGAAGGTAACTACTCCGTTACAGCAACCGCCGTCGATGAGAATGGAAATTCTGCAAGTGTAACTGAAAATGGTGGCAGCATTGATACGACGGCGCCATCGCTTTCCCTTGACGCCGCGGGTTCTGGCAACGATACCACACCAACTTTATCGGGCAGTACAGACCTGCCTGAAGGAAGTGTTGTCTCGCTAACAGTCGTTGATAGCGCTGGTAACACCCAAACTATCAATACCCTAGTTGATGCTAACGGCAACTTCTCTGTCGACGTACCGCAAGAACTTGCTGATGGAAACTTTACAGCTACTGCCACGGCAGAAGACGCTGCAGGCAATGAAGCGACTGACAGCACAACAGGTAACATCAATACGAATGCACCAACGTTAGTGCTAGATGGACAAAACGAAACTAACGACAACACGCCAACAATCTCGGGTTCAACTAGTTTACCTCAAGGCAGTGAAGTAACGTTAACCGTAACGGATAGCGCAGGTAACACCCAAACTATTACTGCGACAGTAGGAGCAGACGGAAGCTTCACTACAGATGTTGCGTCACCATTACCTGATGGTCCTTACACAGTAACCGCCAATGCGACCGACGGTGATGGCAATACGACAACGGTAACCGATAATGGCGGCACTATTGACACTACCGCGCCATCGCTAACCCTTGAAAACCCTGGCAGCACCGGTGATACCACACCCACCCTTTCAGGTACTACTGACCTTCCTGAAGGAAGCACGGTTACGCTTGTCGTAACAGATAGCGCTGGAAACACGCAAACTATCAATGCGTTAGTCGATGTAAATGGTAGCTTCAGTGTAGATGTGCCAAACGCACTAGTTGACGGCGACTTTACTGTTACTGCCACTGCAACCGACAGTGCAGGCAATACCGCGAATGCCAATACAACAGGTAATGTAGATAGCGAAGCGCCGCTGTTAACCCTTGATACACAAGGCGCTACCAGCGATGTTACCCCAACTATCACAGGTACTTCCGACGTGGCACCTGGCACACTGGTTACCATTACTGTGGTAGATGCCAATGGTAACTCGCAAAGTTTCCAAGCAGCCGTGCAAGCAGACGGCACATTCAGCGCCGATGTGCCTAACGCAATGGCCGAGGGCGACTTCACCGTTACGGCAACAGTAAGCGACGCACAAGGCAACACCGCGACGGCAAACGAAGCAAATGGAAGTATTGATACACAAGCACCTATTGTTACCGTTAACCCGTTAGATTCAGGTAATGACACTACGCCGGTTATTTCAGGTAATACAGATTTACCAGAGGGCGCTGTTGTTGCGATCACCGTGACTGACAGCAATGGCGACACGCAAACCATTAACGCATTGGTTGATGCTGACGGCAACTTTGCCACAGAGGTATTGTCTCCACTGCCTGAAGGCGACTACAGCGTCGAAGTTACAGCAACAGATGATGCAGGTAATTCAACAACCGCAACTGAGGACGGTGGCAATATTGACACTACCGCACCTGTTCTTACCCTGAATCCGCAAGGTACTGGTAACGATGAAACGCCAAACATATCGGGCAGCACTGATTTAGCACCGGGAAGCACGGTAACGTTAACCGTCACAGATAGCGCAGGCAATACACAAACCTTTGATGCTACAGTGAATGCAAACGGTGACTTCAGCGCGGATGTTCCAAACGCTATACCAGACGGCAGCTACACGGTAACAGCAAGTGCCTCAGACGATGCAGGTAATACAACTACCACCTCTGATACCGGTACGCTAGATACCAGCGCCCCTGCGTTGACACTAGATGCGCAAGTTACGGTTAGCGATACTACACCAAACATTTCGGGTACGACTGACCTACCTGCGGGTTCAACCGTGACGCTTTTTGTCACTGACAGTGCAGGCAACACACAAACCTTTACTGCACTTGTTGATGCAAGCGGTAACTTTAGTGCTGATGTCCCCGCACCTCTTGCCGAAGGTGATTACTCAGTAACCGCTACCGCTACAGACAGCAACGGAAATAGCGCCTCTGTCACCGACAATAACGGTATCGTCGATACTGTCGCCCCCGTTATTTCACTAGATGCGCTGGGTTCAAATAACGATACTACGCCGACCATGTCAGGCACTACGGACTTAGCAGCAGGTGAGAGCGTAACGCTGTCGATCACCGACAACGCTGGCAATAACCAAACTGTCACCGCAACGGTTGATGCAAACGGCAACTTTACTGTTGATGTACCAGCTGCGCTGGCCGAAGGTGACTATACGGTTACCGCTACGGCCACCGACGATGCTGGCAACAGTGCGTCAGCCAATGCAACAGGCACCATAGATACCACAGCGCCTACCCTAACCTTAGAGCCTCAAGGATTAGGCAATGATACAACGCCAACCATTTCAGGAAGTACAGATCTAGCCGAAGGTAGCGTGGTCTCCTTGGTTATCACAGATAGTGCTGGCAACATTCAAACAGTTACAGCCGCGGTCGATGCTGCCGGCAACTTTACGGTTGATGTGCTCGCGGCCCTTGCTGAAGGCTCTTACAGTGTTGAAGCTACTGCCACTGATGAAGCAGGCAACAGCACGTCGGTTCTCGATAATTCAGGCGTTATCGATATCACGCCACCTGAGCTAAATCTTGAAGAATTAGCGCCAGAGAATAACCTAACGCCAACCATTTCAGGCACCACAAACCTTCCTGCGGGCGCTATTGTTACATTAACGGTTGTCGACAGTGCGGGTAACACGCAAACCTTTGCCGCAACGGTACAAACCGACGGCAGTTTTGCCGCCAACGTACCTTCACCGCTAGCTGAAGGTGACTATACGGTTACCGCAACCGCTCAAGACGCGGCAGGTAACCAAGGCTCTGACTCTGAAACGGGTGGTAGCGTTGATACTACCGCGCCAGTGATTACCTTAGATCCATTTGGTACAGGAAACGATAACACACCAACTATTAGCGGTAGCACAGATTTGGATGCAGGCAGCACGGTGACTATTACAGTGACTGATAGCGCTGGCACTGAGCAGACGTTTACTGCAACTGTTGATACTAATGGCGACTTTAGTGCGGATGTGCCTAATCCTATGGCTGACGGAAACTTCGACGTTACTGCAACGGCCACTGATGCTGCAGGCAATACTGCTACAGATACAGTGAGCGGCGACATAAACTCTGCCGCGCCTACCCTATCCCTTGATCCTCTTGGTTCGGGCAACGACACCACGCCGACCATTTCAGGTGATACCGACTTAGCGCCAGGTAGCACTGTAACGCTAACTGTGACTGACAGTGCTGGAAACACGCAAACATTCAGCGCTATAGTGCAAGGTGACGGAAGCTTTACAGCTGATGTTCCTGTAAGCCTACCTGAAGGTGACTATTCTGTTACGGCAACCGCCACAGACGGCGCTGGCAACAGTGCATCAGTCACCGAAAATGGAGGTAACATCGATACCATAGCCCCATCGATAACCATCGATACACAAGAGCTTGGTAATGATGCAACGCCGTCTATCTCTGGCACTACCGACCTCAATGCTGGCGACACAGTTAGCATAAGCGTGACAGACAACGCTGGAAATACCCAAACGTTCACTGCAATCGTTCAAAACGATGGCACTTACAGTGCTGATGTTCCTGCCGATTTAGCTGAAGGCAGTTTCAGCGTGACCGTCACTGCGACTGACGAGGCGGGTAATTCAGCAACGGCAATAGATAATAACGGCATCATAGATACAGCAGCCCCCACCGTAACGTTAGACGCACAAAGCCTAACTAACGACGCTACACCGACTATATCGGGAACCACCGACTTGGCTGCGGGCAATACAGTAAGCATTAGCGTGACTGACAGCCAGGGTAATACGCAAACTTTCACTGCCACCGTTCAAGCGAACGGTAGCTTTAGCGCTGATGTGCCCTTTGACCTTGCAGAAGGCGATTACACAGTAGAAGTGACGGCGACTGATGATGCAGGTAATCAAAACACAGCGGTTGATAACAACGGCACAGTTGACACCACTCCACCTGTTATCAACTTAGATCCAGTGGCCAGCGGCAATGACGCAACGCCAGTATTAAGCGGTACCACCGACTTACCAGAGGGAGCAACCATTACACTGGTCGTCACCGATGCAGGCGGTAACGTACAAAATCTTACCGCTACGGTAAATGCGGATGGCACTTTCTCAGTTGAAGTACCCAGCACGCTTGTTGATGGCGATTACGATGTAACAGCCAGTGCGAGCGATGCTGCGGGGAATAGCACGACAGTGTCAGATAGCGGCAATATTAACACGAGCGCCCCGGACATTACGCTAGATGCCCTCGGCCAGACAAACGACACTACGCCTCTTATTTCTGGCACTACTAACGCGCCAGTTGGTGCCACTGTCACTTTAACAGTGACAGATAGTGCTGGAGCAGTTCAAACCTTCACTACAACTGTACAAGGGGATGGCACCTTCAGCGCTAGCGTACCGTCAAACTTGGCCGAAGGTAGCTACACAGTTGTCGCAGAGGTAACTGACGGCGCCGGTAATTCGGGCTCTGACTCTGAAACTGGCGGCGTGGTAGATACCACATCACCGGCTATTGATGTGGCAGAACCGGGTGTTGGCAATGATGCAACACCAACCATTAGCGGAACGACAGACCAGCCAGCGGGTAGCACGGTTTCCATTACCGTCACCGATAACGCTGGCAATATACAAAACTTATCAGCAACCGTGCAGAACGACGGCTCCTTTAGTGTAGAGATACCTGCCACTTTGGCTGAGGGTAACTACACGGTTGAGGCTACGGTTGTAGACGAAGCTGGCAATACAGCATCAGACGCTGAAAGCGGCGTCATTGACACAATTTCACCTGTTATTACGCTGGACGACCCAGGCACAATTAGCGACTCGACACCAACCATTAGCGGCACTGTAGATTTACCACAAGGTTCTACAGTGCAGATAACCGTTGTTGATAGTGCGGGTAATACCCAGGTGTTCTCTGCGTTGGTTGCCGCGGGCGGCGTATTCTCTGCTGACGTACCAGCAGCGATGGCTGAAGGAAGCTTCACCGTATCTGCAACCGCCACTGATACAGCAGGTAACAGTACAACCGATAACGAGGCAGGCGTAGTTGATACTCTAGTGCCTACACTTACTATAGATGTTGCCGATACCACTAACGACGCGACGCCACTCATTACCGGTACAACCGATGAACCTGCAGGCTCTGTGGTCACTATTTTGGTAACGGATAGCGCTGGTGCAACCCAGACATTAAGTGCAGTAGTACAGGGAGATGGGACTTTCTCTATATCCCCGGGTACCGATTTAGCTGAAGGCGACTTCACGATAAGTGCTAACATCAGTGATGAAGCAGGTAACACTGCAACAGCAGGTGATACAGGAAACGTAGATACTACAGCGCCATCTCTAACCTTAACACCACTTGAGGAAGGCAATGACACAACCCCTACTCTGTCTGGTGGCACTAATCTAGAGCAAGGCAGTGAAGTTACTCTTGTGGTAACTGACAGCGCAGGAAATGTTCAAACCATCACAGCTACAGTTGATGTAAATGGAAACTTTACAGTGGATGTGCCTGCGCCTTTAGCGGAAGGTGTATACAGTGTTGAAGCCACGGCGAGTGATGAAGCGGGTAATAGCACTACCGTCGTAGACAATACAGGCGTTATTGATACGACAGCCCCTACCCTATCGTTAGATACACTAGCCCCAGACAGTGACACAACGCCTACAATATCAGGGAATACTGACCTGCCTGCAGGCGCGACAGTAACGATTACGGTTACGGATAACGCAGGTGTAAGCCAAACCTTCGATGCAACCGTTCAGGGAGACGGCAGTTTCTCGGCCGATGTGCCTAACCCAATGGCTGAAGGTGGCTATACCGTCACAGCAGTTGCCCAAGACCCAGCAGGCAATGAGACTACCGCCACTGAAACAAACGGTAGCGTAGACACTACCGCGCCGACTATCAACTTAGATGCACAAGGCACAGGTAACGATACCACGCCAACAATTACTGGCAGCACCGACTTAAGCCCAGGTAGTTCAGTGACCATAACCGTCACCGACAGCGCGGGAGCAGAACAGACATTTACGGCTATTGTCGATAGTAACGGTGATTTCAGCGCCGACGTGCCCAATGCAATGGCAGACGGAAACTTCGATGTTACTGCTACCGCTACTGATGCTGCTGGAAACTCGGCCTCTGATACTACCAGCGGAAATATCAATACAGCCGTGCCAACCCTAACCTTGGACTCGCTTGGTACAGGAAACGACACAACACCGACCATTTCCGGTACTACAGATATTGCGCCAGGCAGCATTGTATCCATCAGCGTTACTGATAATGCTGGTGTTACACAAACCTTTGACGCCATTGTTCAAGCTAATGGCACCTTCTCTGTAGATGTGCCAGCGGCCTTATCTGAAGGTAATTATTCTGTCACTGCAACTGCCACTGATGCCTCGGGCAATACGGCAACCGCAAACGAAAATGGCGGTGTTATTGATACTACTGCGCCAGCTGCACCTACTGTTGATGCAGGCAACGGTACCGAAATTACCGGCACAGCCGAAGCAGGCGCTGTCGTAAACGTAGACGTTGACGGAGACGGCACTCCTGATTTCACCGTCACAGCAGATGGCGACGGCAATTGGACAGTCACGCCAGATACACCGCTAGCTGATGGCGTTGTGGTAACAGCAACAGCTACCGATGAAGCTGGCAATACGAGTAGCCCAGCGTCAGATACAGTAGACGCTGTAGCACCAATTGTTGACTTTAACGATCTAACGACTAACGACACCACGCCTGCACTTACCGGTTCGGTGGACGACCCAACCGCCATCGTGGTCGTTACCATTAACGGTACAGACTATACCGCTACAAACAATGGTGATGGCAGCTGGACACTGGCTGATGATATCGTTGCCGCGCTGGCTGAAGGTAGCTATACCGCTACGGTTACTGCTACTGATGCCGATGGTAACACCGGAACTAACTCTGGCACTGTGGTGATTGATATCACTGCACCAGCAGCGCCTACCGTCGATGCAGGTAACGGCAGTGAAATTACAGGTACTGCGGAAGCAGGGGCAACCGTAAATGTGGACGTGGATGGCGACGGCACGCCTGATTTCACCGTCATCGCTGATGGCGACGGTAATTGGTCAGTAACACCCACTACACCGCTGGCCGATGGCGTGGTTGTTACGGCAACAGCGGTTGATGAAGCTGGCAATGTCAGTGCACCAGCGTCAGATACAGTAGACGCGGTTGCACCAGTCGTTACGATCAACGACTTAACCACTAATGACGCTACACCAGAGCTAACCGGTACAGTTGACGATTCAAACGCTATCGTAGTAGTGACCATTGATGGTGTGGACTACACCGCAACCAACAATGGTGATGGAAGCTGGACGCTGGCTGACGATGCAGTGGCTTCACTTGCAGATGGTAGCTATGCCGCTACCGTTACTGCCACGGATGCCGATGGCAATGTGGGTTCAAATTCAGGAACGGTAGTGATTGATACTACACCACCTGCCATACCTACTGTGGATGCAGGCAACGGCACCGAAATTACCGGTACCGCTGAAGCAGGCGCAACCGTAAATGTGGACGTGGATGGCGACGGCACGCCTGATTTCACCGTCATCGCTGATGGCGACGGTAATTGGAGCATTACGCCTGATACACCGCTTGCCGATGGCGTAATTGTGACCGTAACGGCAACTGACGCAGCGGGTAACATTAGCAACCCAGCCTCAGACACGGTTGACGCGGCTGCACCAATTGTTGACTTCAACGACTTAACAACTAACGACACAACCCCTGAACTTAGTGGTTCGATTGACGACCCAACAGCCACGGTGGTTGTTACCATCAATGGAGCCGACTATACCGCCACCAATAACGGTGATGGCACGTGGACATTGGCTGACGATGCGGTGGCGGCACTTGCTGAAGGTAGCTATACCGCAACGGTTACTGCAACCGACCCAGAAGGTAATGTGGGTACGAATACTGGTACAGTGGTTATCGATACCACAGCACCAGCAGCGCCTACCGTTGAAGCGGGCAACGGCACTGAAATTACCGGCACAGCTGAAGCGGGCGCAACGGTAAATGTGGATGTAAACGGAGACGGCACGCCAGATTTCACCGTCATCGCTGATGGCGACGGCAATTGGAGCGTAACGCCAGATACACCATTAGCAGATGGAGTTGTAGTAACGGCAACGGCTACTGATGAAGCGGGCAACACAAGTGGGCCTGCATCTGACACGGTAGACGCCGTGGCACCTATTGTAACCATCAATGATGTAACGACCAACGACACTACGCCTGCACTAACGGGTACGGTTGATGACCCAACGGCTACTGTAGTAGTTACCATTGACGGCGTTGACTATACCGCTACCAATAACGGTGACGGTACGTGGACGCTGGCCGATGACGTAGTCGCTACACTCGCTGAAGGTAGTTACCCAACATCTGTTACTGCAACTGACGATGCGGGTAATACCGATACCGACACAGGTACTGTAGTAATTGATACCACCGCGCCTACGGTTGCAATAAACGATCTTACTACCAATGACACAACGCCTGAGCTTACCGGTACGGTGAACGACACCAACGCGGTTGTGGTGGTGACCATTGATGGCAGCGACTATACCGCCACCAATAACGGAGACGGCACATGGACACTGACTGATGACGTAGTCGCTACACTCGCTGAAGGCAGTTACCCAACATCTGTTACTGCAACAGACGCCGCGGGCAACACGGTAACCAACACTGGTACTGTGGTAATTGATACTACCGCACCTACCGTTGCGATTAACGATCTAACCACCAACGACAGCACGCCAGAACTTAACGGTGCGGTGAACGACCCGAATGCGGTTGTGGTGGTGACCATTGACGGCAACGATTACACCGCTACCAACAATGGTGATGGCACCTGGACGTTAGCTGATAACGTAGTCGCCACACTCGCTGAAGGTAGCTACCCGACTTCGGTAAGTGCAACAGACGCCGCGGGCAACACGGTAACCAATACCGGCACGGTAATAATTGATACCACCGCGCCTACCGTTGCGATTAACGATCTCACCACCAACGACACCACGCCTGAGCTAACTGGTACGGTGAACGACCCCAATGCGGTTGTGGTGGTGACCATTGACGGCAACGATTATACCGCTACCAACAATGGTGACGGCACGTGGACATTGGCTGATAACGTAGTCGCCACACTCGCTGAAGGCAGCTACCCAACTTCGGTAAGCGCGACAGACGCCGCGGGCAATACTGTCACCAACACAGGTACGGTAACAATTGATGTCACCGCGCCTACCGTTGCGATTAACGATCTAACCACCAACGACACCACGCCTGAGCTAACTGGTGCGGTGAACGACCCCAATGCGGTTGTGGTGGTAACGATTGACGGTAATGATTATACCGCTACCAACAACGGCAACGGCACGTGGACACTAGCCGATGACGTAGTCGCCACACTCGCTGAAGGCAGCTACCCAACATCTGTTACTGCAACTGACGCCGCGGGCAATACGGTGACCAATACAGGTACTGTGGTAATTGATACCACCGCGCCTACCGTTGCGATTAACGATCTCACCACCAACGACACCACGCCTGAGCTAACTGGTACGGTGAACGACCCCAATGCGGTTGTGGTGGTGACCATTGACGGCGTTGACTATACCGCTACCAATAACGGTGACGGTACATGGACACTGGCTGATAATATCGTCGCCCTGCTTGCTGAAGGCAATTACACGGCTGTGGTTACCGCCACAGATGCTGTAGGCAATGTTGCAACTGACACAAGTGCAGTTGTTATCGATACCACTATTGACGGAAACAATAACGGGCAGACGGTAACGTTCGACAGTATCTCAAACGACTCTGGGGTGGCTGGAGACTTTATTACTAGCGATAGCACGCTTATTTTCAATGGAACGGTTGACCTTGGTGACAATACTACCCTAACCGTTACCGTTGATGGCACGTCCTATACCTTTGGCACTGACCCTGAACTTACCATTGATGGCAGCGGTAATTGGAGCCTTGATTTAACAGGCACAACGCTACCAGCAGGTACCTACGCGGTGGTGGCAACAGTTACAGACGAAGCAGGTAACTCGGCGAGCACAGCAAGCCAAAATGTTGTTGTACAGGCTCTTGATGCTATAAACGACGGCAACACCGTCGATATGGGCGAACCTGTGGTCACGGTCAACCCACCAGAAACTACTAGCAACGTAGATGTTATCGGCTTAACCGAGGCTACAGGCGGTGTTGATGCGAGTGCATCCTTTACCGTTTCTCCTAACCATGTAGGTGAAGTGTTAGTAGAGGTTGACCAAATAGCACTGGTGGCTGTTGCGGATGCCTACATTGTTGAAGTGTATGACCAGAGCGGTCAACTTGTTTACAAAGGAGTAAGCGCAAACTCACAACTGGCCGATGTCGGTGGCCTAGACATTTTTGATGTTACCGGCGACGAGACCATTTCGTTCACGTTGGCAGGCCTTGATGCTGGCAACTATAGTGTGGTGGTCCGCAATGATGAGAACTTACTTGAAGACTTGTTAGACAACGACAATAGTAACGATGTTAACCTTCAAGAACTTGGTTCAGCTGGCGTTGTACTTGGGCCAGATAATCAAGCTGTCGTTCTTGATACTATTGAAACAACGTTAAATACCGGCGTTTTAGGTATTCCAATTGGTACGGTTGGCACTCAAGTAAGGGGCGTATTAGAAGTACTTCTAGATACGACCACAGTAATTGGCGCTGGACAGCTTGTTAATTTACTTACCGCGCCTCTTGATGCAATTGGTTTAACTGGCTTCCTTGATGACATTCTAAGTGTCATTGCCGATGCATTGCTCAGCAATACATTAACCCTATTGCAAGACACTGATATCACCACCACATTAACCGAATACACTTATACGGGTGATTTAGTAGCTCAAGGCAACCTAATCGACGGTGATATTATTGGCGTAGGCGCCGACACTATCTTAAACGGTGCCCAAGTAACGCTTGTTACCAACGCCTCTGGTGATAGTGTGGCGGTTCCTGCTACCGGCACCGTTACTATTCAAGGTAACTATGGCGTACTGGAAATTGCTGCAGACGGCACTTACACCTATACCGCCGATGGCGATCGTAGTGCAATTGGCCAGGACGAAGTGTTTAACTACACCCTATCAGATGGTGAAACTTCTGATATTGCGGCGCTTACCATCAACATATCTGGCAGCGACTTCCCGCCAGTAGTAGCTCAAACCGATAACAATGACATGGAGTTGGGCGCACAAACGGCCATTGTGAATGCACCCGTTAGCGACAGTGACTTCCAAGTGCTTGGCTTAACCGAAGGCTCACCAGCAGCGGGCTCGCCGGAGGCTAGCACAACGCTTACCGTTGATGCTGGTTTCTTTGGCGAAGTGGTTGTAGAAGTTAGCCAAACAGCGTTAGTCGCCGTCGCTGATGCGTATCGTGTTGATATCATAGATGCCGATGGCAACGTGGTCGCCTCAGCTATGACGCCGGACAATCCGTTAATAGGTGATGTAGCTGGCGTAAACCTAATCGGAGTAACCGGTGACGATACGCTGGTTGCAAAATTCTCTGGGCTACCTGCCGGAGATTACACCGTGGTTGTGCGCAATGATGAAAGTGCCCTTGAGACACTATTCGATCAAAATAGCGACGGCTCGATTACGCTGACAGAATTAGGTGATGGCGGCGTAGTGCTTGGTGAAGAAAATCAAGAAGTAGTGCTAACTGCTGTTGAGGCCGCCCTAAACGGCACTAACGCCAGCGTATTTAATGGGCTTGGTTTAGGTACAGTTGTACGCAACTTCATTTTGGAACCAGCTTTAGGTACAGCAGATAGCATAGGCGCTGGCGACTTAGTCAGCACTATAACTAATGGTCTTAACGCTCTTGGATTGGGCCTTTTAGCAGATAGTGTATTGGATGCGGTTGCAGCAGCATTGCTAAGTAATACACTTACCTTGCTTCAGTCTACCGATATTACTTCAACGCTAACGGAATATCAGTTTGAAGGTAGCACGACTACTTCTGGGAATGTTATCGATGCCGCTAACACAGGCGATGTTGCTGATAGTATTGCTGAGGGTGGCGTGGTAACGCAAGTTACCCATACCAATGGTGAGTCGGTGACGGTATTGGGCACTGGGCTATCGGGCATTACTATTGAAGGAGATTATGGCGACCTCACCATATTTGAAGACGGCAGCTACACCTACGTAGCTAACGGTGTGCGCGACGGCTTGGGTAGTACAGATAGCTTTAGCTACACCATTTCAGATGGCACGAATACCTCTACCGCAAACTTAAACTTTAATCTATCAGGACAAGGGGTGTCTGCGGACTCAGCACGGGCAGAGCTAATTTATGATTTTGCCACTGCGGCTGGAGTGTCTGAGCCAGATGCTCTTACCTATGAATGGACTCTAGGGGTTGATCTCTTGGGTCTGACTATTGTTATACCTTCTAATGTAGATACTGTAAGTAATAGCATTATCGTTGCCGAAAATACTATCCAAGATATCACGCTCACAGTAGATGGCGGTGATCTTCTCTCGCTGGGCTCAGGTCTCGATCTATTCATTGAACGAAATAACAACGGCACGTGGGAAGTTGTAGAGACATTTTCCAGCGATCAGTTAATAGGCCTATTAGGCCTCGACGGTAATGGTGTATTTACTTCTTATGGCCTATCGGAAGGTGAGTACCGAGTGACAATGGACGTAGACACAGGAGCAGTCAGTGCTCTAGGTGGCGTTAGTGTCGATTTAAGCTCAACAGTACACTTTTTAGATCAATTTGTTGTTGAAGAAATACAAACCGCCACGGGCAACCTGTTCGAAAACGATGTACTGTTTGGCCCAACATACGACGTGACGGTATCTACCGATGGAACTAACTTCCAGGATGCCACTGGTGGCATTACGTTAGTGGGAGATTACGGTACGCTGCAGATTGATGAAACTGGCGCGTACACTTATACCCCGGACAACACTCAAGCGGTGTTTGGTGGCACCTTAACGGATACCTTTACTTACCGTATCGAATATCCAGACGGTACTGTAGAACAGGCAGAGTTTAATGTGTTTGTGACGGCATCGGGTGAAGGTGTACCCGAAGTAGTGACGACCACTTCATCTGAGTCTGTAAGTGCGTCAGATAGCAGCGGCACCGTTGTTACTGACGAGCCTACAGCACCTGACGTGATTGACCTAACAGGGCAAACGCTTCAAACAGTAGACCTGAATGCTGAAACTCGATTGGTAACGCCAGAAAACGAGGCTACTGCGCCGCTATTGAGCACGGAGCCAGTAGAAAGCATTGCACCTGTAGAGAGTACACCTGAAATCATTACGCTACCTGAAGAGGAAGTGAGCACGCTTGGTACTAATGTGGGCGAGGGTTTTGGCGGTGGCGACACTATCGACTTGTCTGGCACTAAGCTTGATACGGTTGATATTGGCGGCCCTATACCCACCGCGCCGGACGAGGGTACAAGCCCGCTTTCGCCTGAAGCTTCAACGCCTGAAAGCACAGCGCCAGAACCTATCACCTCTGGAACATTACCAGAAGACACAATTACCCTTCCAGAAGAAGGCGATATTGTAACCGCTGGCCCAGTGACAGAGGTAACAGTTGATGTGGTAGATATAGATCTTCCACCAGAAGATTTAATTCTGCCTTCAACTGAGCCTACATCCACTGATTCGGGCAGCGAAAATACGTTGTCTGATACTGGTAGTGACTTAGTGGGCGATACGTCTAAAGAAGGTAGCGCTGATGTGACAACAGCTTCTCCGACAGAGTCTGAAGTGCTGAAGACAGCGATAGATAAACTTCCACCAACGGATATCTAGTCTGGTCACGAAGTCAGTCTTAAGCCCTCGTATTTAACGGGGGCTTTTTTATTGTGTGCTTAGTATCACAAGATATTTAGCAAGACATTTTAGCCGCATAAGCGCAGCGTGATAAAACACTACACCTTGTTGATTAATCAAAGGGTTTCGTATTTTCTGGAACTACGTATAATAGAGCTTCCTACGCATTAGGTCCCCATAGTTTAATGGATAAAACAAGGCCCTCCTAAGGCTTAGATGTTGGTTCGATTCCAGCTGGGGACGCCAGTTTAGCTGGCTTAAACCCAAAACAAAGTAAACCTTCCTATACATTTCACTCCCCTAACATTATGTTTATTTCTTCTACTTTGGTTGTAATTTAATCGAATTGCGTAATACTCTTCTAAACAGGAGAGCACAATGACTTTCGATTCGTCCCCCCAAGAAGAAACTGGCGATGATGTTGAAACACCGAGTGATTCAACATTTACCGAAGAGGAATGGTTTGCCATAGAGGCACTATCTGAGCCCGGTGCCATCTTCTAACCGATGAAATTTCAAAATTAATCCCCATTTTTATAACCGTTGCCTATTTTAAGTGTCGTCTTTCTGCGCCTTTAGCCTTCCAATAAGTGCACTTCGCATAGACCTTCAGGCAAAAAATAACGTATAAATATTATGTAGTAGTTAATACGGGGAATAGTATGAGCCATTTTGAAAACGACGATATCGATTCGTTTTTTGCTGAAATGCAAGATGTAAAACCAATCGCTTCAGATGATAAGGCTTTATTACACGATCCTGAAAAGGCGCTTGCCGAAAAGCAAAAACGGGCTGCGTTGAAAGTCAGTGTTCGCGACAAGCTTGCTAACCCGTTAAGCATGGAAGGTGTAAAGCCGGTGCCGCCCGATGATTTTATACATTATCAACAACCGGGGATCCAAGACGGCGTATTTAAAAAGCTCCGCCTTGGCAAATATCCGTTGGAAACCAATGTCACATTATCAGGAAAAACCCTAGAGCAAAGCCGCGACCTAATTTATAGCACCATTAAATCAAGCCACGAACGTGGGGTTCGTGCCCTGCTCATAAAACATGGAACGGGTGAAAATAGTAAGCCATTTCCTGCGCTGAAAAAAAGCTACGTAAATCATTGGCTACGTGAACTTGATGAGGTGATTGCCTATCATACAGCACAGCCTATGCACGGCGGATTTGGTGCCACCTATGTGTTGCTGAAAAAGCACCCTCAGCAAAAACTAATAAACAGAGAAAAAAATAAGAAAGGATAAAGTGAGAGACACATTTTGCGGGCTACGGCAGAGCATTGGGTTCGTCTCGTTTGAAGCTTTTTAATAGCCCCAATGATTAACGCCCGTATCAAGTAACTTGATACGGGCGTTAGAATTTTTCTTTCAGACTACTTAACTGAAGACTGCACACTTAGCGTTGTTGGAGCTTCGGCAGATTTCGCAGATGTGCTAAAAACAGCAGTTACGAACATCAGCACTACAGCTACAGCCACTCCGGTTAAGCCAAACCCTTTTGAAGAACGATTCATTGGTCGTCTCTTATTATTAAAACCAGTAAGCAATTGCTAAACACTGGTACAACCCTAACTCAACTCCTGTAACCTAATTGCAATCCTTGCTTGCACTACAATAGATCAGTGACAAACTGATGACAAGGGCAAAAATCAGATTTTTGACACTTTGCCAAAGCTTTGACACCTATTTAAGGTATGCACATTTATTAAACAGTATTTTTATAGAAAATAAACAGGGGTTTCCCCCTGCTTATCTAAGTTACACTGTTAAATTAACCAACAAACTTACGGGCGTTTCTAAAGATACGCATCCACGCACCGTCTTCTTGCCATTCGTCTGGGTACCATGAGTTTGCAACGGCTCTAAATACACGCTCAGGGTGAGGCATCATAATAGTACTGCGCCCATCGACAGACGTTAAACCAGTAATACCTTGCGGTGAACCGTTCGGGTTAGCCGGGTATTGCATAGTTGGCTTGCCATAGTTGTCTACATAACGCATGGCTACCTGACCGCTAACTTGCGATAGCGCGTTTTCATTTGCAAATTCAGCCTGACCTTCGCCGTGCGACACAGCAATCGGCATACGCGAGCCTGCCATACCATCTAGCAGCACAGACTTAGACTCCATCACTTCAACCATAGCAACGCGTGCTTCAAAGCGCGCTGACTGGTTAGTAACAAAGTGCGGCCAGTGCTCAGTGCCAGGAATCAATGATTTTAGGTTCGATAGCATCTGACAACCGTTACATACACCTAAACTGAAAGTGTCGTTGCGGTTAAAGAAGCCTTCGAACTGATCCCGCGCCATGCTGTTAAATAGAATAGACTTCGCCCAACCTTCACCTGCACCTAATACGTCGCCGTAAGAGAAACCGCCACAAGCAGCAAGACCCGCAAACTGTTCAAGAGTAATACGACCCGCCAGCACGTCACTCATGTGTACGTCGATAGCGTCAAAACCCGCACGAGTAAAGGCTGCTGCCATTTCTAGATGTGAATTAACACCCTGCTCTCTTAAAATCGCCACTTTTGGCTTAACGCCTTTGGCAATGTAAGGTGCGGCAACGTCTTCGTTGACATCGTAAGATAGTGCTACATGTAAACCAGGGTCGGCAGCATCTTGCTTCGCAGCGTGTTCTTGTTCAGCACACTCTGGGTTATCACGAAGCTTTTGCATTTCAAACGTAGTTTGCGCCCAAGTAGTACGCATTGATACACGGCTATCCGCAAGTACAGCTACACCGTCGCGGTTAAACTCAATCATATCTGTGCTATTTAATGTACCGATATCGTGAGTCAACTCAGTTAAATCAAACTTAGCCAGTACAGCGTTAACCGCATCTAGGTCGCTTTCAAGCACTTGAATAACACCGCCCAATTCTTCATTGAACAATACAGCGATATCGTTGCCCTTAAGGCTATCAAGGTTAACGCTCACACCCGTTTTGCCCGCAAAGGCCATTTCTGCCACTGTAGTAAATAAGCCGCCGTCTGAACGGTCGTGGTAAGCATGTACCAAACCTTTTTCGATAAGCGTTTGCATAGCGTCAAAGAAGCCTTTAAGGCGGGTAGCAGAAACCACATCTGCGGGGCTATCGCCAAGCTGTGTATAGACCTGCGCTAAACAGCTAGCGCCTAAGCGATTTTTACCTTCGCCCAAATCTAGTAGCAACAAGCGGCTTGCACCTTTATCAGTGCGTAGCTGAGGCGTAACTGTTTTACGAATATCTTTTACTGCACCAAACGCTGAAATAACCAGTGACAACGGAGAGGTTACTGCTTTATCTTCACCGTTTTCATTCCAAGCAGTTTTCATCGACATAGAGTCTTTACCTACAGGAATGGTCAAACCTAGCTCTGGGCACAGCTCTTCACCCACAGCTTTCACCGCTTCATAAAGACCTGCATCTTCACCTGGGTGTCCAGCTGCTGCCATCCAGTTAGCAGACAGTTTAATACGCTTAATATCACCAATGTTTGCTGCAGCAATATTGGTTAGCGCTTCACCTACCGCAAGACGCGCAGACGCACCGTGTGATAAAAGAGCCACCGGGGTGCGTTCACCCATTGTCATCGCTTCACCGTGATAAGTGTCAAATGCCGCAGCGGTTACTGCTACATCCGCCACTGGCACTTGCCATGGCCCAACCATTTGGTCGCGACTTACAAGACCAGTTACCGAGCGGTCGCCTATAGTGATAAGGAACGTTTTCTCTGCAACGGTAGGCAAAGATAAAATGCGATTCGCAGCATCACTTAAAGTAATGCCTGCGTCGTCTAATGCAGGTGAGCTTACCTTGGTTGAACTTACGTCTCGGTGCATCTTAGGCGGCTTACCTAAAAGTACATCTAGCGGCATATCAATAGGTTTGTTCTCAAACTGGCTGTCGTTCAGGTTTAAGTGCTGCTCGGCAGTGGCTTCACCAACCACAGCAAACGGCGCGCGTTCGCGGGCGCAAATTGCTTCAAATACCGGCATATTTTCCGGTGCCACAGACATAACATAACGTTCTTGCGATTCGTTACACCAAAGCTCTAGCGGCGTCATACCAGGCTCATCTGACAATACTTTTCTTAGCTCAAAGTTACCGCCACGACCACCGTCGTTAACTAGCTCAGGCAGTGCGTTTGAAAGGCCACCAGCACCCACATCGTGGATAAACTGAATAGGGTTGTCATCGCCAAGCTGCCAACATGCATCTATTACTTCTTGGCAGCGACGCTCCATCTCAGGGTTGTCACGCTGCACTGAAGCAAAGTCTAAATCTTCGTTTGACTGTCCAGAAGCCATTGACGATGCAGCACCACCACCAAGACCAATGTTCATTGCAGGGCCGCCAAGAACAATAAGCTTAGCGCCTACTGTGATTTCGCCTTTTTCAATATGCTCGCGACGAATATTACCTAAACCACCAGCTAACATAATCGGTTTGTGATAGCCGCGCACTTCAACACCGTTGAAGCTATTGACTTCTTGCTCATAAGTACGGAAATAACCAAGTAGCGCTGGGCGACCAAATTCATTATTAAAGGCTGCGCCACCTAGTGGGCCTTCAAGCATAATATCGAGAGCGCTCACAATGCGCTGTGGCTTACCATACTCAGCTTCCCACGGCTGCTCAGCGCCAGGAATACGTAAGTTAGATACGGTAAAACCAACTAAACCTGCCTTAGGTTTTGAACCACGACCTGTAGCACCTTCATCGCGAATTTCACCGCCAGAGCCGGTTGCGGCACCAGGGAACGGTGAAATTGCAGTTGGGTGGTTGTGGGTTTCTACCTTCATTAAAATATCGATATTTTCATGATGGTATTCGTATTGATGGGACTGAGGGTTCGGGAAGAAGCGCCCTGCTTCCCAGCCTTCCATTACTGCTGCGTTATCTTTGTAAGCTGAGTACACATGATCAGGTAATAACTCGTAAGTGTTTTTGATCATTTTGAACAGCGACTTTTCTTGATCTTCGCCGTCAATGGTCCAGCTTGCGTTAAAAATCTTATGCCGACAATGTTCAGAGTTTGCTTGCGCAAACATATAAAGTTCAACGTCAGTCGGGTTTCTGCCTAGCTTGGTAAAGCTATCAAACAGGTAGTCAATCTCATCATCAGCTAATGCCAGGCCCAATGCCACGTTTGCATTAACCAGCGCTTCTTTGCCCTCCCCTAATACGTCTACACTGGTGAAAGTATTAGCTTCGGTTTGTGCAAACAGTACCGCTGCATCGTCAGTTTTAGTAAATACTGACTCAGTCATTCTATCGTGTAAGAAGCTAGCGATAAGTGCAAAGTCATCGTCACTTAATGTATCTTCTGTTTCGATATAGAACGCGCATCCACGCTCTATGCGATTGATACTTTTTAAACTACAGTTGTGAGCGATGTCGGTGGCTTTAGAAGACCAGGGAGAGATAGTGCCGGGGCGAGGAGTAATAAGGAAGAGGGTTCCAGAAGGTGTTTGTGCTTGCCTCGCGGGGCCGTAAGTGAGCAGCTTCTCGAGTATTTCTATTTGCTGCTTAGACAAGTCACCTTGGGAATCGACTAGGTGAACATATTCGCTATATAGGTTTTTAACCCTAACGCCGGATTGACCCAGCTTTGCAATCAGTTTAGTTTGGTTAAACTCTGATAGTGCAGGAGCGCCTCGAAGGACCAACATATTGATTTACCTGGTTTGTTAGAAACAACGACCACCAATGCGACGCGTTGTCTCTTGGATTGATGAGTATTTCGGCGCGGATTATAGAGCAATTATGCACAGTAAGTAACCTCATAACGCGCTAACATGAACTTTTTTTTAAACTTAGCGAGTTTGATGACAACAAGTAAAGGTCTATGCAGTCACAAGACTATAAAAAACGATTAAAACTACAACTAATAATCATTTTATCCATTGCTGTTATGAGTTGTGGCGTGCCCTCGGTCCCCACGGCCCTTTCCTCATTATTAGAACGGGAAACCATCCGCGTCGGAACCGTATACGGCGCAGGAACCTTTTATAACGGTGCTGAAGGGCCCCAGGGGTTTGAGTACGAGTTGCTGGCAGGGTTTGCCGATTACCTTGGGGTCACTCTCGATTTGTACCCTTTTTACAGCTATGAAGTCATGCTTGAGCAATTAGAGGAAGGTAACTTAGACATTGTTGCTACGGGCGATGCGGTGACACCTTCACTGAAAAACCGCTTCACGTATGGCCCGGCTTATCAACATGTTAAACAGCAGCTTGTATTCCAAGCAGGCACATCCAGACCTAGAGATCTTTTAGATCTCGATGCCCCTATAATTGCAGTTGCAGAAAGCAGCCAAGCTCACTTACTTTCTGATCTTTTACGCGATTTAGGCGACCAAGCAACTGATAGTGAAAAAGTAGCGATAAAGACTGAGCTCGTTACCACCGAAGATTCAGATTCTGAAGAACTGCTGCAACAAGTGGCCAATGGTGATATCGCTTATACAGTAGCCGACAGCAACCGTTTAGCTTTACAGCGCAGACGTTATCCAAACTTGGCTGTAGCGAAAACCCTTGACGAAAATATGCCAATGGCTTGGGCGCTGCCATTACATCAGGACGATTCAGTGAAAGCTGCGCTTATTGAGTATTTTGGAACCGTACATCAATCTGGTTGGTTTACGGTGCTGGAGGATAAGTATTTCGGTCATATCCGACAGTTCGATTACGTAGACAGCCGAGCTTTCAACTACGCAGCTGAAACTGCATTAGCCCAATATAAACCTCTATTTCAAAAATACGCAGGAGATCTAGACTGGCGACTGCTTGCGGCAATGAGCTATCAAGAAAGTCATTGGGATAGTAACGCTGTATCTAGAACTGGGGTTCGCGGTTTAATGATGCTGACGCTGGATACAGCAAGTGACTGGGATGTAGATGATAGAACCAACCCAGAGCAAAGTATTCGCGGCGGGTCTCGTTATTTTGCCAGTTTGCTAAGCCGCATACCCGCACGAATTAGCGAACCCGATAGAACCTGGATGGCTATGGCATCGTATAATATTGGAATGGGGCACTTGGAAGATGCGAGGGTTCTTACCGAGCAACAAGGGGGTAACCCTGATTTGTGGGTAGATGTGAAACGCCGCTTGCCACAGCTTAGGCAAAAAAAGTATTACCGTAACACCCGCTATGGCTACGCGAGAGGTGATGAGGCATTGCAATATGTAGAAAACATTCGCCGCTACTACGACAGCCTAGTCTGGTTAGATGAACAAGGAAAAATTTAATCTCGTTCGTTTTGCTTCTCTCTTGAAAACTGTCATTTCGGTGTCATCTTTACTCTGTATCCTATGAACGAGTTAGTGATTAACTAACTCGCTTTCTCAAAACTTTTATTTTTCTAAATGATTATTAATCTCTAATAGAACAGTGACTCTCGAAAAATGAGAGCTTAGTTCAAACGACAGAGCATTTTTCTTAACGGGGAAATGTGGTCACTACGAGGAAAATAGCCTCAATGTGAGAAAGGAGAATAAATGAAAAAAAATCGCTTTATGAAAAAAGGAATAAAATTGAAAAACAACAACAGACGCAGACTTATGCTTAAGCGTTGCCACCAGAAAGTACTTCAACGCCGCAAGCTATTTGTTACAAGTGATATGTTCACTCAGTTGACCCGCAAACCTAGCTAAAATACATATAAGCTGGTTGCTTTTATTGATAGAAATCAATTAATTGTAAGCGCTCTTTTTTAACCTACCAGCGCAGCAAACCAAACTGGCGAATAACACTAAACAACATATCTTCAAGCCAACCGAGCAAGTATTAGCTTGAAGCATCCCCCTCTAGATGTTTTTTCGCCTTTTTGGCTGCCTTAATCTCTTTCCTGCGCTTTCGAAAAAAATCTGACAACTTGTTAGCACACTCGTCAGCTAGCAAGCCAGATACGACTTCAATTTGATGATTAAGAGCTGGGTGTTGCAGTAGATTCATGACCGAACCCGCAGCGCCTGTTTTCGCATCTTTAGCACCAAACACCACCCGCTTTACTCGCGCATGAACAAGCATACCGGCACACATAGAGCAGGGTTCTAAAGTGACATATAGGGTAGCGTCAATGAGTCGATAATTTTGCACCTTAGAAGCGGCCTCTTTGACAGCGCGCAACTCAGCATGAGCAGACGGGTCGTTATCTGTTATTGGCGTATTGTAACCTTCACCGATAAGCTCACCGTTTAATACTACGCAGGCACCTACCGGTACTTCCCCTATGGACTCAGCTTTGTCCGCAAGGGTTAATGCATGCTTCATCCACATCAGGTCTTCTTGAGTAACCGTTTCATTGATGGGATTTTCCTTGTTCATCTCCTCTTTAAACGGGTTCTCTTGGCGAGGGCTTTCTTTTGAAGCGCTTACTTTTGCAAGCGCCTCTTCAGCGGCGAGCACTTCAGGCTCTAATGCTTGCGCTGTGACATGCTCGGTGCTTTGCTCTTTAGACCGAGCTTTTCCAGTGTCGATACCTGGTGCCGAAAAGTTGCTATTTTGGTCACTCATTAGTCAATCTTGCTACTTTATTTAGTGAAATTAGTTAACAATAATTCTGCATAAATCTAGGTAAACATTCTAACTAACTAGAAAGTAATGACTTTTGTCACTTGGCAACCTACTTGCAATATTTCATTATAACACTGCTGGTGTTAAGGACTTAACCGGTTACACTTTTTGAAGAAAACTTAGTTTAATAACCGTTATAGTACTCCAAGCGCAGCAGTAATTTTACTAATAAGTATTTAGTCTCTGTTTATTAGAGATAAAAACTAAATACTAGGTGAATTAGGCAACTGACCACATTTTCACCTAAACTCTTTTAAAGCCATTTGTGAGGGATACCACCGTGGACATGACAGCGATTGCAATAGTAGCCATTTGTGCTTGGGCGTTAGTTACCATTGTCGAAAGTGCAAAAGACAAAAGCAAAAAGAAACTTAGCAATAAAGAAGCTGAAGCTTACAAGCAGGAAATTGCAGATTTGAAAGAGCGTGTATCTGTACTCGAAAAGATTGTTACTGATGAACGCTACGACTTAAAAAAGCAGTTTGCCGATTTAGAGAAAGACCACGTCGCTTAAGTTTAGTGAAATAAATTCCTCTGCCAGCGCAACCTACGCCTATCGTGTACCTGCGCTGGCAGTTAAACATCAATTCCCTTCTAAGAGTTTGCGTTCAGCCCGCTCAACTCGTCGGGGTTTACCTGCAATTACCAGTACATCATGAGCCTGTAAAATAGCGTCTTGGTCTGGGTCTTTCACTTCATTGCCGTTACGTCTTAAGCCTTTAATGGCCACACGCATTCGTGTGAAGTCGATATCTTTTATTGCTTTTCCAATGCAAGAGGCGCGTTCAGACAATACTACTGCATGAATAAACTCTAGTTTATCTTCCGTCCCATAAGTGATTTCTGTGGTTTCTCCAGGATAAAAGCCGTGCATATGATCATAACGGCCTTTTCGCTCGGCCCGCACCCGCTTTAAAATACGTGACATAGGTACACCGGCGTAATGCAACACTTGCGAGACCAGCATCAAACTGCCTTCTTGTAATTCAGGCACTACTTGGTTTGCTCCTGCGCTGTACAAACTTTCTAGTTGGTAGTCTCGTTTGGTACGAACCATAACATCTGTAGTGTTTGTTATACTTCGGGTCTGGGTAATGACTTGCTTGGCTTTATCGACCTGGTCAAAGGTAACAAGCACAAGCTTTGCATTTTCTACATTAGCATTGATCAGAATATCTTTTTGACTGGCATCGCCGAAGATCACGGGTTCGCCCGCATTGCGGCTTTCATGTACTCTGACAGGGTCCATATCTATAGCGACAAAATGAATACCTTCCATTTTTAACATGCGCGCTACCGACTGGCCCACCCGACCAAACCCACAAATAATGACATGGTTAGTCAACTGCCCGACATTGCCAAAGCTAGCATTATCATCAAAGGAGATATCATTATTAACAATGCGTTTAGCGATAGTCACACTGTTGTTCATAAGCCATGGGGTTAACGCCATACTTATCACACCCATACATACAATCAGTGATGACTGCTCTGACGTTAGCACACCGTGTGTCGTAGCAAGCGCCGCAATAACGAAGCTAAACTCCCCTATTTGGCAAAGTTTTACGCCTGCGGACCAGCCATCAATGGCGTCAGTTTTGACCAACATGGAGGCAACTCTGACTAAGATAACTTTAACTATCATCAGCGCGAAAACACCGAATACGATTTCAAATAAGCTGTTCCAGAGTACCGTAAGTTCCAACTGCATACCCACGGTCACAAAGAACAAGCCCATCAAAATGTCGCGAAACGGGCGGATGTCGGCTTCAAGTTGATATTTGTATTGGCTTTCTCCTAACATCATCCCAGCTAAAAAAGCGCCTAACGCCATCGACAAACCAAAATAATAGGTAAGTCCGCCGGCTAACAGCGCGATCAAAATAGTGGTCAATACAAACAGCTCATCGGTTCTGGTTCTCGCAATTTCCCGAAACACCCAGGGAAGTAACCACTTACCAACTGACATTAAAAACGCAATAACGAATACGCCTTTAAGAAGTGCTTCCCCTAAAGCAAGCGCAATACTCACCTCGCCTGTTTGCGCAAGCAGCGGAATTGCTATAAGAAATGGGACCACGGCTAAGTCTTGAAAGAGCAAGATACTGACGGCGAGTTGTGTACGCCTGTTATTGAGAATGCCCATTTCGGTTGCTTGCTTAATAACAATAGCGGTAGAACTTAGCGCCAACGTACCGCCAATAATGATAGATGCACTAATTGGGATCCCCAAAAAAAGTGGTACGCAGGTAAATATCGCTGTAGTAAACAACATTTGCCCTAACCCTACGCCAAACACCAAAGAGCGCATAGCCAACAACTTAGGAAGGGAGAATTCTAGCCCGAGGGAAAAGAGTAGAAAAACAATACCCACTTCGGCCAACAAGTGCATTTCTTCGGGGTGCGCAAAGACAGATAGCAGCTGTGGACCTGCGAGTACACCGGCAAAAAGATAAGCAAGAATAGGTGGAAGATGAATCCGTTTAAATAGGGCGACTGCGCATACCGATATAAACATCAATATCACAATATTTAAAAAACTCGTCCCCACATAACCTCCTAGAGCAACATCAACTTCCAGTTGTAAAATAAGCGCGATAACCACTTCGGCTTTACACTTAAACTAAAGACTAATACGACAGATATCTTGTTGGCATTCAGTTTGCAAAATTCCCTATGTAAATGCAGATCCGGCAAGTTTTGCCGCTGTGATCGTCATAATTTTCGCGAAAATGCGGTCATGACCACAGAAACGTCAGGGCTTTGACACTGGTTTCATTTCTGCGGCATATCAACGCTTTTTGTATAGGGGCACTACTGTGGATTTTTCAACGTCAGTCTACGATAGCACACAACACAACAATTTTTATCCTGCTGAGAGCACAGGTAAGTCACTTTCATTCAGTGAATTATCGGGCTTTGTAACACAGCTTCTGACTACGCTTGAACTTCAAGAGTTAGGAGGCGTGTATTTTCAGCAGCTTAATATACTGTTGCCTGTTGTTGGATTCAGTTTATCCGACTTCGACTCCCGCTGGGTCTACGGTAACGCTAAGATATCGTCAACACTGATTGATTTACCACTACAAGGCGCACGCTCTGTTAATGGCGAGCAAGCCCATGTCTATTATTACATTAGTTCACCCTTGTCATTATCGCAAAGGGAGAGTCTATTCCAACTGCATGATTTATTTGGAAAACAAGTTAAGCATGCGTTGTCTTTATTGCGTGTTCAACAAATGGCAACCAAAGATGTACTGACTAGCTTAGGCAACCGCGCGGGCTTTCAGCAGTCTATGACAAGACAACTGGGCTGGGCACAACGACATGATGAGCCATTTGCACTTTTAGTTATCGACCTAGACAACTTCAAATATGTGAACGATAACTTTGGACACGGTGAGGGCGACAAAGTACTGGTTCATGTGGCAACACATCTTGAAAATGTTCTGCGCGATGAAGACGAAGCATTTCGCTATGGCGGCGATGAATTCTGCTGTTTGTTAGACTGCCAAACGCAGCAGCAATTAGCATGTGCTGCTCAGCGAATCCAAATGAGTATTAATAGTTCTGCCTACTTATCACGATTAGGTGTATCGGCAAGTCTCGGTGGCGCAATCTATCGAGATGGCGACAGTGTTGATAGTTTATTCGATCGCGCTGATAACGCGCTGTATCGGGTGAAAAACTCTGGTAAAAACAGCTATGACGCTGCCTAGCTGGCAACTTTTACTTGTTTAAATAAAAGCGGCAATTCAATGCCGCTTTATCAGTATAATCTGCAGAAAAAACTTAAAAGATTAAAAGCCTTGCTGCTCTTCGCGAATACAATGAATTTGGCTCAGTAAACCTTATAAGTAATGTGGATATGGCTAATTAGCGCTTAGACAGGTTTAAAAGCTATATTAATACGCTCAACTTTAGGTTGTAGATAAACAACCTTGTCATCAACAATAATTGCCACAGGGGTTTCATTTAGAAAGATAGTGGGTACACCATCCCTTTTCCATCGGGGCACTCGCCATACTTTGAACCACTCTTTCAATAGCTTTGATACGCTGGCGCCTTCAGGTTTCACCCGCAGATTACGCGCATTAGTTTGCAAAGAGACGGTATCGTTAGTTTTGTCTTTTGTTACTGTTACCCTCACCTGCCCATGTAACCAAGGAAGAGGAATGTACTGGTCTAACACTAACTCAAGACACTCTGGTATCTCGCACGTATCATTAACTACCCAGTAAAGGTCATGGTCAAAACGTATAACCCGGCCCCACTTAAAATTTACTTCAGGGGTAGCATCATGTTTCGCCCCCAGCATAGCAAGTACTTGGTCTGTCTGCGCTTTTGAAGGTGCAAGCTGTCCCTGCGCTTTAAACCAAGCGCGAATTACCATAGCCTGCCAGGGGGTAGATAATGCAGCAAGCTTTTGTCCATCTAACCTGGCATCCGCACGTCTACAGTCTTTGAAGTATTGCTGTGCAGATTCGCTGACTAGCTCACTTTGCTCTGCACAAAGCTCAGCGCTTCGCCCCACTGTTTTAGTTAACTGGGGCCACCGCTCAAGTAAATGAGGTATTATCTCGTTTCTCAAGAAATTTCTGTCAAAGCTATTTTGCTGATTAGATTCATCCTCAACCCACTGCAACATTTCCTCTTCGGCATAAGCGATGATGTCACTTTTCTCTAGGGCTAGCATAGGTCGCATTATTAGCGTATCCCCCCGGTACTGCACTTCGCCCATACCCGCTAGTCCCTGTGGGCCTGCACCGCGTTTAAGCTGAAGTAATACGGTTTCAAGCTGATCTTCTGCATGCTGCCCCAAAAGCAGTACACCGCCAATTAGTTCGCACACTTCTAATAGTGCGTTGTATCGAACTTTACGCGCCTCTGCCTCTAAACTCTTTCTAGAGCTGGTATCAACAGCAACGCGATATTGATGAAATTCAACATCTTCAAGACGGCACTGGAGTTCACAGTGACGGGCCCAGTCGTCGGCATTCTCGCTTAAGCCATGATGTACATGTACAGCATGAATTGGGGTTTCATAACGCTCCCTATACGCGACGACGGCTTGAAGCAGTACCGTGGAGTCCACACCTCCGCTGTAAGCAACTACTAGAGGCGTTTGAAGTGGTCGCTTTACATCAGTCAGTGACGTGGCTATGCGGTTAACGATATGTTCAATAGTGGGGGATTGTAGAGGGGTCACAGACCAGTAATACCTTATTGTTTCAACTTTATGTTTTATTAGGGTTCAGCTTTGTATCTGCTAATTACTTACTTTCTAATAACGCAAAAGGGTTGTTACCAATGGTAAACAACCCCCTTGAACTAATCTAAATCGACATGAACTCAGCAAAGGCTTAATAGACTTTTACAACAAGCATTTTTGCTAATCTTACACCGCTTCGTCTAATCATACACTGCTTCGTATCGTGACGTGACTTTTCGCAGTTTTAGAACTCGTAGCCTTAACTAGAATTAGCAATACCCGAACGACATCAAACGCTCGTAACGCTCTTCCATTAGCTTTGTTTTATCAAGCTCTTTAAGCTGATTAAGTTGCTGCTTAATGACCGCTTTAAGATTGGCAGCCATACCATTGTGGTCGCGGTGAGCGCCACCTAATGGCTCTTCAACAATGCTGTTAATTAGACCCAGTTCTTTAATTTGTGGCGCACTTACACCCATAGCTTCAGCGGCTAATGGTGCTTTTTCTGCACTCTTCCACAAAATAGAGGCACAGCCCTCCGGTGAAATAACCGAGTACGTAGAATATTGCAGCATGTTCACGCGATCGCCAACACCAATTGCGAGTGCTCCACCTGAGCCACCTTCACCAATTACCGTACATACGATAGGAACAGTCAGCTCAGCCATTTCGAATAAGTTTTTCGCAATGGCTTCACTTTGACCACGCTCTTCAGCGCCCACACCTGGGTATGCCCCTGGCGTGTCGATGAAGGTAATAATAGGCATGTTGAAGCGCTCAGCCATCTTCATAAGACGCAAGGCTTTACGGTAGCCTTCAGGTTTAGGCATGCCGAAGTTACGCTTAATTTTTTCGTTAGTATCACGGCCTTTTTGATGACCTATAATCATCACAGGCTGATCATCTAGCATTGCTGGGCCGCCAACAATTGCCTTATCGTCTGCAAACGCACGGTCGCCAGCAAGTTCGTCGAATTCTGTAAAAATACGAGGAATGTAATCTAGCGTGTATGGACGCATTGGGTGACGTGCCAATTGAGAAACTTGCCATGCGCCAAGATCAGAAAAGATCTTCTTAGTTAGCTCCGCGCTTTTGCCGCGAAGCTTATTGATTTCTTCTTCAATACCAACGTCAAACTCGCCACCTTGATTCACCAACCTAAGCTCTTCAATTTTTGCTTCTAGTTCGGCTATCGGCTGTTCAAAGTCCAAAAACTGTATACTCATTTCATGTCCTATTCGTACTACGCTCGTCTATGCAAACGCGAGATGTCCAATCTATCGAACTCTTAACCCTAATGGTAGAGAATTGAAACGGCTTTGTCTCCCAAACATTGCTTGAGATCGTGTAAAAGTTGGTCTTCAGGGGTAACGTACCATCTTGCCCCACACGCCAAGGTTGCTTCAGCGTCTGGATGGGTTACCACTAACTGAACAGGACAACTCCCACCGTTAAATGCCTGCAGGATAGATTGCATCTGACTCATTTTCTTCGGTTCAAGCAACTGGGTATCAATATTAAGTGCCAGCGCTCTCGCGTTTTTCTCTCGTGCCTGAACAATGTCCATTACATCACGGGCGGTGATTGTATTGCCCCCAGAGAAATCATCAAAGCTGACCTGTCCCTTTATAAGCAATATTCTGTCAGTTTCTAACACACTTTCGAACTGTTCGTACATATCAGGGAAGAAACGTACGTCTATTCTGGCACTCTTATCATCCAGTGTCACTATAGCCCAGCGGCGCCCACGCTTATTCGTCATAACACGCACGCCAAGCACCAACCCTACAGCACTGGCCATTTGATCTTTGTTCGTTGGTTTTAAGTCAACTAAACGCCCGTCGGTGTAGTAACGCAGCTCTTCAGCGTACTGATTGATAGGGTGACCTGTTAAATACAAGCCTAGGGTATCTTTTTCACCTTCTAGCCACACTTTCTCAGGCCATTCAGGCACGTCAGCAAATGCTTGCTTCACATCTTCAGGCTCGGTAGTTAGCAGCCCAAACATGTCTGACTGACCAAATGACTCAGCTTTTGCGTGCTGTCCGGCGGCAGCAAGGGCCTCTGGTAAGCTCGCCATAAGACTAGCGCGATGAGGGCCTAAGTTATCCATTGCACCCGCTAACACTAGCTTTTCTAGCACTCGCTTGTTTACCCGTTTAATGTCTATCTTGGCGCAGAAATCAAATAGATCCTTAAATGCCCCTTGGGTCTCCCGCGCTTCAATAATCGCTTCAATTGGGCCTTCACCTACCCCTTTAATCGCACCGATACCATAAACAATGCGGCCTTCGCTATCGACGGTAAATTTGTACTTACCTGCATTTAAATCTGGCGGCAGTATTTCGATGCCCATGCGCTCACATTCATCGACAAGCGTCACGATTTTATCGGTGTTGTCCATATCCGCCGACATTACCGCAGCCATGAATTCCGCTGGGTAATGCACTTTCAGCCATAAAGTCTGATAAGACACCAAGGCATAAGCGGCAGAGTGAGATTTGTTGAACCCGTAACCTGCAAATTTTTCCACCAAATCGAAGATTTTCATCGCCAGGTCTGGGTCGATATTATTGCCCTTCGCACCTTCAGCAAAGGTACCGCGCTGCTTCGCCATTTCTTCAGGCTTTTTCTTACCCATTGCACGACGTAGTAAGTCAGCGCCGCCTAGCGAGTAACCTGCCATTTCCTGAGCAATCTGCATTACCTGTTCCTGATACAAGATAATGCCGTAGGTAGGCTCTAGTATTTCTTTCAAACACTCGTGCTGATACTCAGCATCGGGATAGGAAATTTCCTCACGCCCGTGCTTACGGTCGATAAAGTTATCTACCATGCCTGACTGCAATGGACCCGGACGGAACAGGGCCACCAGTGCGATAATATCTTCGAAGCAGTCAGGTTTAAGGCGCTTAATTAGCTCTTTCATACCGCGAGATTCCAGCTGGAATACCGCAGTTGTCTCTGCGTTTTGTAACGTTCTAAAGCTCTTTGGATCTTCAAGCGGAATAGCGCTGATATCGACGTCAACATTCTTCCCTTCCTTGATCATATCTATCGCCCACTGAATGATCGTCAGCGTACGAAGACCTAGGAAGTCAAATTTTACAAGCCCAGCGGTTTCAACGTCGTTTTTGTCAAACTGTGTTACCGGGTTATTACCTTCGTCATCACAATACAGCGGCGAGAAATCAGTAATAGTGGTTGGCGCAATAACAACACCACCGGCGTGTTTACCCGCGTTTCGGGTGACCCCTTCAAGAATACGCGCCATATCGATAAGGTCTTTCACTTCCTCATCGCTTTCATAAACTTCTGGCAGCTGAGGTTCGGCTTTAAACGCCTTTTCTAACGTCATGCCAGGGTCAGGTGGTATTAGCTTTGAAATTCTGTCTACAAAACCGTAGGGGTGACCAAGTACTCGACCCACGTCACGCACTACCGCTTTTGCTGCCATAGTTCCGAAGGTAATGATCTGAGATACCGCTTGTCGTCCGTAGAGCTCTGCAACGTGATCAATTACCTCATCTCGTCTATCCATACAGAAGTCGACGTCAAAGTCGGGCATTGATACACGTTCTGGGTTCAGGAAACGTTCGAATAGCAAGTCGAATTCAAGCGGGTCTAGGTCGGTAATTTTTAAGGCATAGGCCACCAGTGAGCCCGCACCTGAACCACGCCCTGGCCCTACCGGAATTCCGTTATCCTTACTCCACTGGATAAACTCCATAACGATAAGGAAATAGCCCGGGAACCCCATTTGGTTGATAACTTCAAGCTCAATGCGAAGTCGATCATCGTACTCTGGGCGTTTGGCTTTGCGCACTTCCTCATCGGGGAATAGAAATTCTAGACGTTCTTCCAAGCCTTCCTCAGACACCTTAACCAAGAAGTCTTCGGTGGTCATACCGCCGGTTGGAAACTGTGGCAAGAAATATTCATTTAGCCGGACAGTAACGTTACAGCGCTTGGCAATTTCAACCGTATTTTCTATGGCTTCTGGAATATCGCTAAATAGCTCAACCATTTCCTCTGCTGTGCGCAGATATTGCTGGTCGCTGTAGCGCTTAGGGCGACGGTTATCATCTAACGTATAGCCATCGTGAATACACACACGAATTTCGTGCGCATCGAAACCCTCTTGGTCAATAAAGCATACTTCATTAGTGGCAACCACGGGTAAACCGCGCTGCTCAGCAAGCTCTACCGCATGGTGTAAATAATCTTCTTCGCCTTGCCTACCGGTTCTAATAAGCTCTAAATAAAAACGGTCGGGAAAATGGGTTTGATAAAACTCAAGCGCATCTTCAAGAAGCTTGGCGTTATTTTTCATTAAACCTACGCCGATATCGCCGTGCTGTGCGCCCGATAAAACAATAACGCCTTCGCTATGCTCTGCTAACCATGCTTGATCGATAACCGCACGGTGTGCCAAATGTCCACGAAGGTAGGCCTTGGAGATAAGAATAGTAATATTCTTATACCCTTCGTTGTTCATCGCAATGAGGGTAAGTCTGAAAGGTTCATCGCCAAAAGCTTCATTAGTCACCCAAAAATCGGTGCCAATTATGGGCTTGATACCTAAATTATGTGCCTCGGAATAGAATTTTACCAAGCCACACATATTCATTTGGTCGGTGATCGCCACGGCAGGCATGCCAAGCGCGGCCACTTTACCTAAAATAGGCTTAACCTTATTCAGGCCGTCCATCATCGAAAAGTCGCTGTGAACACGTAAATGAATAAATGGCGATGACATGATGTTATTTCTCTTCGAGTAGCGCTTTTACGGGTTTAAAACTTTTGCGATAGCAATCTAAGATGCCATATTCGGCGATAGCTTCAAAATGTGCTTTTGTAGGGTAACCTTTGTGCCCCGCAAAGTTATATTGTGGGTAGGCCTCATGCAACGAAATCATATCGTTATCTCGCTCTACTTTGGCAATGATTGATGCTGCTGAAATTTCAGCGTGTAGGCTGTCACCTTTCACTACCGCTTCAGAGTCAAAATTCCAAGCTGGGACGCGGTTGCCGTCTACACGCACAAAGTCAGGTTTTACAGGTAAACCTTCCACTGCGCGGATCATAGCGAGCATGGTAGCGTGCAGTATATTAAGCTTGTCTATTTCTTCAGGGCTTGCTCTACCGATATTCCAGTAAAGCGCCTTCTCACGAATCTCTTGAGCAAGGGCTACTCGTTTCTTTTCACTCAATTTTTTAGAGTCGGTTAGCCCTTCAATGGTTTTTTTTGGGTCTAGTATAACCGCAGCAGTAACCACATCTCCAACTAAAGGACCACGACCTACTTCATCAACACCGGCAATTAACTTATGCAAACAATTCCTCCACGACAGCTTTTGCTGCTGTTTTATCAGCATTGCATTTTAGCGTATGGTGGAGGCTGGTGAAACGGGAAATAAGCGCTGAATTATCACTTTCGAAGAAGTTAAGTAACTGATTGCTCATATTCTCTGCGTTTACCTCTTCTTGAAGTAACTCAGGAATAATTGCCTCGTTAGCCAAGAGGTTTGGCAACGTAAAGTAAGGCGCTTTGTACAGGCGCTGCATGATTTTGTAGGTGAGCGGCGCAAGTAAATAAGCGGCTACCATTGGGCGCTTACACAACATAGCTTCTAACGTCGCTGTCCCGGATGCAAGTAAGATAACATCGCTCGCTATCATGGCATCACGAGAAGTGCCTTGGGTTACCTGAATGGGTAAGCGTGCTTCAGCATTATCAGCTTCAAGCAAGAGTGCTTTAATTTGCGAAAGACGATGCTCGTTTGCCGCAGGGATAAGAAATTGAATGTCACTGCGTTTAGCATGAATAGCTTCGATGGTTTTTAGAAACACGGGAAGTAACGTATCCACTTCCCCCCTTCGTGAACCGGGTAGTACAGCCAATACATTAGCTTGACTATCTACGCCTAATGCCTGTCTTGCCGCATTTTGGTCGGGCTCAATGGCTATAGCGTCAGCCATAGTATGCCCCACAAAGGTATAGGGTACGTTATATTTGTCGTATACCTGTTGTTCGAAAGGGAACAACCCCAGTACGCGATTAGCCGCTTTTGCTATCTTGTGAATGCGCTTCTCACGCCATGCCCACACGGTAGGGCTTACATAGTGCATGGTTTTGATGCCGCGGGCTTTCAGGGCTTTTTCTACTCTCAAGTTAAAATCAGGCGCGTCAATACCTACGAAAATATCTGGCGGATTTTGCTCAAAGTGAGCAAGAAGCTGCTTTTTAACTTTTAAGATGGCTGGAAGGTGAGATAGGACTTCAACAAGTCCCATAACCGACAAGGTTTCCATATCGAATAGACTATGGAAACCCGCCTCTATCATATTTGAACCGCCAATACCTTCAATAATAGCATCTGGGTATTGGCGTTTTAACTCGGCAACCATTCCTGCGGCAAGGATGTCACCAGAGGGCTCTCCGGCAACCATGCCGATACGAATTGGTTTAGACATAATTAGCGAATAATGCCTCGCTTCGAGTCTTGTAAGAATTGAACCATTAGCGCCACACCATCAAACTTTTGTGCTGGTTCAGCAAGCTTGTCCACGGCTTCGTCAATAGTATTTCCTTCACGATAAATCGCTTTATATGCACGCTTTATCTCAAGCACTTCTTCTTTTGAGAAACCGCGGCGTTTTAAGCCTTCAGAGTTGATCCCCTGAGGAATATTCTTCTGACCACTAACCATAACAAAAGGCGGGACGTCGCGCAGAATAATACCGCCTGCCCCTAAAAATGCATGAGCGCCGATTTTACAGAACTGATGGATGCCTGTAGCGCCGCCAATAATAACGAAATCATCAATATGAACATGGCCGGCCACAGCTACATTGTTGGCAATTATGATGTCATCGCCAAGAACGCAGTCGTGGGCAACGTGTGCATTAGCCATAAATAGACCACGAGAGCCGATAATCGTTATGCCGTTGTCTTGGACTGTGCCACGGTGAACGGTTACTCCTTCTCTAAACTCATTATCGTCACCAATAACGAGTTCGGTAGGCTCACCCGCATATTTTTTATCTTGGCAGTCTTCACCAATTGAAGAAAACTGATAAAACTTGTTGTTTTTACCGATACGCGTCGGGCCGCGTACCACCACATGTGATTTCAGAATACAGCCGTCGCCTATGGTGACGTTGTCGTCTACCACACAAAATGGACCTATGGTGACATTTTCACCAATCGTTGCACTTTCTGAAATTACCGCAGTAGGATGGATCACGTTACGCTATCTCTCTCATCGCACACATAAACTCTGCACTACAAGCAATATCGCCATCGACACTTGCAGTACCTTTAAATTTCCAAATCCCTCTGCGCTCTTTTACCAGAGCAACATCAAACTCAAGCTTATCACCCGGAACAACGGGACGTTTAAAGCGAGCGTTATCAATCCCTGCATACAAGTATAACTTATCATTGTTGCCCATGGTCTTAAAACCTAGAACACCGGCTGCTTGCGCCATGGCCTCTAGAATTAAAACGCCCGGAAAAATTGGCTGTCCAGGGAAATGCCCCATGAAACATGGCTCGTTAATCGTAATATTTTTGTAAGCCTTTACAGACTCACCCAGAACATAATCAGTAACACGATCAACAAGTAGGAAAGGATATCTGTGTGGTAGCAGTTCCAATATTTCCTGGATTTCGATGGTATTAAGTGAATTGGCCAAAAACTTTCTCCTGTATACAAGCATGACCTTTAGCTATTTTATACCAATACAGATGATACATTGGTATTTGGGTCAAACTCGCCGTAAAAACTAAAAACGGCGGCAACCATACGCTGTAAAGCGCGAAAAACAAATCAGACCAACACCTTTAAAGGAGTTGGCCTGACAAATTTTATAACTAACCAGCGATTGCTGAACTTTGACTTACAGCCAAGAGCAACCAGTGTTAAGTTAATTAGTTAGTCTTGCTTACTTGCTGAAGTACCTGCTCAGATAAGTCGTGCTCTTCTTTAGCAAAAGCAACTGCGCCTGCATTAAGTACTAGGTCGTAACCTTGCTTAGATGCAACAGAGTCGATAGCTTGCTTAATAAGACCAAGAAGCTTGTTACGCTCTTCGTTGCTACGACGTTGAATGTTTTGTTGTAGAGGCTGACCTTTTTTAGATAGCTCTTCACGTACTGACAAGATTTTTTGTTCTAGTTCTTTCTTCTCGGCATCGCTCATTGTTGCTGCATCACGCTGAAGACGCTCTGCGTAGAACTGACCGTCACGCTGTAGCTGATTCACTTCTTCAAGCTGGTCTTTAAACTCAGCTTGAATAGCATTTTGAATCTCAGCCGCTTGAGGCATCGCTTGAAAAATACCTTGCACATCAACAACAGCCACTTTCTGTTCTGCCATTACAGATGTACTTACTAAAGCGCTACCCAACATTGCTCCTGCAACGATATGTTTAACCAACTGTTTCAAAGGGAACTCCTTTTGTGAATCTTATTATAGAGCGCGCTTAAAACGCGCTCGTTTTAATGTCTTAGAAAGTTTGACCAATATTGAAAGTGAAGAATCTAGCATCATCACCATCACGTTGCTGTATCGCTTTCGAGAAACTAAATACCATCGGTCCCATTGGTGAAATCCACTGAACCGATATACCTGCCGAGCTACGATACAGACTCCAGTCAGAATAGTCCAATAGCTCACCGTTTTGAGTGGATGCTATGTCGAACTGACGATAATAGTCATAGTCGAACTCAGTATCCCACACGTTACCCACATCCACAAACAAACTTGTGCGAACAGAGTTATCCATTTCTTCTTCAACAAACGGCGTAGGCACGATTAGCTCGATACCACCGAGTGCCATTGCGTTACCACCAAGGCTTCGCGACGACCAAGAAAGTGCAGCGTCTGCTGGGTCCGCCGGGAATAATTCCCCATCAGGACCAGAAATGGTGCCTGTGTTACCGAGGAAAATACCTCGAGGGCCAACCGTATTATTCTCGAATCCGCGCAGTGAATCTGAACCACCTGCAGTAAAGTTCTCAGTGAACGGTAGAATTTGCTCATTGCCGTTTATATCACCATAACCATTACCATACCCGAGACGGATGCGAGTTAAGAATGACCAGCGCTGATTACGTGATAATGGAAAGTACCACTTACCATCGAATACGGTTTTAAAATAGTTAACGTCTGAGTTTGGCGTGGTAATGCTAAACGATGCACGTTGAGACGAACCCGCCGTTGGGAATAGACCACGGTTTAGCGTGCTTCTACTCCAGCTTACGCTCGCAAGATAGCTATCGTATTTAATAGCCGCATCCGGGTCTTCGCCATTGGTAAACTGGTTATAGAACTGCTCAGTTTGCTCGTAGTAACCACGGTTAAATAGCTCTACATTGCTGTAGGTTAAGCCAAAGTTGATACGATTAAACTCGTTGATTGGATAACCGATGTTCGCACCAATTGACCAACGTTTTGAGTTGTACTGGATTACGTTAAAGTCAGAGCCGTCGAACTCGCTATAACCAATGCTTCCACCTAAGCTGATACCGTCAATGGTGAAGTAAGGGTCATTATAGGTGATTTGCGCACTGCGCTGATACGAAACCGTACTTAAGTTAAGGCCAACACGTTTACCTGTCCCTAGGAAGTTATCCTGCTGGATACCCGCCTGTAAACTCAACTTGGTTCTGTCACCGTAACCGATACCTGCGTTAAACGAGCCGGAAGGCTGCTCTTTAACATTATAGTTAACATCAACCTTATCTTCAGAGCCTGGAATACGTACTGTTTCAAACTCTACTTCTTCCATATAGGTAAGACGAGAAAGCTGATTTTTTGAAGACTCTAGCAAATTATTAGATAACCAAGTGCCTTCCATCTGACTTACGTTTTGACGAAGAACACTGTCGGCGGTGACCACGTTACCGTTAAACTTAATACGGTTAACGTAGATACGCTTGCCCGGGTCTACAGATAGCGTCAACTTAACCGTTTTGTCTTCGTCGTTAATCTCAGGCACGGTGGTTACCGTCGGATATGCATAACCAAAGCGACCAAGATATTTACTGATAAACTCTTCTGTGTAAGTGACTTCCGCTTGGTTGTATAGCTCGCCTTCTGTTAACGGCAGTACGCGCTCGATGTATTCTTCATGACCAAGCACATCACCCACGAGTTCTACTTCAGATATGGTGTATTGCTCACCTTCTGTCACGTTCATGGCTATGTAGATGCCCGACTTTTCAGGGGTCATCGACACTTGAGTAGAGTCAACGTTAAATCGCAGGTAACCACGGTTTAAATAGTGGTTACGCAAGGTTTCCATATCCCCTTGCAACGTTTGTTGCTGATAGCGAGTCTCTGATAGAAAGTCCCACCAAGGCGTATCGTATTGTAGCTCAAACGCTTCCATCAGCTCTTCATCTGAGAAGATTTCGTTACCTACAATATTAATTTGCTCGATTTCAGCGGCATCGCCTTCTTCGAAAAGCAGTTTCAAATCGACACGGTTACGCGGTAATGGCGTAATAATAGCCGTTACGTCAGCATTGTACTTACCTATGCTGTAAAAGAAGTCTTTAAGGCCATTCTCAATAGAGGTTAGTACGGTCTTATCAAGTGGCTCACCGATGCGGACACCATTACCGTCCAAGCTTTCTTGAAGCTGCTCATCTTTAATATCATCATTGCCGTCAAAAATAATATTACTGATGGTTGGACGCTCCGCCACACGAACCACAAGGGTATTGCCGTCGCGAAGGATTTCTACATTTTCAAAGTGAGTTGAAGAGTAAAGCGAGCGAATAAGCTGCGTTACCCTGAATGTATTAAGCTCGTCGCCAACCTGAACGGGCAAGTAGGTTAAGGCTGCACCAAGTGCAACTCGTTGCAAACCCTCTACGCGAATGTCTTCAACAACAAATTCACTGTCTTGCGCCGCAGCGTTGGCAAAGCTAGCACTGGAAAGAATGGCTCCGGCTGCTACTAACTGTTTTAACTTCATCTATTTTTCTTTTCCTGGCCGCGTTTTGTATTAGCTGTTTTGTACTTCCTGATTTGTATCAGGTTATGCGAGCGATATCGTTAAAAATTGCGATACCCATGATCATAAACAGAAGCACGCCACCTATTCTGTAACCCCATTCCTGCACCGCTTCAGGCACAGGCTTACCAGTGATCCACTCCACAATAAAAAACATGAGGTGACCACCGTCAAGCATGGGCAAGGGTAATAAATTTATTATGCCTAAATTTACGCTTATTAAGGCAAGAAAACTCAAAAAGTACGCAAGTCCATACCCAGCACTTGTTCCCGCACCTTGAGCAATTGAGATAGGACCGCTCAAATTCTTCACCGATACATCGCCGGTGATAAGCTTTCCTATCATTTCGACACTCAGTGTCATTAGACGCCACGTTTTGTCTAGCGCCTTCCCAATAGCCTCTATAATGCCATATTGATGAGTAAACACATACCCTTCAGGCCAAGGCTCGAATGTTGGGCTCACACCTAAATAACCACTTTGCCCTTGTGGTGTATCGCGGCGCGCTATCGTGGCATTTAACGTTAGTTGCTGTCCATCCCTTTGTATATCAAGAGAGATACTTTCACCGGGGCTTTCAACTATAACGTCAACCAAACCTTCCCACGACGTCAATTTAGCGCCATTTAGTGCGACAAGTTCATCACCGGGTTTCAACCCAGCTTCCTGCGCCGCACTTCCCTCACCAACAAAACCAACAGTTAACGTTGCATCCGGTCGATATGGGGTTAGGCCTAAGCTGCTTAATGGAGACTCACTATCTGGGTCAAAGTTCCAAGAACCCAGTGTAAATGTCAGTTCTTTTTCGACATTTGATGAATTTTTAACCGTAACTGTGGTTTTTTCTGACCCTATGTTGGAGACAACTTCTAAATTAACCGCTTCCCAGTCCGGTGTAATTCTGTCACCGACCTTAATGATTTCATCACCAGGTTGAACGCCTGCTACAGCAGCAATACTTTGAGGCTCGACAGCTTTAACAACGGGTTTAACGGTTTCTAAACCGACAAGGTACATTAGCCAAAGAGCAAAAAAGGCAAATATGAAGTTCACGCCAGGGCCCGCTGCAATTACCGCCATGCGCTGCAATACAGGTTTTTTATTGAAGGCTTTATCTTCTTCTAACTCAGGCGGTACGTCATCAATACGTCCATCAAGCATGCGAACGTAACCACCAAGGGGGATCATAGCGATAACATATTCTGTACCGGACTTACTTAACTTGCGCCAAATTGGCTTGCCAAATCCAATTGAAAATCGCTCTACCTGTACACCGCATTTGCGAGCAACATAAAAGTGCCCCCATTCGTGTACAGCAACCAAAATACCTAAGGCGACAATGAATGCCCCAAGGCTCCATAAAAATGCTAGCACTGAAATTTACCTCGAATAATCTCGTTAGCTTTTGTTCTTGCTAGTGAGTCTTGTTCTAATATTTGTTGAATAGAACTTACCGATACGTGCGGCATAGCATTGAGCGTAGCGTCGTTTACTTTAGCAATATCACAAAACTGAATTTTGCCCTCTAAAAAAGCGTCTACAGCCACTTCATTTGACGCATTGACTCTTGTCGTTGCGCATAGCCCTTCCTTACATGCATCAATAGCCAACTTCAAATTAGGATAACGCTCAAAACAAGGGGTCTGGAAACTGAAATTAGCCATATCTGAAAAGTCGAGGGGCTTCACACCTGCTTCAATACGCTCCGGGTGAGCCAAACCATATGCAATAGGGGTACGCATATCTGGGTTACCCATTTGCGCAATTACAGAGCCATCAATGTACTGCACCATAGAATGGATTATGCTTTGTGGGTGGATAACAACATCAATATCTTCAGCGCCGGCACCAAATAACCAACAGGCTTCTATGAACTCCAACCCCTTGTTCATCATAGTTGCCGAATCGATTGTTATTTTTCGGCCCATTGACCAGTTAGGGTGAGTACTGGCCTCATCAATGGTAATTGACGAAAAGCTATTAAGTGGCCTTTCTCTGAAGGGGCCACCAGAACCCGTTAATAAGATTTTGCGAATACCTGATGCAGTAAAGTTACCATATTCGTAATCGTGCGGGAGACACTGAAATATGGCATTGTGCTCGCTGTCGATTGGAAGGATTTCAGCGCCGCTTTGGTTTGCAGCCTCGATAAATAAAGCGCCAGACATGACCAAGGCTTCTTTATTAGCAAGTAAAACGCGTTTTCCTGCCTTTACCGCCGCCATTGTAGGCAAAAGACCTGCTGCCCCAACAATTGCTGCCATGACAGCGTCAACTTCAGGCGCGCTTGATACCTCTTCCAATGCTTTTGTGCCTGAAAGAATTTCGGCATCTACTCCGTATTGAGAAGCTAGCTCACAGGCGGCTTTATAGTGAGCATCGTTGGCGATCACTACATAACGGGGCGCGCATTTTTGCGCCTGCTCCATAAGAAGTTCAAGCTGAGAGTTACCAGTAATAGCAAAAACGCGGTATTTGTCGGGATGGCGAGTTATTACGTCGAGTGTATTACAACCAATGGAGCCTGTGGCCCCTAACACTGTTACTGTTTGCATTACGCCATCCAAGTTACATAGCAGAAGGCAAATACTGGAAATGCTGCAGTTAGACTATCAATTCTATCTAGCACACCACCATGGCCAGGTAGTATCTTGCCACTGTCTTTAATGCCAGCGCAGCGCTTCAGCATGCTCTCGTTCAAATCACCAAGTGCAGAAACAGCAACGGTTATACCGCCAATTGCAAGGTGTAGCCAAATGCGAGAAGGCTCTACCTGATAGTGCAGTGCCGCAAAAGCGATAATGGCGAATGAAGCCGCGATACCACCCAGTAAGCCTTCTAAGCTTTTACCAGGCGATACGTTAGGGCGTAACTTGTGTCGACCAAATTTGACGCCAACGAAGAACGCGCCTATATCAGCCGCCCAAACGATACCCAATACATAAAAGATCAGCGATGCGCCATAAAACGGATCAACATCATGCAGGCTAGTGCGAAGTGCAACTACGGCTACCCATGTTGGTATAAGCGTAAGTGCGCCAAATACGGTTCTTACACTGCGACTGTCTTTCCAGAATCTTGAGTATTTCGGATAGGCAAGCACCATAAATAAAGAGGCTATCCACCACAACACAGCGATGGTTAAAATTGCGCGATACAGGCCATGCAATTGGCCCTGATACCAAATGGTACTGGCATCAACAGTGAGCGATAGAGCAATACATATTGCAAAGGCTCCAGCCATGTAGATAAGCTTTTTAGGACGCTCGCACACGCCTGACATATTCGCCCACTCATAGGCACCAATGCCGACAACACCGGCTATGGCTATTTCAAACCAAAAAATAGGAAGAAAAAGAATAGCGTAGAGCGCCAGCGGCGCGAGAATTAATGCAGTTATTATCCGTTGTTTTAGCATAATTTGCCCTTGGCTTTGGTTACCAGGGCTAGCCTGATAATTGCCTGCATGGTATTAACCATCGGCTGTGACTACCTGTTCACCGGTTAGACCGAATCTTCTTTGACGAACATTGAAATCGTCTACGGCTAATTGAAACACGTCTTCATTGAAGTCGGGCCATAGTACATCGGTGAAGTACAATTCGGCATAAGCACACTGCCATAGCAAGAAATTACTAATTCGGTGCTCGCCACCAGTGCGAATAAGAAGATCTAACTCTGGAAGGTTAGCTGTAGAAATGTGCGATCCGAGAGCTTCTTCACTGATGTTATCTACATCAAGCTCGCCGCTTTTAACCTGCGATGCGAGTTGCTTGGCCGCATTTACGATGTCCCATCTACCGCCATAGTTTGCTGCGATATTTAAGACCAAATCTTTGTTGTCTTTGGTCATGTCTTCGGCTTTGCGAATTTTTTCGACTAGCTTGGCGTCGAAAGCCTCAACATCACCAATAACCTGCAAGCGTACACCATTTTTGTGTAAGCGTTTTGCTTCACTATTGAGGACGAGATTAAACAACTCCATAAGGACGCTGACTTCTTCCTCGGGACGTTTCCAGTTTTCACTTGAAAACGCGAATAGCGTTAGTGATTCGATACCGTTTTGACGTGCAAAGCGCACAACAGAACGTACAGACTCTACCCCGGCTTTGTGACCAAAGGTACGAATTTTCCCTTTCTTTTGCGCCCATCGACCATTGCCATCCATAATGATTGCAACATGCTTCGGGCCAGCAGACTCTGCTGGCACCTCGGCTTTTGACGATTTGGCTGCGCTTAAACGCTTTCCAATCATAATACTTACTTATACTTCCATCAGTTCTTTTTCTTTGTCAGCAAGCATGCTGTCAACTTTCTTAATGAAATCGTTAGTAATAGATTGAATGTTCTCTTCCGCTGCGCGGCTCTCATCTTCACTGATTTCTTTTTCTTTTAGAAGATCTTTGATGTCACCGTTAGCGTCACGACGAATATTGCGGATAGCAACACGACCACCTTCCGCTTCGTTGCGTACAACGCGGATAAGGTCTTTACGACGCTCTTCTGTAAGCGGCGGAAGAGGAATGCGAATTGAACCGCCTGCACTCATTGGGTTTAACCCCAGATCAGACTGCATAATTGCTTTTTCAACCGCTTGGATAGCGCTTTTATCGAAAACAGTTAACGCTAGAGTACGGCTGTCTTCCGCAACTACGTTAGCGACTTGCTTTAGCGGCGTGTCTACACCGTAATAAGGTACCATGATGCCATCTAAAAGGCTTGGATGCGCACGACCAGTGCGAATTTTGCTGAATTGGCCTTTTAGAGAAACTAGGCTTTTTTCCATGCGCTCTTGCGCATCTAATTCAATTTCATCAATCACGTTTTGTATCCTATTGTTCTTAATTAATCGTTGTCAGCGTGGCAAATGACGGTACCTTCTTTTTCACCCATCACCACACGCTTAAGGCAACCCGGCTTATTCATGTTGAATACGCGAATTGGTAAGCTGTGATCTCGTGCTAGAGTGAAAGCTGACAAGTCCATTACTTTTAATTCTTTTTCCAATACTTCCTGGTAAGACAATTGATCATACAATGTCGCTTCAGGATTTTTTACTGGGTCATCGCTGTATACGCCGTCTACTTTTGTGGCTTTAAGTACCGCATCGGCTTCAATTTCGATACCGCGTAAACAAGCCGCTGAGTCAGTAGTGAAGAAAGGGTTGCCAGTACCGGCAGAAAAGATAACAACACGGCCTGACTTAAGAAGGCTAATAGCTTCTGCCCAGTTGTAAGCATCGCACACGCCGTTTAATGGGATAGCAGACATCATACGCGCGTTTACAAATGCACGATGAAGCGCGTCGCGCATAGCTAGGCCGTTCATTACCGTAGCTAACATGCCCATGTGGTCGCCAACAACACGGTTCATTCCCGCTTTTGCTAGGCCTTCGCCACGGAACAAGTTACCACCACCAATAACAAGACCAACTTGAACACCAAGTTCAACCAGCTCTTTTATTTCTTGTGCCATTCTATCTAGCACTTTAGGGTCTATGCCAAAGCCTTCTTCGCCCATTAGGGCTTCACCACTAAGCTTTAACAGAATGCGTCGATATGCTGATTTTGGTGTGATACTCATAGTTTGAATTGTCCTCGTAAACCCGTTTTGTCCTATGTCTTTCAATAAAGCATTGACGTAAAAAACATAGGACAAAGCGCTTTCGTTTGTTTGGCAGGCGCACGCTTGTAACTCGCCTAGCTTCACACTTGCGCACTGCATTAGCAATACTAAAGATATGCAGCTATAAAAAAGCACCTCCTAAGAGGTGCTTTGTAGTTTATCTAACTATTGCGTAATGCAAAAGATAAACGCTCAATTATTTCTTAGCAGCTTCCATTTGAGCAGCTACTTCAGCAGCGAAGTCTTCAGTCTTCTTCTCGATACCTTCACCAACTTCGAAACGTACGAAGTTGATTACGTCTGCGCTGTTGTTCTTAAGAAGCTCAGCTACAGAGATTGAAGGATCTTTAACGAAAGGCTGACCAGTCAAGCTCACTTCGCCAGTGAACTTCTTCATGCGGCCTGCAACCATTTTCTCAGCAATTTCAGCTGGCTTACCAGACTGAATAGCGATTTCGATTTGGATTTCTTTCTCTTTCTCTACAACTTCAGCCGGAACATTCTCTGGCTTAACAAACTGCGGGCTAGCAGCTGCAACGTGCATTGCGATATCTTTCGCTAGCTCTTCGTCGCCGCCAGTAAGGATAGAGATAACACCAATACGGCCGCCGTGTACGTATGCACCTAGCGTATCACCTTCAACGTTGATAACGCGACGAGGAGAGATGTTTTCACCGATTTTAGCAACAAGTGCGTCACGAACTTCGCTTACTTTAGAACCGTTAAGTTCTGCATCGTTAAGCGCGTCGATGTCGTTGATGTTGTTAGCCGCTGCTACTTCTAGAAGCTCGTTACCAAACTTAAGGAAACCTTCGTCACGTGCTACGAAGTCAGTTTCACAGTTTAGTTCAAGCATGGTCGCTCGACCACCTTCAACTTTAGTAAGGATAACACCTTCAGCTGCGATACGGCCTGCTTTTTTAGCCGCTTTCGCTTGACCTGATTTACGCATGTTTTCAATGGCTAACTCAATGTCACCATCCGTTTCAACCAGGGCTTTTTTACAATCCAGCATACCTGCGCCAGTACGTTCGCGCAGTTCTTTAACTAGTGCTGCAGTCACTGCCATTTTTCAATTCCTCAGCATTAAATATAAATTCGTTAGGTAAAAGGGGCGATATCGCCCCTCTCAATACGTTTCGTATTGTAGTACCGCCATATTATCTAGATATGACAGTAAGCAATCAGAATTACTCTGCCGCTTCTACGAAGTCGTCTTGCTCAGCTTGTACTTCAAGGTTGCTTTCGCGACCTGAGTTGATAGCGTTTGCAGCAGCATCCAAGTAAAGTTGGATAGCGCGGATAGCATCGTCGTTACCAGGGATGATGTAATCAACACCGTCTGGGTTAGAGTTAGTATCAACAACACCAACAACAGGAATACCTAGGTTACGAGCTTCTGTTACAGCAATGTGCTCGTGATCTGCGTCGATAACAAAGATTGCGTCTGGAAGACCGCCCATGTCTTTGATACCGCCAAGGCTGTTTTCAAGCTTGTCCATTTCGCGCTGAAGCATAAGTGCTTCTTTCTTAGTTAGCTTATCAAACGTACCGTCTTGAGCTTGTTGCTCTAGATCTTTAAGACGCTTGATTGACTGACGTACTGTTTTCCAGTTAGTCAGCATACCACCTAACCAACGCTTGTTTACGTAGTACTGGTCGCACTTAAGAGCAGCGTCTTTTACTGCTTCGCCAGCGGCGCGCTTAGTACCAACGAAAAGGATTTTACCTTTCTTAGACGCAACACCTGAAAGGTAGTTAAGTGCGTTGTTGAAAAGTGGAACCGTTTTTTCAAGGTTGATGATATGAACTTTATTACGAGCACCGAAGATGAAAGGCTTCATCTTTGGGTTCCAGTAACGAGTTTGGTGACCGAAATGCACACCTGCTTTCAGCATGTCACGCATAGAAACATTAGCCATTTTATTTTCCTCTTGGGGTTAGGCCTCCATATACCCCTTGTATCGATTCAGGCCAACCTGCGTTGAACTGAACACCCCGATACGAAGTGTCGGTATATGTGTGTTTTAATAAAATAAATTTACCCTCTAAAACGGTGCTTAATGCACATAGCAAAATGAGCTTTCCGTCAGGGCGCGCGCTTTATATCACAATACCACCACAGCCTCAAGTTTTAACGTTAAAAAGCCCGGCTTTTAAGTATTTTTGCTAACCTTTTTTAAAACTACCCACCCCATTGCTATCAGCCTTAAGAATCATTAATTAAATGCCTTTAATATCAGCACCTTACTAAGAATGACCTGAATAGTGTTATACTGCGTAAGTAATTTAAATTCTTCACCAAACTAGTTTCAAACGATTTGAGAGGCGCTGTGACAGCTATTATCAAAACCCCAGAAGAAATCGAAAAGATGCGCGTAGCCGGTAAACTGGCTGCCGAAGTACTTACTATGATCGGGCCTTATGTGAAAAAAGGCGTAACCACCGATGAACTGAATACTATTTGTCACGACTATATAGTAAACGAGCAAAAGGCAGTGCCCGCTCCACTAAACTATGGACACCCACCATTTCCAAAGTCTATCTGTACGTCGGTGAACCATTGTATATGTCACGGCATTCCTTCTGACAAGAAGCTAAAAGACGGTGACATTATCAACATCGACGTAACTGTTATAAAAGACGGTTATCACGGTGATACTTCGAAGATGTTCGTTGTGGGTAAGCCATCTATTCTTGCCGAGCGCCTTATTCGCGTTACTCAAGAGTGCCTATATAAAGCAATTGAACAAGTGAAGCCGGGCATGCGTCTCGGCGACATTGGTCATATTTGTCAAACCCATGCTGAAGCGCATAACTATTCAATAGTACGCGAATACTGCGGTCACGGTATTGGTGCAAGCTTCCACGAGGAGCCGCAAATTGTTCACTATGGAAAGCCTGGTACAGGTGACGTTTTAGAGCCTGGGATGTGCTTCACCATCGAACCTATGGTTAACGCAGGCAAACGTTACTCAAAAGTTTTGCCAGATCAATGGACTGTTGTAACCAAAGATAGAAGTTTAAGTGCTCAGTGGGAACACACTCTTTTAGTTACCGAGACCGGTGTTGAAATTTTGACGCTGCGTGAGGAAGAAAGCCTAGAGCGTGTTATTTCACACGGATAACTTTTACATTGCGGCTGTTAAGCAAACAGCCGCTTTGCTTGCCCCTTTACCTCATTTAAAACCGCATACTAAATCTTTATTTTTCACCCTCATACAAAGACCCTATTTAACGGGCTACACACCTATAACAAAAAACCATAAATATTCACAATTCAACCTAACTTATGCATAAATTTGCTACTGCGAACTACTATCAATTCATGCTATTGTTCTTAGCGTTTTAATAGAAGTCTATTTCAAAGGTGCATTTTGACGCTGCAATCACTGATAAAGAATATCGACACAATTAACTCTGTTGATGAAATTCCCGTCATTAAATCATGCGTGGAAGCCAGTTACACTTGGATAACAGAGTCTTTCGACGCTACGCCAGTTAATCAGCTCGTAACCGGTCGTGCGCAGTTTGTCGACGCATTGCTTTGTCACCTTTGGCAACTTTACGGCTTAGATACCGTGGACGAGCTTTCCCTTTGCGCGGTGGGCGGATACGGTCGCGGCCATTTACAACCTCACTCAGACATCGATTTACTTATTGTCAGCAAGAAGAAGCTAAAGCCTGAAGTGCAAGAAAAAATTGGCATGTTCATCACCCTTTTATGGGATATCAAGTTAGATGTTGGACAGTCGGTACGCACAATTAAAGAAACGGTTAAACTGGCAAAAGACGACATTACGATTGCGACAAATCTCGTTGAAAGCCGTCTGCTTTGTGGAAGTGAAACTACATTCGACAAACTGTGGGATGAGGTAAACGGTCGCAATTCTTGGTCGAGTAAATCTTTCTTCTCGGCTAAATATGACGAGCAAAAAAAGCGCCACGCCAAGTTTAACGGCACCGCTTACAACCTTGAACCGAACATTAAAGAAAACCCGGGATGCTTGCGAGACATTCAATCTATCGGTTGGGTGGCGAAAAAGCACTTTAAAGAGTATGACGGATGGAATTTGGTGGGTCACGGTTACTTCACCGAGCAAGAACACAGTGAGTTAATCGCCTGTCGTATGCACCTGTGGAAAATGCGTTGTGCGCTTCACTTGGTTGCTGGCAGAAGCGAAAACCGACTGCTTTTCGACTATCAACCCGATGTTGCACAAATGATGGGATACGGTGAAGAAGGTAAAGCGTCTGTAGAAAAAATGATGCGCGACTTTTTCCGCACTGTAGCGCGCGTCTCTGAACTGAATCAAATGCTGCTACAGCGCTTCAAGTACGACATGCTTAACCAAAGCGTGCAAAAAAGCGTAATCATAAACGAAGATTTTGAACTGCTCGACAATATGATTTCGCCACGTCACGAAACCGTATTTTCATCACCGGAAGCCATTTTAGACTTTTTACATTTGGTGGCAAACACGCCAGAAGTGAAAGGCTTAAGCACTATTTGTATTCGACAATTGCGTAACGCTCACCGGGCCTTTGAGGCCGAATATTACGTAGAGCGTCCTCTTTGCCGCGAAAAATTTATGCGATTAATGAAGCAACCTGAATTTTTTGATTTCGGTTGGGACATTATGCACCAGTACGGTATTTTACAAGCCTACCTTCCAGAGTGGGATACCATTGTAGGTATGATGCAGTTTGACTTGTTTCATGCCTATACGGTGGACGAACACACTCACCGATTAGTAAAACATGTAAACTACTTTTTCTCGAAAGAGAACAAAGATTTTCCAAGGTGCGGCCGAATTTGCCGGAACCTAGACAAACCTGAAATACTCTACATTGCTGCAATTTTCCACGACATCGCGAAAGGTCGTAATGGCGACCACTCCACTCTAGGCGCGCAAGATGTTGCTAAGTTCTGTGCACAGCACGACGTACCAAGTAAAGATGCAGAACTGATTGCATGGCTAGTAGAAAACCACCTGCTTATGTCAGTGGTTGCCCAACGCCGCGACATTTACGATCCTGATGTAATTAGTGAGTTTGCTGGTGCGGTAAGAAGCCATAACCACCTTAATTTACTTTATACACTGACCCTTGCCGACATTCGCGCCACCAACGATAACCTCTGGAATGATTGGAAAGCGTCTTTGCTTCGCGAACTGTATTTAATGACGCAAAAAGCGTTAGATAATGGGCTACAGTGTCAGGTTACACTCAACGAGCGAGTAACCACGCACAAACATCAAGCTCGACAAATACTGCAAGAGCGCGCTATCGATACTAATGCAATAGATGCACTGTGGGCTCGTTTTGATGACGACTATTTTGTTCGCTTCAAGCCGACTCAAATTGCGTGGCATACAGATGAAATTATTAAAGCACAAGGTGAATGGCTGACACCTGAACACAACGGCCTATTGGTAAAAGCGAACGACAACAGTTCCAAAGGCGGCACTGAAGTTTTTGTGTATGGCAAAGATAGAAAGGCCTTGTTCGCTCAAGTCGCATCTGTACTAGATAGTCGCAATTGCTCTATCCACGATGCTCACGTAACCGTGACCAGAGATGGCTATGTATTTGACAGTATGCTTATTCTTGAAAATGACGGCAGTCGTATAAGCTCAGAGTCGCGCATTGCTTCTATTGAGAATGCCATTTCTGCCCAATTAGAAAAGCCGGGACGCTCTCACGAAAACAAACGAAAGTTACCGCGCCAAATGAAACAGTTAGACGTGCCAACCAAGGTTCGTTTTTTCAATATCAACGATGAAGCCACGCTTATCGAGTTAGAAGCCCTAGACGCACCGGGCATTTTAGCTAAAATTGGTCATGCATTCGTTGATACTAATATGACACTTAAGCTTGCAAAAATTGCCACTATTGGCGAGCGAGCTGAAGATATTTTTATCGTCAGCAATGAGGCTGGCATCGCATTAACCCAAGAACAACAGGTAAACCTTAAAAAGCGTATCCTGTTTAAACTCGACCAACTTGAAGATATCACAATACCATGAATGAATTGAAAGCCATTATTGAAGACGCCTTCGAAAATCGCGACAGCATTAGCCCATCATCAGCACCTGATGAAGTAAGAGATGCGGTAGCGCAAGCTATCGACCTACTTAATAGTGGAAAAGGCCGCGTTGCAGAAAAAATTGCTGGCGAATGGGTAGTACACCAGTGGCTGAAAAAAGCGGTTCTACTTTTCTTCCGTCTTCACAACAACGATGTTATTGAAGGCGGAGAGAGCAAGTTTTATGACAAAGTACCATTAAAGTACACTAACTACACGGCTGAGCAGTTCGCAGCGGATGGCGCTCGCATTGTTCCTCCAGCAGCGGTACGCACGGGTACTTTTGTGGGTAAAAACGCAGTGGTTATGCCTTCGTACGTAAACATTGGTGCATTTGTTGATGAAGGCACTATGGTTGATACGTGGGCTACTGTAGGCTCGTGTGCGCAGATTGGTAAAAATGTTCACCTTTCCGGTGGTGTAGGCATCGGTGGCGTATTAGAGCCACTTCAAGCAAACCCAACCATTATTGAAGACAACTGTTTTATCGGTGCGCGTTCTGAAATCGTAGAAGGTGTTATCGTTGAAGAAGGCTCAGTGATTTCAATGGGCGTTTATATCGGTCAGAGCACGCGTATCTATGATCGTGAGACCGGTGAAGTTCACTACGGCCGTGTACCAGCGGGCTCTGTGGTTGTTGCGGGTAACCTACCTAGCGCAGATGGCAAATACAGCCTATACGCAGCAATCATCGTGAAAAAAGTTGATGCGAAAACCCGCGCTAAAGTAGGTATTAACGCTCTACTTCGCGGTGTTGAATAAAAATTTATGCATCGTTAGGTAACTAACGACGTTCGCTGACTAGTCCTAGAATAAGTTGACACTTATTTTGTTTAGAACGCCCGATGTATCTCATCGGGCGTTTTGTATTTAAGGGCCAGATGCGGGCGTTTTTCATTATATATTGCCACTGACTCCGCTACCA